>CAZWGO010000001.1:0-86537 GCA_964633355.1 uncultured Micavibrio sp.
GTCCCTATCTACCGTGGGTGTTGGATACTTGAGAGGATCTGTCCTTAGTACGAGAGGACCGGGATGGACGCACCTCTGGTGTACCTGTTGTCACGCCAGTGGCATCGCAGGGTAGCTATGTGCGGAACGGATAAACGCTGAAAGCATCTAAGCGTGAAACCGACCTCAAAACTAGGTATCCCTATCAGAGCCGTGGAAGACCACCACGTTGATAGGCTGGATGTGGAAGAACCGTAAGGTTTGCAGCTAACCAGTACTAATTGCTCGATCGGCTTGAATTCCACGCAACGGTTTTTGACTGTTGTCGTGATTATTACGCGCAGTGGTAAGGTCACTTTTAGTGAACGAACCAAATGACTGTGAATATGAATTCGGCATAAGATAAAATCTTATGAAGCCAGACAAATCTAAAACTGGTTGTGTTACTTTTTTCTGTTCTTGAATGATTTGGTGGTTTTACCGAGTGTGCAACACGCCATCCCATCTCGAACTGGACTGTGAAAAACCTCAGGGCTAATGGTACTATGGCTCAAGCCATGGGAGAGTAAGTCGCTGCCAAATCTTTCAAGCACAGAAGAAAGAATTTACTAACTATCGATTTTAAGAATTCAAAAAACCCGCCTGGCCTCAAAGCCATTGGCGGGTTTTTTATATTATTCGTTCACAAAAAACTATCAGGGGTTAATGTGCCGACGGTTATGGCAGTCTTTGCTTGTTTCATGGCCCGGATAGCAAGTATCCAGATTTGGCACTTCAGCACCCGGATAGCCGCCGCCGACGCAGGCGGTAAGAGAAATCGCAGTCAGAGCAAGTAAAAAAGTTTTCATATGAATATGCCTTTGAAATAAATAATACAAGACGACGCGTTTCTCCGCAATGCCAGTTAATGTTGCCTAACTCTGCGCCGGACCTTTTGGGCGATCGCTATCTTCTTTCAATTCTACATCGCCCCAGTTTTCAGGCGGGTTCACTGATTCTTTAGCGTCTTTTTTAGCTGAATTATTTTCTATTTCTTTGGGCATAATTGGTCTCCTTATGATTTATAAACAAAATCAGGTATTTAAGGTTCCCTTATCAGCTATGGGCTCGGCTCTGGCTACAATCGGTCTCACCATTCCTTTTGTAGTTCTTATTGCCGTCATGTTTGATCTCAAACTAGTTTTAGGAATAGGCGAGAAAGAAGGGATACTCCTCGCGCTGACACTGGCTGTCAGTATGATTACAATCGGCACAGGTCGAACGACCGTTTTACAAGGAATCGTTTATCTTGTGATATTCGCGATGTTCCTGTTTATCACGATCATACCCTAGAGATTATCTTTATGGAGCGAGGCATTGCGCTGCAATCTTGATGCCGGCGGCCATGGCTCTTTCATCAGCTGAGCGGCTCAAATCAGGTGTCCCAGGAGTTACTCCGGCTTTTAGATTAACCGTTGCGCTATCGATCCCAAGCGCATCCGCGCCGGTGACGCGAGCGGCTTTACCTTGCTTGACGCTGTCGACAATCATGGTTGGGTTACCATCTTCAAAAGGTGGCGGTTGCATGGTTAGGGCCGCTTTGTCTAACCTCTACATCATCAAAGCCTTTGATAGGCGTTGCTTCTGTTTTCTGCTCGACACAAGCTGCAAATGATCGACGAGCTTTACCTTTAATGTCATCCATTTAAAAATCCTTATTTGAATTCACATAATATATTGACATCTGCTAATAAATGGTTAAATTGCTTCAAACTGAGTAACAAAAGGAGTTTATCTAATGAGTAACGACAGCCGACTATCGCCGACTGCCGCAATTTTTAAAGCAGCCGTCCAGCATTCAGCCGAAGCTGCTATAGAAGCCTATGCTGAAATTAACCAAAATTTTCATTTAGGCATGGAAATATCTAAGGCTGAAAAACACCGCCTTATCGTTGAAAGTATTAATCCTGAAACTGAACAAGAGCATCGCATGATTGCCCTTATTCGCAGAGATCTCGGACTTCAATAATTCTGTTTTTAGGTAAGTGATTAAGCCCGGAACGATTACCGGGCTTTTTTGTTGGTGCTGTCATTAATGAAAGGTATTTCGGATGAAAAAGATTTTAACACTCGCTATCGCGTCAACTGCTCTTATTCTCTCTGCTTGCGCCCATGAAGAGCGCCCAGACACACGCGCGCAATCCTTCATGCGTGCTGACATAGACGGCAATCAGAAGCTAAACTTGGGCGAATACAAAGCTTACCTGCAGATGCAGGCGGATATGGGTGATGTAAGAGCGCAGAAATCCCTGTCTCATGATCAGGTGAATCGCGAAAAAGCGATTTTGCTGAAATTCCAGTCACTAGATATGAACCGTGATACTTTCGTTGGACGTGAAGAACTGGATTTTTAGTTTAAGCGATAATAAGATATGATCAGCAAGCCCGGATCATATCCGGGCTTAATCTTTTGAATAAAATATAATGCTTGTACCAAAACCCTTTTATATTATGCGCCACGGGCAATCCGCCAATAACGCGGCAGGTATGATTTCCGGCGCCGGAAGTAATCCGCATTTAACTTTAAAGGGATATAAGCAGGCGGAAATGGCCAGCCTGGTCTTTGCGGGTCTTGACCCAAAGCCCGATTTGATTGTCTCAAGTGGCTTGATAAGAGCGCATGTAACAGCTTTTATCGTGACTGGTTTGATCGAGATCGAGCAAGACCCTGATCTAAATGAGCGGCATCTTGGTGAACTGGACGGCAAGATCACGGAGATACGCCAAAAGGAAATGAAAATCTTACCGGGTGAAGAAAGCTCGGCTGATCATGCCGGTCGTGTACTGGCTGCTATCAATCGCCATCTTCAATCAGGCGAAGTGCCGCTTTTTGTCTGTCATGGAGGGACGATCCGCCGCGTGATGGAAGCGCTGCAGCCGCAAAAAAGGCATGAAATTGAAAATGCGCGTATTTATAAATTCTCATGCCGTGATAATGTATGGGCTGTAACAATTTATTAGAGAAACTTATGCATCCATTAGCCGTCCATATTCGAAATGTTCCAGACTTTCCGATCAAGGGCGTTATGTTTCGTGACATTTCCCCGTTACTGGAAGGTTATTTTAGCGACACGATTGCCGCGATCGGCGGATTGCTGACTGAAGATGAAATGAAGAATGTCGATCTTTTTGCCGGTGTCGATGCGCGGGGTTTTATATTTGCATCCGCTCTGGCAGATCGGTATGGCAAAAATTTCAAAATGATCCGCAAGGCAGGAAAAATTCCACCGCCATTTTCCGAAATGGCCTATTCAACAGAATATTCGACATCGGGAATGCAGGTCATGCACGGGCAGGGACGCATTGTTATCGTCGATGATGTATTGGCAACAGGCGGGACAATGACGGCGTCGGCGGATTTGTGCAAGCAGGCCGGCTATGAAGTGAAAGCCCTATTGTCTTTTATAGACCTGCCATTCGTACATAAACATTCCTATCAATGGAATGGATTAAAAGTCCGCAGTGTCGTTACATATCAAGCGCCTGATGAGGCTTAAACGCTGATTGTTCGAATTGGCGAGTGGCTGAAATTAAAGCCATGCTCTTTTTCCCAAGGTTCGACCAAGGAGATATCGAATTTATCCTTGATGAATTCTTCTGGCGTCAGTCGATAGCTGATATCCGTATGTCCTAGAAAATTGACTGGCACGAAATTTCTTTTCTCTACCAAAGCGGCACTTGCCCGGCGGTGCCCGTCGAATATAAAGAATCCGTTTTCGTTACCTGCAAGTGTGATCGGGAATTGTTCGTCAAAACCCTCATCTCGAATGGAATGGATCAATTCCTGTCCTTCGCGGTCGGAGAGATCTGGTACGGGGCCGGTTGGAAACATGCTTTTCGGGCTGGCCCAGAATTTATGGATCGGAGCCGAGGAAAAATAACGCGCGGCCTGACGGTCGATTAAATTGACAACGGCTTTAGGGCTGGCATCTGTCGTATCAATCACAAGATCGAAATTTCTTTCATCTTCTATATCGACGCCATAGGTCTGAATAAAACGGCGTCGTTCGCTTTCCCTGCGGGATTTTAGATTTTGATAAGTGTCTTCAATGGATGACCTGTTTTCAGACGTGCGTTCAAGATCATGAAGGACACGGCGCGCGGCTTCAAAGCCTTGCACAGTCAGCTTGATTTTCAAGGAGCGGGGCAGGAAGAACCAGGCCATGCGGGAATCTACAATCAGATCGTCATCGGATAATGCAATCTTACCGAACATGGAATCGATTTCACGATCAATGGTTGGATCGGTTTCGGAGATCAGATTGAGTTCTAGGGTGGTGATACCACGCTGCTGGGCCAGTTGACGCTGAGCATCGCCTGTCGAATATTTGTTACATTTCCAGAGAGAGCAAAGTTCTTTGGTAACGGTACTTTTACCGCTGCCGAGCTTGCCGGTGATGCTGATGAGTTTGGACATTCACTTGAGTAATATTTTTTACTAAAGTTATCAATTCAAATTCCTATTGACATAATTTTATAAGATCAGCTATATGATCTTCCTTGAAGGAATTTAAAAAATGCGAATTATCGAAGATATCCAAAACGGTGAATATAAATATCCGGCTCAATGCCTGACTAAAGTATTTAGCTTGTCTGTCGGATTATGCCTTCTTGCAACACAATGTTCCCCCGAAGCTGGCAAGCCCACTGTTGCTGTTAATAATGTCGAAGTAACAGCAGAGCAGATTAGCGGTGTCGATCCCTACGCTCAATGGAGCGCATGTATTCAACACCAAGCTGCGGTCGCCAGAAGTATTTCTTTGCCGTTGGCAAGATCAGACGAGCCATTAGCTATTTGCCCGAAATTCCTGCCTCAACATAATCTTTAAAGCTGGCCTAAAATCTGCATCAAATTAGCTGCATTTTAAGTGAGGCTATGACGATGTCTATTTCCGGATTGAACGGTTTAATCCAGCAAAACCTGTATAAAACCTGGGTTAAATCTCCAGATGAAGAAGCGAAAGAAAAATTCCAGCAGGGACTGAAAGGCGCTTTGGACCCGGCAAATTCTGCCGGGCCGTCGGAAGCGATTACCGGTGCGGCATTATCCAGCAATAGCACGGCCACTACTTTGTGGCAGACACAGGCAATCGCGCAATCTTCAGAGAGCGAAGCAATCGATGTCGAGCCGGAAGAAGTTGCCGTTAAAAAGAAAGGCGTTTCCGAAGAGTTTCTGGAATATATGGACAAGACGCCAGAAGAGTTGATGCGCGAAGAGATATTAAAGGAACTAGGCTATACGGAAGAAGAGCTTGCCTCCCTTGACCCGAAAGAGTGCGCTAAAATAGAAATGGAAATCAAGGAACGGATCGAAATAAAAATTGAAGAAGCCATGCGTGAAGAAGGTGTCGATATTAAAAGTAGTAAAGGAAGGCTGTTAAATCAGGATGCTTCTATGGCTGCTATTGCATAGCAATACAGGTTTTTTTTGGTAAAGTAGCGTTCTTTATCCTATCATTCATGCCATTAAGTTATAAAATATTTGACCCTAAGTGCCAAAGGCATGCGCATGGCGTATTCCAAAATCGTGACAGATATACAAGCCGCAGATCCTAAAGACTTTCTAGATGTCATGTTGTCAAACAGTAACAATATGATCTTCGTGAAAGACGAACGTTTCAGGATTTTATATGCCAACCGGGCTTTCCTGAATATGTATTCACCTGAACAGCGGGACTCAATTATCGGTACGACGACGATTGAGAGTTTTACTGAAGAAGAAGCGGCGGTTTTCTTGCGTGAAGATCAAAAAGCGTTTGAGCAAGGTTCTGCCGAATTGATTGAAGAGTTGGCGGATTATAAGGGCGTCAAACGTATGTATCAAACGCATAAGATACGCTATACGGACAAGCGTGGGCGAATGTTGATGCTGGGGATATGCAACGATATCACACATTGGTCGGAACGGGAAAAAGCGCTGGCGCAAAGTAATCTGGCGCTTGAAAATTTTGCAGCTGTGGCCGCACATGATTTACGTTCTCCTATCGGATCAATCTTGTCAGCTATTGAATTTATAACGATGGATAAAGAAAATTCATTGACGAAGCGTTCGATGGATATTCTGTCTATGATCCAGAAAAGCGCCGAAGGTTTGGTAACTCAAGTTGCTAATATTTTATCGACCTATAAAGCAGGCACTTCAAGTCAGCTCGAGCTAACTGATGTCGATGTCAGTGTCATTTTAGAGGAAATAAAATTCAATATTGGCAATGAGATTAAACGGCATGATGTCACGATACGATCAAGCGCGCTGCCCGTTATAAGGTCAGACCGGCATTTTTTTAGGCAGGTCCTGCATAATTTAATCGAAAACAGTATTAAATATAGGTCTTCCGAGAAGCCTATTATCATCATTCGCTATGAAAAATTAGGAAAAGAACATGTCTTTTCTATAGAGGACAACGGACTTGGTTTAGGAGAAAAAGGCATCGGCGGGATTTTCAAACTATTCGAGCAGCAAGATGCCGACCAAAAAGGTTTGGGAATCGGTTTGTCGCTATGCAAGAAAATTGTCGAATTGCATGGCGGCGCTATCTGGGTTGATCAATCTTATTTTGCGGGATGTAAAATTTCTTTTGCAATTCCGGAATAGGAAATTATAAATAAAAGACTTGTTGAGTTTATGGATCGATATGCCTGCTTATTCTATATTTCCTTATGATGATTCGCGCAGTGATTTGCTGAGCCATCAGTCTGATTTAAGAAGAGTTTTTGCGAGAGAAGCCAGCCGGCTTTTGGAAGAAATGGAAGCCATTCCCAGCGACAAAACGGAGCTTCGAAGGTCTAGAATGCGGGAATATTTTTCGCTTCATGAATGGATTGATAAAGAAGATCAGAAAATAGATAATCTTCTTCGGTCTATAGATTGCTATTAAAAAAGGCCGGTATATTACCAGCCTTTTTCTTATTTTGACTTTTCGGATTTTTCTTCACATCCGCATTCGTCATTCGTACATATACGCTCGACCGGCGCACCCACGAAAACATTGCCGCTTGTCGGATCGCTGGCTGGAAACGTATCTTTCAGCTCTTTATCGAGTTTTTTTTCATCTTTTAAATTTGGCATAACTTCACCTCATTGCTCTCTATAACAAACAAATCTGTAAGCCAAAGGTTCCTGCTATTTAAATTATTGAATTAGTTGGATTTTTCAATTTTTTCGAGACGAATAATAACGCGGCGGTTCTGGGCCTGATTATCGGGAATGGCTTTCCCTTGGGCATCGCGATTGGGAAATTTCGGGTAAGTGTCAGCATAGCCTGATGCCCTAAGCCTGTTGGCCGGAAAGCCTTGATCGATCAAAAGGCGGACAACGCTGGCTGCACGGGCTGTAGACAATTCCCAGTTAGAAGGAAACTGTGTCGTTTTAATCGGCGAGTCGTCGGTATGGCCTTCGATAACAACACGATAATCCTTGTATTTCTCGTCTTTAATAATCGCAGCAATCGTATCCAGAATGCGCTTACCATCGGGATTTAAAATAGCCGCCCCGCTTTGAAAGAAAGCCGAGCTGCTCATTTCGATTGTCGTGATACGGTCCCCGGGTGTTATTTGGACATTGCGGTTGGTCGAAACGATACCAAAAGGGTTTGCTGTGTTTGTCGGCAAGATGCCGTTCCCGCTCGGCAGGTTTTCATGCGTGGCTGTCGGGTCTTCTATCTCGCGTTGATAAAAATCTTCAGGATTGGCAAAGACTTTCTTCACCTCTGCCTTGGCTTCTTCGAGTTTGTCGTTACGAGGCTGAGACACAGACAGAAATACAGCAAAGAAGCACAGCAGTAGCGTAATCATATCTGCATAGGTCATCAACCAGTCATCCAAGCCTGGATCGTGATCGCTGCTTCTTCTGTATTTCGATTTGCGCATTTCTATTTTTTCAAAAGGCCTTGAATTTTAGTATCGATATCATAATGGCTTTCAGGGCGCAGGAAGCTGTTTAGCCAGTCCTGAATATAACGCGGTGTCTTATTCGCAACGAGAAGCACCATGCCTTCTGTGATAAGTTGGTTGCGGAAACGTAGCCCTTCCTGCTTTTGGATAATTTTTGAGGCAGCAGGAATATAGACAAGACGTGCCGTGACAACGCCATAAAGCGTCGCAAGAAGGGCAACAGATAGTCCTTTGCCGACGCCGGACATATCACCGGAGAAGTTACCGAGCATGATTACCATACCGACCAATGTGCCGACCATACCAAAGGCCGGAGCGTGGCTGGCCATGGCCTGTAATACGCGTGCAGGAATAGTGTCGCGTTCATATGTCGCATCCGCCGCGGTTTCCATCATCGTGCGAACTTCCTCGGGAGAATAATTACTGACAACCATATCAAGGCCGTAACGAACGAAGCTGTCGTTTTTTGGATTATTGAAGTTTTCGTCTTCGAGGCCGCGCATGCCCTTAGCTTTGACGATTTTAGCCCAGGCGATTATTTCCACCATATCATGGTGCAACGTTTCATGGGTTGCCGTTGCCTTCATGAACATATGACCAATGCTTTTTAACGCGATGACGACGTGATTGGCCTGAAAGCTCATAAAGGCAACGGCCAAGGAGCCGCCGACAACGATGAGCAATCCTTCAAGGCTGATAAAAGCTAAGTAATTTCGTGTGCCAATCAAGATGGCGAGAATAATCATCAAGGCGCCAAAGGCCGCGCCGATAATTGAGGCATAGGAAAAAGGGGAAGTTTCTTGGTCTTCTAGCGTCATGATATGCTCGTTATTCTAACCGCATCAAATGTTTAAGTCGTTCTGACTTTAACATTTATTTATGCCAGAAAGAAATTAATCATATCTTAAGTCGGTGGCTTTTCCGTGGAAGACTTTATAGGCGAAGAATGTATAGGCAAGCAGGCACGGAATAACGACCAGGGCGCCGACCAAAATGATCATTAGCGATTGCGGGGCGCTGGCAGCGTCGACGATCAAAATTCCTTTTGAATCGAGTGTTTCCGGCACGATAAAGGGATAGAAGCTATAAGCGAGGCCGATAAAACATAATATGGCCGTGGCGATTGTCAGTACAAACGGCATCCAGCAATGGCGGTCATTTGCCTTGGGAAGCTTTGACAGAATATAGAAAAGGCCGATGACGCAAACGCCCGTCAGTACAGGAATGGGCGAGAGATAAAAAATCTCAGGCAAGGAAAACCATTTCTCAAAAATGCGCGGCGACACTAACGGGGTGGCCAGCGATACGAGGGTGATAGCGGCAATCGCGCCGACTAGACTCATTTTTGCCCAGTGCACGGCGCGGCGTTGTAAATCTCCTTCCGTTTTCATGATCAGCCAGCATGCACCGATCAAAGCATAGCCGGAGGATAGCGCAAAACCGGTGATAATCGAAAAAGCAATTCCCTTCAGGCTATGATCGAAGCCCATGATATAAGAGCCCAGCATATAGCCTTGCGATAAAGATGTAATCAGCGAGCCTCCGAAAAAAGACCAATTCCAGAATTGGCGGTGACTTGTATGTGCCTTTGAACGAAAGTCGAACGAGACGCCGCGGAAAATGATGCCGGTCAGCATAATGGCGACCGGTATATAAAGGCTGGAAAGAATAACGCCATGCGCCAGCGGAAAGGCAACCAGTAAAAGGCCGACGCCAAGAACCAGCCATGTTTCATTCGCATCCCAAAACGGACCGATCGATGAAATCATGATATTTTTTTCCTGATCATTGGCACGCGACACCAATAAGCCGACGCCAAGATCATAGCCATCAAGCAGGGCATAAACCAGCATGGAAAAACCCATCAAAAAAGCGAATGCGAGCGGTAGCCATTGGCCGCTGGAAATAATCTCGTTCATGTCGTTCCCTTATCTTTCGGTAATTCTTTCGCAAGCGGTGCGCCCCATGCGCCCAGCGTGTCATCATTTGTTGGTCCGTCTTTCTCATTTTCATGAGCATGTGACGCCATGTAAAAAACAGTTGTTATAAAGGCGAGTAACAGAAAAGCGTAAACGGCCAAGTATCCGGCAAGCGATGTCATGATCATCGGCGAGGAGATGGGGGAAATCGCGTCTTTTGTTTTAAGGACGCCGTAGACCAGCCAGGGCTGGCGACCAATTTCGGTGACATACCATCCGGCGATTGTTGCGATCGACCCGGAAAATGTCATGCCGACCAATACGCGTCCCCAAAATGTAGAAAGAGATTGATTTTTGCGGATATGAAGCCCCGCCAACCATGAAACAAGCAGCATTAAAACACCAATGCCGACCATAATTCGAAATGCCCAGAAAACAGGGGCCACGGGCGGATGATTACCTTTGAAATCGTTCAGGCCTTTGATTTCACCTGCGCTGTCATGGGCAAGAATAATGCTGGCGAGTTTGGGAATTTCGACTACCCATTTATTGGTTCTTTCCTTTTCATCAGGCAGGGCAAATAGGATAAGCGGAGCTTCGGTTCTGGTGTCCCAAAGCGCTTCCATGGCCGCAACTTTCGCAGGCTGGTGCTCTTTCGTATTCAGGCCATGCAAATCGCCGACGAAAATCTGAATTGGGATTAAAATGGCAGCCAGATAAATACCAGTTTTAAGCGTTGCTAAAACAGCAGGACTACGGTCTTGTCGAAGCCAGCGATATGCGGATATGCCTGCCATAAAAAATGCAGCCGTCAGCGCCGACGCCAGTAACATATGGGTAAAACGATATGGTAGGGACGGGTTGAAAATAATTTGTGCCCAATCGGTCGCTATTGCCTTGCCGTCGACCATCTCAAACCCGACAGGTGTTTGCATCCAGCTATTGAGCACCAAAATCCAAAATGCGGATAAAGTCGTGCCGGCGGCAACTAAAAACGTGGCTAGATTATGAACCCATGGTTTTACGCGGCGAAAGCCGAAGAACATGATGCCAAGAAAAGTTGCTTCCAGAAAAAAAGCGGTCAGAACTTCATACGCCAAAAGCGGCCCGGCAATATTGCCGACAGTCAGCATAAAGCCCGGCCAATTGGTGCCAAACTGAAACGACATTGTAATGCCAGTGACAACGCCTATAGCAAAGCACAGCGCAAAAACTTTGGTAAAAAAGAAATACGCATTCATCCATTTATAATCTTGCGTCTTTTGAAATCGAAGTTTGAAGAACAGCAAAATCCAGCCAAGCGAAATGGTGATAGTCGGAAACAGGATATGAAAGGTGATGTTCGCGGCAAACTGAATACGGGAGAGAAGGGCTGGATCAAATTCCATGGGCATTGCCTCGCTAATCGGATAATAATAACCGGAACTTACGCTTTAGCAGCGCTTTTTCAATATATTTTTGTATATAATTTCATGCTAATCTCGTCGGATTGCATTTTCTTGATTTATATCAAGTGGGGATATCGATATGTGGTTTTTATGGGCGCTGGGTGCCAGTTTTTGCGCGGCGATATTGGCCGAATGCAATCGAAAATTTCAACTCGAAGCGCGCGTGTTAAATGCATGGCGGGCAAGCTTTGCCGCGATGATGATTGCTTTTGCCTGGCCGATTATGGTGTGGCCAGATTTAAGTGTAAATCGGAATTTTTATACGGTCGCCGGCGTTGACGGAATCGTTACTGCCATTGGCATGATTATGTTTTTATCCTTGGCGGCAAAGAAAACCGGGCGTGTTACTTCCATGGTTATGCCTATAGCGGCGATTGGGGCCTTTGCGACATGGTGGCTAATTGTACCAAGTCAGCGGATCAATTTGATGGATCAGCCAGTTCAGACGATGATCGCGATTTTTTCTCTGCTGATTATTTTTATCTCTCTGCAAAAAATTCGCCGTAACGATAATTCATGGGAATCTTTTGTGATCGTCTTGCCGGTCGGTCTTGCATTCGGGATGACGGACGCGCTGACCAAATGGGTTCTTTATGGAGCGCACGGCATGTCAGGTCTTGCGATTGCCTATACATTTTTATCGATGAGTGTTTGTGCGGTTATTGCCTGGGTGGTGGCCCTGCCAAAGCCTGCAGGGGGGCATGTTACTTCTTTTTTAAGCGCGCCTATGCTTTGGGGTGGCTTTTGGTGCGGCTTTTGGACAGCCGGCATGTATCTAGCCTTGACGTTTTCCCTGACTCTGGCGGATAATCCGACCTATCCTGGAATTATTATGGCACTGACGCCTATCTGGCTTTATTTATTAAATCAGCTTCGTCAGACGCACGATGATGTCAATCCCCTGGCAGGCCTGGCCATCATCGCCGGGGCTGTTGGCCTCCTTCTTTCAACACTTTGAATTTAAAAGAGAATTTATTATCTTTTAACGCTTGCGTTCAAAAGCAGGGTAGGGTACAAACGCCTTCGCTCCAGATATCTTAAAGAGTTACCAATTTATTTTCTTTCATTGATCGCGGGATGGAGCAGCCCGGTAGCTCGTCAGGCTCATAACCTGAAGGTCGTCAGTTCAAATCTGGCTCCCGCAACCAATTGATTTCATTGACTAAAGTGAAGATTTTAAGGCTCAGAAATGAGCCTTTTATTTTGCCGTTGCCGCATCATTGCCGCAACTAATGTACTTTTACTCTTTTATCCCTCAAGTCTATTTAGCTTACATCAAAATTGAACTGTAATATTTGGTTTGAATGGAATATGGTCAGAGTTATTTTATTACAGCCTGGCGTTACATAATTTTACAATGAATTTAGATGACCTAAGAAAAAAAATTCAAAACGGCGACATTCGTAGCCAGCCTCTCGCCACCATCGCTTCAGGTAAGCTCGAGTCTAAGGATGGTCAATTTATCGAGTATTCTATACATGAAGGCTGGAATATCATTTCCGCTACTGAGTGTGACAAATTTTGGGTCAAAGCTCAGATGGAGCTATTTGATTTTATCGTGCAGCAAAACTTTGACCCTAGTACATTAGAAGAGGTCTTAGATAGTGTGCAGGCGGAAGATTTGCATTGGGACTGGTTAAAGAAATCCTGTGCATATGTTAATGATGAATATCGGTGGTTCTATTTGTATGCTGGGGGCAAACCGCAAGGCGCGTGCTTAATTTTTCATCCCAAGGATAGCGCCCTCGAAACAGCCAAAATATTTTATGTCGAATATATAGCGGTGGCTCCCTGGAATAGGTCCTGTAAAATTCGTCAAAGAGAATTTAAAGGCGTAGGTTCAATTCTACTTCAAGCCTCGCTTCGCTTCGCAATCGACACATTGGGTCTTACGCCTGGGTTTTCTCTTCACTCTCTTCCCAAGGCGAAGGAATACTACAAGAAAATCAAAATGGTGAACATTCCTAAATACGACAAAAAAAACCTGATGTACTTTGAGCTCCCTCAGGAAAATGCAACCGAGTTAATGAAGTTAGCATAATGGATAAAATTGATTGGGATGATTTATTTGTTTGTGGGGAGTGGGATGGAACGTCCGCTCGCGAGGCCTTTGATCGCTTCAAAGAGTTCAGACAGCATTTTGATTCTTTACCGAAAAAGGATTTGATTTCTCGAGGTTGGATAAAAGATAAGAACGATTTCTTATCTCTGTACGATTACTACAAGACAATGAATTGGCAACAGAATACGGCATTGTTTAGAAAACTTAATCACGCAGATAAATCCTTGGCCTCACTTTGGATCTCTAGAATTAGGTCGCTGGGTCAACTAGAAGTATTTACTAATGATCTTGCTGATTTCTCCAATCTCGAGAAAGTCGAGCTAAAGCAAATATCAAAGTTAAGTGAAGATATAGATAACTTGAAAGATCTTCCTGCTTTTCTTCGTAGTAAGGGCGTAATTCTCATATACGACAGAGCAATTCCAAATATGAAATTGGACGGGGTTGTTTTCAAGCTACCTTCTGGCCATCCTGTTATTGGTCTCAGTCTTAGATATCCAAGACTAGACTATTTTTGGTTTACGCTCATGCATGAACTTGCGCATATCACTCTACACAGTGAACTCCTAGAAACACCGATAGCTGACGACTTTGAAACGGACACGGAAAGCGAGATTGAGATTTCTGCGGATCGGCTAGCTAAACAGTCTCTTGTTGACAAAGCAAGTTTGAGGAGTTGCAAAGCAAAGTATACGGGTAATTCGAATGACGTTAAAGTTTTTGCCCATGAAATGAATGTGCATCCGAGTATTGTTGCGGGGCTACTAAGGCATGAGTCGGGTGACTATTCTTCCTATAATCAAATAATCAACGAAATAAATGTAAGAGAAATAATTTTTGGTCATGATTAAATATGTCCCTTTTCTGAAATGTAAGTCCAACGAAATTATCTCGCTTTCGCTTTTGGACGAGGATGTTTTGGAAAAAATTATCCCGTTTTTTGATTTTCCGAGAAAAAACAAAGGGAATTATACCCCGGAAAATTTCGCTCACAGTGTTGAGCGTATTTCTAAATGTATGAAAAAATATATCGGTAAAATTCACGAAATGTACGTGGACACATTCGATATAGAGGAAAGTCTTATCATAGCGGGTTCATCTCCTTATGAATTATTAATAGCCAATTTATTGCCTATGAACGTAGTGCCAGTTGTTGGCGTAGATAGGAGTAAGGCTCACATTGATGCGGTTTTTAAACTGAAGTCATCGGGAGATATAATTTCTAACACCGTTGCTCTAAGGTTAACCCATGAGGATTTTCAAAGTTATGATGCTGTAGAAGGCGAAATAAATGACGTTTTATCTAACTTATTTTCACTGTTTGATAATGTTGACATTATCTTCGATTGTCGAGTTTGTAAAAATTTGGACCTAACTAGCTTGGGCGGAAAAATTTCTAAGTTTCATGCAAAGTTTTCAAAACAATTTCCGGTACGGTATTCTATTGTCGCTGGATCATCAATTCCTCCATCCATAAGTGATGTTTTGTCTGTCGATAAAGAGTGCTTTCTTCCGCGAGAAGAATTAAAAATTTATCATGCTGCAAACACCAACAATTCGAATCTTATCTATGGGGATTACACGATTGTGAGTCCGAACTATTCGGAAGTCGACATTATGCCGCAGGCGATGCTTAGGATTACCACAGCAAAAATCGTTTACACTATCGAAGGTCATCATTTCTTTTTAAGAGGAAGGTCGCTAAAAACCGGAGGGTTTGAGCAGTATTTTGATCTCGCGAAAGATCTTTGTTCCAGAACTTTTTATCGTGGTGCAGGTTATTCAGACGGAGATAAGTATTTTCAGGAAAAGAGTAAAAGATTAGGCGGCAATGCTGGCCCAGGTACGGTAATTAAACCTTCAGTAAATGCTCACATTACATACATTGTTCGAAATGGGCCAAACTAAATAGTCTGTAACGTAGAGTATCTATTTAAAAGTCGATCGCAAATAAGGCCACCTAAATCGACAGTATCTTTAGTTTGCGTGATCATCTGTGCGAGAAAATCTCTCGGTTTATTTTTATGTTTACCTTCCAATATGTCGAGCATTTCGCTTTTCCACAGAGTAAGGAGAGCTTGCATCGCGTCAAAATGCGGATTGATACAAGCCTTTTTTACATACTTGATGCGGACGGCGTCACCAGAATTTGTCGCAAGCATTAAGCCCCAATGTGAAGGCGCGATACTCTGGGCTTTTATCAAATGGTTTTCAGTAGTAACTAAGGTAATTTTTCTAAACGAGGAGTTGTAAAAAGCGCCTTGGGCTATAATTCGTTCAATTTTGTCATTTTGGCCTTTGATTTCGTAGCAATGTGCCTCGGAATGTAACGCCACCACGTCCGCAATAGCTTTGCCATTGCAAACTTGCAGTTCCTCCATGATTGCCTTTGGGCGTATAGATCTGAACTTCAGATGTTCTACTAAGGCTTCTCTTATTTCTAAATCGTTCAGCATGACATTTGGGGCTCGATTTAAAGATTTTACGCTAGATATCCTAATAATCTATTTAGGAAGAGCTAACAACGACTAAAAAGCTAGATGCCTAGTCGTTTATACTTGTTGAAATCTTAATGATGGTTCCTGGAGCTGAACCAGCCTAGATAAAGATATTTCTAATTCCAACGAGATTAAGCATAGCCAGCTATTTGAGTAAGCCTCTAATGCCAGCATTGCCAATCGAATCGGCCATTCGGCTACCATTTTTTAAATTCTGAATTTTTGAAGTTTTCAGCATACTTAGAGTTGCAATTCTGGATTGCGTCGAGCAATGTATTCACGGGCCATCTGTAAATGGTCTGGGGCTTAAGAACCTCTTCTAAGCGGCAATGACACTGCCGAAACACGTGTCGTCACTCGGCCTATGGCCTGGGTGGCGATGTCATGTCCAAGGCGCAAGCTTAAAAGCATCGCGCTGTTCTTAGAGCAGTTCTTAACACCCAGACCACCAAGAGCAATCTTGGTGGTTTTCGGTTTTAGACTTAGGGAGATAAAAATGGCATTCGGCACATTCAAGGTTCAGGCGGGTAATTTTAACAAAGGACAAGGCCAATGGTTGAGAAACTGTCTTAGGATGCCAACCGGTAACCCTTTCCGACCTCAAGTCATTCCAGTCGATCAGCTTCTTTCAATGAACGTGATCGACCCAGCTTCAAATGGAGCTCAAACAGTTGAGGGAGAGTTTAAGGATGGCAAGAAATTCCTAGCTACTATGGATCATGACGTTGTGGCTGCGATACGAGCTGCGATGTTTGATGTATCGGTAGGAAAGACATATGAGGCAAGATTTCCGTATAGGAAATGGAAGAAATGGGAGAAAGTAACTATTAACATCCTGCTGTCTCCGATTTATCTATTTTTTACAGTTCTAGTTATAGCTTGGATAATGGCGCCGAAGAATGAAACTGCTGTTATCGAGCCGATGCAGGCAAATAAAGAGGCTCCGGCACGTCAAAGCGTAGAAGATTTTGCCAGAACTTATCCAACTCAGATCGATATTTCGCCAAACTGGGAAAAGATTGATATTGGAGAACCTACAGATCGCCGCATTGACTATATGATCTATTACAAGAGATCTCCATCGATCGCTGTAGCTCAAGCTGATACTTCAAAAATGGTACAAGCCCTTCTTATTGGACTCATGGCGCGCGGCTATGCTCCATCGTCTGAAAATATTTCTATATCTGTTATGGCGGTTGCGACAGGCCAAGGAGCCACCGGAGCGGCGTTCAAGGTATATGGAAGATCTCGCTATAGCCCAGGGCGCGATGAAATCGAATTTCTTCAGGATATTGGTCGGTAGGTTTGCGGCAACGGTGCGGCAACAAATCGTAATAATATACGTTTGGATTTCCTATCTAGTTGAGACAATTAGAGTTTTCTACTTGAGCGGATGTAGGGCCGTGTCCTTATCAACCTGAAAACGGGGATAAATCACTTTAAGTTAGGAAGAAAGATTTAAAGCAAAATAATTTTTACGTATTGTCATTTGATTTCAAGAATTTAACAAAAAAATGACAATAAAATGCCTATTTTGCAATGGTTGAACAGAGACAAGAGTATCAAGGAAGCCGGGCATGTGCCGTACCGGTTGTTGAAAGCCGATCCCAAGCTGTCATGCGGGGATAAGAATACCGAAAACATGCTTATTCAGGGTGATAACCTTGATGCACTAAAGGCCTTGCTGCCCTATTACGCAGGCAAAGTGAAATGCATTTTTATCGACCCGCCATATAACACAAAAAGCGCCTTTGAACATTACGATGACAATCTGGAGCACGCCAAATGGCTGGAGATGATGTATCCGCGTCTAGAATTGTTGCGAGAACTTTTATCAGAAGGCGGAAGCATCTGGGTGACGATTGATGATAATGAAGCGCATTATCTCAAGGTGATTATGGATGAGGTATTTGGACGGAAGAATTTTATTGCAACGAATATTTGGGAGAAGAGATACAGTCCCCAAAATGCTGTGAAATGGTTTTCAGAATCGCACGATTTTATAATTGTCTATGCCAAAGATAAAGAAAAATGGCATCCAAATTTACTAGAGCGTTCCGATGAGATGAATGCGCGTTATCGGAATCTTGACAATGATTCGCGAGGTGTTTGGAAGCCAGCAGACTCAACGGCGCAGGCGGGGCACGGCACTCAAAGTCAGTTCTATGTAGTAACGGCACCTAACGGCAAGAAGCATACATTACCAAGTGGCCGCTGCTGGGTATATACAGAACCTGTCTTTCAGGCAATGGTGGCTGACAATCGTATTTGGTTTGGTCCGAGCGGTAACAATGTTCCTGCTGTGAAGCGTTTTCTCTCCGAAGTAAAACAAGGAGTAGCGTGCCAGACAATATGGAAGTATGGAGATGTTGGGCATAATCAAGAGGCAAAAAAAGAGATTATAAAACTTAATCCCGATGCTGTCTTTGACACACCAAAACCAGAGAGATTGCTAAATCGAATTCTTCACTTAGCAACAGGATTAAACGACATAGTTCTCGACTCCTTTCTTGGTTCTGGCACAACCGCCGCTGTAGCGCATAAAATGGGGCGCCGCTATATTGGGATAGAAATGGGTGATCATGCCGTGACCCATTGCCAACCTCGTCTTGTCAAAGTCATTGAAGGTGAACAAGGTGGTATATCCCAGGATATGAATTGGAGCGGCGGTGGCGGTTTTCGTTTTTACACGCTGGGCGAGTCTGTATTCGACGAAAATGGGCATATCAATCCTGACATTCGCTTCCCTCATCTTGCGGCACACATCTGGTTTTCCGAAACCCGCACGCCTTATATGGGCAAAGGCAATAGCCCATTTTTGGGCGTTCATGATGGCGTGGCCTACTACCTGCTTTATAATGGCATCCTTGGTGACAAACGCCCGGATGGTGGCAACGTATTGACCAGCAAGATACTGGAAAGCCTGCCAGCACATGATGGGCCGAAAGTAATCTATGGTGAAACTAGCCGCCTCGGGCCCGCTCGCTTGTTCGAATACCAGATTACATTCAAGCAAACCCCATACGACATAAAGGCGCGATGATGGACTGGGAAATGCTAAGGGAATGGCTTTCAACTATTGGATCACTGGCCATTGGTGCAGGCACCCTATGGCTTGCATATACAGGATATGCATTCAGGGAAGACAAGCAATTTGAACATAAGTTCGATCTTGCCAAGAACGCTATACGAATTCTCAACCATCTTCGTAATGATATCCAGCAGATCAGGTCACCTTTTGGGTTTGAGGGTGAACTGAAGAAATTGAAGGAATTACCAGAGGATAATGAACTTATTAAAGGCATGAAAGAAAATACCAGTGGTGGCCTTATACTTTTGAGAATGAATGGCCGAGGAGAATCCTTAGCTGAAATGAACCGTCTGGAGCCAGAGTTCCGTGCGGCCTTTGGTGATACAGAGGCTTTTGAAAAAGTACGGAAAGTTAGGCACGAAATCTGGGTAGCCGGACAAATGATAGCATCTGGTGAGAAGACAAAGGATTATCGTCATATAATTTATTCGTCCAATAATGATGACATAGAACAACGCTTGGGTAGCGCCATTTCAGAGATTGAAAATCTTTGCCTGCCTGTTCTCCGGGGAAAAAGGAAATAATATATGATCAAGCTTAAAAAATATCAGGAAAGTTCTCTCGAAATACTACGCCAATATCTGGAGCTGGCGCGATTCAAGGGTGCGAAACAGGCATATGATGAGATTCAAAACAATCGTTACGGCAGCATGGTTTTTAAGCCATATCAGGCCCTACAGGGATTGGAAATAACTCCATACGCTTGTTTGCGCCTACCTACCGGTGGTGGGAAAACTTTGCTGTCTGCACATACGATCCGTCTGGCCGGGGAAAGCTATGTTGAAAATGATTATCCATTGACCCTATGGCTGGTGCCTACCAATATCATCAAACAGCAAACACTTGAGACATTGAAAAACCCGGATAATGCTAACCGCCGGGTGTTAGAAGACACATTCAATGGCCGTTTCCGGGTCTTTGACATTACTGATTTCCGTCAGATCCGCCCGCAGGATATTTCCGATGCAGCCTGTATTGTCGTGTCTACCTTTGCCGCACTGCGCGTCGATAACACGGAAGGCCGAAAAGTTTACGATCATGACGAGAACCTTGAGCCACATTTTAGTAAAGTCCCGGCGCAGTCGCCCGGCATGGAAAAAGATGAGGCCTCAGGGAAAATCAAGTTTTCCTTTGCCAACCTAATGCATTGGCATCGTCCATTAGTGATTGTTGACGAGGCGCATAATGCAAAATCAGACCTGAGCGTTGAAGTCCTGAACCGTGTCAATGCGTCGTGCGTGATTGAATATACGGCGACACCTGCCAAGAACAGCAATATCATCCATTCCGTTTCGGCTGCTGAGTTAAAGGCCGAACAAATGATCAAGCTACCAATTATCCTGTCAGACCATATTTCATGGCAGGAAGCTATTACGGCCAGCATCCAGACACGTCAGAAACTGGAAGAAATTGCCTTAAAGGATAAGGACTATATTCGGCCAATTATCCTGTTTCAGGCAGAAAACAAGGGCCAAGACACCACCGTCGAGGTGCTGGAAAAATACCTTGTTGAGAATGAGGGAATTGACCGCAACCAGATTGCGATTGCTACGGGCGAGCAGCGAGAACTTGATTCACTCAATCTGTTCGACCCGAATTGCCCGATCCGCTATATAATCACTGTCCAAGCACTGAAAGAAGGATGGGATTGTTCTTTCGCCTATGTCCTGTGCTCCGTGGCCAATACGAAATCCGCCACGGCAGTGGAACAGCTTTTGGGCCGCGTGTTGCGCATGCCCTATGCCAAAACCCGTTCCAGCGCAGAATTGAACAGAGCTTATGCTAATGTGTCATCACAAAGCTGGCCGCATGCCGTAACGCAACTGCATGACCGCTTGGTCAGCATGGGGTTTGAACAGCAGGAAGCCGAAGAATTTATCTATGCCCAGCCGTCTCTGGGGTTATCAGACCAGCCGCAACAGCCATTTGAAGTAACTTTGGCCAGTGCGCCAGATCTGTCCCATCTTGATATGGCCGAGAAATCATGTATCAGCGTCGTAGAAACGCCTGCAGGCACGTTTGTCATGAAAGTCATTGGCCAGATTGACAAGCCGCTGGCCGTGAAACTAGCAAAGGCTGCGACAGATAAAAAGGACAAGGCTGAAATTGAACTAAAGTCACAAATCCATATCAAGCACCAAGCAGAAAACCTATCGCCATCCCAGCGCGGGGAGGTTTTCTCTGTCCCGCAGCTTTGTCTGAATTTTGAAGATGGGCCAGAGCTGGCGGAACGTGAGCTGTGCCTGAGTGATAATGGATGGGCTTTGCTGGATTATTATGCTCCGCTGACCAAGGATAATTTCACGGTCGATGAAAAAGCACGGCAATACGTAGCCGATATTTCCGGTCAGAAAATCGTGATCAAGAATCTGAATGAAGCCGAGCAATTAAGTCTGGATGGCATCCATACAGATATGACGGATCATGACCTGACCCGCTGGCTGGATCGTAAGCTTCGCGCAATTGATATTAAGCAGGAACATTTGCTGGAATATTTGCGCAGGATGATCCGTGATCTTCTGGCACGGGATGACATGGACATGCCCAAGCTGGTGCGGGGCAAGTTTATCCTTGAAAAAGTGCTGCGGGAGAAGATTAATGATGCCCGCAAAGCTGCGTATGTAAAGGGCTACCAAGCCTGCATGTTTGGCGCAGATGCAATTGCCACTGTAGAGCCTACCGCGTTCTCGTTCACATTCCCGGCGGACTACCCCGCCAACCTGCTATATGATGGTCCTATCGGCTTTGACAAGCATTTCTATCAACGTATCGGGATAATGAATGGCGAGGAATCTGAATGCGCCCAGGCCATCGACCGCAACCCTCTTGTCAAATTCTGGGTACGCAATCTTGAGCGTCAGGCCCGGCATGCTTTCTGGCTACCCACATCCAGCGATAAATTTTATCCGGACTTTGTTGCCAAGCTGAATGATGGACGCCTGCTTGTGATTGAATACAAGGGCAGCCACTTGGCGAACGACGACACCGACGAGAAAGAATTGATCGGCAAGGTATGGGCTGAGAAATCTCGTAACTTGTTCCTGATGGCATGGAAAAAGAAAGATGGGCAGGATGTTTATCAGCAAATCAATAAGCGTTTATCCGCATAATTGCGGCAATCATGCGGCAACAAATAGGTCTAATTGGTTCTCGGAAAGTGTAATCATTTGAATTACCTATATTATTGCCACGCCTAATAATTGAATTATTAGGTTTAGTGCCACATGGTCGCCTTTTATTTAGCCTTCTGAATTATTTGTTCTAAAGCGGCCTTAGGATATTGCAGCCCTGTATAAACTGAAAAACTTTCCGACTTTACAATTGCATCAAATGGAATCGGCCACGAAAAAAATACAATGCTGCATCCGTTAATTACTATTCTCCGGACCCAGCATTCAGCCAGTCTCGTTTCTCCATAGCGTGTATGAAAATCTATTAGGCATTGCTTATAATCGCCAAGATTATCTTTTGATAAGAATTGTAATTTTCTCATTCTTAGTCTTCTTTCTATAGGTTTTTATCGGTGTAGATTTCGGTATAGATTCCAGAATTTGTCGGTGGTTTATTCGGTGGTTTTTACGAATGGCCCGCGAGGTGGACAGTCCTTTTTACTTTCTTGTTGCTCTCTAAAAAAATGCTCTTTGGTGGGTGTTTTTGTGGTGGGTTAGGACAGATAGCCTAAGGCCGAGCTAGCGCTCAGGCTATCCCTAACCCTCCGCGTGAAACATGCTCTTCGGAGCCGTGCCTTCGCTTATGGGGTTTTGCTTAGCGCCTTTACGACGGTTTTCCTTGCAAAACTCGGTGGTAACTTTTTGACAGAGAAAACTATCTGCCATCGACCCTGCTTCCACCTTA
The DNA here is from genome assembly GCA_964633355.1 of uncultured Micavibrio sp. Classification (GTDB taxonomy): domain Bacteria; phylum Pseudomonadota; class Alphaproteobacteria; order Micavibrionales; family Micavibrionaceae; genus Micavibrio_B. Next base: position 22,782 of record CAZWGO010000001.1, read on the forward strand.
CGGACTGCAGTCGAGATTCGGTCGCCCCGGGTAATCTCGTAATATGATCATGCGCCCGCGTATTCGCGCCGCTCACATGAAAAATCGGGTTATTTAATATTCGCGTTAATGAAATTTTCGAGATCAGAGAGGCGGTATTTTGCAAGGCGTCCCACTTTGACAAATGGAAGCTCGTATCGACCTGTTGAAGCCCATATTTCCAGAGTTCCTTTGCTGACGCCCAGGAACTCTGCCGCCTGTGTACGAGATAAGAGATTGCTTGAGTTTAATGACATTTATCCTCCTTAAGTTATCTTATATGGAGGATATCGATGTTGATGGTCCCATTCACTGGCAAGATAAAGTATTTAATTTGCCATCAGAATAGGGGCGATAAATCAATGCGTGATAGAGTCTCAAGTGTAAGATCAGAGATTTCTGGAATTATTATTGAGGCGGCCGTTTTGGATGCATTTCTTGGATCAGTGTTAAACCGAGCGCCTGTTTGAACTTCTGCCTCTTCAAATTTAACGTGATTTCTACGATGCTTGAGGTAGCAAGCAATTTGAATCTTTTCTGATAAACTTTTTTGTGGCCCAGGTTTTGATTTCATTCCAAAAGCTTTTATAGCCGAGGTTTCTCCCTTTAGAATATTAATTAAACCTTGGGAAACCCACAGCTGAAGGCCTTCCGGCATTGGGCGTCCCTCAAGGGTTCTTTTAACAAATTCACCCATTAAAATCCGGGCTTCTTCGGCTGACCCGGAAGCCCCTAAAGAGGCAAGGCTTATACCTTCGAGAGCTTCGTTAGTGTCTTGAAAATACTTCTCAGTCGTTCCAAACTTCTGACAGAAAATTTCCCAACCTTTATCTCCGTGCTTGATGATAAAGCCGTCAATTATTGGAAATAATACAGAAATAAGGTTTTGGACTGCGCCGTCTATACTTGATTTTCTATCCATATCTCTTTGTTTCTCCAAATATAGCAGAAGAGGCTTTTTCCATTGATGCTCTCACAGGGTCTAAATGTAGCCGAGAATAGATTTGGGTCGCTTGTTGTGACTTATGGCCTAGTGATTTACCGATGATAGTCAAGCTTGCGCCAGTAATAGCCTGATAGCTGCCCACGGTCCGACGGATATCATGAAGGCGAATATCGAACAGCCCTGTAGGAAGCTGGATATTCCTTTTAGTTGCTTCTTTCAAAACCGAACTATGGAGATGAACTATTGTATAGGCATAATTATTCTTATTGCGGATTGCGGTGTCTACTTCATCGATTAGAAGCGCTAATTCCGGTTTTTGTCTCCACAGCTCGAAGGTTGCCCGAATGCGGACGCGCTCCCAAGCCTTTTTAGGGTCAGCAAAGTGGCTTGTGCCCTGGTCACTTGGAAATACCCATTCGCTGTTTGTAAGTCGTCTGCGCGTTTCTAGAAGCTCAGTAGCCTGTTCAATCAAAGGAACTACTACTGGTTCGCCGTTTTTAGTATCGGGAATACGCCACTCAGAACGTTCCCAGCTTATTTGCTCCCATTTCATGGCTAAGACATTTGACTTCCGTGCCCCTGTCATAAGGGACACTAGAATGTAATCCTTAGCTGTTCTGTTTTCTTCTATATCCAGCGCATTAAAGAGAAGGGGCAATTCATGAGGTTGTATAAACCTATCTCGAGACTTTTCTTTGAACTTTTTAATGCCTTGCGCTGGGTTTTTCCCATCCCATCCCCATTCGATAGCTTTATTGAAGATGCCGCGTGTACGCTCAAGAATGCGATTTGCCTGATACAAGCCATTATGGTCATGAATTTTGTCATGAAGGGCTCTGACTTCATGCTGGCTGATTGTAGATATCTTTCGCTTGAACCAGAGGGAAAGGTATTTTTTTACTTCCCGTTCGTCATAGCGCCAGGATCGTTTATGCCTTTTACTGTATTTTTCTAGATAATCTTGAAAAAGTTCACCGAACGTGATCTCGGCCCTCATTTTGTGTTTCTCAAGATTTGGATTTTGTCCATCTGCGACTTTGGCCTTGGCTTCTAAAGCTTTCTTGCGAGCCTGCTCTATGGTGAGGTCAGGAAAATTGCCCAGCTTGATACGCTCATCGCGCCCGTTGATGCGTTTGCGGACAAAAAAGGTTTTAGCGCCACCTGAGGTTATATAGAGGCTCAGTCCTTTTTCTTTTGTATCTTTGTACGTATCCATGCCTTTAGAAGGCGCGGGCAGTTTTTGAATTTCGGTTTTGGTAAAGTTAAATGCCTTATTCATGTTAAATCCCAGCAAAAGTTTTTGGGGGTATAAAACGGGGTACAAACTTCAAGCTTTCGGGCTCGCTTTGTATTTACGCCGTTGCCGCACCATTGCCGCAGATTAGGGTAAAGGAGAGTAAATTTCAACAAATTCAATAAAGCTAAAAAATGCTATTTATCCTTATTTTATAAGGCTTAATTAAACTTCAGAAAGTTTTATAAAAGAAGAGAAAATATGGCTCATAACCTGAAGGTCGTCAGTTCAAATCTGGCTCCCGCAACCAATATTTTACACGAACTCTCCACCATCAGCTTAAGTCTTTGATTTATAATAAACCAAAGAAGCTGGAGGTTGCTGTTCCAGCCAAAGCCGCATAACAATATGCCTAGGGATTAACCCGAAAAGGGGTGAAGGAACAAGAATATATAAAATTCATGCTTATTTTTCCGATATCCATATTATTTAGACTAAAATCAAGAAGTAATTAATATAAATCTTTTTCTAAAGACGCTTCATCACTGATGTAGCGCTCAACCCATGAACAACAATTGAACCTAAAATAATAAATGCTACAATAGCCCACAGTTCGGGCTTATTTGAAAAGTCGTGCTCTTTGAAAGCAAAAGCCAAATAAAATATTGATCCTATACCTCTTATTCCGAAGAAGCTTATTGCGAATTTTTCAAGCGCCGGCAGCTTTGCTTTTATTTGAATTGCATAAGCGGATACAGGTCGGATAAGAAATAGAAAAAGCAGAGAAAATAATACCATTGATAAATTTAGAGGCTCCAGGATACCGTTAGCAAGACTGCCACCAAATAACAATAGAACGAGGGCTACTAAAAGTCTTTCAGTTTGGTCGGTAAAAGAATGAAGTTCGTCATGATATGAACTGTTTTTCTCAAAATGGCGCAGATTTATCGCACATACAAATACTGCTAGGAAGCCATATCCATATAGCATTTCAGTCAATCCATAAACGACTAATGTCAAAGATATTGCAAGAAAACCGTCTTTCTTATTCAGCCACTTATTTTGTTGGGCAACACGGAAAATTAGGTAACCAGCAAGCTTGCCAAACAAATAGCCTAATATAATGCCTGCCGCGATTTTGTAGACCACATGATAAGCTGCCCAAGATAGAAGGGCATCTTCCATATTACCTACACTCACAGCCAGGATAATTGCTAGCCAGGTGAAAGGGAAAGCCATGCCGTCATTTAATCCTGCTTCCCCGGTAAGCGCGAATTGCGTTTCTGAAGCAGTATGGTCTTTCGGAGGGCCGACCTGAACATCTGATGCTAGAACTGGATCTGTTGGAGCAAGCACTGCGCCTAAAAGTATCGCTGTAGTCCAATCAAATCCCAACATAAAGTGTCCGAGCGAGGCTGACACTGCAATACAAAGTATCATAGTGACAGAAGCTAATCTAATGGGAATTGACCATCTTTTAAAAGTAAACGGTTGATCAATTTTGATGCCGGTTCCCATCAATGAAATAATGACAACCATTTCAGCTAATTTCATAGTGGCGTCGTTGTATTTCAAAGGATTTGGATCGGGGAAAAAATCTGGAAAAGCAAAATAAAGAATGAAACCCGCAAGCAGATATAAAACGGAATAGGATATACCGGTTTTCTTCGTCACGGCGGGCATCACTGCCATACATAGAGAGGCAAATCCAAATAATGCTATTATAGTTATATAAGAGTCCATTCTGCCCTTTTGTCTTGTATAAGCCTGCTAGGCGATCTCATTAGTGTAAACGATTAAAAGAACGAAGGTTAAATGGCGCTTTGGGCGTCTAGTTATTATAAAGAACTATCAAAACATTTGAAAAGCTTTGAATATAAATCATTTCAGAAATATTCACTCGATACTAAGGCTTAATAAAAGTATTTGTTCCCCAAACACTAGTGCGCGCTTTATAATCATATTTATAGCTGTATGTCGCGCGCGGTGCTTAAGATCCGTCAGTCATGATTGTTGGTCAATTTGTGGTAGCCAAAACTCATATTCTTCAGTTGTAATGAAATTAGGAATATAAGTGAGGCCGGAAATACTGATTTCCGGAATTTTATCTTCAGCAATAAAAAAATTTAGCTGTATCACGGATGTATAATTTCCATCGCTATATTCCATTCACGTTGCAAATATTCTGCAAGCAGGCGGCGGTGACACTAATGCGTTGTTTTCTCAGCGCATAGGAAGCGGGTATCAGTTATATCGTCAGCGCTTAAAGGGAGCCGGATCGATTTTGTGTTCGTAATCTGCGCGGGAGAGGTTTTTAAGAAGAAAGGGCAGGTCTTTCTTCTTCGCGAACCCGGATAGTTGTGTATCTGCCCACAGACATGCGTGGAGCCTGTAAAGTCGATTGTAAATATTCTGTTTATTATTTTTCATTAATAAAAAATACGCCCTTACCCATTAGATAACAATTATTGCCTTTATAGGCATAAGGAGGCCACGCTGAGGAACGCTTGTGTTGCGTAAGCCTGAATTTTAGCATTAAAATCATCTATTGTTTTAGAAGAGTATGAAGAAAGGGATTTTGATATGTATGCTGTTTATCCACGAACAAAACACCTTTCAATAAAAATTAGAACGCTAATTGATCATTTAACAAGTCGTTAGCGACTGCGAATAGCCTAAAGGACTGTAAGGCTCAATGACTGTAGATAGTGCTTAAGCTACTCACATGACTTTTCATTCAAATAATTTATCCAATTTTTTAAAACTCCGCGTTTATTATTTCCAATCCAGGAAAGGTCGCCCAGAAGCCAGATATGATCGGTGTCGGAATAAACTTTGGTTTCAACACAACCACCTTTGGCTTTGATACGCTGTGATAATTTATCCATATTGAATTTTCCTACATACTGATCCTTGTCTCCCCATAACAAGAGCATAGGGGGTTGTCTGCCATCGATAAAAGTTGTGGCTTGCATTTGCGGATAGTTGGAAGGTGGCCCGAACATATCTTTCAGATCGTCTTCGTGAGGTATAAAAGCATAGGGGCCTGCAAGACCGACAAAATCTTTTATAACTATTGATCGATCTTTATTTTGGCGCTGAAGATAGCGTGCATCTGTTGCTAGTAGGGAAGCTATATGCGCTCCTGCGGAATGGCCGGCAATATGAATTTCGTTTTTATTTCCAGCGTACTGCTCAATGTTGTCATAGACCCATGACAGAGATTGAGCGCCATCTTCAACAAAGACAGGAAATTTAACCTCCGGGTACTTACGATAGTTAGGAATGGCGACGATATAGCCTTCTTTGGCAAGAGCAGAACCGACGAATTTATAAAGATTTTTTGAACCTTCCTCCCAGCGTCCTCCATAATAGAAAACTATAACGGGAAACTTCTTGTCTGGCGCAGTGTTGGGAGGCGTATAAATATCCAGGCGTTGCCATTTTTCTTTACCGAAAGCAATATTTTTGACAATTTTAACGTCATCAAAATATGTGGGTGCATTGACAATGGCCATATTTATTTGAGTACAAGCAGATGTAAAGAGGGCCAGAGATAATCCTAAAAGACCAAGTATTCTTTTCATTTTGGGATTATCCTGAAGTAAGCAAACGAAGGTAGAAGGCGTAAAATCTTCATCATCCAAGTAAAGCGACGAGGGAAATGGATTTCAAATTTTTTACTTTTTAGCCCATCTGCAATAGCTTTGGCGGCATCTTCGGGTTCTATTATCATCGGCATGGGGAATGAATTTTTATCCGTCATGGGCGTTCTAACAAAACCGGGATTAATCAAGCGGATATCAAGACCAAGGGGGTTCATTTCAGCACGCAGACTTTCGGTTAAATTAATTAGGGCTGCCTTGGTTGCACCGTAAGGTTGGCTGTTCGGCAGGCCGCGATAACCGGCAACACTTGCGCAGATACCTATCTGACCTGATTTTTGCTCCAATAACAAAGGTAAGACAACGTAAATGAAGTTAAGTGCGCCATTTAAATTTACATTTATGATGTTTTGTATGGATGTTATATCAAGCGCATCCAGTTTCATTGGTTGATATATTCCTGCCAGAAACAATGCGCTGTCTATATGGCCGAAAAATTTTGAGACTGTTTTTGCCGCTCTTGAGAGCATGTCTGGATCTGTTACGTCGCAGGGTAGGACAAGATGATGATGAGACGAAAGGCTTTTGCCGAGATTCTCAAGTTTTATTCCATCACGAGAAGAAAGGACGAGCCTTGCTCCACGACGGTCTAATTCTATAGCCAGCGCTCGGCCAATGCCGCTACTAGCGCCAATAATCCAGATATTTTTATTAGCGTAGTCTTTCACTTACTTGTCTTTTTGGATGGAAATTGTGATCTCGCCTACTTTAATCCCGAATTTCTTCATCGTTGAGCGATTGATGATCAAATCATCCGTCATCAAATACATCCAATCGTCGAAAGACAAGTTTATTTTGCGGCCACTAACATCAACCGTCATGACGTAATTCCATTTAATCGCATTACCTGCGCTTTCGCCAGGGGCGTCACCGATGATATCGGCTGCTGTCCCGACAAAGCGGTTATCGGAGAGCTTCTTAATATTCCAAGTGCGGTTCTGTGTTTTACCATCGTCATAAACGAAATATTCTTTAAGTGTTCCCTTATCGCCCTCCCAGTTTCCTTCCATTTTTACGACGAAGCTGCGGATGACCTTGCCGCTACGGTCTTGAATAATAGCATGACCGGTCAACGGGCCGTTGAAGAACTCATCGAATTTCATGACTGGCGTCTTACCAGCATAAGTTTTAACATCAGGACTACATGAACAAAGCATACAAATCACTCCCATCAGTGAAAAAAATTTAATCAGATTCATAATTTAACCTTCAATATTTAAAAGATTTTTGCGCATTTCAGGCTCGCTTGTTTTCGATCCCAGCCAGATAGAAAAAAACTGTTTGCTAAACAATGGATCGGAGATGCGGCCTATCTCACTTCCATCTTTATAAAAAATAGTTGTTCCTTCTTCATTTAAAACACCCGTTAATTCCGTACCGTTTTGAACATCAGGAAAAATGGCGAGCATTTTGTTATGCCAGGCAGCCAAGGTAACTTCATTGTTAAATCCCTGATCTCTGATTTCTTCTATCGAGATGTCGGCAATTGTTTTCCCTTTGAGGCTTCGTAAATAATTTAATTTAAGCGCCAGCGGGCGCTCTGTGGTTAGTTTTCCCCGCGGAGCGTAAAGATAAGCATTATAAACACTTAAAGTCATATAGGTCAGATGTGCCTGGCCGACAAGCTGGGCTTCGGGGACGGATTTTTTGATAAAATGGGGCGCAGGGGGCGACGACGCTAAGGCGGGATTTATAATCATTACCAGGATTAATGAACTAACTACGAGTTTAAGCATGCTGCAACTCCACCTGCATGACGTTAGTGCGGCCCGTGCGGAAGCTTGCGATACAGGCGGCAAGATAAAAGCGCCACATGCGAATAAAGCTTTCTTCATAGCCTAGCGCGATGATTTCTTGCTTCTTTGAGTCAAAGGATACAAGCCAGTGCTCTAAGGTCGTCGCATAATCCTGGCCGAAGTCAAATCTGTCATTAATACGCAATCCTGATTTTTTGGCTTCCATAGCGAAGCGGTCCGGACCGGGCAGCATTCCGCCCGGAAAGATAAATGTGCGGATGAAATCATTGCTAGTGCGATAATTTTCAAAAATCTTATCATCAATAGTAATCGTCTGGATGACAGCACGCCCTGATTTTTTGAGCATGCTGCCGATTTTATCAAAATATGTTTTCCAGTATTGTTCGCCTACGGCTTCAAACATTTCGATGGAAACGATATTGTCAAATGTGCCGCTTTGAGCGCGGTAATCTTCCAGAACAATCTTGGCCTTATTGTCGAGACGTGAAGCTGCATAATCATGTTGCTCGCTTGATAAAGTAATCCCTTTTATCGCAAAATCCCCTTTGCTTGCCGCGCGCTCTGCAAAGCCACCCCAGCCGCAACCGACTTCTAAGATGGAGCCTGAATTTTGATTTAGTTGTCCGAGAATACGGTCATATTTATTATGCTGGGCCTCTACCAAGTTTTCATCGGGGTTAATAAATAGCGCAGAAGAATAGGTCATTGTCGGGTCAAGCCATAACTTATAAAAATCGTTCCCAAGGTCGTAATGTGCGCTAATGTTGCGGCGACTACCTTTGACAGTATTAGCGCGCAGTATATAAGAGAGGTTGCCAATTTTCTGGGCGAGAGTGCTTCCATATAGAAAGGGGCTCATGACATGATCGTTATCAATTGCGAGAGTAATAAGATTTTCTAGATTATCTGACTGCCATCGTCCGTCACGGTAATCCTCAGCCAATCCCGTGTCCCCTTTAAAGGCAAGATTTGTAGGAACGCGCCAGTCGTGAATTTGTATATCTGCATTTGCACCAGGGAATTTCCCGCTGAATTTATAAGACTGGCCATTTGGCAAAGTAAGTGACAGGCTGCCTTTCTCAAGCTGGTCAAGGCATTTAAGTAAACGATCGGTTATGAGTTTATTTAGCATATCATTTTCGTTTGATTTGTTGGTTTAATCATAAATAGAGCGTTAGAGACATTTCGCCCAATTACAAATTTTTAATGTTATCTGTAAGTGTAATTTTTTCTTTTTTTTGCAGAGGCTTAGGTATATAGCGAATGCCTTTTGATACGAGTTTCAAAGCCTGCCAGTGGATAAGAAATATAGCTTTCAGAGTGACCAGCGGATAGGCCCAGAAAGCATGGGATAAATTCCTCTTTGTCATGGGTTTTAGTTTCCCTGTCAGGGCAGTGGCCAATTGCAGGCTGCCCTCCTTATTGTAATGGTCGATCCATGCACCAAAAACCTCTCCTTCCGTTTGGAAACGAAATTTATAGATGCCTTCGCGTTCAAGAAATGGTGAAACATGGAAAAATTTTTCTCCTTGGAGCCAATCTTGTGATTCTATCGCCTTACCGTCCTGATGCGTACAAAGGTAAGAATGCGTTTCGCCGAATGTATTGTTCACCTCGCATAAAACCGCGCGTAAACTCTTTCCTTTATCGAAACAAAGCCAGAAGCTGACGGGATTGAAAACATACCCCAAAACCCGGGGCATGGTCATTAGAATGATGTCACCATCTGATGGTATGTTTTGCGATTTAAGAACAGAAGAAATCCAGTCTTGTAAATTGCCGCCATCACGCTTGCCATGGTCCTTGCGATAAAAGGACAGTAGCCCAGTGCGATCAACAGGAAGGGGAAGTGAATCTATATCTGCAACTGGAATTGCGAGATAGTAAAGTCCATAAGTGAAAGCATTGATTTTGGGAAAAAATCTCTTATGCATCACTTTTGCAAAAAATATTTGCGGATTTATCTCCATGGAATCTCTGCGCCTAATTTAGTGGCAACAGCTATAGCGCTCATGAGGCCATCTTCGTGAAATCCATAGCGTTGGTAGGCCCCGCAATGCCAGATATTATCTAACCCTTGAATGCTTTCAATTTTTTGCTGGGCTGCCAGCGTGTCTTGCGTAAAAACGGGATGTTCAAAAGTATACTCGTCATATGTAAGAGAAGAGCTTGGCTCGCGTCCCGGGTTTAATGTAACGAAGATCTGCTTTTCAGTATCGAGATTTTGCAACTGGTTCATCCAGTAGCTCAAGGATACGACGGGTTCCTTATCTACGGGTGTCTCCGAATGGTAAACCCAGCTGGCCCAGCAACCTTTATTCTTTGGCATAAAACTTTCATCGCTGTGAACGACAACGCGATTTTTCTGGTAGCTGAAGGTTCCTAGTATAGAAGATTGTTCTGGACTTGGCTGGGAAATCAGTCGTAGGGCCTGATCGGCGTGGCAGGCAAAGATAACATGATCATAAGCTTCTGAGTGTCCTGTACTGTCTTCAACGATTAAGCGGTTCTCTATGCGCGAGACTTTTGTTACGCCACAATTTATGCGGATATCGTCTTGAAAAGAAGAAGTGAGGCGCTTCACATACTCGTGGCTACCTCCATCGACTGTATACCATTGTGGATGAGAGTTGACGGTCAGCAGGCCGTGATTTTTAAAGAAGTTTAAAAAGGTGCTTGCTGGAAAATCCAGAATTGTTTCGGTAGAGCAGCTCCAGATAGCAGCTCCCATGGCTTGGAGATAATAACGTCGGAACCACTCTCCCATTTCCATGTGATCCAGTAACTCACGAAGCGTAGCGGTCTGATGACTTTCGAGGTAGGTGAGGGCATTTTTATTGAAACGTATAATGTCGATAATCATTCCCCAAAAAGCGGGCCTAAAAAAGTTTTTTTTCTGTGCGAACATACCTTTACTGCCATATTCGAGCCAGGAATTACCTATGCTGGCACCGAAAGACATATCGCTTTTAATAGTTGGTACTTTTAACTCTTTAAAAAGAGATGTGAGATTTGGATAGTTTCTGTGATTGAATACAATAAACCCTGTATCTACAAAAACGTCTTTACCCTCATCTGGGATTCCAATCGTGCGACTATGCCCGCCGATATAATTATTTGATTCATAGACAGTAACATCGTGCAGGGGCTTTAAAAGCCAAGCTGCGCTAAGTCCTGAAATTCCAGTTCCGATAATTGCTATTTTCATGAAGGTAATCTAGCAGGAGGAAGACTAGTCTTCCAGTGGTCAGCGAATTACAAAAATGTAATGTTGTGATCTAGAAAATAATTTCAAAGGTTAATCCCGGATTCGCATCGCCAAGTGTGATCTTTCCTTCATGCAGGCTAATAATAGCCTTGACTAGGCTTAAACCCAATCCATTACCCTTACCGCCGCGGCTTGCATCGGATTGGTAAAATCGTTCAAATACTTTTTCGCGGTCGCTTTCTTTAATTCCTGGGCCATTATCGGAAATAAGAAAGTATGCACGGCCATCCTTAAATCTAAGCTGGATATTAACTATGCCACCACAGGGGGTATATTCAATTGCGTTGCTCAAAATATTTGCAAAAGCCTGAAATAAAAGATCGCGATCCCCTGTTAATGTAATATTAGCTCCCTCATAAGTGAGGGTAATAGATTTGTCTTCTGCTAAAGGTTCATAAAGCTCTATGACATCGCTAATTATCATATAGAGATCTACGCTTTGGAAGCTAAATCTTTGTTGTCGCGTTTCGATACCGGTGATGCATAAAAGGGCGTTGAATGTCCTGAGCAGGCGATGGGTCTCCTCAATGGCAGCATCACAAATGTTGCATAAGTTCTGATCCTTCTGCTCTGGCAATTTTCGACGCATGATTTCAAGTTGGTTTAAAAGTCTGGTAAGGGGGGTGCGCAGATCATGCGCGATATTGTCGGATACATGGCGAATGCCTGTCATCAACTCTTCAATACGTTCAAGCAAAGAATTCAAAACATAAGCCATGTTGCCAATATCGTCCCAGCGCGCATCTATACTGATGCGCTGTGACAAGTCACCAGTCTCCATGATAGATTTTGCCGTTGCCGCTATACTGTTTGTACGATTGACAACAAATGTGCTGATCAAAAAACTAACAATGACTACGATAGACACAAGCGCAATGGTGATAAGGCTTAACCATTGTAATCTTTTATAGGCGCGGGCTTCTTTTGTAATATCGATCCCTGTGATCAAAGTGCGCCCGTCATCGAACATATGCACTTTCGCAGCAATATTTCTTTTATCTATAGAGAACAATATGACACCTTCCGTGAGGACAGATATTTCCTGTGGCAGGGATAGAATGTTTCCTGCCAGCTTCTGATTATCGGGACCGCGCAAAAGATAAATTCGGGATGAGTGATGAGATAACTTTTCCAGATTGGAGACAAGGTTGCCGGACGCATCGGCAATGATAAGGTATTTAAGCTCTGTTTCGGCTACGTCGACGGCGCTTTGAATGTAGTGATCGCGATTAAAATAGTAACTGAAATATCCCAGAACACAGGCTGACAGTCCCAGAAGAACCATGAACAGGATCGCCATTTTAGAACTGGAACTTCGCCAGTATTTTCTTGTGTCAGTCTTCGACAATATAACCGGCCCCGCGCACTGTTTTAATAATCTGCCTTTCGAACCCCTTATCAATTTTTCCGCGCAGGCGACTGATGTGAACATCGATGAGGTTTGTTTGTGGATCAAAATTATAATCCCAGACAGATTCAAGAAGCATTGCTCTTGTCACAACTTGCCCCTTATGTCGCATAAGTTGTTCCAGAAGGCGAAATTCACGGGTTAAGAGATCAATATTAATCCCATCTCTGGAAACTCTCCGTTCAATCAGGTCAAGGTCAAGGCCACTTGCCGTCAGATGATGAGAATTATCTATTATGCCATTTGCGCGGCGCCCCAAAACTTCAATTCTGGCAAGAAGCTCTTCGAATGCAAAAGGTTTGACGAGGTAATCATCCCCACCTGCGCGCAGCCCGCTGACCTTGTCATCTACTTCACCAAGGGCGCTTAATATAAGAACGGGAAGCTGGTTCCCTAAGGCGCGTAAATTCTTGATAATCGAAATACCATCCATGCCGGGTAGCATGCGATCAATGATAGCCAGATCATAATTTTCACTACTTGCTTTTCGAAAGCCTTCCGTGCCGTCACTGCAGTGCTCCGCATGATGTCCCTGTTCGCCAAGGCTGCGGACGATATAGTCCAATACCTGATCGTCATCTTCGATACATAAAATGCGCATAGTCCGGCTTTGGTTTTTTCTCTTGGGCTTATGGGGGCAAAAGCTACACTAAAGGGCAAGAATGCGCAATTTTCCATCCGAAAGCTTTTTAATGGCGTTTCAGATAAATACGAGGGAAAAACTTTGATATGCGGGCTATTTATTAACGGGTCAAATGCTTCTGACTAAAATTATGACTCTTATTGATCATATTGTCGACGCGCTTTAGGATACTGTCTCGACAAGTAATTGATATATAAAGATAAAAATAATAAAAAAACCCCTTGCATTCGTTATCTAACTCGATTTATAAGTGCGCTCGGTCTTAAAGACGTCCCCTTCGTCTAGAGGCCTAGGACACGTCCCTTTCACGGACGCGACACGGGTTCGAATCCCGTAGGGGACGCCATATACCTACACAATCCTTTACATTCAGCAAGTTACCTATCTGCCCCAAACCTAGTGATACAAAACGGTGGGACAAATGGTTGCTATGGTCAAGCCATACAGACATCCAAAGACAGGGATCTTCTGGCTTCAAAAATCTATTCCCGAAAAGCTGAGACCTCATTTCGGAGGGCGGCGGGAATTTAAAGTTACCTTGCGGACTAGGGAACCAAAAGAAGCCAAACTGTTGGCGAGTGTCCGGTTGCTGGAGTTTGAAGATCGCCTTCAGGGAGCCGCCGGAGTATCTACCCCTATCTTACCCCACCTTATGAGCTTCTCTCGTTCTGTGCACGACACCTCACACCTAGAAAGCCATATCTACAGTCAGGTATATTAGATGAAAGTTACAGTGCTGTATCGTTAAAATCAAAGATCTGGCCGCAGGGAACACATCAAGAAGCTATAGATTTTATTAGGACCAAAAGTTTAAGCGTAGGAATTCCCGAAGATGGAAGTTCAAAAGATTGGCGAGGATTCTACGAACAGCGCAAATCCGGGTGCCGTACAGGCGCAGGAGATGGACGATCTCTGGACGGAGCGCTCTTCGCAAACAGTCGGCAGCGGCATATTCCAAAGCATGAAAGCGGGTATCTTCTCGCAAATGGCCGCGGGGGCTTTTCGAAAACTAAAAAGCCAATCAATTTTTTTATATAAGGAGGTTTGCTAACTTTATTGTTTGCGGTTTATTTTGTGATTTTTCAACCTTTTAAGGTTACCAATCCTAATGATCAGAGGTTTGATGCTAGTCAATTTAGATTTGAAGATTATCCCAGCTCAACCGAACTGGCTATGTTCTTATGGCGGCTCTTCCGAACAGAACCAAAAAGCAAAAAAGTAGATGAAGTGATGAATAAGGCTGGAGCATTTGGCGAGGCAAATCCAGTCGACAAGAATAGTTATTCGTATTCTTATGATACTCATTGGCATTATAGCGGCCGGAGACGGTTTTTAAATAAACAGCAAGGATGCTGCTACTGTTTGGGCTGAAATGCAATCTACAGCCTCGTCGCTTGGTGTATACGACCCTAGTACGGATCTTTGGGAAACTAATGTTTTATATCACTTAATCGTTCATTCATCAATCTCACGCGCATGTTCGTTGATCAACAAGGGCTTTGTTAGTTGTAATAAATAAGCGATTTTTGGAGCCTAATGAAGTCAAATTTGCATATTTTCTTACAAATTCTTTTGTGGTAATCAATTTTCTCTGATAAAAATTTTAACTAGCACTGTTGTGCTGCAAATGCGTTATCACAAAATGTGTTGGGTCTAGTCCATTAAGCATACCATTTGAATATAGGCCGCGGCACGAGGAACCTTTGAATAAAAAAATCTCATTTACATTAAGTTTTTTAGCATCTCTAATCATAATAATTTCTTCTGCCTCGAAAATTATTTACGGTCATGGCGAAAAGAACCCCATTTATATTTTAACTGGTTTGTATAATGGGCATGTTTTTATTTTAGGAGTCGGACTCTTTTTATTGGCCTTTTTGGCAAATAATTATACGCGCGGAGTACTTTTAAACGCTCTTTTCAAATCAGATAAATCATCTCATGACGCACTTTATAAAGATACTGAAAATAACAAAATATTTGTAATCACGAATATTTTAATATTCACTTTAATCTCATTTTATTATTTTTTACGCCTTGATATGAAGAGGCTGTTTATTGGCGTCGATGGCGATTACATGATCTCCATAGCGTCACAACAAAAAATATGGAGCGAGTCGGCGTTTCATTTTTCAGCGAATTTTCTGCAGGGATTAGGGGGTAACATATGGTTCCCTTTAAATACTCTCATAGATCTAGGGTATATTCTGGCAGGCGCTTCCACTGGCTTGAATGCGCCTTTGGCTTATACGATCTGGTCCTTATTGCTTTTCGCTTCGACATTTTTTTTGGCGCGGGCGGTAAAGTTAAATTTTACCACTTCTATGATTGCTGCATGGCTTGCGCCTATCTTTATAATTTACCCGTGCCCGATCCAGTTGAGCAAGCTTGCTGCTTTAATTCCGCATTTGGGAACTCTGATATCTTTAAGCAGCTTTTTAATAATCGCAATCATTGTAAAAAGCCGAACTATTTTATCCTCTGCGGCCAGAAGCATTTTCATTTCGGCAGCGTTAATTTATTTCCTTTGTCATTCGCCGACTTTCGTCATTTTATTTTTTCCGCTTCTCGCAGTATGCGGAATAACAAAGCTTGTATCGCTTAAAGATCGTAAGGAATTTTTTAACGAAGTAATTATCTTTGCAATCCCGATGATATTGATGGCCGGCCTGGGTGCGTTTCAATTCGTGGCGGGATTATTTTTCGACACAGCGGTATATGTTTTCTCCAAGGATTTTCTCGTTACGCCTAAAAAACTTAGTTCCATAGCATCTGTTTTTTACTTTCCCCAGGCTTTGGGAGTTGTGTGCTGTATCTTTGCTTATATGGGCTTGATATCCAAGGTCATAACCAAAGACAAATCCTGGGAAATGAAAATCTTGGCTACGGCAACGCTTGGCAGCTGTCTACTTCTTTTTATATTCGGTTTTATTTATGTCTATAATCCAAACAACTGGGATGGACCCAGCCTTAATTACTTTGAATTCGGCTTGTGGCCCTTATATGCAATATTCACATCTTGCTTAATAATAAAACTTTTGTCGTTTCTGAAGCTCGCCAGTTTTAAGCTACTCGAAAATGATACATGTAAATATTTTGTAAAAAATTCCCGTTATATGGTGGCGCTTGTTCCGGCAATATTTTTTCTTTTGCTTGGAGTAGATACTCCATCTGAACGGTATTGGTCCTATCCTCCACCTGCCTCGCCTATAATGAATAAACTGGATGAGGTAGCGCACAAGCCTGGAGACGTTTTCCATGGCCGGGTAGCGACGTTCACAGGATTGAAAATCGACAAGCCGGCGTCATGGATTGACATACAAATTTTTGATTATGATGTCCTGGTCGACTTTAATAATGATTTTAGAAAAGCAGGCTTGTGGGAAAACGGAATACCTACATTGGCTGAATACAACCCTGCCATTTCCCCCCGTTTTTACTTTTTCGCAAAGCGTATCTTTGAAGATCCCGGCGACGAACAGGCGCGAAATATGATAGCCATGCGTAAAATATCGTTAAAACATTTGAAAATGCTAGGTATCAATAGAATAATTACGGATGTTCCTTTGAAAAAAGAGAAGCTGCTTGCTCAGGAAAAATCTGAAAAACATAATGTGTATTTATATTCCTTGGAGAAGGTGAATTTAGGTGACTGGTCTCCGACCAATATTGTCAAATATAGCAATGCCAACGATGCCTTGAATTATATAGCTTCTGAAAAATTTAATCCGGAAAAAGAAATTTTTCTAGAAAAGGATCTTCAAAAAACTCCTCTGGTAAAAATCAAGGAATCTAATTTTATAGTCGAAAATAGCGGGTATAAAATTTCAGCTTCTAGTGGGGGCGTTTCGGTTATTTTGCTGCCTGTTGAATACAGCTCGTGTTTTAGTTTCGAAGCAAAAACAAGCTCTTCTTATAAGCCTGAAATCATACCGGCCAACTTTTTGCTGACGGCTATTATCTTTGATAAAGATATTGAGGCGAATATAACCTACAGCAATGGCTTGTTTAAAAATCCGGGCTGCCGTTTAGAAGACTACAAACAATTCAAAAAAATTCTAGAGAAAGAAAAGCTAAATTAAAAACTCTTCTCTGGATGAAAGAAAAAATTCTATGTTTAATCTTATTCTTTTTGGTGGAGGGCGATGGGCCCGTGTTATCGCGGGCGTGCTGTGCGATATCCTGCCGGAAGAACATAAGATATTCTGGGTCAGCAAGCATGGCTATGACGACCTAACAAAATGGGTGCGGGAACGGAATAAAAACCAGATCATTTTGCTGAAGGATGATGCAGGTGCATGGGATAACAATATTCATGCTTCTGTCATTGCGACTGCTCCACATAGTCACGCTGGGTATGCTGAAAAATCCATTGCCCGTGGCATTCCAACCTTTATTGAAAAGCCTTTTGCGCTCAATATGATTGAGGCAACGCATTTACTGGATCTCGCTAAAAAGTCAGGCTGCGTCTCCGGGGTAAATCTTGTTTTCATGTATGCAGATTATCTGCACGATTTCGCCCGGCTGCTGGCTGATAAAACTTTAGCTTCCATAGAGATCGTCTGGCATGACGCCAAGTTGGAGATCCGGTATGGCGAAGAAAAAAGGCCTGATTTTTATACGTCGATACCTCACGATATGTTTCCCCATATCTGGTCGATTTTAAAAATTCTAAAGCCTGAGATGCGCTTTGAATTGCAGGATGTTGTCTATTCAGCTTCAGGCGCTGTTTCCATTCAGGGAAATGATCAATCTACTTCAATAAATATCAGCCTTTCCCGCCGTGGCGGAGAAAGAATTCGCCAGGTCAAAGTAAATGGCGGAGAATGGGTCCTTGATTTCACACAAGAGCCGGGATTTATTCTTCATCAGAATGTTAAAACTCAAAACCATTGGCAGGGTAAAACTCCACTGGTGCAGTCATTGACTGAATTTTTGAATATTGCAAAAACGCCGCTTGATTCCGCTTACTGGCCATTGGCTTTGGATAAATGTATAGAAACTGTCGCCTTATCGGATCGGGTGCAGACTCTTTTGGAAGTATCACAGAATCAGGTCATGGACGCTATGGCAGTTTCCGAGGAGGAGTTGATCAATAATCATACCAATCTGCTGATTGATATGTTTTTGCCCCGTGCCGGATTGGAAGGGAAAAAACCTCCAATCCTTACGGATGAACAACGAAAAGACTTTGCAGCCAAAGCCATGTCCTTATATAGTATAAAAAAAGTAGGGGGCTAAAATAGATACATCTAAGAAACTCGTTTCAATCGTCATTCCTGTTTTTAACGAGGAAAATAATGTCTGGCTTGCCTACAGGGCGGTTAAGGACGTTTTTGAAACGCTTAACGATCAATATAATCTTGAGATTATTTTTACAGATAATCACAGCACCGATAATACTTTTATCGAGCTTGAAAAAATAGGAGCGCAAGATCAGCGCGTGCGCGCCGTCCGTTATAGCCGCAACTATGGATTCAATAAATCCCTGTTGACCGGCTATCGCCTCGCGCAGGGTGCCTGTACGATCCAGCTTGATTGCGACCTGCAGGATCCGCCGGCCCTGTTTCCTGAATTTTTGAAACGCTGGGAAGAAGGGGCCGATGTCGTCGTCGGCATCCGTAAAAAACGCGAGGAAGGCGTGCTTCTCCAGAATATGCGAAAAGTCTTCTATCGTTTTCTCAATACGATATCCGAAGATAATTTGACGATTGACGCCGGAGATTTCAGACTGGTCGATCGCAGCATTCTTGACCAGCTTAATAGCCTCTATGACGCAAACCCTTATGTGCGCGGACTGGTATCTTCTTTGGCGAGAAACACTTCCGGCATACCTTATGAGCGCAATGTGCGTCTTCATGACCACAGCAAGTTCCCCTTTATGAAACTGGTAGGGCTTGCTGTAAACGGAATCGTTAATCACTCGACAATGCCATTAAGGCTGGCCTCTATTACCGGCTTTATTATCGCTTTTGTAACGCTTTGCATGGCAGTAGGGTATTTTGTAAGCAAGTTGCTTTTCGATCTGAACTGGCCAGCAGGCTTTACTACCCAGATCATTCTTATTTTGTTCGGTATCAGTTTAAATGCAATTTTTCTGGGTATTATTGGTGAGTATTTGCGCAAAATTTATCAGCAATCACATCACAGGCCGATTACGATCATTCAAAAAAGCATAAACATGCCGCCTGCCCAAAAAAAATAAAGCGGGATAGATGTAACTGATATGATTTCCAAAGAAAGCATCTCCAGACTTTTCCGCTTTGCCATTGTGGGCGGCACCAGCACGCTTCTATATGCTCTTATCGCCTATATTCTAACGTTCATTTTTTCCGGAAAATTTATCTACATACATATAGCGGCTTATTGTTTGGCCGTTCCCTTTTCCTATTTCGCTCAGAGAGGCTTTACCTTTCGCCATAAGGGTTCGCACAAAACAACGTCATGGCGTTTTCTGATTGCAAATCTGGTGGCGCTGACTGTCAGTTCATTTGTCAGTTTCTATCTTGTCGATATAGCCGGATTGCATGAATGGTTTGGCATTTTCATTGCGATGATCGTCGTGCCCGTGATGAGCTTTGCCACCATGAGCTATTGGGTATTTGTCGACAGGCGGCAGGCTTAAAGAATATCGATTTGCTGACCCTGGAAGCCTTTTGATTTCAGGTAATTCGAAATCTCTCCCTTGATATGCCAGGCAAGGTTCAAAATATGCTTGGCTCCTGCAAAATCGGATTCGTCATCGCTGACAATTGGAATTCTGGTTCCCGGTAAATAATGGCCGAGTTTCATTGAGCCGGGTTTTTCAGAGACCTTGGCGATGTGCTTATCAGACAGGTTGAGCAACTTGATCAAAATAGCGGCCCGGCCCGGAAAAGCCTTGGCGAGCAGGGGACCGTGTTCTGCGACGAGCGCATTAATTTCCGCGCCTTTTTCTACTTTCCACTGATCGACAAAAGCGCTCATTTTTTCAAATTGTTCAAAGAAGGCTTCTTCATTCGGGCCTGTAACGTTTGAAGGCTCTTTCGTTGCATCCTTGCCAAGGATAATACGGATATTTCCGCCGTAGCGTTTTGGGAACTCGATGTGTTCGACATGCATACCCAGCCTGTCAGCAATAAATTTGAAAGACTTCAAACTATAGGTGCGCGGGTGCTCATGGTAAAATGTATCGAATTGATTATGTTCGAGAACGGCGCCCAAATAGTGATTTTCAATGATGACTTTCGTATCGTTGTGGCTTAAAAGTTTGACGCCAAGGATCAAATCATCAAAATCTTCGATATGCGCAAAGACATTGGTAAAAGTAATGTAATCCATCTTACCGACTTCTTCATGAATGATCTTGGCGGTTTTCTCGCCAAAATATTCATTCCAGATTTTTGCGCCGCTTTTAATGTCTTTATAAGCGCCAGTGGGCTCAACACCATAAGTCTCTGCGCCCGCTTCTTTGAAAAACTCCAACAAGCTGCCATCATTACATCCTATATCGACGACTTTTTTACCTTTTAGATCGCCGTATATTTCCGCCACCTGACCGACAAGCTGGCGCATGCCATCAAGAACATCCTGGGTAAAGCGCGCGCGGTAGTGGTAGCTCTCAGGAAACAGGTCCAGCTGGGACACATTGTAACGCTGGTTGGCAGTCAGGCAATGCGGGCAGAGCAGAATTTCAATAGGATATTCCTTGCATTGCCGTGAATCGCCAACCGCCACAAGATCATCACATAAAGGATGAAGGCCAAGGTTCAAAACCTCTTTCAAATCTGTTGAATGGCATACTTGGCATTGTGTTGTTTCGTTCATTGTTTAAATTTCCCAAAAATTAGCAATTTGTTGTTCAGTAATATTTTTCCGTTCGGCATCCGTCTGAGCCTGATACCAGCTACAGGTATTTTTCACAGTCTCATCAAAGGACATGCGCCCGGCCCAGCCCAGATGCTTTTGCGCTTTTGCGCTTTTGATTGCAAGATAATCTGTTTCCAGTTTTGCATCTTTATTATTGTCTTCATAATTAATCTTCAGGTCGCCAAAAAAAGAAACGACGCGTTCGGCAAGGTCTTTTACTGTATGAATATTATCCGGGCCAGGGCCAAAGTTCCAAGCTCCGGCCAGTTTCTTATCCACTGCCGCTTTTTCTGCCAAAAGCATGTAACCAGATAAGGGCTCCAGAACATGCTGCCATGGACGAACGGCGCCTGAATTGCGAATAATGCATGTTTCTTCTGCTTTTTGCGCGCGTACCAAGTCGGGAACCAGCCTGTTATCTGACCAGTCACCTCCTCCTATAACATTCCCTGCGCGGACCGTGCAGATCGCCAGAGAGTTATCGTTGAAAAAAGAATGGCGGTAGCTTTCGGTCAATAGTTCGCAGCACGCTTTGCTGGAAGAATATAAATCTTTTCCGCCCAGTCCATCTTCTTCGGTAAACGATTTGGGATGGTCTCCGATTTTATATACTTTATCGGTTGTGATAATCATGACGGCTTGCAGCGATTTCAGCCCTCTGCAGGATTCCAGTAAATTTGCCGTGCCAAGAATATTTGTCTTCACTGTTTCCAGAGGATCTTCATAGCTTTGAAGAACCAAAGGTTGAGCCGCGAGGTGAAAAATAATTTCTGGTTCTACCCCTGCAATAAATTTTTTGAGTGTATCAAAATCCGCGATATCGCCGATTAATTCAGAATCGGGAAGTTTGTAGTTTTGGGCCCATATATCATAGGCGCTCGGAGATTTTTTTATCTCATTCGAGAAACCAAAAGGCTCGGCACCGAGCGTGCTTAGGACAGACATCAGCCATCCTCCTTTAAAGCCTGTATGTCCTGTAACCAGAACGCGCTTATTTTTCCAAAAATTATCAGTCATATGAAAAAACAGCGCCCTAAACCCACGTGATATATTGTATTTTTAAAGATCTTTACTTGTAAAGGCCTGAACTGTATGGATAAAACCTATAAAAATCAATGCAAACATACAAGAGATTATAAACGATGAAGGTAGCTATTCTCGCCGGCGGACTGGGCACTCGCATGCAGGAGGTCACCCATCTAATTCCCAAACCCATGGTGAAAATAGGGGCTCATCCTATTCTTTGGCACATTATGAAGCATTACTCATCATATGGAATGGATGAATTTTGTGTAGCGCTCGGATATCGCGGCGACATCATCAAAGATTACTTTATAAATTATCATACGCGCCAGAATGATATTTGCGTTGATCTTAAAACGAAAAAAACCACAAGTTTCGAGCCGTCTTATCCAACAGTAGAAAATTGGCGTGTTAATCTGATTGAAACCGGCGAAAAAACCCAGACAGGTGGACGTATCGCTCGTATGAAAAGTTATCTAAGTGATGGTACGTTTCTTCTCACTTATGGGGATGGTGTTTCCAATGTGGATATTAAAGCGCTCGTAGAATTTCATAAATCACATGGTAAAATAGGTACCGTTACCGCCGTACACCAGCCTTCGCGATTTGGGGCGCTTCATATCGATGAACATAATATGGTTCCCAAATTTGCAGAGAAACCTATGCAAAGCGACAGTTATATAAATGGTGGTTTCTTTGTGTTTGAGCCAGAGATTTTTGACTACCTGAGCACCGATGAAAGTTGCGTACTAGAGCATCTCGCACTTGAAAAGCTTGCCAGCGATGGACAACTTGCAGCGTTCCATCACAAAGGATTTTGGCAATGTATGGATACTATGCGAGATATAAACTATTTGAATGATTTATGGAATAACAAACGTCTCTGGACATAAGAGTTCAGATCGATAGAGAATTTTCTAAAAATTAAAAATTCTTAGCTACGTATTCGTAGGAAAAATTACGGTCGATTTACCGTCTATGTATAATTAAATGAAAAATGGGGAAATAGATGACTAATTCAATGCTAGATAGTATCTCTTAGTTATCAAAGGCTATGTCCCATAGGGGCCATTATATTTCTTAGTTCGATGCCTCGATTATAATAGGCAAATGATCAGATAATTTCCTAATCTCTTTTGATGATAATGTGCGCCCTGAGACTTTCATTTTTTTGGAGTCGTGCCAGGCGCGGTCCAGTTTTAGTATGGGGAATAAGCTGGGGAAGCTTGCCGAGCATGGTATAGGTGTCATCAAAGAGTTTAAATGTTTGATGAGCTTGGAATTTTCCCGCCATTCGTTCAAATCGCCTAATAAGAAAACAGGATTTTTCTCTGTTTGCTCTACCTGATTTATTAATTTAATTAGATTTTTTGCCTCCGAAAATCTTTCCCATTTTTTAAGCGATAGGTGAGTGCCGATAACTCTTATCCTTCCCAGTGGAGTTTCAATTAATGCATCGACAGCACAACGAGGCTCCAAATCCATTTTAGTTTCAAGGTTATGGACATAGGCGCGTATGATGGGAAAGCGACTGACAATAAGATTACCGTACCATCCCGTGCCATCCTGAAGACTAGGGCCAGGGATATGGTGCGGCCTTTCCGGGCCTGCCAATAAAGAAACGTCTTGCGGTTTTCCGCGACATTTCGATCTGGTTTCCATTTCCTGAAAAACGCCGATATCGATGGCATAATCGTCCATCAGCCGGCGGATGCGGCTTAAGTCACGCCCGCCGCCTAAATCGCGCCCTCCATGGATATTGAAGCACATCATGCGCAATTCAGTCATGACGAAAATCTCTGGCGGAATTTTTTATCTAAAATATGCGAGCAAGCAACAATACCCAGCCAGAGAAATAGTCCAACAACTAATAAAATAGTATCTTGGGTGTTGGGTTCTTTAAAAAGACGAAAAAGAGAGCTTCCAAATAAAGAGAGAGCGACAGTACCGGGTAAGATGCCAAATAATGTCCCTGCGATGTAGCTGCTAAAAGCTACGCCATTCATGCCGAACAAAATATTCATCAAGCCGAACGGCGCGACTGGAAGCATGCGTATTATACTGACACCTGCGACGCCGCTATCTCTGATCTTTTCTTTAAATTGTTTAAACTTTATACCAAACATAGTTTGTGATTTGGTAATGCTTATCTTTCTGCCAATATAATAGCCGATAGACGCGCTCAAAAGGGTGCCGACAATAGATAAAGCAAGTCCCATTGAAGAGCCGAATATAGCCGCTGTTATGGTGATTAATATCGTCACAGGAAATAAAACTATCCCGGATAAAATAAAAAGCAGGATAATACCTGGAATGGCAAGCTTGGAATCGAGCAGATTTTCAATCCATCGAGTTAAGCTTTCCATGTCAGGAATATAAGGAATGAGGATAGAGATCAAAACAACCAAGCATAAAGCCAGCCATGGCCATGGTTTGGAAATATGCCTTTGAACATGTTTACGGCTGATCGGGATGGTTATATCCGCCGATATAAGCGGGCGACGCGGGTCTGAAAAAACCTTCGCAATTTTTACAAAACGCTCATGCCTGTATTCTTCATCATCAATCCGTCTAAAATGCTGACGACTGGTAGGGACTTCCTTTAGAAACTCTTCTATAGGTGCGTTACTTTCAACAAGGAAATCTATTTCATCCGCCTCACGCCCGCTATGTTCGCGAATAAGATCCGTCCGAACCGCGGCTATCTTTTTGCAAGCTTTATCGGATTCGCCAAAAATAATCTGGTCGCATTCCGTATCCAGACCCATGGAGCGGTTATTGATATTAGCGGAGCCTAAATGCAGGAATTTATCATCGATGATCATCAGTTTCGAATGTATACGAACAGGATCTTGCCGACCATCTTCACGACTTATAGGATAGGCAAGGGCGACGCGATCTGCAACGCCCCCCGATTCAACTATTTCCCTGAATTTGAGTCGTGGCGTCCACATGGATTTTTTTTCCATGATACCTTTTGGGTGGTCGCAACTGATCGCCAATACCCTTAACTCAGGTTTATCTCTAAGCTGTTTGTTGAGGGCGCGAGCAATATCTTCCTGAACCAAAAACTGATTTTCAATATAAATGAATTTTTCTGCCTGTTTAATTTCTGTCAGATAAGTCTCTATAATTTCCTCACGTCGCGGATTTTTACGGACGGGTGGCAAGGTTCTCGCGATCGCAATGTGAATATTCTCAAAATCAGGCGGATCGCTGTGCGGCCATGAATGAGGAATGTCTCGGCTTCCTTCATGAAGCAATGGAATAGCGGGGGTTTCACAGGCAAGGTTCCATCTCTCTCGTACCAATTCTGCAAGCGACCGGGCAGCCTCGCCAGCGGTCACCATCATCAAATCATGATAAGGAGTAAAAGGTTCTGTATGATGAGGGTTCAATAAGCCTTTAGGATCTTGCCGATCCGGATTTACCGGATGATGCTCACGGTAATCCCAACGAGCCAACGCAATATCCATGCCGCCGCAATAGGCGACTTCATCATCGATAACGGCTATTTTTTGGTGATGGCATGCGCCAAGCGGCAAAACGCTATCGATACAGTAGTGGAAGTTATCTGATTCAATAGTTTTCCAGTGAAGGCCAGCCAAAGGCTCGCGCTCTTTGGCAAAGAAAATGGAATAATCCCACTTATTAAGATATATTTTAATATCTGGCTGTTGTTCGAATTTCCATTTTATTAGGTCGAATAGGCAAGCTGGGGCCGTGGATTTTTCTTTTTCCTCGCCGCGTAAAAGCTCAATTCTTCCGTCTATATCCCAGCCTAGGATAAAGATTGATTTCTTGGCTTTGACGATCGATTGATGAAGGTCGCGGTAATAATTCGCATAGTCAACGATGATTGACGCATATGAAGCATTCGCTATTTTCCAACAATGCTTTCCTGGCCGAAATATGTCTTCCGGCTTAAGTAATTTTTTGTCCATAAAAATTTCATATAAAATTTAATTTTAAATACTAACTATACAATTTTTTGCATCAGGATATGACGTTCCGATATATCCATCCGCTTCATCGTCATTTGCCCATTTCTCGCCATTCAAAAAATATCTGAATTGGTATTCTTTACCAGGCTCAAGGTCGAGAGTCGTTGAAAAACCCTGTTTCCCTTTTTTCATAGGATTCGCACTTGTATCCCATTGATTGAAATCACCGACAAGGCACGCGCAATTTGCATCGTTAGAGGGAAGATGAAACGTAACTCTGCATATATTCTTCGATTTCATAAAGTTTTTTTTAAACGGCATGCTGAACCTCTTGCCTGCATCCAACATGATTTCAGGCAATTTTGTTCCCAAAGCCAATGACGGAAATAGGAAGGAATTTAAAGATTTCAGCTGCCTTAAAATTATTCATTTTGATGTTATTTCCTTGAAGCATATCTGTAAGGGTATAATTTGAAAATTCCTTTGGAAGAATGAGGGCTGTATCCATCCAGTCGACTTTAAAATCTTCTGTAAATTTAAGTTTCCCCGGATAGCGCGGACAAGCGATAATTAATCCTGAATCCTTATTTTTGTTTCTTAAAGTATAGGCGACGAGATGATCTGCCATACTGCCGACAGTTTCTAAAGCCTCTATCTCAAGCTCCGTCATATCAGGGATTAAAGACCTGCGGATATCGAGCAATTTTAGGGTCATCCATAATTTTATTCGCCCGTCCTTCCAGTTCCTTAACAGCTCGGTCATGTCCCCGATATCCTGCAAATTTTCTTTCCGACTGGCGTAATCTATGGGGCGGCGGTTGTCGGGATCCACCAGATTAAACTCCCATTTTTCCGTTCCTTGATAAAAGTCCGGAATTCCGGAATTCAGGATTTTCAGGCTTAGGACGCTCAGGCTATTGAGTGCGCCATTCATTGAAATGCGGTCTGCCATATCTGATGCATGATTTATAAATTCTTTTTCGTGCAAAATTGTCTCAATAAAGTCAGATATTTCTTTCTCAAATTTATCAGATGGCGATGTCCAGCTTGTATATATTTTTTGTTCTCTGAATGCTTTTTGAGCGTATGTTTTAATGCGTGCAATGAAGTCTTCATCTATTTGACCGTTCAATGGCCAGATCGAAATAATAGTCTGAATAATCATGTAGCAAGAGCTAAAAGGGATTGGAGATTTGGGAGGGATAAATTTGTTGCAGAAGTTTATCCATTCATCCGGCATATCGGCTAGAGCATATAATCTGTGACGCGCATCTTCTGAGCGCTTTGTATCATGTGTAGATGTGGCATTCAGGCTGTAAGGATGCGTTTGGGATCGAACATTTATCCATTCAAAAAACGAATTTTTATGGGGCTTATCTATGTTCGCCTCACAGCCGACCTCGTTTAAAGCTAGCAGAGGCGTATACCTGTAATGGGCGGTGTCTTCCAAACCTTTGGCCATGGCCGGTCCGGATAGTTGCTTCCATTCCAATAACGCTTTTTTGTGATTTTCAGTCTCTGGATTTAAAAATAAGGGGAGGTATTTCTTTTCCGCTTCTATAAAAGACTGCCCCCCTAAAGTACGCGCTTTTACCAGAGCCTTATTTAGAAAGGGATCATCGAGAGAAAAACTATCCGTGTAAATACGATATACGGGCATGGCGATTGTGAGCCATAGCCAGAATATTTCGGCTTCTTGCCGTTCATCCTCTTCACTAATTGTCAGAGAAACAAGCCTGTCCAATTCTGGTTTCAAGGAATTATTTATAATTTCAGATTTTCCGTCGGTTACGCAGGCTTCAAAATTCTCCCATTGAATCTCCGAATTTTTACGCCAGAACTCCTCGATTTTACTAAAGCCTGCCTTATTAACCATCAATTGATTCATATACTCTATGAATTCATAGCCTGTCGTACCGAGCGTTTTCCATTCGGCAGGGATATGTTCTTCCGGCGCTAATATTTTCTCAATCCATATGTCGGGAATTTCTCTTTCAAGGTCGTTTAAATATTTTTCGGGATCGGCCAATCCGTCGATATGATCGATCCTCACGCCATCGATCACAGGATTATTTTGAATAAGCTCAAATATGAATTTATGTGTCAGATCAAAAACTTCATTGTTTTCAACCCTTACGCCGGCTAGTCCTGTGATATCAAAAAACCGGCGATAGTTTAGCGGTTTTTCTTTATCCGCCCAGAAGACCAGCTCGTAATGCTGCATTTCAAGCAATTCTTTAACATTCGTTAGATCGCCTCTTTTATATGCGGCTTGGGATTCCTCATTCATCGGGAATATTTGATCCCCATAGGCGAACCCTGTTTCCCCGTCTTTATCTGATAAGGAGATCTTCCCTTTTTTTATCTCTTCTTCTAAATCTTGCCCAAGTATAGGAAGGCGTAATTTTTCTCCTTTGGCAGTTTTGATATCGAAAAGTGGGAAGAAAATTGATTTGGGGCCGTTTCTTAGAATGTCTTTCCAGTATTTATTCTCCAGATTGGCTGCCATATGATTTGGTACGATATCAAGAATAACGTGCAATTGCTCCTTGTTCATCGCCGCCATCAATAATTTAAACGATAAATATCCACCACGCTCCTCGCTAATATGAGCAAAATCTGTCGCATCATATCCATGATTGCTGCCCAAACTCGATTCTAGGATGGGGGATAAGTAAAGGTGAGAGATACCAAGCTCTTTCAGGTAAGCGCTAATCGCGTTGCTATCATCGAACGTAAAGTCCTTATTTAGCTGCAATCTGTATGTGGCGACCGGCTTCATATATTTTTTTCCGGCATTTTAATATTTAGGCGCTGCGCGGATACTTCAATAAGTTCGTAACTCTCTGGAGAGTATCTCGAGATTTTATCATCTTCATTAAATATGAAAGCTGCAAAAAGATTTTGAATATCCCCAAGATCTAAATGAAAAGGAAGTTGATTTGTTAATTCTAAGAGCTTGGCGAATTGTCTAAGCGCGTCGTCGTCATTCTTTAAGACAATTTTATCGAATAATTTTTTAAGACAAGTAATATAATCCTTGCCTATCCGTCCTGCATCGAGTTCCACGCCATATTGCCTTATTTCATGAATATGGCGCGCTATTTCTTCGGCATGGATGTCTCCCTTGTTAAGCTCTGCTTCGATATCACGGTTTTGGACGAAGCGTGCTATGTGATGGAAAACAGGGGGGAGAGCGATATGAATATCGGATAGATATCGCATGACCGAATAATATTGCTGATATATATTTTTAAACTGATCTTCGACGGTACTCAATGTCTGGGAAAACACGATATCGATAATTTCCTTTTGCTGATCACGAAATAGGTCGTTTAGAGAGTATAAATTTCCTTCAAAATATTTATCCAGAATTCTTAAGGCGTTAACGGTATAGCCATGTTTGAATGCGTCGGAAAAATCTTGAACCATGATATTGTAGGCTTCATCACCGCTATAAGGAAGTGCGCCGACATTAATATTATGATCACCCAAATGTATGATGGCAAATTCTATGTCATGCGATTCCATGGTGACTTTTGAGCAAAGGTTTACATGGGCGCAAATGAGTTGCGATTTACCGGAAAAGAATCTTTCAACATTTTTCCATTCATATTTAAAGGAATAAAAATCACCGTCTTTTATCTTGTCCCTGAAGAGGCTTGTAGCTGCTAAATGAGCGGCAAGCTTGAGGAAATCAATCTGGGAAGGCTTCGCCAAATTCTTATAGACTGTGGCACCATTGCCAAATTCAGGAATATTGGAAGGCGCAACAGCCAGAATTTTTATAAATTCGTCTTCAAGATCGAGATCGAATATTTCTTTTGCAAGCTCGATAACGCGAGCGGCATATTGCAGGTTCTGAACACCTTCCGTCCCGGATATTTCGTCGAAGAACCAGGCGCAGCTCGTATAACTTAAAAGGATATTCCTTTGTAATTCGAGTGCTTTTAAAATATTACATTTGGTCTCAGAGGAAGAATCTTTTGTCCACGACTTTAAGAACTCCTGCCTGTTCTCATCCGACCGGTCGAGAATAAGATTTATATATGCGTTCCTGATGGCCCAGGGATCGATTCCCTGCTGCTGTATGAAATTTTCATACGCCCGGTCCAATTCACCGCCGAGGAAATTGACGGCCTCTCTTAACGGCTTGCGCCACTTTTGAGACCAGTTGTGGCCCATACCGCCATTGCAGCCGCAGTCGGACCTCCAGCGTTCGATACCATGAATACAGCTCCATGAAGAATTTTCGTGAATAAGAACTTCGTGTTGTGGCGGGAATTTTTCCAGATAGAGGCCGTAGTTGATTAACTCGACCTGATTTGATTTTTCGATACAATCGAAAGCATAGGCTAGTGCCATATCGCCATGGCGGTGATGGTGGCCATAGCTTTCTCCATCTGTCGCAATGTGTAGCAATTGATCCTTCGCGCCGTCATGGAAGCTGTTGATGAGGCGCTTGGCAAAAAATTCACCATTATTGAGCAAGCCTTCAAAGGCAACTGCCTGAGAAAGAGCACCATCATAAAAGAACGCGGCAATTGTTTTGCCATTTGGTAGATTTACCAGATAAGGCCGTCTTGTGTTGACTGAATCGTCGGTTGCTCTTTCCCATTGTGTTTGACCGACAAGACGGACGGCGTCCGCTTGCCGTGGTGCCAAGACTACGAATTTCATTCCATGATCGGCCATCAGTGATAGTGTTTCCAGATCGACCGCCGTTTCTGGAAGCCACATGGCTTCGGGCTTGCGTTTAAAATGTTTTTCGAAATCGCGAATTCCCCAGATAATCTGAGTTTCCTTATCTCTGCGGCTGGCTAGCGGCATGATGACATGATTATATCCCTGCGCAATCGCAGACCCATGACCGCCAAAGCGTTCGACGCTTAACCTGTCACCTTCCAAAATGGCGTTGTATGCCACTTGATCGTTTTCTTGCATCCACGATAGAAGCGTGGGGCCGAAATTGAAACTCATGCGGGCGTAATTATTTGTCAGCCTTATGACACGGTTATAATCATCAAGGATGCGGGACTGGCCGTTTGGTTTATAGCATTCCGCCGTGATGCGTTCATTCCAGTCGTGATAAGGCGCAGCGCTTTCCTGATAATCGATTGCTTCAAGCCATGCATTTTCTCTGGGCGGTTGATAAAAATGGCTATGAATACAGATATAATTTTTCTTCATACTTATTGCCGTTCAAGAATGATGGCTGAATAGGGAGATATGGTTTTTGCTTTTTCACCCGTATTTTTATGCTCGGGAATAAATCTGCTTGAATCTAAAGCGCATACCCAGTCTCCCGCAAGTGGAGGATAGATATGTTCTTGTTCGCAAAAAGATAACATGACTATTATATCGTTCCCGTAGTTAAGTTGTATCAAGTTATCATTATAAAGATTAACTGTTAATTCAAGCTTACGGAATTTCTTGGAAAATCTGATCAATTCCTTGTAGTAGGCGCTCATGCATTCGGAATTTGGATTGTGATGCTCTTTGTTTTTTAGGATGCATGAATTGAAAATTTCTTCCGAAACTGGATTTGGCGGCTCGCTTTTCCAATCAAAACATTCCCATTCGCGAAGACGCCCTTTGATTACGGCATTATTAAGTTCTTCGCTTATATGCGATACGAAATATTGAAACGGGTTTTCACTGGCGATCTCTTCACCCATAAATAGCAGCGGCGTAAAAGGGGACAAGAGAACGCAGGCCGCGGCCAGTTTACTTTTTTCAAATCCGGCCAAGGTGATAAGCCTTTCGCCCAATAGCCGGTTGCCGATTTGGTCATGATTTTGCGATTGGACAATTAGCCTGGTTTTGTCGATATGCGCGTATGATTTTCCATGCGGGCGTTTGTGAAAATTGGAGTAATCGCCTTGATAGGCAACACCGTTTTTTAATATCTCTGCAATTTGCTTCGCGCCGCCATAATCGCTGTAATACCCGTCTTTTTCACCGGTTAGGGCAACATGAAGCGCGTGATGATAGTCATCCGCCCATTGAGCGTCGAAATTCATGCCGTTTTTTTCGATGGGATCCAGTGTTCTCGGATCATTCATATCGGTTTCGGCCATAAAGACAATTTCGCGGCCTGTTTCCGCTTCGATATATTCCTTCAAAATATTGGCTTCCTGCAAGAAGGTAAGCGGAGATGTGTCCAGAATTGTTTGAATGGCGTCAAATCTCAAACCGTCCAGCCTGTATTCCATGATCCATTGATATATCGTTTGCAGAAAATATTTTCGTACCTCATGACTATACGCGCCGTCGTAATTAAGCGCTTCGCCCCATGGTGTTTTATATTTGCTCTGTACATAGGGGCCAAGAGAGAAGAGGACATTTCCTTCAGGACCTAAATGGTTATAAACGACATCGAGAACTACGCTCAAACCATGCGAATGCGCGGCGTCGATCAATCTCTTAAATTCGCGCGGTCCGCCATATGTGTTTTGTACAGCATGGGGAAATACGCCGTCATAACCCCAATTGCGCGCGCCTGAGAATTGAGATACGGGCATAATTTCAAGCGTCGTGATACCCAGATCCTTCAAGCGCGGCAAATCATCGATGATACCTTCGAAATTATGCTTGTCTGAGAACGTTCCCGGATGAATCTCGTAAATAATAGTTTCTGCAAGTGCTGTCCCGTTCCAGTCTCTCGCTTTCCACTCGAAAGTGTCTTCGACGACTTCGGATGGACCGAATACGCCTTCCGGCTGGAAACGCGATGCAGGGTCGGGAATACGATTGCCGTCACAGTGAAAATAATATCTGTCTCCATTTTTGCGTGCGGGGAAAAATCCTGAGAAATAACCATTTTCTTTGTGCAAAGCGGTCTTATCATTACCAACCCATTCAATATGGGCTTCTTTTATATTTGGTGCCCACAGGCGAATATTTACGCCCTCACTTTCAATATAAGTGGCGCCAATTTTCTGCCGTGGATCGGTAAATTCTTTTATTTTCTGTGCTGTCATGGTTTCCATTTAAGAAATAATGCGCCTAATGGTGGCAAATTCAACTCTAATGAATAGGGCCGGCCATGCAGGGGTAATTCAACGGTTTCTTTCTCTCCCATATTGCCGAAGCCGGAGCCGCCATAATGGCTTGAATCACTGTTGAATATTTCCTGCCAGATACCTTTTTCCGGAACACCGATGCTGTATTTTTCATGGGGCGCTGGCGTTAAATTCATTACGCAAAGGATATAGTTTCCATGAAAGTCTTTTCTCACATAACTTAAAACCGAATTGTCATGATCGGATGAATCGATCCATTCGAAGCCGTGAGGATCGGCATCAATATGAAATGCGCTTTCCTGACGATATAAATTATTTAAATCTGTAACCATCTTCAGCATTTGCTGATGTGGCATGTCGTTTAATAAATGCCAGTCAAGGCTGCTGTCATGGTCCCATTCGGCCCATTGCGCAATTTCATTGCCCATAAATATGAGTTTTTTCCCGGGCAGGGAATACATGTATGAGTAAAGACAACGAAGATTGGCAAATTTCTGCCATGTATCGCCGCCCATTTTATTTATCATCGAGCCTTTTCCGTGAACGACTTCGTCATGGGAAAGTGACAGGACAAAATTTTCATGAAAGGCGTAGATTGACCTAAAGGTCAGGTCATTCTGGTGATATTTACGATAGATGGAATCTTTCTGGAAATATTTGATTGTGTCGTGCATCCATCCCATATCCCATTTAAAGTCGAAACCAAGCCCCCCCGCGTAGACAGGTTTTGAAACCATCGGCCAAGAGGTCGATTCTTCGGCAATCATGATCGTATCAGGAAAATAAGCATGGGTGATGCTGTTCAGATCTTTTAGCAATGACAGAGCGCCTAGATTTTCGCGGCCTCCGAATTCATTTGGAATCCATTCGCCTTCCTTGCGGGAATAATCGAGGTAAAGCATGGAGGCGACCGCATCAACCCGCAATCCATCGACATGGAATTTATCGAGCCAGAACATGGCATTGCTGATTAAAAAACTGCGAACTTCATTGCGCTCGTAATTAAAAATACAACTGCTCCAGTCAGGGTGAAAACCTTGCCTCGGGTCGGCATGTTCATAAAGATGCGTGCCGTCGAAAAGGGCCAACCCGTGGGCGTCATTTGGGAAATGAGAGGGAACCCAGTCCAGAATAACGCCGATATCTGCCTGATGCATTCTATCGATTAAATACATCAAGGCCTGCGGGTCTCCGAAACGCCGTGAAGGCGCAAAATATCCGGTGATCTGATATCCCCATGATCCGCCGAACGGGTGTTCCATGACCGGCATAAATTCGACATGGGTAAAACCGGTATCTTTCACATATTTGACAAGCTCGTCGGCCATTTCGTCATATGAGAGAGAGCGGTTTTCCTCTTCGGGCTTTCTTCGCCATGATGCAAGATGAACTTCGTAGATAGATATCGGCTTGTCCGAATTTTGGAATGAATGTCTTTTCTTCATCCATTCGCTGTCTTGCCAGTCGAACTTTATATCCCAGATAACCGAGCCGGTACGCGGCGGCGTCTCCGCGCAAAAAGCAACCGGATCGGCCTTTTCCAGGTGATGACCGCTATCGGAAATAATAAAATATTTATAGGTTTGCCCGTGACAAGCTTCCGGCACAATGGCCGCCCATATCCCGGAACTTCCTACAGGAGAAAGCTGATGCTGCTGTTTGTCCCAAAAATTAAAATCACCGATAACTGAAACTGATTTTGCATTTGGTGCCCAAACGGCAAAATGCACACCGCCGCCTTCTAAAACATGCGCGCCGAGCTTGTCGTAAAGATGCGCAAAACGGCCTTCGTTAAAATAATATTGATCGTCGGCGGTTATTTTATAGCTCATTTGTTCTTCCGGTATTCGTTCAGCAAGGAAAATGCTCGCCGTATATTGTGGTTTGTTGTCCAGTTTTCAATTGGCTGGCTGAATTTTCTTCTCCAGTTCGGGTATTCATTAACTGTGCCCGGGATATTTTGCGGCAGGGTCTCCGACCATAAATCTTCCATGTTTATAATAACCGACAGAGCGCTGGATTTGGCAAGGCCTTCAAGGACAGAAAAATAAGGATTTTCAAATTCATTCCATTTTGAAAGAAAAGAACGCTCGGCAGAAATTCTTTTTTTGTCCGCTGTTGAAATTAATTTGTACTTTTCCATCTGTTCCAGATCATGGCCTTTTATATAGGCTTCGAACGGGAATAAGTCATGGGTATTCATACCGGCAATCATATCCGGCTCAATTGTTTCAAATGTTGTCTTCGAGTCATGGGTCATGGCAAATTGGGCGATCCACATGCGCAGAAGGTGATGTTTGCTCATGGCTTCGTTAACGGCCTCCGGAACCGTGCCAAGATTTTCACCGATCAGGATTACTTGATGGCGATGCGCTTCCAGTAAAAAAACTGCCATTAACGCATCAAACGGATAATGAATATAGGCGCCGTCACTGGCTTTTGCATCATGAGGTATGCAATAGAGACGGTACAACCCCATGATATGATCAATGCGGAGCCTTGCTGCATATTTAAAATAATTATGCACGCTCGCTCTGACATAAGAGAAGCGGTCTTCGATCATTTTTGCCGGATGCATAGCGCCGAAACCCCAATTCTGCCCGTGAATACCGAGCGGATCGGGTGGTGCGCCGACCGAAAATCCGTCTATAAATAAATGACTGAAATGTGCCGCGTCGAAACCGCCCGTGTGCACTCCTACCGGATAATCCAGATATAAATCCGCATGCCCGGTTTTTTTCAGAGCCGACAATTGCCGGTGGCAGGCATATTGAGCGTATAAGTGATAGCGCTTTTGTACCGGATCGCCTTTTGACATGAATTTGGCATAGTCGTCGAGAAAAGGAGTTCGGCTTGTAAAATCGTCATAATCTTTGGTGTTGTTTTCGCCTTGGAAAAAATGATCGGCAGCTTCTTGAATTATTTTTTTCTTTGCTTGATAAACGCGCGCGTAATCTACCAAATCGTCATCACTCTTTTCTTCATGCGGCGTTTTCTTGTCATAGCCGGGAAGACTGTCGATATCGAGATAAATCTCGTCCCAGAAAAGCCTCGTCGAAGGCGAATAGGGGCTATGATTTGAATTTTCACTTTCATGATCGACCGCGAGTAGAGGGAGCGTACCGATGAATTTACCTCCTTGGGAAGAGATAAATTTTGATATATCGGCTAATTCTTTATATCCCCCAATTCCTCGTGCGTTATCGCTTTGCAACGCATGAACCGGCGCAAAGACACCCCAGTCACGTTCTTGCGAAGGCGCTTTTTCAGGAGCGGAGATCAGCAAGGACGATTTTCCATTTACTTCGATATCGTAATATCCGAATTGGATTTTTTGATTAAGCGATAATCGCAGGCGAAACAGGTTTTCCCTGCGCTGGATCGCTGTGGAAACATTTGCCTGATAGACGGTCAATTTTTCATTTTCGTCAGTAATGTGAACAGGCAGGGATGAAGAGTTTTCGTCAGCCCAAATCCAGAAATCCGGTATGATTCCGTTCCAGCAGATGACAACGGGCGGCAAGCTTTTGCGGATAATTTCTTCTTTTTTATCATCCCAGGCTTTTTGCAAGTCGTTCGTCGCTGCCAGTGTGAAAACCATTTTTTTGACAGTTTCGGGATTGGCCTGAAAGGTTTTTCCATCCGCCCCATTATATGACAAGGCGATGCCATACGCCCGGGCGGCTTTTTCTAATAACGAAGATGTCATTTGGCGGCCTGAGTATTGAAATTCAATTTTAAATATTTTCGTACTAACGGTTTGATTTTAAATGCGTTCCCCCGCAGGAACTTTAACATTTGCAATGGAACTATTTTTGATTTTTTAGAGTTAGTGTTTTTATACCGGAAAATCAGGAGAATTTTTATGTTTCAGTCGCTATCGCCGCAGCGCCCTTCACATCTTCTCTCGGGACATCTTCCCTCAGGCCGCCAAACCATGCAAGCGGATAACCGGATTTTTTCCAATCAAACAAAAGAAATCAATATCACACCGGTCTCGCCTAAGGCTAGTCGCCGGTCGTTAAATGATTTTCAAAAATCATGCTCGAACTGGAAAGATATATTTCAGGCCAATCTTGCCAATAGCTAATTTATGCCGTTTGCAGGGCAAATAATAATAACGATCTTCCGGTGACGTCATATGTAGACTGGCTTTCGAAAAAGTCATTTTCTTCATAATCAGGTAAATTCGTATCGATCAGACGCAGCCATTTATTCCCCCCCGGACATTCCGGAAGCTTGAACTGTACAACGTCATGATAGGCGTTGAATATAATAAGAACGGTAATCTCTTTGCCTTCCTGCAAAAGCCCGGTAGGCCTTGAGCGGCCATCGATCAGCATGCCGAAACATTTAGCCTGATCGTTTTCCCAATCGTCCTGCTGCATTTCAGTGCCATCCGCATCGATCCAGACGAGATCGCGGACGTTCAGGTCAGTGTCCTGTTCGCCGGTTAAGAACCGGCTACGGTGAAGAATTGAATATTTATGTCGCATTTCTGTCAATCTTTTGACAAAAGCAATCAAGGAATGGCCTTTTTCTTCAATATCCCAGTTGAGCCAGCTAATTTCATTATCCTGACAATAGGCATTATTATTGCCTTGCTGGGTACGGCCAAATTCGTCACCTGCCAGTATCATCGGCGTACCTTGCGATAATAAGAGCGTAGCCATCATATTCCTGATCTGGCGTGCACGAAGATTATTAATCTCGCTGTCTTCCGTCGGGCCTTCAATGCCACAATTCCAGGACCTGTTATCTGAATGGCCGTCTTTATTATCTTCGCCGTTATCTTCGTTATGGCGCTCTTCATAGGTCACCATATCATTCAGTGTGAAGCCGTCATGGGCGGTGATAAAATTTACCGATGACCATGGCTTTCTTCCATATTCATTGAATAAGTCCGCTGATGCGCAAAGGCGTGGGGCAAGGTCTCCGGCAGAAGCTTCCCCTCGCCAGTAATCGCGGACCGTATCGCGGAATTTATCATTCCATTCCGCCCAGCCCGGTGGAAAACCGCCGACCTGATATCCTCCGGGACCGCAATCCCAAGGTTCGGCGATCAGTTTAACGGTAGCGAGTACAGGATCCTGACGGCACGCCTTCAAAAAGCCTGATTGATTATCGAAGCCATTGGGTTCTCTGGCCAGAATAGTGCCCAGATCGAAACGGAAACCGTCGACATGCATTTCCTCGACCCAATATCGAAGAGAATCCGTTACCATTTTCAATACATGCGGGTGGGTGACATTCAATGTATTTCCGGTTCCGGTATCGTTTATGTAATAGCGTTTTTCATCGGGCATCAGGCGATAATAAGAAGCGTTATCGATCCCTTTGAAAGATAATGTCGGCCCGTGCTCGTTGCCTTCTGCGGTATGGTTGTAAACGACGTCCAGAACGACCTCCAGATCGGCATCGTGAAATCTGGAAACCATTTCCTTGAATTCGCGCAGGGAATTAGCTTTGTCGGCGGCATAACGCGGGTCCGGCGCAAAAAATCCTATGGAGCTATACCCCCAGTAATTTGTCAGTCCTTTATCAAGAAGGTAAGAATCGTTGACAAAGGTATGAATGGGCAAAAGCTCAACCGAGGTGACGCCGAGAGATTTGATATATGAGACGATTTCCTTGTCACCAAGACCGGCATATGTGCCTTTTAGGTTATCCGGCACCTTTGGGTGCAGCATGGTGAAACCCTTCACATGGGTTTCATATAAAATAGTCCGGTCCCACGGAACGGATTCTTGCCTTTTTTGCCCGTTCCAGTTGAAATTAGGATCGACGACAGCGCATTTCGGTACGAAAGGTGCGCTGTCACGCTCGTCAAAAGTCAAATCGTCCTGAGTTTCCAGTTTATATCCAAAACAGGCGGGGTCCCATTTTAATTCTCCTGAATGCGCCCTTGCATAAGGATCAAGCAAAAGCTTGTTGTGATTAAAGCGGTGTCCTTCTTCTGGAGCATAAGGTCCATAAACGCGGTATCCGTAGAGCATGCCGGGATGAACGCCTTCGATATAGCCATGCCAGATTTCATTTGTGTATTCCGGTAGCGTAATGCGGTCCGTCTCTTTGGAGCCGCTCTGGTTGAACAGGCAAAGTTCAACTTTGGTGGCATGTGCTGAAAACAGGGCAAAATTCGTACCTTTGCCATCCCAGTGAGCGCCAATCGGATAGGGACGGCCTTCTTTAATTATAAAATCGGTCATATGAAATGGGACTTTTTGCAAAATAAATTAAATATCGTGCAGCTAACGGAATAACCTTGATAGAGTTCCTGCCTTGGGCACTAAATTATTTGCAGTGCAAGGGAACAGAACTACCCTGATTTTTGTTTTTATATCAGGGGTTTATTTCTCGGGACATTTTTTTGGAGATTTTAATGTTAATGACTGTGCCAAAAGCATCCAAGGCGGCAGAATACGATCGGGGTCTGCGCCAGGCTTCGAAAAAGGCCATTGCTATTATTCTGGCCGGAGGACGCGGCAGCCGCCTGAAAGACCTGACGGATACGCGCGCTAAGCCTGCCGTGCATTTCGGTGGCAAATTTCGTATTATCGACTTTGCGCTGTCAAATTGTATTAATTCCGGCTTTCGCCGAATCAGTGTTTTAACCCAGTATAAATCGCACAGCCTGATGCGTCATATGCAATATGGCTGGAATTTCCTGCGCGGCGAAATGGACGAATTTGTCGACATCATTCCGGCGCAGCAGCGCATCGATGAAACTCATTGGTATCAGGGAACGGCGGATGCGGTTTTTCAAAATCTCGACATCCTGAAAAGTCATAAGGCAGAATGGGTGCTTATTCTCGCGGGCGATCACATCTACAAGATGGATTACTCGGTCATGCTGGAGCAGCACATTAAGAGCGGAGCTGATGTTACCATTCCTTGCGTGGAAGTGCCGCGCATGGAGGCGGCAGGTTTTGGTGTGATGCATGTAGACAGCGAGAACCGCGTTGTTGATTTTTTGGAAAAACCTGCCGATCCGCCGTGCATACCCGGAAAGCCTGATCTGGCGCTGGCCAGTATGGGTATATATGTTTTCAATACGAAATATCTTTTCAATGAATTGAAAAGAGACGCGGAAGACAAAAACTCAAATCATGACTTTGGAAAGGACCTTATTCCTCATGCTGTTAAAACAGCAAAAGTAATGGCGCATAATTTTTCCGATAGCTGCGTTCTGAGTAGTCCGGAAGCAGGCCCCTATTGGCGGGATGTGGGAACGATTGATGCCTATTGGGAGGCCAATCTCGACCTGACCAATGTAATACCTGAGCTTGATCTTTATGATCCTGACTGGCCGATTTTTACCTATCAGGACCAGTTGCCGCCCGCCAAATTTGTCTTCGACCAAAATACACGACGCGGACATGCGGTTGATAGTATCGTTGCCAATGGCTGTATTGTCTCTGGCTCGACGGTCAGGAAATCCCTTCTTTTTAACAGCGTGCGGGTTCACTCCTATTGCGAGATCGAAGAGGCTGTACTGCTGCCCGATGTTGTAGTAAACCGTAATTGCCGATTGAAGAAAGTCGTGGTGGACCGCGGTTGCGAAATTCCGGAAGGTCTGATCGTTGGGGAAGATCCCAAGCTTGATGCCAAACGTTTCTTCAGAACCGAAAAAGGCGTCGTTTTGATAAATGGCGATATGCTGGAAGCTTTAAAATAAATGCGCGTTTTATTCGTTGCGAGTGAGTTATATCCGTTCGTAAAAACAGGAGGGTTAGGGGATGTCGCTGCCGCGTTGCCCGCAGCCTTGTTGGAAGAAAACGTCGATATCCGTTTATTGATTCCGGGCTTTGATCCTATCCTTGCAAATTTGAAGAATAAAAAATTATTTCGAAATCTTTCTTTTTTCTTCGGCCAGAAAGATGCCAGAATTCTAACCGGCACGCTGAGCGGCATTCAATCATATGTTCTCGATTGTCCTTCCTTATATAATCGCACAGGCCCCTATGGCGATGAGGAAGGGAAAGACTGGTCCGATAATCATATCCGTTTTGCCGCTCTCTGCCGCGTTGCTGCCGACCTTTATCTATACGATGCTGACTGGCAGCCGGATATCGTCCACGGGAATGATTGGCAATGCGGATTGATGCCGGCTTATTTAAGTCTGCGCGCGCAGGACCGCCCGAAATCCATCATGACGATTCACAATATTGCCTATCAGGGATTGTTTGCGCCGTCGATCTTAGGAGAAGTAAATCTGCCTATTGAATCTTTCTCGATGGCAGGCGTCGAGTTCTACGGCAAAGTCGGGTTTTTGAAAGCGGGCCTTCATTACGCGGATGAAATTACCACTGTTAGTCCGACCTATGCGAAGGAAATTCAAAGAAGTGAATATGGCTGCGGCCTCGAGGGCCTGCTGCGCGCGCGTTCGAATGATCTGGTCGGTATTTTAAATGGTATCGATATGGAGGTCTGGAATCCGGAAACCGATATAAATCTGACAAAAACCTATACGGCGAAAACTATTAAAGAAAAGCCAAAAAACCGCAAAGCTCTTCTCAATGAATGCAAGCTGATCGTTCATGACGATCTGCCGGTCTTCGGTGTTATCAGTCGCTTGGTTTCGCAAAAAGGCCTTGATCTGCTGGTGAAAGCCGCGCCGGAAGTTTTAAAAATGGGCGCGGGCTTTGTCATCTTGGGTTCCGGCGATCAGGCGCTGGAAAAACAATTTCGTGATCTGGCCGCTCAATGGCCGGCGCAAGTATTCTTGTCGACTGATTACGACGAGGGTTTGGCCCATAAAATCATTGCCGGCACGGATGCCGTAATCGTGCCGTCGCGGTTTGAACCGTGCGGTCTGGTGCAAATGTATGCGCTGCGCTACGGCACTTTGCCGATTGTGCGCTATACAGGCGGGCTTGCCGATAGCGTGGTGGAAGACAAAGATAAATCGACCGGCTTTGTGTTCGAACAGGCAACCGTTGCCGCGCTTTCAGAGGCGCTCATTCGCGCCTGCGCTCTATATCGTTCTCCGACGCATTGGAAAAAACGACAGGTCAATGCCATGGCGCAGGATTTCGGCTGGTCTGCTTCGGCTAAGAAATACGTCCAACTTTATCAGGAACTTCTTTAACCTCTATCCGGTTGGCATCCCACAATAACAAGAGGATGTTAAATGAGAGCGCTAGTTTGGGAAGGCCGTTATGACGTTCAGGTTCAAACCGTCCCCGATCCTATTATTCAGGAACCGACCGATATTATTATCAAGGTAACGAAAACCGCCATCTGCGGTTCCGACCTTCATTTGCTCGATAGCTATGTCGTGGAAATGGAAAAGGGCGATATTCTTGGGCACGAATTTATGGGCGAAGTTGTAGAGGTCGGAGCTGCCGTCACGAAATTCAATATTGGCGACCGGGTAGTCGTTCCTTTTACCATTTCATGCGGAAGCTGCTTTTTTTGTAATAAACACCTTTATGCCGCCTGCGAAACGACCAATCCCGATCATGAAAAAGCATCGGAAATGATGGGACATGCACCGGCAGGTCTATTTGGATATTCCCATTTGACGGGTGGTTATGCGGGTGGTCAGGCGGAGTACGTCCGAGTTCCGCATGCCGATGTCGGGCCCATAAAAGTGCCTGACGGGCTAACCGACGAGCAAGTTTTGTTTCTGTCGGATATATATCCAACCGCGTGGATGGCGGCGGAGAACGCAGGTATTGAGCCCGGCGATACAGTTGCCGTTTGGGGATGCGGCCCGGTTGGATTATTGACCCAAAAATGTGCATGGCTTCAAGGGGCGGGCAGGGT
Source organism: uncultured Micavibrio sp. (assembly GCA_964633355.1). Classification (GTDB taxonomy): domain Bacteria; phylum Pseudomonadota; class Alphaproteobacteria; order Micavibrionales; family Micavibrionaceae; genus Micavibrio_B. Next base: position 65,332 of record CAZWGO010000001.1, read on the forward strand.
TATTGCGATTGATCACGTTGCGGAGCGTTTGGAAAAAGCGCGCCGGGAATGCCAATCCGAAACGATCAATTTTATGGAACAGGACGTCAATGAAACCCTTAATGATCTAACCGGTGGACGTGGCCCTGATCGTTGTATCGATGCAGTCGGCGCGGAAGCGCATGGCCTTGGCAGCACGGAAGCTGTAATCGACCGCACAAAAGCCCTAGTCGGCTTGGGGACCGACCGCCCGACAGCTTTACGTCAGGCTATTTATAACTGCCGCGTTGCAGGGACAGTTTCTGTTCCGGGAGTTTATTTCGGTTTTCTTGATAAATTTCCATTCGGCGGTTTGATGAACAAAGGCCTTACCCTCAAGACAGGCCAGACGCATATGCAAAAATATATGCCTGATTGTCTCAAGCTTATCGAAGAGGGAAAAATAGATCCGTCCTTTATTATTACCCATCGTGTCAGCCTTGAAGATGCGCCTGAAGCTTACAGGATATTCAAGGAAAAAGACGATGGCTGCATCAAAGTCATCATGACGCCGGGTGCGGAAAAGGTTTTATCAACTTAAACTAAAAGGAGACTCTAAATGGTAACATTAGCAGGTACGCAGAATAATGAGAAAGACTTGGTCGAAGCTTTGCTGAAGCTTGAACAAAATGCTTTGGAGGCTTATGACGAAACGATAAAGCGTCTGGAAGATAAAAGTTTTTCTGATAAAATTTCATCCTTCCGTCAAGATCATTACGATCATGTAAACGCCTTATCGCGCATCGCCACGACTATTGGCGCCGAGTTGCAGGAATCAGGCGCAAAATCTCTTTTGACGGCTGGTAAAATTGTTATCGCAGATATAGTCAGTGACGACAGCGCGATTTTAAAAGCCATGAAAACCAATGAATACGAAACTGTTATGGCGTATGAGAATGCGTTGAAAAAAGATTTCTTGTCGCCTGAGCTTCGCCAGATTTGCGAGAAGGGTTTAAGTGATGAGCGTCGTCACCGTGACTGGATGGACCAAGCTGCCAAGGACGATAAAAAAGCCGCTTAATGATCAATAAAAAAAGGGCCTCAATTTGAGGCCCTTTTTTTATTTAGATATAAATTATTTTTTGTCTTTTTTACAATCGGCGAGAAATCCATCCATAAAATGCTTGAATTCGTCTGCGCTTAAATCTTTCTTGGTATTGACCGCGGTTTGAAAATGCTTGTTGAAACAGGCCTGCATTTTATACTGGTTCGTCCAGTCGCCTTCTTGCTTGCCGGCCTCTGGATTGAAAGAGATATTGGCAACCTTGCCGTCAGTCAGTGTCACCGTTGCGAAACAGCTCATCGCGGATGCTTCCAGATCTTCATAAGCTTTTATGCCGTTATCCTGTCCCCAGGCAAGGAGTGGGAAATCGCCCGGCGTTGCATTAATCGAGTAAGATAAAACACCGTTTTCAACTTTGGCATCGGTTAACCCGCCGTTGCAGCGGTCGCCGCCGGCAATCTGATCAACCATGCTAAGCGTGTTGCCGACCAGCTTGACGATAATCAGGCTGCTAAAACGTCCGGTGCCGCCGGTTTCGTTATATGTTTCGACGGCAAGTCCTGCTTTTACCTCGCCTAGCAGCTCATAAGAGGAAAATCCGCTTTCGGCGGGCATGTCTGGCTCGGACGGGAATTCATACAGGCTGCGATAGCGACCTTCCTCGATACCGGTTTTTATATTTTTATATCCGGATTTGCTTTCGCAGGTCGTGACGTCGATCGGGCCTTTGGGGCCGTCGATACCGAATAATTGCTCGAAACATAAGGGGGATATATTCAGCCCGAGATCGGTTTTCAGGATTTTAGGTGCGCCGTTGATGCCATTGGCATCGGGTGTCTCTGCGATCACGGTGGTGACGTTGGATGGATCGGCTTTTTTGAAAAGCGGGCGCGCCGGAACCGGCATTTGCTCGGCTTCGGCGTTTGCTGACGGCTCGATAGAAGACAGGTATGTGCCACTTTGTCTGACTTGCAGAGTGAGGAAGGTTGCTGCCGTACAAGCCAGTGCTACAAAAACCGCACCTTTGAAAATATGTTTCATTTTGTCCTTAATCTAAAACTCGGCGCATGTTTGATTCGCGGCCCGGATACGAAGTTTGACTTAATTCGAAGGTAAATTTAGGCCGCAACCTTGATAACGTCAAATTTATCCACAAATCCTTTCTATGGCAGTGTCGTCTGCCGTCCTCCAAAGCGCGATCAGAAAAAAGTGGAATCAAATGAATCGGTTACGGCAAAGTATTTGCAATGGGAGTCATCTTAATATTAGACTGGACAAACTGATTCGCACATTAGTACCGGTTGCCGCAGCACTTTTCCTCTTCCCAGTATTCCACTCCGCACTACAATCGCGGGTAATTCAAAAAAACGAGCCTATGGGATTTCGTCCTTTAGGTCTCAACTTCGGAGGTCTGCCTCAATATGATCAACATCAGGATGAACAACGTGAACCACGCTTCTACTAAACTATCCCCCAAAATCACCGTCGTTGGTGTGGGCGGAGCCGGCGGCAATGCCGTCAATAATATGATTACAACCAATATGGTTGGCGTCGATTTCCTGGTTTGTAACACCGATGCGCAAGCAATTGGCGGCAATCTGGCCGATCAGAAAATTCAATTGGGTTCCAGCCTGACCGAAGGTCTGGGCGCTGGCGCGAAACCTGAAGTGGGCCGCGCGGCTGCTGAAGAGACTCTTGATGATGTCATGCTTCACCTTGATAACGCGAATATGGTCTTTATTACTGCCGGTATGGGCGGCGGAACCGGAACCGGCGCAGCACCTGTTATCGCCCGCGCTTGCCGCGAAAAAGGTATCCTGACTGTCGGTGTGGTAACGAAACCTTTCCACTTCGAAGGTTCGCTTCGCATGAAGATGGCCGAAGAAGGCATCTCTGAAATGCAACATTACGTTGATACATTAATCGTGATCCCGAACCAGAACCTGTTCCGCGTTGTGAACGAGAAAACAACTTTCGCCGATGCGTTCAAAATGGCCGATAGCGTATTGCAATCTGCTGTTCGCGGCGTAACCGACCTGATCGTCACGCCGGGCCAGATCAATCTTGATTTCGCCGATATTCGCAGCGTTATGCAGGAAATGGGCAAGGCCGTTATGGGCGTTGGCGAGTCAACCGGCGAGCGCCGTGCGACCGAAGCCGCAGAAAAAGCGATTTCCAACCCGCTTCTGGATGATATTTCGATGAAAGGCGCGAAAGCGGTTATCGTGAACGTCACCGGCGGCTATGACATGACCCTCTTTGAAGTCGATGAAGCATGTAACCGCATCCGTGACGAAGTGGATGCCAATGCCAATATTATCTTTGGTTCCAGCTTTGATGAATCCATGGAAGGCGCTATCCGCGTTTCTGTTATTGCGACGGGGATTGACGCTGCTGTCACCGAAAAAAAGTCACAGACCTCCAGTCAGTCAAGAATGGTTGGAGGGTCTACGGTTGATCGCATAAAGCTCAGCGCGCCGATGATGTCTGCACCGATGGCGCCTGTTATTCAGCCGCCTGAAGGATATGCAGCGCCACTATCTCGCCCGTCTTATGTCGCTCCGCCTTACCAGCCTGCTGCCTATCAGGCACAGCAACCTGTCGCGCGTCCCGCTGCTGCCGCTTCTTACACGGCAGCTGCAACGGCTTCGGCAGTAGCTTACGAACAGCCTGAGCTGGCCCCGGTTCAGCAGCCAATTCAACAACCGGTTTCTTATCAGGCCCCGGCGCAAGCATACGCGCCAGCGCCTGTACAACAACCGGTCCAGCCGCAAAGCTATCATGCGATGGTTGAGCAGGAAGCCTCCAGAGCCCAGCGTTATCAAGGTGCTTTCATTCCGCCGCAACCGGTTGAGTCAGGTCGTGACCGTAATGAAAGCTGGGCTGCGCCAACGGCTACATCTTTTGCGCCGCAGGCTGAAGTCCAGCAGGCTCCGATTCAAACACAAGCACCTGAGAAGAAAAAATCAGGTTCCTTGTTTGAGCGTATCACCAGCGGTATCCGCCGTGAAATCGCGGCTGCCCGCGATTATGATGAAGGTCTGCAGGAACAAGTCGAAGTGCCTCAATATGAAGCGCCAAAAACTGAAATGCGCGCTCCGCGCCGCGCTCCTGACATGCCAGCTCAAGGTCGCTTGAATATCGATGCGCCGTCAGGTCCAGCATCGGGCGATCCTGAACTGGAAATCCCGGCCTTCCTGAGACGCCAAGCAAATTAATAAGGTAAACTAATTTCAAAAAGCCCGCGAAAGCGGGCTTTTTTAGATCTCGGGTTGTGGATACGATGTTAATAGCTGGGGTAACATTGCCGTCGGTGTCGAAAACCATGAAAATTGCCTGATAAAGTCTTTTTCATCTTCGGGCGACCAAAAATCTATTTCTATAGGTATAAAAGGGGCGCCAGTTTTTGCGAGATTGATGGTTCTGTGCATGCCATTGATAAAGTTAAATTTACTGCCAGGGCCCCCATAAGATAGGCAAGCTATCTCCATTGGATAATCGATATCTGGCCCTTCAGGTAAATATTCGATGGATTTTTCTAATGAAGATTCATGCGCATAAGTAGGGAAAAAATTACCTTCATTTTGATATTCCTGAATCCATGCAGACATAAATTTTTCTGTATCAACCATTATCGGTCTGTAAGAATTTTCATCTGAATAATTCGGTTTGAAATATAGGATTTTGTTAGGGTGTTCTCGGACTGGAATAACAAATAATTTACTTGGTCCGTATTGAGGTAGCGGAGGTCCGCCTGTTAAACAGGCGGCAAACCCCTCATTGCTATTAAGTGCTTCCTCATAAAAAGACAGGGGTCTCTTGAAATATTTTCCACCTAAATCCGAGTGCGATAAATCGATTTGATAAATCCATTCAGCATGCTCGTGAAATTTCAATTCTGATTGATGTATGCCGCATGTATATCTCCAGAATACATCGTCAAGTTTTTGTCCTGGAAGAACTTCAGCTAAAAAATTTTTGCATGCAAAGGGAAGATTATTTCCTAGCAAATCTCCTGAATTTTCTTTGATTTCAAATAAATCAATTAAAGGCTTTCCATTCTTTTGGGAGATATGAAAGCCGCATGTCGAATTTCTCTCAGAACAAAAACTATATAAATTAATGGAAATCATTAAATTTACTTACAGTTGTTATTTTTATATGTCAAATAAAACCATTTTGAGAGGCTTTTTTATTGAATAAATAACCAAACCGCGTCATGCTTTTTGCGTTAGGCTTTAGCATGAAAAGCCACGCCGTTTTTCGGCCATCTCCAAGGAAAGCCAGAGGAGACCAGTATTGAACCACCCATTTCTTGCATGCCTGCGCGTTCTTGTCCGCCAAAGCCTTGGAGTAGATGAATGTATGATGTCCTCAAAAAAGCGACGAGCAAACTTAGAGCCTCCCCTTAAGTCATTGAAATCACATAATTCTCATTTCGACCGACCGGATGGTTTATGGTTAAAAAACCAAAACCTCAAAAAAATAACCGTACGAACTGATAGCCTCAAAATTCATCATTATAAATCAATGACTTAGTCTTTGTAACACCTCGTTACAAAGCGTGAATTGAGGTTAATGCTACGGGCCTATATTTTAGGCTCATAATTAATTTGTATTTAAAGCCTCGCCGCCAATCATCTGAAAGTTTAAAAGCACATGCAACATACGATGTCCAAAACTGCCACTCTTTCCGGTGTAGGCCTTCATTCCGGCGCAGAAACCAGTCTTAAAATCAAAACCGCAAATATAGATTCCGGAATCGTGTTTGTCCGCACCGATGTATCCGACCGCGACAACAAGGTCGAAGGCAAATGGAACCGCGTCGTCGATACGCGCCTTTGCACGGTTGTCGGCAACGATGCAGGCGTCACAGTTGGAACAATCGAACATTTAATGGCGGCGCTTCGCGCCTGTGGCGTCGATAACGCCGTGATTGAACTTGATGGGCCGGAAGTGCCGATCATGGACGGATCTTCCGAGCCTTTCGTCAAAGCCATTCAAAAAGCCGGTCTGAAAACACAAACTGCGCCGCGCAAAGCGATTAAAATCCTCAAAGAAGTCGTTATCGAAGACGGCGATAAGCGCGTTGTATTGAAGCCTGCAATCGGTTCCAAATTCAAATCTGTGATCGAATTCGCCCATCCGTCTATCGGCAAGCAAGCTTATGAAATCGAAATGCTGAACGGCCATTTCCTGACCGATGTATCAGACGCTCGTACCTTTGGCTTCTTTGAAGAAGTTCAGGCGTTGCGTTCCATGGGTCTGGCGCTCGGCGGTTCCATGGACAACGCGATCGTTCTCGACAAAACAACCGTCATGAACAAAGACGGTCTTCGCTACCATGATGAATTTGCCCGCCACAAGCTTTTGGACGCTGTCGGCGACTTGTATCTGGCAGGCGCCCCGATTATTGGCCTTTATGAGGGTTTTAAGGCAGGGCACGCCATGAATAACAAGATTCTGCATGCTTTATTTGCGCAAGAAGATGCCTGGACGACCATGGACCTTTATATCGATATCGATGCCGCGATCAGCGACATGGTTCCGGTTCAGGCCATGAAAGCGCAGCTCTCGGCTGCCGCTTAAAACCGGCGGAAAACCGGCTGTTTCCCTGTAAATTGATATTCGATTTTCGCTCGCGCCGTGCTACATAAAGAGCATGAAAAAACTTGTCCTTTTTGCCTCCGTTTCAGTTCTTGCCCTCTCTGCCTGCGCGAATGAAAAACGCACGGATCCTGAAACGCTCGCTATCCAGAAAGAGCGTCCTGCCGAGCAGATATATACCGAAGCGATGGCCGCTTATAAGAATGAAGAATACATCAAGGCCGGAAAGCTTTTTGATGAAGTCGAGCGCCAGCATCCTTATTCCGATTTTGCCACGCGCGCCCAGATTAAATCCGCTGAATCTGCCTATGAGAATTTACGCTATGACGAAGCGATTATCGCGCTGGATCGTTTTATCGAGCTTCACCCGGGCCATGAGCAAATCGATTACGCCTATTATCTGAAAGCCATGTGCTATTACGAACAGATTACCGACGTTGCCCGCGATCAGGCGATGACGAAAGATGCTCTGGCGGCTTTGAATGTCGTGATCGATCGCTTCCCTGACAGCAAATATCGCCGCGATGCGGAACTGAAGCGCGATCTTGCGCTGGACCACTTAGCGGGTAAGGAAATGGAGATCGGACGTTATTATCTCAAGAATAACGAGATCAATGCCGCGATTGGCCGTTTCACCACCGTCATCAAGAACTACCAGACGACAACGCACACACCGGAAGCACTGCTGCGACTAGTCGAAGCCTATACTATTCTCGGCTTGAAAGACGAAGCGACGCGCGTTGCCGCTGTTTTGGCGTATAATTATCCGGGCAGTAAATGGTATCAGGACGCTTTTAATCTTCTCGATCCGGCGCAAAAGGCAAAGCTCAAAAACAGTGAAGGCTTTCTTGACCGTACAGTCGGTTCTCTTTTGAAAGACGACTAAAAAGGAACAGGTGGGGCTATGCTTAAATCCCTCCATATCAAAAACGTCGTACTGATCGAACAATTATCCCTCGATTTCAGTCAGGGCTTGTCTGCGCTCACGGGTGAGACCGGCGCGGGAAAGTCCATCCTTCTCGATTCTCTCGGCCTTGCCTTGGGGTCTCGCGCCGATAGCTCTCTTGTCAGGCGCGGTAGCGATCAATCATCCGTGACCGCCGAGTTTGAGTTGACGGATTCACATCCTGCTATCGCCATTCTTAAAGAACAGGACATGGAAGTATCATCGACACTCATCCTGCGTCGAAGTTTAGCAAGCGATGGCCGCAGCAAGGCTTTCGTCAATGACGAACCTGTCAGCATAGGTCTTTTGAAAGAGCTTGGCGAAACGCTGGTCGATATTCACGGTCAGTTTGAAACCTATGGTCTTCTCAATCCGGCGCTGCACAGACAAGTGCTCGATGATTATGCCGGTGCTGCAAATCTGCTTGGCCTGACCAAATCCGCTTATGATTCATGGCGGGATAAGATACGCCAATTGGAACAGGCGAAGCTTGAGGCCGAAAAAGCCGCGATGAACGAAGCATGGCTACGCGACAGTGTGAAAGACCTGGAAGCGATCGATCCTCAAGCCGGAGAAGAGGAAGAGCTACTCGGGCTGCGCCAGAAACTGCAAAACCGTGATACGATCATTCAAAGTATTGCCTTCGTTGAGGAAGCTTTAGCCGGCGAAGAAGGCTCCGATGCCAAGATTGCGCAAGCCTGGAAAGCCTTGAACAAGATTGCCGATAAAGTCGGCGAAGAAGAAATCAAAAAGGTGCTGGAAGTTTTGGACCGCGCTTCCGTCGAAATTCAGACAGCGCATCGCCAGATCGAAAGCCTGATGAGAGATGTCGATTCAGCCGAGCATAGTTTAGAAACCATCGAAGACCGTCTCTATGCGCTTCGCGCTCAGGCGCGCAAACATCACTGTCAGACGGAAGACTTACCGGCGCTCTATGAGGATTTCTCGGCCAAGCTGAAACTCATGGATCATCAGGGCCATGTAATCGGCGATCTGGAGAAAGAAATCGTAAAAGCGAAATCCGCTTATCAGGGGCATGCTGAGAGACTGCATGATAAACGCGTTTCCGTTTCCGGCAAACTCGATAAGCTCGTGAATAAAGAGCTGGCCCCGCTCAAGATGGAAAAGGCCCGTTTCCAGACATCTATCATCGTACAGAAAGACGAGAATGCGTGGGGGCCGAATGGCTATGATGCCGTGGCGTTTTTGGTCACGACCAATGACAATGCCGATCCGGCGCCGCTGAACAAGATCGCCTCCGGCGGAGAGATGGCACGTTTTATGCTGGCGTTGAAAGTCGTTCTGGCCGAAGCCGCGACACAAGCCGCTACTTATGTGTTTGATGAAATCGACACCGGTATCGGTGGCGCAACGGCCAGTGCGGTGGGCGAGCGCCTTGCGCGTCTGGCCGAGCAGCATCAAGTCTTGGTCGTCACACACTCCCCGCAAGTTGCAGCGCGGGCTCATCATCATTGGGTTGTCTCCAAGAAAGATGCGAAGACGTCTATTGTTGCGCTTAAAGGAAAAGACCGTCAGGAAGAGATCGCTCGCATGCTATCGGGCAGCGAAATCACCAAAGAAGCCCGCGCCGCGGCGGGGAGACTCTTAGAAACTCCATCCTTACCGCGCATCCCTGCGAAGGCAGGGATCAAAGCTTAGTGGAAAGCCATGCTGTATATATTCTTGCCAGTAAAAGAGATGGTGTTCTTTACATTGGTAAGTCTTCCGATCTACCGCACCGTGTATCGCAACATAAATCGGGTTTAGTTGAGGGCTTTACCAAGAAATATAATATTAAGCTGCTGGTTTATTATGAAGTCTATGAAAATCATTGGGATGCCGCAAAACGTGAAGCATTGCTCAAAAAATGGAAACGGGATTGGAAAATAAGATTGATCGAAGAGGAAAATCCTTTATGGGAAGATTTATATGCTGAATTGTTCTAACGCAAAGATCCCTGCCTTCGCAGGGATGCGAGAATATGATGTTTGACTTTGATTTCGAAGACGCGCGCGTGCGGCATGTCAAACTGCTCAAAGAAATCCGCCATCATGACGAGAAATACCACGGTCAGGATAAGCCGGAAGTTTCAGATGCGGCTTACGATAAACTGCGCCGGGAATTGGAGAAGATTGAAAAAGACTTCCCGGAGCTGGCCAATACTGAAAGCCAGAAAGTAGGAGCCAAGCCTGCCAAGGGATTTCGGACCGTCGTTCACTCGAAGCCTATGCTTTCGCTCGGCAATGCGTTTGCAGAGGAGGACGTTACCGATTTCTTCGACCGCATCCGTAAATTTCTGAGCCTTGGGCCAGATGCTCAAATCGATATGGTGGCAGAGCCTAAAATCGACGGATTGTCTTGCTCTCTCCGCTATGAAAAAGGTGAACTAGTTCTTGGCGCAACGCGTGGCGATGGAGCGCAAGGCGAGGATATCACAGAAAATGTCATGACGATCTCGGATATCCCAAAAAATCTGAAAGGGCATCCGCCGGATATACTGGAAGTGCGCGGCGAGATTTATATGCGCCGTGACGAATTTCTAAAGCTCAATCGAACACTGGAAGCTGCCGGAAAAGCGACGCTGGCCAATCCACGCAACGGCGCGGCGGGCAGCGTGCGTCAGCTTGACTCAAAGGTAACCGCGTCACGGCCTTTGCGCTTCTTTGGTTATGCGCTAGGGGAAGTCAGCGAAGCTATCGCCGATACACAGGATGGTATTCGTAAGAAGCTTAAATCCTATGGTTTCGCGCAAGCCGAGCCGCAAGCACATGCCGATACGCCGGAGAAAATCATCGACTATTATAACCAGGTTCAAAACCTGCGCCCCGATCTTGATTACGATATCGATGGCGTCGTCTATAAAGTCGACCGTCTTGACTGGCAGGAGCGTTTGGGTTTTGTGTCGCGTGCGCCGCGTTGGGCGATTGCGCATAAATTCCCGGCAGAACAAGCGGTTACGATTATCAACGATATCCGTATTCAGGTAGGCCGCACAGGCGCCTTGACGCCTGTTGCAGATCTGGAGCCGATTACTGTCGGCGGCGTTGTCGTTTCGAAAGCTACGCTCCACAATGAAGACGAGATTGAGCGCAAGGATATCCGCATCGGCGATCATGTTGTGATCCAACGCGCAGGGGATGTCATTCCGCAGGTTTTGTCAGTGGTGACCGAGAAGCGCAGTAAAAACAGCGCGCCTTATGTCTTTCCGGACAAATGTCCGATTTGTCATTCGCATGCCATGCGCGAAGAAGGCGAGGTTGTAAAAAGATGTACTGGGGGTTTGATCTGTCCAGCACAGGCTGTCGAGCGCCTCAAGCATTTTGTTAGCCGCAACGCCTTTGATATCGAAGGGATGGGCGCAAAGATTATCGATGAGTTCTATACGGAAGGTTTGATTAAAACACCGGGCGATATTTTCCGTCTTGAAGAAAACGACAAGGGCAGCATAACGCCGCTGCGCGCCCGTGAAGGCTGGGGGTCGCAAAGCGCTCAAAACCTGTTTGATTCCATTCGTTTGCGCCGCGTAATTTCGCTGGATCGCTTTATCTATGCACTTGGCATTCGTCAAGTTGGCGAAGCCACAGCCCGCAAGCTGGCAATGACTTATGGTACGATTCAGAATTTGATCGCTAATATGAATGAAGCGCAGAATCCTCAATCCGATGCTTATTATGATCTCACCAATATCGAGGATATCGGCCCAAGCGTGGCGAAAGACTTGCTCGAATTCTTCTCTGAAAAGCACAACCAAGATGTCCTGAAAGACCTGCGGTCATTGCTTGATATTGGAGAGTTTGTTGCGCCCGATGTCAGTGACAGCAAAGTTGCAGGCAAAACGGTTGTTTTTACCGGAAGTCTTGTTCAGTTTGGCCGCGCAGAAGCGAAAGCGAGGGCTGAAAGTCTTGGCGCAAAAGTTGCTGGATCGGTATCGAAGAAAACAGATTATGTGATTGCCGGAGAAGACGCAGGGTCGAAACTGACGAAAGCGAAAGAACTGGGCGTTACGATATTGAGCGAACAGGAATGGATCGATTTGATCTCCTGAATGATTATCAGGACTTCTTTTTGATCTCGCGTAATTTATCGAGCTCTTTCTCAAACTCTGCCGGATATTCACGGCGCTCGACGAATTCGCCGCCGCCTGTGTTTCTTGTCATGGCTTGCTCTAATGCGGCTACCAGCATATCGGCGATCTTTACATCTTTTTGCTCGATTGCCAGTTTGATGGCGTAGATGATGCGATCGCTCAGGCGGGATTTATTTAACAGGGTTTCGTCCATGGTAGTCTCCTAAGCTGATACTGGCCTAAAGTCAGAACTTTTTCAATCTATCCTCGCGGGAAAGAACCGTCCTGTGAATAAATTCGTCAAATTTGGCCAGAAATTGATTACGGATTTCATCCCGTTCCATAAGGATTTCATGCTGGGCATCGGGTAACTCTAACAACTCTCCTTGCGGAAGGCGCGAAACCAGTTTTTTGGTAGCTTTGCTCGAAACGATAAAATCCTTGCCGGCGGTGGCGACTAAAACCGGCAATTCGACTTTGCGCAAATATGATTTTTTTTGTAAGCACAGGCATGATTTCAACGTCTCGGCAAGCCAACCATAAGTTGGCCCGTTTACTCTCAGCTTTTCCTGATGAGTAAACCAGCTTCTATGCAAATTATCACGTTCTGCATCGCTGGAATAAAAACCTGTTCCAGGCGTTGCCTCTCTTGCCAACTCCGCCATTTTTTCTCCGCCCGGAATATATCTTTCCGAAGACACGCGTATGAAGCAACTAACAAGCTTTGTTATGAAAGCCGGGTAAGGTGCAAATTGCCGTATGGCGACAAGAGGCGCGGAGAAAGCTGCGCCACGCACAAGGTTAGATGAATATCCATGCAGGAAGCGAAGTCCAATATGGGCACCCATTGAATGGCCGATGAGAAAAACCGGAAGGCGTCCAACATCGGGGTGAACCGCGGCTGGTTTGACGTAGTCATTGAGAAACTGGGTTAAATCCTGAACGTTTTTTTCAATGCCAAGCGAATGCACTTTAAAGGGATCTGATAGCAAGCGATCAGATTGTCCTTGTCCGGCCCAGTCAATGACCCAGAAGCCGATATTGCGCGAGAGCATGTCATGGGCAAGCTCGAAATATTTCTCGCCGAATTCACGAAAGCCGGGAAGGCATACGATGACGGCTTCAGGGATTTTATCTTTTGGGAAAACCGAGCCGAATCTGATTTTGTGACCGGTCGCGGATTTAAAATGATGCCAACGCCAGTTTTCAGGCTGTGAGAATCTCTTCTGAGAAAGGATGGGGTGATTAATTGTCATGAAGATATAAGAGTGCCGGATAAAGAATAACGAATGGCTAATTTATCCGAAAGCAGGCTGAAAATCTTGCGCAGATATTGCAGGTTTATCATTTTTATTAGCCGTGCTTAATCCGCGCTGGATTTTATCAGGATTGGTTAGGAAATTATCTATATTCTTCCATAATGCAGACCTGTCTTCTGGGGAGGCAGACCAAACGCTATGTTGTGCGCCGGACAGATGCAGTAAATATCCGTTAGGTGCTTCTTTAACCGCTCTGGCGATCACATCATTATCGACCAGTTCATCATGACCTGCCGAGACAAAAAGTATGTCCGTTTTAATATCACGAAAGAAACCCGACTTTCCGGTTTTATCCATCGCCGTATAGGCGGAGTTGACCCAGCCCCAGGTCGGTAATTTAAGTTCGTATGGTTTATAATCGTCATTTGCCGCAGAGGTAAAAGTATTGGATATTTTGCCAAGATTTTTGAGGCTGTAAATTGTATCCCGCCAGTTCGGCAGGGACATGTTTTTCAGGCCGATATTTTTGGCAACAAAGGCAATATTTTTAAACCATTCGCGTGGCAGAATTGACGTGTCGAGATCCAGCATCGGCGCAGCGAATACGGCTTTATCGAATACATTCGGATGTTCTTTCAAATAAAGGGCCGCGATAGCTCCGCCCATCGAGTGTGTAGATAGTATAAGCGGTCTGTTGGCTTGCGGCTCTACGACATGATGAATGAATTGATCGAGATCGCGGACGTGGTAGGTGAGAGGGCGTGAAGAAGGCCTGTTCGGATGTTTTGGATCTCGCTGGGAAAATCCTTGGCTTGCCCAATCCATGGCATAAACATTATAGCCGCGTTTTTGCCATTCTCGGATACTGTCATAATTATTATAGATACTGTCAGTATAGCCTGTGGTCAGGACAACGCTGCCTCGAGCCGGCGCACCGGATGGAAGTGCCGGAATTTTCGCGTAAAAGATATTTTCCTGATCGGCGTTTTTGAAATAGTCACTTGTCCAGCCTTCGGGCTGTTGCCGGGCCTTCTTAAAATCTTCTCTGATCTGCGGTAGACCGTCTTTCGAGAATGACATATTTTACTCAATTGTTTATTACTCATATAAAATACGAGATGCGTAAAATTTTAGTTAATTTTATATTTTTGTTAAGTAATTCCTTTAATGCAGTGCATTAAAAAAGGCGCTGGAAAGCGCCTTTCTGAATTAAGCTTCCAAGGCTTTGACGATATCTTCGGTCATCTTTTTTGCATCGCCGAGAAGCATCAGCGTGTTGTCGGCAAAGAAGAGAGGGTTGTCGATACCGGCATAACCTGACCCCATCGAGCGTTTGACGAAAAGAACGGTTTTTGCACGTTCTACATCTAGGATCGGCATGCCGTAGATCGGCGAAGAGGAATCGGTTTTTGCCGCAGGATTGGTAATATCATTCGCCCCGATAACATAGGCGACATCGGCTTGCGCGAAATCGCGGTTGATATCTTCAAGCTCGAATACTTCGTCATAGGCGACATTGGCTTCGGCCAGAAGGACGTTCATATGGCCGGGCATACGTCCAGCGACAGGGTGGATCGCATATTTCACATCGACGCCATGCGCTTTTAATATATCGCCCATTTCACGAAGAACGTGCTGCGCCTGCGCGACCGCCATGCCATAACCGGGAACGATAATGACTTTGCCGGAGTTTTTCATGATAAAGGCAGCATCTTCGGCAGAGCCGATTTTAGCTGATTTACCCGCATTCGAGACATGCGCCGAAGCTGTCGTTTCCGCGCCAAATCCACCAAGTACGACGCTGAGGAAAGAACGGTTCATGCCTTTGCACATGATATAGGAAAGGATTGCACCCGAAGCGCCGACCAGCGCACCCGTAACGATCAGTAAATTGTTATGGAGGGTAAAGCCGATACCAGCCGCCGCCCATCCTGAATAGGAATTCAGCATGGAAACGATCACTGGCATGTCCGCGCCGCCGATGGGGATGATCACCATGACGCCGATAACAAGAGACAAGGCGACGATCATCCAGAAAACCGCAACGCTTTCGGTCATGCAAAGAATAACGATCAAGGCAATCAGCGTAAGGCCGAGGGCGGCATTGATGATATTCTGGCCGCTAAAGGTGACAGGTTTGCCCGTAATCACGCCTTGCAGCTTACCCCAAGCGATAATCGAACCTGTAAAAGTAACGGCGCCGATGGCAACGCCGAGCGCCATTTCAATCAGGCTGGCAAGATGAATTTCACCCGGTGAGCCAATGCCATAGGCGAGTGGATTGTGAAACGCAGCGGCAGCCACCAATACAGCGGCCAGACCGACGAGCGAGTGGAAGGCGGCGACAAGCTGTGGCAGAGCGGTCATTTTAATCTTGATGGCAATGAATGTTCCGATGATCCCGCCGATGGCGATGCCGAGCACGATCAACCAGTAAGACTGAACAATGTCTGTGAACAATGTCGTGGCGATAGCGATCACCATGCTGGAGATACCGTAATTCAAGCCCTGACGTGACGTTACAGGAGAAGACAGGCCGCGCAGCGCCATAATGAAGCAAACGGATGAGACCAGATAAAGGAGAG
Organism: uncultured Micavibrio sp.; assembly: GCA_964633355.1. Taxonomy (GTDB): domain Bacteria; phylum Pseudomonadota; class Alphaproteobacteria; order Micavibrionales; family Micavibrionaceae; genus Micavibrio_B. Next base: position 80,816 of record CAZWGO010000001.1, read on the forward strand.
GAGCGAGGGCTGACATTGATTATCCTCTTTTCTTGAACATAGAGAGCATACGGCGTGTGACGATAAAACCGCCGAAAATATTGATAGAGGCGAGAATGATCGCGAAGAAGCCCATCATCTTGGAGAATGTCATCCCATCCGCCAAAGGTCCGGCGGCAATTAACGCGCCGACGATGATGACCGATGAGATGGCATTCGTAATTGCCATGAGCGGCGAGTGCAGCGCCGGCGTTACGCGCCAGACAACATAGTAACCGACGAAGCAGGCGAGAACGAAAACGGTCAATCCTGTCATCAGGAAAGAGCCAGATGCTGCCCCCGGCTCAAAAGAATATTGCGCCGTATCAATGGCAAGGCGGTTTGCGTATTCGGCAAGCTGGTCGGCCATCTGGGCGACGCCTTGCGCTTCGGCGGTCAGGGAATGAGGGGCGGTTTGTGTCATGAGAAAACCTCTTTAAGAATTGAAGTTTGGATGAACGATGGCGCCGTCTTTTGTCAAAGTGACGGCTTTTATAATTTCGTCTTCCATGTTGATGGACAGAGTGCCGTCTTTATCGACGAGCAGATTGACCAAATTCATCAGGTTGCGGGAATACAGCGCCGATGCGTCGGCGGCGATACGGCTTGGAATATTTTTATATCCTGCGATTTTGACGCCATAGGCTTCGATGACTTCGCCAGGTTTGGAAAGCGCGCAGTTCCCGCCTTGTTCAACCGCCATATCGATAATGACAGAGCCGGGTTTCATGCTTTTGACCATGTCTTCTGTAATAAGAAGCGGTGCCGGACGGCCCGGGATCAAGGCTGTCGTAATCACGATGTCCTGACGCGTGATCGTATCCGATACGAGCGTGGCCTGCTTTTGTTTAAATTCTTCCGACATTTCCTTGGCATAGCCGCCGGATGTTTCTGCGTTTTTAATCTCGTCGCTTTCGACCATAACGAAAGTAGCGCCGAGAGATTGGACTTGTTCTTTGGCGGCGGCGCGAACATCGGTTGCGCTAACCACTGCGCCAAGGCGTCGCGCTGTGGCGATGGCCTGAAGTCCGGCAACACCGGCTCCCATAACGAAAACACGCGCTGGCGGGATTGTACCGGCTGCTGTCATCATCATCGGGAAAGCGTGAGGCAGTAGAGTGGCGGCGTCCAATACGGCGCGGTAACCGGCGAGATTGGACTGGGAAGACAAAACATCCATCGCCTGCGCGCGCGTAATCCTCGGCACGAGTTCCATCGACATCGATGTAACATTCGACGAGGCGTAAGAGATAAGCTTATCTTTATTATTATAAGGAGATAACAGGCCGATCAGGACAGCATCTTTTTTCGATGTAATCGAAGAAGGCGCATCGACGCATAAAATAATATCGGCGTCTTTTGTCGCTTCTGAAGCTGAGGAGGCAATTGTTGCCCCGGCAGCAGCGTAATCTTTGTCAGGGTAAGAAGAATTGTCGCCTGCGCCTGTTTCGACCGTAATGGCAAAACCTTTTGCCGTTAGCTTCTTAACGGTTTCCGGAATAGCGGCAACGCGTTTTTCAAACTCTTTCGTTTCTTTTAAAACAGCTAGTTTTGGGGCCACGAATAAACTCCTAGAAGCGCGATATTTTTGAATAGGCGTTATCCTGCCCCATCAATTGCGCAGTGGAAAGAGTTTAAATGGCTTCGTTAACAGAAATATGAGCGGTTTCGGGACGGATTACATCGTCCAGCTTCCAGCTAAAAGCAGTATCACTCATTAAAAGCTCGATAACGTCTTTTTCGGGCATAGGCTTGGCGAAATAATATCCTTGTGCTGTGCCGCACCCAAGATTTCTCAAGAATAGAGCTTCGTCTTTTTCTTCGACACCTTCCGCCGTAACCGAGAGTTGGCGTTTCTGGCTCAGCGATAAAACGGGCGGCACTTCGCCGAGCGGTAAATGATCGATCATGTCGCGCACAAGTACGCGGTCGAGTTTAATCGTATCGATCGGAAAATCATGGAGGAAATCCAGTGATGCTTTTCCTGTGCCGAAATCATCGACCGCGATTTTTATCCCTGCTTTGCGACATAGCTCCAATGTTTTCCGGGCCGTGTCAGGATGTGACATCAGAAGCTCTTCGGTAATCTCCAATTGAATTTGTGTCGGTAAAACATCGCTGGCGCTGATGATTTGATACAGATCGTCGAGAAAACTTTCTTCGGCAAAATCGCTTGCTGTGAAGTTGACGCTGACATAAAGATTTTTAACCTGACCGATTCTTCCTTCAATACGTTTTAAAGCGCGACAGGATTCTTTAAGTGCCCATTTACTGGCTTCGACAATCAGGCCCGATTCGATAAGCGCAGGAATAAATTTTCCGGGTGAGATCGCGCCATATTCGGGATGTGCCCAGCGCATCAAGGCTTCAAAACCTTTGACCTGACCGCGTTCCAGATCGACAATTGGCTGATAATTCAGCGAGATATGGCCGCTGGCGAGCGCATGTTTAAATTCGCCGCTATAATTAAAATCATCTGGAATAAGTGTTTGTAACATCTGTGTTCCTTCCAGAACTGCAATAACCATAATATCATGATGTTTTCATATTAAACATAAGTTAAATTAGGCACTGGTAATGCATATTTCCTTGTATATTCAACTTGACATAGGCGGGTGTGGTCAGTATGGTCCGGCTCTCTAGGAAATTGATATATAAGGATTAAGACGATGAAAGTCGTTAACTCATTGAAAACATTGAAAACTCGCGACCGGAACAACCGCTTGATCCGTCGTAAAGGCCGCGTTTACATCATCAATAAAACCAAAAAGCGTATGAAAGTACGTCAAGGTTAAGCCATTTTCCTTTAATGATAGGAATTTGAAGCTTCCCGTGTGTATTCATACGGGAAGTTTGTTATAACTGGCTTCCGAATTCTCTATTTGTCGGGCAATCAAAGGATTTTAAATGTTTTCCAAACTTTTCGGTTTTGTGTCTGCTGATATGGCCATCGATTTAGGGACAGCCAACACATTGGTGTATGTGCGAGATCGCGGTATCGTTCTTAATGAACCATCCGTTGTTGCTATCTCAACCGCAGGTGGGCGCAAGCAGGTTTTGGCAGTTGGAAACGAAGCAAAACAAATGCTCGGGCGTACACCGGGAAATATCACCGCCATTCGTCCTTTACGCGATGGCGTTATTGCTGATTTCGAAGTCGCCGAAGCGATGATCAAGCACTTCATTCGTAAAGTTCATAATCGTCGTTCATTTGTTTCGCCGAAAATGGTGATCTGTGTTCCATCCGGCTCTACGGCTGTTGAACAAAAAGCAATTGTCGAATCTGCGGAAAGCGCTGGCGCATCTGAAGTATTTTTGATTGAAGAGCCAATGGCCGCAGCTATTGGTGCAGGTCTTCCGGTGACTGAGCCGTCAGGTTCCATGGTCGTCGATATCGGCGGCGGAACATCTGAAATTGCCGTTATTTCACTGGGCGGTATCGTCTTTGCAAAATCAGTCCGCGTCGGCGGTGACAAAATGGATGATGCGATCATCAACTATATCCGCCGCGTCTTTAACCTGCTGATCGGAGAGACGACAGCTGAGCGTATTAAAAAAGAAGTCGGCTCCGCATGCCCGCCTGCTGAAGGCGACGGCCGTTCGATGACAATCAAGGGTCGTGACTTGCTTCTCGGCGTGCCTAAGGAAGTCGTCGTGACCGAGCGTCATGTTGCGGAAAGCCTTATGGAGCCGATTAGCCAGATCGTCGAAGGTGTCCGCCTTGCCCTGGAACACACACCTCCGGAACTTGCTGCCGATATCGCTGAACGTGGTATCGTTTTGACGGGCGGCGGCGCGCTTTTATCGAATCTGGACTTCGTTCTTCGCCATTCCACAGGACTCGCTGTTACGATTGCTGATGATCCATTGTCTTGCGTGGCGCTGGGCACAGGTCATGCGCTTGAAGAAATGAAGACCCTTCGTAATGTTCTGATCGGGACTTACTAGGTTCAGTTTTACGAAAAATAAAATTTTATCTAATGTTTATTTTGCCCTGCATCAAGTTTAGCCTTGATCGCGATGTAAATATTTTATTAAGTGCCCTCATTATAATGTATAATTAAGATATAACCCCAAAGGGTCCTGCCAAAGCAGGGCGTCTTAATGAGATCGCTTACACAAAGATATCAACGACGTAAAAATTACCGGGCGGCTTCGGCTGTCGGGCGCGTTGTGCAATATTCGCCGCATGCTTTGGTCGGCATGGCGATTATTATTCTCATGACATCGATTATCATTCCGGCGGTCTGGCAAAAACCGCGCGTTGGTATCACCGATACGGTTGCGCCATTGATCGCGGCTGTTGGTCAGCCTTTCAGATTTATCGCAGACGGTATCAGTGGCATGACGGGCATTACCCAGCTTCGCGCCGAGAACGATCGCTTGAAAGCCGAAAATGCCAGACTGAAAGAATGGTATCAAACTGCGCTTCTTCTGAAAGCGGAAAACCAGTCGCTCAAAGATTTGCTCAATGTTATTCCCGAGCCTGAACAAAGTTATATTTCGACGCGCGTCATCGGCGACTCCGGAAGTTCTTATGTGCGCTCGCTCTTAATTCAGGCTGGTAAGGAAGACGGCGTTGTCGAAGGTCAGGCTGTAATGGGCAGTCAAGGTATGATCGGACGTATTATTGAGGTCGGTAATCGCGCTTCTCGTATTTTACTTTTAAATGATATCAACTCGCGCATTCCGGTAATCGTCGAAGGCACAAATCAAAAAGCTATATTGGCTGGAACCAATGATAGCTATCTGATGCTCGATCACTTGCCGATGGATATATTGATCGAAGAAGGTGCGCGTGTCGTTACATCAGGTCATGGTGGTATGTTCCCGCAAGGTCTGCCAATCGGAAAAGTTATTAAAACAGATGATAATCAAGTAATGGTTGAGGCGTTTACAGATCCGGTGAATGCCAACTATGTCCAAATTATTGAGAAGCCTGATGATCCGAATGTCCGGCAAAGCATCAATGTGTTAAAAACGCCGATGCCATCCTCTATCAAGTAATAATAAAATGGAAGAGAGCAACGAGGCACTGCAGAAAATCGTTGCGATCGTGCGCATTGTGCTTGTTTATCTTTCGCTTGTTTTCTTGATGCTTTTAAATGCGTCGAGCATTCCTATTTTTGAAATTGGAAATATCACGCCTTATTTTCTATTGATGGGAATTTATTTCTGGACTTTGTCACGCCCCGGTCTTTTGCCGTTCTATCTTTCTTTTCTTTTCGGCCTTGCCCTTGATTTTATAACCGGCCAAACGGTCGGTTTGAATGCTTTATGTTTCCTGCTTATTTCTTTCGTTCTATTTAGCCAGCGGCGATTTTTAAAAGGTCAGGTCTGGCCTGTTTTATGGGCCGGATATGGCGTGGCCTGTTTATTTGTCGGGTTTATCCATCTTCTGGTTTTTATCTTAAGCAGCGGGTTTCATTTTCCAAGCCTGATGCCTTTTTTAGCCACCGCATTGGTAAGTGTACTGGCTTATCCTTTGATGACCGTTCCAATGGTTGCCATCAATAAATTCTTCCGTTAAAGCTTTGTCCTATGGAACGTGAGAATGACAGGTTCGACAGTTTTTCGCGGCGGGCTGTCATTATCGGGATCGGGCAGGGTGTCATATTGTCTCTTCTGGGCGGTCGTCTGGCATGGCTGCAAATCGCAGAAGGCGAAAAATATAAAACGCTGTTTGAGAATAACCGGATCAATA
>CAZWGO010000001.1:86547-229995 GCA_964633355.1 uncultured Micavibrio sp.
CGCCGATGCGCGGCCAGATCGTGGACCGCTTTGGCATCCCCTTAGCCGATAATATTCAGGATTTTCAAGTTGTCCTTACGCCCGAGCAGGTCGATAACCTTGAAAATGCGCTGCGTCAGCTCCGCAAAGTTGTGACAATCGAAGATCGTGATATCAAGCGAGTGTTGCGTGATGTTAAACGCAACCCGCGTTTTATGCCGATACAAATCAGAAACCACCTGTCATGGGATGAAGTTTCGACCATCGAAGTCAATCTTCCTTATTTGCCCGGCGTCGATGTACAGTCCGCTGAAATCCGCAATTATCCACATAAGGACGCGACGGCGCATTTAATTGGTTATGTCGGGCGAGTTTCGGAAAGCGAGATGACGACCGACAAGCTGCTTCGCATGCCGGGATTCCAGATCGGTAAGAACGGCTTGGAAAAACAGTATGAAATGGAACTACGCGGGCAGCCGGGTAAAACCGAGGTTGAGGTCAATGTCCATGGCCGCGAAGTACGCCAGCTTGGTAAAACGCCTGCCATTACAGGTGATAAAATTGTTTTAAGTATCGATGCAGAATTACAACGTTTCGTTCAGCAGCGTTTATCTTCTGACCGAAGCGCATCGGCAGTTATTATGGATGTCCATACCGGTGCAGTCTATGCGCTGGCATCATATCCAAGCTTCGATCCCAATTCGTTCACCGGCGGCATTTCTACGATGGAATGGGAACAGCTTCGTGACGACCCAACGCACCCGCTCACCAATAAAATTATTTCTGGTCTTTATCCGCCCGGGTCGACTTTCAAGATTGTCACGGCGCTCGCTGGTCTTGAAGCGGGTGTGATCGATCAGAATTGGGGTGTCAACTGCCCGGGACATTATGAGTTTGGTGGGCACCGTTTCCACTGCTGGAAAAAAGGCGGGCATGGTGGCGTTAATCTGGTAAGGGCACTTGCTGTATCTTGCGACGTTTACTTCTATAAAATGTCCGGCCTTGTTGGTATCGATAAGATCGCCGCCATGTCGCGCCGGATGGGTTTGGGCAAGAAACTCAATATTGGATTGCCCGAGGAAAAAGCGGGACTTGTGCCGGATACCAAATGGAAGCGCAAAGCGCGCAAGGAACAATGGCATCCGGGGGAAACGGTCGTTGCATCGATCGGACAAGGTTATTTGCAAACAACGCCGCTGCAACTTGCCACGATGGCGGCGCGAGCGGTAAATGGCGGGAAAGCTGTTGAGCCCTGGCTCACCGGCATTATCGGCGGACGCGAAATTCACACGAAACCGTGGGATGATTTAGGATTAAATCCTGCGCATCTGGAATTGATCAAGCAAGGCATGGTTGGCGTCATGTCGCCGGGCGGCACGGCCTATGCCCATCGTATTACCGAAGCCGGAATGGAAATGGGCGGGAAGACGGGAACATCGCAGGTCAAACGGATTACAATGGCGGAGCGGGCGGCTGGTGTACGATCTCAGGAGGCAACGCCATGGCATCACCGTCACCACGGCCTATATGTAGGTTATGCGCCGATCAGTAATCCACGTTATGCCGTCTGCGTCGTTGTCGAACATGGCGGCGGCGGGTCGTCGTCGGCGGCGCCGATTGCAAAAGATATCATGCTGGAATGTGAAAAGCGGGATCCGGCTAGTAAGGAAATGAAAAGATAATGTCGATTTTCCGGTCTGATATCATGCTTGACGACATGTCGTTCCTTGGTCGCCTGAAAGGGACCAGTTGGGGGCTGACCATACTTGTGACTGTTATTGCTTGTATCGGTTTTATGTCGCTTTATTCAGCCGCAAATGGTGCGCTCGAGCCTTGGGCATCTCGGCAGATCATGCGTTTTATTTTTTCGCTTGGGTTGATGTTTGCCATTGCCTTGGTTGATATCAGGATAATTTACCGTGCAGCATGGCCCGCCTACGGAATATGTATCGTACTTCTTATTATGGTGCATTTATTTGGTCATGTGGGTATGGGGGCGCAGCGCTGGCTCGATCTTGGCATCATTAAGGTACAGCCCTCGGAACTGATGAAAATTGCTACTATCATGGTGCTGGCTAAATATTTTCACGGCATTGAAATACAAAATATAACCAAATTAAAAACACTATTATGGCCAGCAGGAATTATTATTTTGCCCTTCGCCTTAATCGTAACGCAGCCAAATCTAGGAACCGGTTTAACGATTATATTTGTATCTGCTGCTCTTTTATTCGCAGCAGGCGTTTCGATCTGGTTGTTCGTCATAGGCGCTGCAGGCGCGGCGGCGGCAGTACCGGTCGTCTGGATGTTTATGCGTGATTACCAAAAGAATCGCGTCATGACGTTCTTGAATCCGGAAGCCGATCCGCTCGGCACTGGCTTTCATATCCTGCAATCGAAAATTGCGCTGGGTTCTGGCGGCATATTTGGGAAAGGTTTTCTGGAAGGATCGCAATCTCACCTGAATTTTCTGCCGGAAAAACATACGGATTTTATCTTTACATTATGGGCCGAAGAATTCGGTCTGGTCGGCGGTATTTTCCTTCTTATACTGTTAGCGCTGGTGTTTTTGTACGGCTACTGGATTGCCTTTCGTTGCCGCAGCACATTTGGACGATTGCTATCTTTCGGCTTAATGGTCAATTTCTCGATTTATATCTTCATCAATATCGCGATGGTGATGGGGCTTATTCCCGTCGTCGGAATTCCCTTTCCGCTGATGTCTTACGGCGGGACGTCGATGATCGCGGTGATGATCGGATTTGGTATTATGCAGTCTTGCTACATCAATAGGGACGCAAGACTGCCGAGAAGTTTCTAAATTAAGCAGCGCGCTCGTTTGGAATGCCTTTTTCAGTGAACAGGTCTTCCAATTCGCCGGATGTATACATTTCACGCACGATATCACAGCCGCCGACGAATTCGCCCTTCACATAAAGTTGTGGAATGGTCGGCCAGTTGGTGAATTCCTTGATGCCCTGACGGATTTCATCGTCTTCCAGAACATTGATGCCTTTGAATTTTACGCCCAGTTGACCGAGAACTTGCACAACCGCCGCAGAAAAACCGCATTGCGGGAAAACAGGTGTGCCTTTCATAAATAAAACCACATCGTTGCTGTCGACTTCGTTCTTGATACGGTTGAAAGCTTTATCTTCTGTCATGTGAGGGCCTTTTTAATTATGCTTCGTTTGGAATTTGTGTCTGTAAGGCAAGGGCGTGAAGTTCTCCGCCCATTTTTCCTTGCAGGGCCTTATAGACCATTTGATGTTGCTGAACCCGGCTTTTGCCGATGAAGGCTGAGGATACGACCAGTGCTGAATAATGATCGCCATCTCCGGCAAGATCGGTAATCGTCACTTGCGCATCGGAAAGGGCTTCCTTGATCATCTGCTCGATAGCAGAGGCATCCATGGGCATGGGCACATCCTTCTGGGGTTCATATTAGGTGGAGATAATAAGCTGTTCGGTTTGAACGTCAACCCAAAACCCTTTAGTTATTTATCTCTGGCCAGCCATATAACCCGGCAACCATGCCTCGTTCGTGTTTATCAGATCCGTAATTTTTGCATGGCTATCACCAACCAATAAACTGTCGCCTCCGGTGGTTCCTAAAGTGATAACCGTGATGTTTTGCGCGCCTGCGGCGGCGATAATTTTGTCGGCGTTATTTGTCGTGATGATATAACGGGCCTGATCTTCGCCGTACCAGAAAGCAGGGTCTTTTTCGCCGTCCAGCTTTGCACCGATTTTGCCTGCCATCGCCATTTCGGTGATCGCAACCAATACGCCGCCATCGCTGATATCATGGCAAGCACTCACCTGACCGCTGACAATTAGTTCGCGGACAAAGTCGCCATTACGTTTTTCAATCTGGAGATCGACAGGCGGCGGCGGACCGATTTCCTGACCGTGAATTTCACGCAAGAACAAGGATTGACCCAGATGCGAACACGCACCGCCGATTAATAGGATGGTTTCGTCTTTAGCCGTGAAGGCAAGGCCGACTGATTTTTTGAAGTCGGAGATTAATCCGACGCCGCCGATAACAGGGGTTGGCAAAATAGCCTGACCACTGGTTTCGTTATAAAGCGATACGTTACCGGAGACGATTGGATAAGACAAAGCGCGGCAGGCATCGCCCATACCTTCTAAACATCCAACGAATTGCCCCATGATTTCAGGTTTTTCGGGATTGCCGAAGTTTAAGTTGTTGGTCACGGCCAAAGGCGTCGCGCCCACGGCTGTAATGTTCCTCCAGCTTTCGGCGACAATTTGCTTGCCGCCTTCATACGGATCGGCATAGCAATAGCGCGGCGTACAGTCTGAAGAGATCGCCAGCGCCTTATCCTTGCCTTCGATCTTGACCATCGCCGCATCGGCGGCGCGGCCTGCTTGGTTATTGTAATAGCCCGGTGAGTAAATCGTTTCACCGCCGACAAGAGAGTCATATTGCTCCCAGATCCAGCGTTTGGAAGCAAGGTCAGGGCACGCCATGAGTTTTTTGAGATCGGCCAGAATATCTTTCGATCCGAAATTCGCGTTGTCGATGGCGCCCGGTGTTGGTGTTTTAACATGCGGACGATCGTAAAGCGGCGATTGATCGACGAGGGGCGGCACCGGAATATCGCACCATGTTTCGCCATACATATTGAGCTTTAAGTGCTGGTCGTCGGTTGTGTAGCCGATGACGGCGAAATCGAGATCCCATTTTTCAAAGATCGCGCGTGCTTCATCTTCGCGGCCCGGTTTCAGGATCATCAGCATGCGTTCCTGTGATTCAGAGAGCATGATTTCGTAAGGAACCATGTTCTGTTCACGCTGGGGCACATCATCCAGATTAAGCACAACGCCAATCTCGCCTTTGGACGCGATCTCGACAGCGGAAGAGGTCAGGCCTGCGGCTCCCATATCCTGAATGGAAATGATGCAGTCTTTTTGCATGATCTCAAGACAGGCTTCGATCAATAGTTTTTCAGTGAACGGGTCACCGACCTGCACGGTCGGGCGTTCGCCTTCGACGCCGTCTTCGAATTCCTTGGAAGACATCGTCGCGCCATGAATACCGTCGCGGCCTGTTTTGGAACCGACATAAACGATTGGCTGCCCGACGCCAGCGCCGCGCGCGTAGTAAATCTTATCCTGATCGGCGAGACCGACGGTCATTGCGTTGACGAGGATATTACCGTTATAGGATTTGTGGAAATTGGTTTCGCCGCCGACAGTCGGTACGCCGACGCAGTTGCCGTAGCCGGCAATACCGGCAACGACGCCAGAAACAAGCGATCGCATTTTAGGATGGCTTGGATCACCGAAGCGCAGCGCATTGATATTGGCAATCGGGCGTGCGCCCATCGTGAACACATCGCGCATGATGCCGCCCACGCCCGTCGCTGCGCCTTGATATGGCTCGATATAGGAAGGGTGGTTGTGCGATTCCATTTTGAAAACGGCCGCTTGTCCATCGCCGATATCGATAACACCTGCATTTTCGCCCGGGCCCTGAATAACCCAAGGCGCATTGGTCGGCAGTTTCTTCAAATGCAAACGGGATGATTTATAAGAGCAGTGCTCGGACCACATAACCGAGAAAATACCGAGTTCTGTATAGGTCGGCGTACGGCCAAGGATATTGAGCAGGTTTTTATACTCATCGGATGACAGGCCGAAATCACGACCTAATTGTTCGGTGACTTCCGGCTCGCGGATTATCGGTTTTTGTTTTATCTGTGCGGACGATTTCATCGCTCCAAAATCCTTTTGGCAAAACTGATCATTGATTCTTGAGGTGGCAACTTTTTATCTTTGTCGGCAATTGCACGAGTACCTTTAGACAATAGATACATAGGATGATTAAATGTCGATATAATGGTGTTTGGTTTCTTCTCGTTACTCACGCCAAAGCCTCAACGATACTAGCAAATAACTTCGTGCCGGATTGATTGCCTGCATGCGGGACGACGGCATCTTCCGGATGCGGCATCATGCCCATAATGGTTTTGCTCTCGTTAAAGACACCCGCGATATTGGCAATCGAGCCGTTCGGCGCGATATCAGGATGCGCGCTATCGCCGTTCTCGTTACAGTAACGGAAAGCGATCTGGTTATTGTCTTCGAGCTTTTTTAATATGTCGGCATTGACGAAGTAATTGCCTTCACCGTGCGCAACCGGAACCTGTATCACTTCACCGGTTGAAAATTTGCGGGTGAAATCAGTCGCGTTATTTTCGACTTTTAAGTGCACTTGTTTGCAAATGAATTTCAATGACGCATTATGAAGAAGGCCGCCGGGAACAAGGCCGGTCTCCACCAGCATCTGAAAGCCGTTACACACCGCCAGCAATCTTGTGCCCGCATTGGCCTTGGTGATTACTTCCTTCATGATGGGCGAATGGGCCGCCATCGCGCCGCATCGCAAATAATCGCCATAAGAAAAACCGCCGGGCAGGACGATCAGGTCATAATTGGAAAGGGAGGTTTCCTTGTGCCAGACGAGGTCTGGTTTTTTTCCGGAAACATGTTCCAGTGCCATCGCCATGTCTTTTTCGCGATTGGTGCCGGGAAATACGATAATTGCTGCTTTCATGGCTTTGTTTTAGACCATCAAAGCCGTGAATTTCAAAGGGTTTTAGGGGCTTGTCCAAATAAAACTTGCAAGGCTGCAAAATCTCGTTAAAAATGCCTTCAACAGGCCGCCAGACGGTCTGATGATAAAGGTGAGTTGAACAGGCTCGCAGATTATCTTGGAAAGCGAAATCCATCCCCGATCAGGGGTTTTTTTATGCCGGTTTTACGTCGTTTTCGATCTGATGCGCCGCTTCGGTCAGCTTTTTTTCAATTGTGACATCGATCATATGCTCGGAAATATCGAGGTTATGGGCTTTAAAATCCCCTACCAGTTTCCTTTTGACATCGCCAAAACCCGGCTCATCGAGATTGCTGGCGATCACTTCGCGTGCATATTCATCCGCGGTTTCGCCGGTCAGGGACAGCTTCTCGGCGGCCCAAAGACCAATCAGTTTACTGGCGCGGGCCTCGATGCGGAAAAGCTTTTGCTGATCATGGGCATATTGGTTCTCGTTGAATTTGCCGCGATCATCAATTGTAGTCATAATTCTTTGTCTCCGGTGGTTGGATAAAAATTTACTTATCAGGTTTTCATTGTTATATCATTGATAACTTAAGGGAACACGATGCTATTTTCAACTATCCGGCCTAAACGCCGTATGATTTATGACGGTCAGGTCAAAACGATTTATGAAGGTCCGGAACCCGGAACGCTGATCCAGTATTTCAAAGACGATGCTGTCACAGGCGTCGGGGCGGATAAGAGACAGGAAACGATTGCCGGAAAAGGCGTTTTGAATAACCGGATTTCGGCTCATTTAATGACAAAGCTGGAATCGATCGGTATTCCGACTCATTTTTTAAAGTCCGTGAATATGCGCGAACAACTTGTGCGCCAGGTCGAGATTATTCCTGTCGAAGTCGTTATTCGCAATATTGTGGCGGGTGAATTAGCGAAGCGTCTGGGCCTGAAAGAAGGTACGGTGCTGCCATATCCTCTGGTTGAATTTTATTACAAAAACAAAGAGCTTGGTGATCCACTGGTTTCTGAAAACCATATTGTTTCGCTTGGCTGGGCTGATCCATTCGAGCTTGAAGAAATGGTCACGCTGGCTTACCGCATCAATGATTATCTCAACGGCTTGTTCGCCGGTCTCAATATCCGCCTTGTCGATTTCAAAGTTGAATTCGGACGTTTATTTGGTGAATTCGAAGAATTATATATCCTGCTGGCCGACGAAATTTCGCCGGATAATTGCCGCTTATGGGATGCGAAAACCAATGAAAAGCTCGATAAAGACCGCTTCCGAGAGAATATGGGCGGTTTGATCGATGCTTATCAAGATATCGCCAAGCGCCTCGGCCTTATCCCGGAAACCGGGATTATTCAGGGCGGCAATGTTGACGAACAGATAGCCTCCGGTTTAAGTGAAATAGATAACGAGCTGGGCCGCGAAAAGAAATTGCGCTCGGTCAATAAAGCACCGCCAACCAAACCATGGAAATCATAAGATGAAAGCTGTTGTAAAAGTTATGCTCAAAAAAGGCGTTCTCGATCCGCAAGGAAAAGCCATTGGCCATGCGCTTTCCGGTCTGGGCCTGGATGGCGTCGGCGAAGTCCGCCAAGGCAAGATTATCGAGATCGAAGTGCCTGACGGCACCTCCGAAGCCAAGATCAAGGAAATGGCGGATAAGCTTCTCGCTAATCCGGTTACGGAAGATTACGAAATTAAGTTACAGGCTTAATAATTATTTGAACCAGAAAAGGCACGGAATATTCCGTGCATTCTGTGACTTCCGTGGTTCAAAAATGTTTCATGATGTGATCTAGTCTAGTTATGAAACAAACACCCCTCCACGCCATGCATGTCGCCCTGTCTGCCAAAATGGGCGAATTCGCCGGATATGATATGCCGCTTTATTATAATGAGGGCGTCCTAAAAGAACATGAATGGGTTCGCTCTCATGCGGGTATTTTCGATGTTTCACACATGGGGCAGGTGATTTTTCATGGAAACGATACGGTGCGTTTTCTTGAGACGATAACACCATCCAATTTTCAGACCGCTAAACCTTTCGTCTCTAAATACACTATACTGACCAATGAGTTAGGCGGTATTGTTGACGATCTGATAATTACGAAACTCTCCGATCAGAATTTCTTTGCCGTGATTAACGCAGGCTGCAAAGAAAAAGACATTGCATGGTTTGTCAGGCACTTAAGCGGCGATGTTGAAATTCAATATTTGGATGAACGCGCGCTGATCGCCATACAAGGGCCGGAAGCTGAAAAAGCCCTGCTTGAATCTGCCGACATCGATACATCGCAGCTTGGTTACATGCGAATGATGGAGGCCGACCTTGAAGGCACGACCGTTTTCCTTTCCCGCCTTGGTTATACGGGTGAAGACGGATTTGAAATTTCCATTCCGGCAAACAAGGTTGAATCTCTCTGGGACCGCTTACTGCTCCATCCATCTGTCAAGCCGATTGGCCTTGCCGCCCGCGATAGCCTTCGCCTTGAGATGGGGTATTGTCTCTACGGACATGATATTACCGCTGAGACGACACCGCTCGAAGCTGATCTTGCCTGGGTGATGGGAAAGAATAATTCCGGTTTTATCGGCGCGGAACATGTCAAAGCGCCGAAGCGTAAACGGGTTGGTTTTAAGCTCGTCGACAAGGGCATCGCTCGCGAGGGGGCTGAAATCCGGACCATGCGCGATGAGGTTATAGGAACCGTGACCAGCGGGACGTTTTCCCCGACTTTAAAACAATCGATCGGGCAGGGTTATGTCCCGGTTGAATATGCCGCTGAAGGCACGCAGGTCTTGGTCCATGTGCGCGGTAATAATATTCTGGCAGAAATCGTTAAAATGCCATTTGTCCAACCGAAGGTAAAAAAGTCATGACCCCAAATATTATAGAGCAATATACGAAAGACCATGAATGGGTCAAAATCGAAAACGGCGATACAGCTGTGGTCGGGATTACCGAATATGCACAGCATGCGCTCGGTGATCTGGTTTATGTCGAACTGCCGAAAATAGGTGCGCAGTATAAAAAAGGTGCGTATTTCGCAGTTGTTGAATCCGTCAAAACCGCGGCGGAAGTTTATACGCCTGTGTCCGGCGAGGTCGTTGCCGTGAATGATGCGCTGGCCCAAGATGCCGAACTTTTAAAAGATGCCGCAAATGGCTGGATCGTGAAGATCAAGATTACCGATCAGGCCGAACTTGATGGTTTGATGGATAAAGCCCAGTACGATGAATTTGTAAAAACGCTTGGATAAATAAATGCGCTATCTGCCTTTAACAAAAAATAATCGGGCAGAAATGCTCAAAGCCATCGGCGTTTCGAATGTCGATGAATTATTCAAGGATGTTCCGGCGCAGGCCATGCGCAAGGAATTAGCCGATCTGCCCTCGTATAAAAGCGAGATGGATGTCGAGCGCTCCATGCAGGCTTATGCATCACAAAATCGTGCCGCCGGTGCGGGTCCGTTTTTTCTAGGGGCGGGAATTTACAATCACCATATTCCGGCCAGCGTCGATTATATTATCCAGCGCTCTGAATTTTTAACCGCCTATACGCCGTACCAGCCGGAGATTGCGCAAGGTACGTTGCAGGTGATTTTCGAATTCCAGTCGATGATCGCGCAGCTCACTGGACAAGATATCGCCAATGCGTCGATGTATGACGGGGCCACCGCAACGGCGGAAGCCGCCCTTATGGCGATGCGCCTTACAGGTCGTAAAAAAATCGTTCTCGGCACAGCGCTCAACCCGCAATACCGAGATGTTTTAAAAAGTTATCTCTGGAATTTTGATGACGCGGAATTATCTGAAGGTGCGCCTGATGATCAGACGGCTTGTATGATCGTTCAATCACCTGATTTCTTCGGCACGCCGCATTCCTATGCCAAATTTAAAGAGCAATGCGACGCGGTCGGCGCAAAACTCGTTGTCGTCATTACCGAGATCGTCTCACTCGGCATGCTGCCGCCGCCAAGCGAGGCCGATATCGTTTGCGGTGAAGCGCAATCTATCGGATTGCCCATGTCGTTCGGCGGGCCGCATCTCGGCTTCTTTGCCTGCAAAGAGGAATATCTACGCCAGATGCCGGGACGTTTATGCGGGCAAACAAATGATGTTGACGGCAAACCCGGATTTGTCCTGACGCTATCAACCCGGGAACAACATATCCGCCGTGAAAAAGCTACGTCGAATATCTGTACCAATCAGGGTCTTTGTGCATTGGCTTTTACAGTTCATATGGCGCTTCTCGGCGAAAGCGGATTTAAAAATCTGGCGCAGCTCAATCATGAACGCGCCTGCGCCTTGGCTGATGCCTTGGAAGCCGCAGGATTTGAAATTGAAAATGAAAATTTCTTTAATGAATTCGTAGTGAAATTAAAAATTCCTGCTGCTAATGCGATTAAAAAACTGACGCAAAAAAACATTATCGGCGGTTATGCGCTGGATGGTAACAGGCTTTTGATTTGCGCGACCGAGATGACAAAAGATGAAGATATTGCTTCTTTGGTGGAGGTGTTGTCATGAGTAAAGATCTAATCGGTAATTCCCGGGCGCTCCATTACGAAGAACTGCTTTTGTGGGAATTGCCGCAAGGCGACACCGGCGGCGTTGATTTCCCAAAGGCACAGATAAAATCACGGACTGGATTACCAGCTCGCGAAACTATCGGCTTACCTGATTTAAAGGAACCACAAGTGGTGCGCCATTTCGTGCGTTTATCGACCAAGAATTATTCCATCGATCATGGTTTCTTCCCGCTCGGGAGCTGCACGATGAAACATAATCCGCGCCTGAATGAGAAGATGGCGCGGCTTGCCGGTTTTGCGACGATCCATCCATTGCAGCCAGAGGAAACAATTCAAGGTGCACTCGGCGTTATGTTCGAACTGCAAAACTGGCTTGGCGAATTAACGGGTTTACCCGCTGTTTGCCTGACACCGGCGGCGGGCGCGCATGGTGAATTGGCCGGTTTGATGACAATCAAGCGCGCGCATGAAGTCAAAGGCAACCATCACAAAAAGGTAATTTTGGTTCCTGACTCTGCACATGGCACCAATCCGGCGACCGCCGCCATGTGCGGGTATTCGATCCGCGTGATCCCGACCAAGGAAACCGGACGGGTTACGATCGAAGCGTTCAAAGAAGCGCTTGGTGACGGATATGATGTCGCAGGCATGATGGTGACAAATCCGAATACCTGCGGTCTTTTCGAAAGCGATATTTTAGAGATTTCAAAACTCCTGCATGTAATAGGCGGCTATTTCTACTGTGATGGCGCGAATTTCAATGCGCTGGTCGGTAAAATTCGTCCCGCCGATTTCGGTGTCGATGTCATGCATATCAATCTGCATAAAACATTTTCAACCCCGCATGGCGGCGGCGGTCCGGGGTCCGGTCCGATTTGCGTGACGGAAGAATTATCGCCTTATCTGCCGGTGCCGACAGTTTGGAAAGACGGTGATATTCTAAAGCTCGAAACCATCGAAGATCGCCTAACCAGCTTTGGCAAACTCAAAGGTTTTCATGGTCAGTTCGGCATGTTCGTACGGGCGCTGTCTTATATGATGTCGCATGGCGCGGATGGTTTGCGCCAAGTGTCAGAAGATGCGGTGTTGAGCGCGAACTACATCCTGTCGCAATTGAAGAATGATTATCATGTTCCGTATGCGGGGCCATGTATGCATGAATGTTTGCTGACCGATAAACTGCAAAAAGAGCATGGCATCACCACGCTCGATATCGCCAAGACCTTGGTTGAATACGGTATTCACCCGATGACGGTTTATTTCCCGCTTGTTCTGCCGGGTACGATGTTGATCGAACCGACCGAAACCGAAGACAAGGATTCCATCGACCGTTTTATCCAGGTGATGAAACTTGTCGCGGAAAAAGCGAAAGCCAAGGATCACTCCCTGCATGAAAATCCGGTTTCCAGCCCGCGCAGAAGGCTTGATGAAGTCACGGCGGCGCGCCAGCCGCGCCTGCGCTGGAAATCGTAATCTCCTGATCCGGTTTCGATAGGTTGCTGTCTTGGTTTGTGCTATATTTGGCCTGTAACCAAGGGAGGTTCACATGAGCAAATTCACCGCTTTAAGATCAGTTTTTGGCTGGGACAAAAATGCCGTAGATCTTGCGGATAATCTCAGCGGTAATTCAAGCCGCGAAAATATACAAAAGATTCTCGGTGGTTTAAAAATGCGCCAGCTTTTTTACCGTGGTCCGCGCTTTTTAATGCGCAGCTTTGGCCCGGTCGCAAAGGTATTCAAGCCGGTTTCATCAAAATCAGCCCCTTCGCCATATATAGATTAGTTATAAATTACAGTAACTTAATCGGTTTAGCTTGATTTAATCCGGGTAAAAGCCTATTTTGAAGACATGAAGCCAAAATCTTTGCGCGACCATTTTCCTATGCCACAGGCCGACATTGTCGACAATCTTCCGCATGGCTATGGTCCAGTAGGGATGCAGCGTGCGACGGCTTTGATAAGAAGTGCAGGTATGCAATCTAATCAATATTATAAACCGAACGCTCCTTCTACTGCCAAAGCCAAGCAACCTCTTTTAGGTGCCGCATCTGGTCTGGCTGCTACTATCGCTTCACTTTCAGGTTATTCCGCCCCTCGCGCCAGAAACGTTGTGCCGATGAGAGCTTTTAAACCTGCTGCGTCTTTCGCCCCAAGTCTTTTTGGCACGAAAATAGCCGCTTAATTTTAAGTGCCTGTAATTAAATACCTTCACCAGCATCCTGATTTTTCATCCGGTCTTCAAAAGCTTCTTAAGCAAGACAAGATTTTCCGTGGGTTGAATGTCAAACCTGAAGAGATGCTTTGGCCCAAACGCAGTCTAAACTTTCAATCTTTTATTTCCGCAATCGTCAGCCAGCAGATCAGCGTAAAGGCGGCGGCCTCCATTTATAAAAAGCTTGTCGACCGTCTGCACGGCGAATTGACGCCGGATAGTTTCCTGAGTTTAAGCGATGAAGATTTGCGTGCCTGCGGTTTGTCGTTCGGCAAGATCAAATACGGGCGCGGCGTGGCGCAGGCGATTTTAACAAAAGAATTTTCGCCCGCGCGGTTGCATCGCATGAGCGATGATGAAGTTATCGCTGATATCACCAAATTATCAGGCTTTGGCGTGTGGTCAGCGCAGATGGTATTGATATTTTCTCTCGCGCGGCCCGATGTCTGGCCGATTGGTGATCTTGGTATCCAGCTTGGAGCAGGGCGTTATTTGCGGCTCAAAGAAAAACCCGATCTGGCAACGGTGCGGGACCTTGGCGAGCGCTGGAAAGGCAATCGTTCGGCGGCGTCTTTATTGCTCTGGCATATCGCGAATAATAAACTCGAGATTTAAGGCAAAAACTGTTCTTTCAGCATCCGCTCTTCCAGAGAATGATCGGGATCGAAAAGAATGGTTTTGGAGACGCCGCTGCTCTGACGTATTTCGACAGAGACGACATTCCGGACTTCGAAATCGTCGGCGGTGGCGGAGACGGGGCGTTTTTCATTTTCTAAAATCTCGAAGCGAATAGTGACATGGCTTGGCAAAAGTGCGCCGCGCCAGCGTCTCGGGCGAAAGGCGCTGATCGGCGTCAAGGCCAGTACATCGGAGCTTAAAGGAATGATCGGGCCATGCGCGGACAGATTATAGGCGGTGCTTCCGGCAGGTGTGGCGACCAAAACGCCATCGCAAATCAATTCCGGCAGGCGTTCGATACCATCTATCTCGATACGAATTTTCGCGGCTTGACGGACCTCGCGCAAAAGAGAAACTTCATTGAAGGCCAAAGCGTCATAGGTTTTTCCTTTGTCGTCGGTAGCTTTCATGGAGAGTGGGTAAATCTCTTGTCGATGCGCGGATTTGATTTTATCGATCAAACCTTCGGTAATATACGGGTTCATTAAAAACCCGACCGAGCCGCGGTTCATGCCATAGACGGGAAGCTTATAACCAATCGCCTGATGGAGCGCTTCCAGCATTGTGCCGTCACCACCCAAGGCGACGACGATTTCGGCCTCGGCAATTTCACTTTGTCCGTATAAAACCGTCAGGCTTTTATAGGCTTCCTGCGCTTCTATCGATGTCGAATGGATAAAATGAATTTTCATTTCGCGCTATTTACTTTGGGCAACATTGCTCGGCGCGCGGCCTGCATTGTCTTCCTGCCATTGTGCTGGATTTTTCAGGAATGCTTCGACGGAGGCAAGCGTTTCCTCATCGAAATAATTTTCCTGTTTCGCCACATCCAGAACATTCCACCAATTGCACAGGGAATGGAGCGTCAATCCCATGTCTTTCATGTTTGCTTCAGATTGCGGAAAGATGCCGTAATGAAACACAACGAAAGCATGTTCGACCTTGTTTCCTGTCGCCCGTAGCGCATCGACGAAAACTTTTTTGCTGCCGCCATCGGTTTGCAAGTCTTCGATCAAAATGACATTCTTTCCTTCTTCATCGAGACAGCCTTCGATCTGCGCCATGCGTCCAAAACCTTTCGGCTTTTTGCGCACATAGAGCATCGGTTTTTCCAGACGTTCGGCGATAAAGGCGGCATAGGGAATACCGGCGGTCTCTCCGCCAGCCAGATAATCGATATTACCCAAACCGATATTTTTCTTCAGCATATTCGCGGCAAAATTCATCAGCGTCGTGCGCTCTTTCGGGAAGGCGATCAGGCGGCGGATATCGACATAGACAGGCCCGATCTTGCCGGATGTATAGACGAAAGGCTCTTTCGAATTAAACAAAACGGATTTTGTCGAGAGCAGGATTTTTGCGGCTTCGCGGGCGGTGTCGATCATGGCGGTGGTTCCTTTAGAGCAAGATAAAACAACACTAAAAGCCCGTTCGCAAGAAAAGAATCTTCATCTTCCCCCTCTCCCTTGCTTGCGAGGGAGAGGGATCAAGGGAGAGGGAGGCGTCCGTCAGGGCGCAAAAACTGCGATATTGTATCTGCTGTGCCTCTCCCTGTCGCAGTCCTTGGCGCCGTGATTTGAGGGAAAGAGCGTGGAAATAGCGCACTGCCTGAAGGAATTTTCGCTGCGCTTTCATATAGTCGCGCAAATTTTTAAGGGCGGCGCTGCGCATGCCGTGCCGGTATGAATTCATCGACACGATTTTCTTTCCCGCCGCCGTGCGCGGTCCTGTCGAACGACGCCATGGCATCTTTGCCCGTGCTCGCTGAGCCTGCGCCGCGCGGCGTTCCGCCGTCCATATATAAGCTCCCATTTTCTTTCGTTCTCCTATATCTCTCAGTTTGCTCGTCGCTATCTGCGCCAGTCTGCTTCGCGGTTTCGTATCGTCCAATCCTTAAATTTATGATCGGTGCGGCGGGAATCGAGTTCGTAACGCTGTGATTTCAAATGCATTTCGCGGATCGAATTGGCGGTTCGCGAAGATTGAGCCTGAAGCCGCATGGCGAATTGAAGCGCGTCCGTTCGCGGCACGCCTTTATCGTCCGATTGCTCGCCGGAGACCCGCATCATGCGATGAAAGACGCTATCGAGTATGATCGCCTGCTGCGCCAGAATTTCATCGATATAGCGGGTGTTACCGTCTGTGATGGAATCGAGCATTTCCGACGGGCGTTGGAGCAAAGCCGAGATTTCGTCTTCGGTTCGGTTGTTTGTGGGGAGGAAGGCTTGGAGAGACTCGACCATACGGCGGTGTTTCTCCTTTTCGGCGAGCCAATACGCCGTTTCAGGATCTAAAGTCATGTGCCATGATAGGATTAATTTCCTTAAATGTCAAGGAATTTTGTCCTAATGTTGTACTGGCACACTTGCCTTCATAGTGGCATTATTGGCAAGTCCGCACCCCTTAAGGGCAAATCAACTCACATAATCGTCCCATTTCCTCAGCTATCATTTTAACTTTTAAATTGGGAGTCGTTAAATGAGAATTCATGGCGTATGTCATGCAAGATCGGAAGATATTGGAATCGAGCATTGAGAAAGATAATTAAAAATAAACCTTAGAATGATGCTGGGGGATTATCTTCCATATATTTTACCAAATTGCCTATATTTTCGTCAGACATAAGAGCATTTAGCTCATCTAAAAAATAGGAAGTGTTTAGATACATATACAAGGTATGTATAGGTTTTTTAATGACCCACGGAAATGGATTGTTTTTTCTCAAGTTTACACCTTCGAGATGATACTTACGCACCCAGCCCGCGTAAAGATCGGCTGCTTGCAGCGGCAAAATTTCGTGATCTTTTTTAAAGCTAGGAACGCTTCCCATTTTTTTTAAAAAATCGGATGGTGCGGTGTATTGTAAAAAATGATAGCCACCAAGAACCGCCGTTGATTCAGTTTTTTCATCAAAAATCATATCTATTGGCGTGAACAAGTTTAGAGTTTCTTGATTTTCTACAAGAGTTTTAACTATATTTTTAAAAGCGAAATGATATGGATTTCGCATATTCTTTTTTATTCTAACCGGATCGAAAAATATATCAGGCAGATCAAAATCATTTACGGTTTTCACTAATTCACGCATATCAACAATACAGTAGACTCCTGCATCTACATATTGCTCAATAATGCGAAAATATCGCTCACTTTTTTTAATACTTTTTTGAGTTTTTAATTTTCCAGCTTTATAGAATTCTAAGCCGTCCTCGTCTAAAGCTTGCTGCCATCTTTCGGAAAATTCTGCCCATTTTTCAGCCGTGGATACGAATCCGGCCACCACAAAAGTCGTTGGTGGCGTATTGTGGCTATCAGAACTTTCATCGAAGAATGCCTGCAAAACCATTAATCGTTCTTTTCTTTCCCTTTTCCCTAGGGAGGCCACTAACTAGCGACTTTATCCTATCGGCGCATGGGGACTTTCCACCATAGCTATAGTTGATCTTTACCATCCTGCGTTTGGGTACGCAAAGTTTAAAAATAGGAATTGCCCTATGCAGTTTTAAGTGCAGAGGCGCAGAGTTAGAAAGAGTTCGCGGAGTTTTATAAATTATTTCTATTTAATGCATCCCTGCGAAGGCAGGGATCTGCTTGATTTAACTAGATGCCTGCTTTCGCAGGCATGCGAGAGTGAGAGGCGGAGTACTGACAGAAATTTAGCCGCAGAGACGCAGAGTTAGAAGAGAAGAATTTAAAAAACTCCGCGTCCTCTGCGCCTCTGCGGTTAAAAGAAATCCCTGCTTCCCGCAGCGCCAGCGCTTGCGCGGCGTGTCGCAGGGATGACAAAGGATTGTTTAGAGTCGTTTATTGACTGACCCAAACCACGCGGGCGACCCAGGCGATATCTGTCAGGGGATAGGTCAAATCTTTGAATTCATTATTGAAGGATTTCAGTTCGATTTTGCTGGCGGTTTGGCGGATCAGTTCTTTGACCATGACTTCACCTTTCAATGTACGAACAACGACACGGTCGCCGCGGCGGACGGCTGCGCCCGGGGCAACAATCAAACGGTCGCCGCCGCGATAGAGAGGCTCCATCGAAGAGCCGGTGATTTCCAGTGAATACACGCGGCCTTGGAAAGGATCGAGGCCGGGAAATTGAATATGGTCCCAGCCATCGCCGACCGGATAACCGGCATCGTCGAAATAGCCTTTGGTGCCGGCCTGCGCATAGCCGATAACAGGTATGGTCGGCGTATTTTTGGCGGCGACATCGTCTTCGCCCATCAAGGCCATGAATTCAGAAATCGTCGCGCCCGTGGCAGAGAGAACGCGTGAAATACTTTCCGTAGACGGCCAGCGCGGTTTGCCGTCGGGGCCGAATCTTTTACTGCGGTTGAACGCTGTCGGATCGAGGCCTGCCTTCTTTGAAAGGCCGGATGTCGAATATCCGAAGCTGGTTGCGAGACGGTCTATGGCAGACCAGATGCCTTCATGTGTGATCATAAAATAAGTATGACATAAGTTTACATTCCTACAAATAGGAAAATATTCATTTTTTTCTTGACATCAGATTTTAAACCTATCATACATAGGAACATAAAGGGAACAATTGTGTCCGCAGTAAAGAAAAAAATCACAAAAGGAGAGATCATGCCGCCAAGAACGAATTACGCCCCAAGACCTCAGGCGGATGTGGAAACGATTCCTTTTCAATCGGCTGAAGAAGCGTGGTTCTGGTTTATCCAGAACCAGATGGCCAAGGAAGACGGTGCCAGAATCGCGGCAGGGCTTTCGCTGGTGAAACGTCCTTGCGAGCCGGTCGATATCTATAAAGTCATGGAACGATTATACCGGGGCCGCCGTTTGGTAATGGATCATCTCTATGTCTTACGATTCTACGGACGCCGCATGTTACCACCCGATCAACGTTACCAGAAAGAAATCCGCGCCCATGGATTATGGGTCGAGGCGTTGTCGCGCATGGAAGAAGTTATGATCGCCAAAGGTATCGTACAACAAAAATCCTTTTCATGGATTCCGGCTGGGATGGAAATGGATTTATGCCATGCGTGATATCAGTGAAGAAAAAGCATGGGTGGTGTTTTCCGGTCAGACCGAGCTTTCCTATTTAAAGCTTTTGAAAAACGGATTTCGCCATTGTTTTATTATATTGAAAAAAGGCGATCACTGGATTTCGCTCGATCCATTGGCGCATAAAACAGAGATTGAACTTCATTATCTGCCGCAAAATTTCGATCTGCCGTCATGGCTGAAAAAACGCGGCAATGTTGTCGTGGAAACCAGACTTACAGCCGCGCCTTTAAAGGCGTTGCCGGTTTCTCTTTTTACCTGCGTCGAAGCGGTGAAGCGCGTTTTGGGCCTTCATTCGTGGACGGTTTTAACGCCGTGGCAGCTGTATAAGCATCTTACCACCTAACATCTCATTTAAATTTTTAGGAGTCTATCCAATGGGCAGTTTTTCCGGGCGCTCAAAAGCGCCCTCGTCACAACCTGTGCAACAGGTTATTTATGTACCTTCGACAAGTTATGAGACGCCGACTTCTACGGGCGAGGTTTCGGAAGAAGAAAAATTACAAGAGCGTGCCGAAAATGTCTTGAAACGCAGTCGCTCGCGCCTTGGCACTATTCTAACCGGATTTCGCGGCGTGTTGTCGCAAAACGATCTGATCGCCCCGCGCAAGACTTTGCTGGGGGAATAATTTTTCATGACAAAAGATTTAATCACCCGCCATGCGAATGCACAGGCGAAGCGCAGCGCATGGGAAAATTTGTGGCAGGATTGCTATGATTATGCCCTGCCGCTTCGGTCGGATCGTGACGGTTTCGGCCCGAGCCGCAAATCCGAAAGATTATATGACGCGACGGCTTTGGACGCGGTCGATCAATTGGCGGCAAGCCTGCTCGGGCATTTAACGCCGATCTGGACGCCTTGGTTCGGGTTGAAACCCGGGCCGCAACTCACGGAAAAAGAAGCGCTGGCCCTCGCGCCGGTTCTGGAGAAAGCGGGCAAGGTTTTACAGGCGCATTTCGACCGTTCGAATTTTGTGATGGAAATTCATCAGGCGTTTCTCGATCTGATCGTGGCGGGCACGGCGAGTATCGCCTTTGAAGAAGCCGAGCCGGGACATTATTCAGCCTTTTGCTTTTCATCCATTCCTTTGCTGGATGCCGTTCTGGAAGAAGGCAATAACGGTTTTCTCGATGGTACGTTCCGCACGCTGTGCCTGACACTGGCGCAAATTGCGGCGCGGTATCCGCAAGCGCAATTGCCGGAGGATGTCGTTCATATCGGCACGAAAGATCCGCAAACGCAGTTTAAAATTATTGAAGCGATCGTGCCGGAGGGTAATGCCTATTTATATACGGCCTGTATGGCGGAAGAGGCGGGACAGGAAGATATAATATTGGCCCAGCAGAAACTTTCGCAATCGCCGGTGATCAATTTCCGCTGGATGAAATCGCCGGGAGAAATATATGGGCGCTCGCCAGTGATGAAAGTCCTGCCGGATATCAAAACGGCGAATAAAGTCGTCGAGCTGATTTTAAAGAATGCGTCGATTGCCGTGACCGGAATTTGGCAGGCCGATGACGACGGTGTTTTAAATCCGGCCAATATCGAGCTTCTGCCCGGCGCGATTATTCCCAAAGCCGTCGGCTCGAAAGGCCTGACGCCGCTGGAAATGCCGGGGCGGTTCGATGTATCGCAAATCGTTCTGGATGATTTGCGGGCGAATATTCGCCATGCGTTGTTAATCGACCGCCTGCCGCAGTTAAATGCAAAACGGATGACGGCGACGGAGGTTTTGGAACGTGCCAATGAAATGGCGCTGTTGCTGGGTGCGACTTACGGACGTTTGCAAAGCGAGCTTTTAAACCCGCTTATCCAGAGAGGCTATGCCATTTTACGCCGCCGCGGCGAAGTGCCGGATCTGGCCATCGACGGGCGCATCGTCGAGATCGATTACCGCTCGCCGCTCGCCAAATCCATGTCGCAGCGACATGTGCAAACGACATTGAACTGGCTGCAAGGCGTGCAAAGCCTTGGAGCGGAGGCCATGCAATCTATCGATACAATTCGCGCCGCCAGATATTTAGGCGAAGCGCTGGGTGTGCCGACCGATCTGATCAAAAATCCCGACACTGAAATTCACACAAAAGGAGAAATAAATGTCTGATGAAAACCTGTTAACGGCAGAGATTGAAACGAAAACCGATAATTCGAATAAACCGGCGAATGTGCCGGATAAATTCTGGGATGGCAAAAAAGAGGAAATCCGCATCGAGGCGTTGCTGGCGTCCTATATCGCGCTGGAAAAAAAACTGTCCACCATGATTCCGCAGGATGATAAAAAACGTGTTCAAAAAGCGCTGGGTGTGCCGGAAACAGCCAAGGAATATAACGTCTCGGTGCCGAACGATCTGTTCGACATAGATGAAGAACTGAACGAGCGCTTGCTAACCAAGGGTTTCACGGAAGAGCAGGTGCAGGAAGTTTATAATCTGGCTGCAGAAAAACTGGTGCCCTTAATTGTTGAAATGGCAGCAGAGTTTCAGGCCGATCGTGAAGTTGAGCGACTTGTCGATAAATTCGGCGGGGTCGATCAATGGAAAGAAATTTCGCGCCAGCTCCTGGCCTTCGGCAAAAAGAATTTACCGGGGGATGTTTTGGAAGGATTGTCCTGTTCCTATGAAGGCGTTATGGCGCTGCATCGCATGATGAAATCCGAGCAGCCGAATTTAAAAGGCAAGGAAAATGCGGCTGCGTCGGATGAGGACGATCTCCATGCCATGATGAAAAACCCGAAATACTGGCGCGATAAAGATCCGTCTTTTATAGAGAAAGTAACGCAAGGCTTTGAAAAGATTTACAAATAATCTTAATTTTGACACTAAGCTGTATTTTAATTATTGTGTCTTAAATGTGGCGAACATATAAAATTTTATCTTAATTTGATTTTAATTATTACGACTTCATAATTAATAGTAGGGTTATGGTAATAATTAAAAAGCTAATATTAAAAGCTTAAAAAATCAAAAAGGTGTGTAAATATGACAACAATATCGGGAACCAACGGGTATGCGTCTTCAAATGGCTGGGTAGCTCTAACGAATCCCTGGGGGTCCAGTGCCCTAGAATACGGCAAAGAATATGCGATCAGCGCCAATTATGACCCGGAAAATCTTACCAGCGGCATCACCTTCAATTGGGAATACCCTAAAAATAACCTGCCCTGGACAGCTATCAAAGCCTATCCCGACGTGGGTTTTGGCGCATCACCTTGGGGCCGGGGTCAATCCGATCCGATGCATGTCTTTCCGATTCAGGTCGATGATCTAAAGACACTGGATATGGCGTATGACGTGACTTATGGCGGCGATAAAAACGGCTATAACGTTTCCTATGATATTTGGTTCACAAGTGAGCCAAATGGTAACAAATCAACGGTGACGACAGAATTGATGCTTTGGTTGCATAAAGGCGGTGTCAACGCGCATGGTAAGTTGATGGGCACTTATTCGGATGAAAACTTTACGGGTAAGATTTATAAAAAAGACACATATATAGCGATTATTTCCGATACGGAATTAACGAGCGGTGTAATCGACCTGACTGCTATTGTTCAGCATCTAGTTAAAGCCGGACTTATGTCTTCGAGCGAGTATCTGGCAAATATACAATTCGGTGCTGAAGTTGTCGAAGGGACAGGATCTTTAACGATCAATAACCTTGGATATGATGTAGTAAGCGTTAATTCAGACGGTCAGGAAATTCATCAGACCATCACCGGATTGGGCGTCGAAGGTTTCAGCGAAGTAGAAGGAACATCCGGTAATGACTATTTTTCCGGCGATAGCCTGGATAACGTTATTCGTGCCGGTGCCGGGAATGATGACATACAGCCGGGGAAAGGCAACGACACTGTTTACGCAGGAACCGGCAACGATAAAATTTTTGCCGGTGATGGCAATGATCTTGTCTACGGAGATGACGGTAACGACACCATAAGTGGGAATGCCGGTAATGACGAGCTGCATGGCGGTGCAGGGGATGATATTTTCCTCGATACCGAAGGCTCCAATAAAATGTTCGGTGATGATGGAAACGATGCTTTCTATTTGTCTGGTTCCAAAGAGGCGCAGAGAATTAATGGCGGCGCAGGAAATGACAGTATTAGCACCGGTTCCGGGAACGACATCTTACATGGGGATGCAGGAGACGATAATATTCAGGCTGCTGCGGGAGATGATATAATATGGGGAGATGATGGTGCCGATGCTCTTTACGGCGGTGATGGAAAAGATGTCATATGGGGCGGAGTAGGTAACGATAAAATAGAAGGCGGGGCAGGTAACGATGTTCTGTTCGGTGAGGCCGGAGTAGATGTCTTGTCGGGTGGCGATGGCGATGATGAGGTTTATGGTGGTGATGGTAATGACACCATCAACGGAAATGCAGGTGATGATTTAATGCATGGCGGTGCCGGTAACGATTATCTCAATGGCGGAGACGGCAATGATATCGTAATCGGCGGTGACGGCGACGACTCCGTTTATGGAGGAGAAGGTAACGATGAAGTGTACGGTGGCGCGGGTCACGACTCTTTGTTTGGCAATGCCGGAAATGATAAAATCTTCGGACATGCCGGTAACGATAAATTATACGGGGGTGACGGCGACGATATTATGGGCGGCGGAGATGGTGACGATTTCCTTTATGGGGAAAACGGAAACGACATGATCTTCCTGAGCGCAGGAGTTGACACGCTTTACGGCGGTGCGGGTAAGGACCAATTTAAATTTACCAAAGAAGGCATGGATGGCGTTGATAAGATTTATTTCAAGCTGAGCGAAGGCGACCGGCTCGATTTTACGCTTATCATAGACCAGAAAATCGATGTCACGACTAAAAACATCAATGAGTTTTTAAAGGCAACGCAGGTCGATAACGATACGGTTATCTCCGTCGATGTCGATGGCGCGGCGAATGGTAGCAAGTTCACCGATGCGGCTGTATTGGTCGGCGGGCATGATGTCGATGTCACGGCATGGATGAAATCCGGCAATATCGTTGCCTGATAACAAGACTTCAACGAAAAAAGCCCGGCAATTTGCCGGGCTTTTTAAATTGGTGATAAAAATCTAGTGAGCCTGGCTCGTTGCAAATTCTTCGGCGTTGAAGCTGTCGATGATTTGCTGGAACGTGTTTTTAATCTCGTTCGTGAGCGGTGCGAATTTAACCGCGAAAAACTCGGACGATTTACGCACGACTTTGGCGCGGTGATTAACGTCAATCATTTCATCGTTGAGATGGAATTTCAGCATGACATTTATATCGTCACCGATTTTGACGGTGCGGCTGTCGCCAAGAACGCGGATACCGCCTTGCGACCAGTCGAGTATCGGCATGGCCTGTCCGTTGACGAGACCGATGCATTTATCGGCGGCGCGGCGTGGATATTCGCGGCGGGACATGTCCAGCGCGTCGGTTGTTACATCATCGATATCGTCTGTACTGAATACTGTCATAAGTTTTGCTATCATTTTTTTGTGTGCTCCACGCCTGACGGCGCAAGGTTAGATATTAACGGGCACACACACTCTAAGGTTTACGAATTCTTTTTATTATTTGTCGTAACAGAATAATCGCCTTTTTGGATAAAAACATCAAGGCTTTTCTTCTTTTACCAATGATACCCGTATTTTCCTTACAAGACAACGGCTTAGTGCCGCCTTTCGTAAGGCTTCCAAGGCTAATCCGGCCCGTTTTACGGGGAACCCGATCTGCCATTTCAACCAACATTATTAACCCAGAAAGGTTCGATTAAAATGTCGACATCTATAAACACGGCTTTCGTGAAGCAATTCGAACGCGAAGTGCATGAAAGTTACCAGCGTCTTGGTTCCAAACTCCGCGGCGCGGTGCGCTCTATCCCGAATGTCAAAGGTTCATCCACCGTCTTCCAGAAAGTCGGCAAGGGAACGGCTTCGACCAAATCAAATGCCGGTATGGTGCCGGTGATGAATTTGTCGCATACGACAGTCGAGTGCGCGCTGACCGATTACTATGCAGGTGACTGGGTCGATCGTCTCGATGAACTTAAAATCAATCATGACGAAAGACAGGTCATTGCCAATGCCGGTGCCTATGCGCTGGGCCGCAAGACAGACGATTTGATCATCGCGGCGCTTTCAACGGCAAGCACATTGACGATTGCAGATTCAAATATCGGCATGACGCGTGACAAGGTTTTGAAAGCCTTTGAACTCCTTGGCGAGAACGATGTGCCGGATGACGGCCAGCGTTTCGCCATTGTCGGCTGGCAGCAATGGTCGGAGCTGTTGAAAATCACGGAATTTTCTTCTTCCGAATTCGTCGGTCCTGACGATCTTCCGTATAAAGGAACGCAGGCAAAAAAATGGCTCGGGACCACATGGATCCCGCATTCCGGCCTGCCGATCGACGGCTCTGACATCCGCAGAACATTCTGGTTCCACAAAAACGCAATCGGTCATGCATCGGGGTCGGATGTTCAAACGGATATCAGCTGGCACGGCGACCGCGCGGCGCATTTCGTCAACAATATGATGAGCCAGGGCGCGGTTTTGATCGACGGCGCAGGCGTTGTTGTCGTGTCGTGTGATGAGACACCGGATTAGTAGGCAGTAGGCGGTAAAAAGTAAGCGGAAATTACCGCCTACTTTTACTTTCATAAAACTTCAACAACAGAAAAGAGACTAAAAAAATGGCTTACCTATCCAAAGACTTAAGCGTGCTGGCTTATGCGAACACTTTTACGCTGTGGCATTACACCACGTTCGACAGTGCCGTCACCGGCGCTGGATATTTCAATTCCGCAGCTTCGATGCTCAAGGTCAATGACCTGATCATCGCCAATATTGACACGGATGGCACCCCGTCGACTGTATTTTACATTGTCACGGGTAATACCGGTACAGCAGTTACCGTGACCGCCTTCGTTGCCTGACGCCAGTCAGAGCTGAAGCTGCGAGGCCGTTTCCCTCCATCCCGTGCGGGGATGGATTTTTGTCACATCAAACGGAAACGGCTTGCCAGTCCCTGTCAAACATGGGACGGGGCTGCGTTGAAATATATGCAGCCCCGTTTTTTTAAGAGTTTAAACCACAGCGATCACAGCGAGTTTGGATACTGTCATCCTGAACGCAGTGAAGGATCTCATTTCGGTGACGTAGATGAGATGTTTCGCTTCGCTCAACATGACAAGAATTTATTATCTGCGCTGTGCACGCTGTGTCCGCTGTGGTTTATAAATAAAAAGGAATTTAAAATTATGCTCAACGATATCGGATTATGCTCCCGCGCTTTGATCAAAATCGGCGCGAAACCTATCACGTCTTTTATGGACGGATCAGCGGAAAGCGAGATTGCGAATTTACTCTATGGTCCGGCGAGGGATGCCGTTCTCTCCAGCTATGCCTGGAGTTTCGCGACAAAACAGATTGCGCTGACAAAATTGGAAGCGCCGCCTGTGGCGGATTATCAATATGCCTATCAATTGCCGAATGATTTTTTGCGGGCGCTGTCTGCCGGAAGTGGCGGGCGTGGGCGCGGCCTGAATTTTAGGATTTACCGCGACATGTTGCATACCAATGCCGAGGACGTCATCCTCACCTATATTTACCGGGTAGCGGAAGAAGAGTGCCCGCCTTATTTTGATACGGCAGTGATCGCACGGCTTTCGGCGGAGTTTTGCATACCACTCACCGAAAACACCTCCCGCGCCGATGTGATTATCAAACTTGCCGAACAGGAGTTTGCCAAAGCCCGCCAGATCGACGCCCAGCAGGACACGCCGAACAGGCTGGAGGATTTTTCTTTAATTGATGTGAGATAATCATTGACATAATGAAGTAAAATCCGTAAATAAAGCCGCATGGGTAAACTTAAAGAAAAAACAATCCTGCCTTTTGGCAAAAAAAATGGCGAGAAGAAAATTCTCGCGTTATCGCCGCTGGTCGACGCCAAGGCGGATGTGGAAAAAGATCTTGGCCGAGGCCATCTTCTTGAGGCGATGCATAATACGCTATCGCAAGCGCCCGTGCATTACGAAGGCGAGGTTTTTGCCTGTAATGTTATGAGCGGATATAAAAGAAGCGGATTATATCCTGGCGGAAATGCCGTCCAGATTTCGGTAGATGCTTCGATCAAGGCGGCAGATATTTCGATGATGTTGTTCGGGCAGCCGGGCCGCGAATATGTGGTCTACGATCATACAGAGTGTAAATGGTATAAAGATGGTAAGGAATGGGACAGGCCGGTAGACGCTAAACCGGTAAGTCCTGCGACAGGGCCATCTTAACATCAACCCTCCTTACGGAGGGTTTTTTATTACGGCGTCTGATTTTAATAACGGTGATGACAGCATATAGACGCGCTGTAATCGCTATGGCTTTTCAATCTTAAAGTTAAAGTGCGGCTTTGCCGCAAGTGATGCGCTGGATTCCGGATCAGCGCTCTCGATGCTCGCTTGTCCGGAATGACGTATAAGGAAATCAAACCAATGAGACAAAGACTGATCAAAACGACATTCACCGCGGGTGAATTGTCGAGCGACCTGCTGGGCCGCGGGGATATACGGTCCTATGATAATGGGGCAGGCAAACTGCGTAACGTGTTTATCCATCCAACCGGCGGCGTGACGCGACGGGCCGGGCTTCGTTATATCGACAACGCGGCGGGTGACGGGCGGTTGATGTCCTTCGAATTCAATACCGACCAGACATATTTGATCGTGCTGACCAATTTGCGCATGGATATTTATGCGGAAGGGGCGTTGGTGACGACGCTTGTTACGCCTTGGCCCGAGGGTCAGGTAAAGCAGCTTGTCTGGACGCAGAGCGCCGATACGCTGCTCCTCACCCATCCCGATTTGCCGCCGAAAAAACTGACGCGCGGCGCTTTTGGCGCGTGGAGTTTAAACGATTGGGTTTTCTATACGAAAGACAACATTGTCTATCAGCCTTATTATAAATTCGCCGATGTGGCGGTGACGTTGACGCCTTCTGCCACGAGCGGCACGATTACTTTGACTTCCAGTGAAGCCGTGTTCGAGGCGGATCATGTTAATATAAGGCTGCGCGTCACGGGCAAGGAAGTTTTGATCACGACCGTCAATTCGCCAACCGTCGTGACGGTCGATGTCATTCAGGCTTTGCCGAATACAAGCCCGACGATTGACTGGGAAGAGCAAAGCTTTTCGAAGGTGCGCGGTTTTCCGGTATCGGTCGCGTTCCATCAGGACCGGCTGGTTCTTGGCGGCTCAAGAGATTTACCGAACCGTTTGTGGTTTTCCTGCTCCGGCGATTTATTCAATTTTGATCTCGGGGCGGGTGAAGACGACCGCGCCATCGAGTTCGGTATTTTATCCGATCAGGTCAACGCTATTCGCGGCGTGTTCTCGGGGCGGCATTTGCAGGTCTTTACAAGCGGCGCGGAATGGATGGCGACCGGCGATCCGCTGACCCCCACCAATGTCCAGATCAAACGGCAAACGCGAGTCGGCTCTTTCGTCACGCGCTATATTCCGCCGGTCGATGTCGACGGTGCGACATTATTCGCCGCGCGCAACGGGCAGGAAATTCGCCAGTTTATGTATACGGATCTGGAAGACGCCTATAGCGCGACCGATGTTTCGCTTTTGTCCAAGCATATCATCGAGACGCCGGCGGATCAGGATTTCGACCAGAAACGCAGGCTCTTATTCGTCGTGCGCGAAGATGGAAAATTCGCCACGCTGACCATGTATCGCGCGGAACAAGTATCGGCATGGACGCTGCATGAAACGTCGGGTGCTGTGAAATCCGTCACTGTCGCGGGCGATACGGTTTATGTTCTGGTCGAGCGCGGCGGCAATTTTACCGTAGAGCAGATCGATGACGGTTTGTTTCTCGATTGCGCTTTGGCGGGGCAGGCAGAGGAGCCGACCTATACATGGTCGGGGCTCGAGCATCTGGAAGGACAAAACGTATCGATTGTCGCCGACGGGCGCGTGCAGCCTGTACGGGAAGTACAGGACGGGCAGATTATTCTCGATGAAGCGGCAGCTCAGGTACAGATCGGTTTGCCCTATACGCATATTATCGAACCGCTTCCGGTCAGTAATGTTTTAACGCCGGGGCAGATGCGCGCGGTGAGATTAATTGAAGCGGCGTTCCGTCTTAAAAACACCTCGGCGCTTAAATTAGACGTGGGGCGGGGATTGAAAGATATCCCCTTAAGGCAGTTTAACGAAGATGAAATTCTGGATGCGCCGATGCCGCTGGTCTCTGGCGATATCAAGGTCCGCGCCTTTGGCTGGGAACGCGATCAGACGAAACCGCTCTGGCGGATCGAGCAGGATTTGCCGCTGCCGTTTTCGCTCTTATCGGTGAATATGGAAGTGATGGCGAATGATTAAACGATCAACTAATTTAAAGGAGATTACAAAATGGGTGGTTTAACATCGGCGCTGGCGCCGATTATTCAGATCGGGTCGGCGTTGGGAAGCGTGGCGAATGTAGCAGCGCCCTTTTATCAGGACTCGGTTGACCGTAAAAACCAGAAGGCAAGTAACGAGCTAAGTCTTAAACAGGCGCAAGCCACGGCGGCGTTGCAAAAAGAGCAAAACCGTCTAGCTGCCTTACAGCAAGAACAGGACCGCAAGAAAGCGCTTCGAAACGCGGTGGCGCGGCAGAGGGCGCAATTCGGCGGTTCCGGTATCGGCTCTAGCGAAGGATCTTCTGAAGCGGTTCTTTTGGGTTTATTCAATGAATCCGACGAGCAAAGAGCATTGCGCGAGCAGATGAATAATCTGCGGAGTAACGCGCTCGATCTGACGCCGGCGCAGATTCAACAGCGCAATTTATTGCAGCAAACGCAGTCTAGAGAGCAAGACACGATCAACCGGATTACGGATTTCTTCTAAAGGATTTATCATGACAGAGCATATCAAAATGCCCGATGTGGCACCGCTTTTGCGCGCGCTGGCCAATGGCACACAAACAGAATTCGAATTCCCATTTCCGGTTTTCGCCAGTGAAGACGTGGTCGTGTACCTGAACGGGGCACGGCAGGTTTCAGGGTTTGATATTATTGGCGCAGGTAATACAAGCGGCGGGACGGTCGTGTTCGATAGCGCTCCGGCCAACGGCATGACCGTCACCATCGAGCGGCGCATGGCGTTCGAACGCCTGACCGATTTTATCGAAGGCGGCGATTTTTCTGCTCAGGCCATCAATACCGAACTCGATTATTTGGTCGCGGGACTTCAGCAAGTAAGCCGCGATCAATCCGGCATGCTGAAATATTCCGATGGCGAGAATGCATCGAATAAGGTTTTGCCATCGCGCTCGATCCGCGCCCATAAAGCGCTCGGCTTCGACGGCAATGGCGATCCGGTGGCGGTGACATTGGAAGGGTCGATGGCCGCGCCGGATTTTACGGCGAGCGGATTTGGTGCGATCACCAGAACTAGTCACGACAAATTTTCCGACATGGTATCGGTGAAAGATTTCGGAGCGGTCGGGGACGGATTGACCGACGATACGCTGAGCTTTCAAAAAGCGCTCGCCAGTCATAATGCGGTTTTCGTGCCGGAGGGCGAGTATATTATCACTTCGACGATTGAAATCAGAGAAGGTCAGACTTTAAGCGGGGCGGGCGATTGCGCGGTGTTAAAAACGTCGTCAGATATCGTTTTGATCGAGATAACGCAAAGCTATGCGACGCTCAAAAATTTGAAACTTTTCGGCGGCGATGTCGGATTGAAACTCTATGGCAAGACATCCCCTTGCGTGAATAATTCGATTACGGATCTAACGATCTGGCAGGCGCAGACGGGGATTTTACTCGACGGCTATACTTCGCCGGATAATCCCTGTTACTGGAATAATTTCGACCGCGTTCTGGTGGCGCAAGCATTCGTCAACGGCATTCATCTGGTTAAAACCGGCGGCGGCGATACGCCCAACGCCAATCGGTTTCATCAATGCCGCGTCTATTCGCTGGGCGCGGCGACGTCGGGGCATGGATTATATGTGGAGCACGGGCAGTTCAATAATTCCTTTATCGATTTCGAAGCAAATATGTCGAACACCGTTCAGGCCTGTGTCAGATGCGGGGCGCAGTCGAACAAAACCCTGTTCGTTAATTTATATACGGAATCGAGCAATAGCGTACCAAATGTCAAATTAGATAAAGGCTCGATCGAAACCGCGATTTATAATCTATTGTCGATGTCGGACGGCGCGGCGATATGGGATTTTTCCGGCGGACAATATACGGCTTATAATGCGGGCTTTCCGTACAAGAACAGGTTGCAAAAGACGACTGTCACGGATTTGAACGCAACGCTTTTGCGCTACGACACGCGCTATACGGATACGAGCGGTGTGCATGACATCCTTGCCGACCGTTCGATCCAGTTGCTCTCAAGTTATGGCGGGCCGGTCACGGCGCGGCTTCCCAATGCGGAAGAGGCGACCGGCGCGATGATTACGATCAAAAAGATCGATTCATCGAAGAACGTGATTACCATTGTTGAGGATGGCGGCGATGGGCCGGACCGGACGAATTTCTATCTTGGGAGCGCGAATGATTACGTCATGATAATGTCGAACGGGGCGGAGTGGTTTGTGATTTCTTCCAATCGCAGTCCCGGCAATACGAGGTATTTCGATGGATCAGGCATCTACGATATCGATATGGCGGTCGATGTCTATTTGCTGTCGAGTTTTGGCGGTGCACTGAATGCGCGCTTGCCGCCTGCCGATGCGCCGGAAGCGGTGGGGCGGATGGTGACGATCAAGAAAACCGATGTCTCGGCAAATTCGATCACGATTTCCGAAGCCGGCGGATCCGGACCGGACGGATATAGCCAGATTTTATCGGCTCAATATGAAGCGATTACCGTCGTTTCCGATGGCGGGCATTGGCATATCGTTTCGCGGTTTCCCTAGGCGATTTTCGTCTTTTGGTCTGCAAACCGTGCTTTTCTGCGCTTCCGGTGCTCACGTACATTCAAAGTACGCTGCGCTCCGGTTCTCGAAAATCACGGTTTTCGCCGCAAAATCCTTCAATCGAATAAGCGCTCACATGGCATATCAAGTGATGCAAGAAAAATTAAAAATAACAAAAAGAGGTTTCATGACGATCACTACAGAAATACGGCAAAAGTTTAATGAGTTCATTTCGCGAGGAGTAAAGGTAACCAATAGTTTTTTCGAAGCCTATACGGAAAAAGGTTTATTGGATGAGAAAAAGAAGGAGCATATCGAAGATCAAAAAGCATTGAAGATAGCGATTTCAAATATCGAAGATCTGCTCAATCTCGCGGAGAAAATAAATGTCCCTGATGCGAAGGATAAGGAGAACGAGCTTGCCCTGCTTCTAGAGCGGGCAAATGAAGAACTGGCAAAATATGATGAAAGGACAGGCAATGAATGACCGATATGTCTTTCCGCCAGTTTCTGGTCATGTGGAACCAACAGCAGCGGCAATCCACGCCGGATATTCACTTAGAACTTGTTTCATGGCTCGAGCAGCGATGGAAAAACGGCGACAAGAAAGTCCTGATCATGGCGTTTCGCGGCTTCGGGAAATCGACAATTCTCGGCGTTTTTTGCACATGGATTTTATGGCGCAATCCGGATTTGCGTATCCTTATACTGGCGGCAGACCTGGCTTTGGCGCGCAAAATGGTGCGGCAGGTCAAGCGCATTATCGAGAAACATTCCGTGACGACAGGTTTAAAACCTGATCGCGCCGATCAATGGGGGGCGGAATGTTTTACTATCAAACGCAAGGCGGAGCTGCGCGATCCTTCCATGCTGGCCAAGGGGATCGACACCAATTTAACCGGCACGCGGGCAGACGTTATTATTTGTGACGATGTCGAAGTGCCAAGAACCAGCAATACGGCCTATAAAAGAGCGGAGCTGCGCGAGCGGCTAAACGAGCTCGATTATATCCTGACGCCGGACGGGTCATTGGTCTATATCGGCACGCCGCATCATTACAACACCATCTATGCAGAGGAAAAGAGGAAAGGGGAGGAGAGCGTTTTTCTTAAAGGATATGCGCGCCATGTCATTCCGGTCATAGATAAGGGCGGGAATAGCGTCTGGCCGGAGCGTTTCTCGCCTGAAAAAATCGAGAGTATTTTAACGAAAACCGGACCATCGAATTTTGCAAGCCAGATGCTCTGCCATCCGGTCAATTCGGCAGACGGAAAATTCAATCCCGAGCATTTGACGATCTATCATGACGAGATTGAATATTCGGAAAGCGCACAAAAGCCCGTCCTGACGATCGGCGGCGTCAAAATGATAACCGGCGCGGCATGGTGGGACCCTGCTTTCGGCAATGAAAAAGGGGATCGTAGCGTCGTTGCCATCGTTTTCAAAGGCGAGAACGAACAGCATTATATTCACCGAATCAAGCAGATCTTCATCAAGAAAGATTCCGTTGAGTCGGAAATGAACCAGCAATGCGAGCAAGTGGCCAGAATGCTGGAAGAATGTTTCGTGCCGAATATCACCATCGAAGTGAACGGCATCGGCGCTTTTTTACCCGGACATTTGCGCCGGTATTTACAGGAGCGGAAAATTCCCTGCTTTGTGCATGAGGTGCACAGTAAGAAAGCAAAAAATCTTCGGATTTCAGAGGCTTTCGAGGCAGCGTTATCGGCAAAAAATATAAACGCGCATCGCAAAGCGGCGGCGAACTCCCTAATCAGGCAACTCGAAGACTGGAATGCGGAAAAGAAAAATCAGGAGGACGATGTTCTGGATGCGGTCGCCGGTGCGATGAGCTTGCAGGAAGTGAAATTCGGTTTGAACAATTTCATCGGGCGGCAGAATTGGCAGAAAAGCGGCGAGATGAGCGTCGCAAAAACCATACTCGATTAATCAAAGGGAGATCCCTGCTTTCGCAGGGATGACAATTACACATGAACGAAAATCTATTCTGGTGGCTGTCGGCCATCGAGATACCGGTGCTGTCCGGGCTTTTCTGGATGATCTGGAAGGTGAAAAGCGAACTGAGCGATTACAAAATAGAGGTCGCGAATAATTACGCGCGGTCTTCGGACGTTATGCAGGTAGAGACAAGGTTGACCAGTCACTTACTGCGTATCGAAGCCAAGCTCGATGTCACGGCGCTCAAGACTGAGTCACTGAAGGCGAAACAGTAATTTTAACGATAACAAGAAAGGGAGATTCCTGCTTTCGCAGGGATGACATGACTGTGGAAGAGATCAAAAATAAACCGAAATTATTTCCTTTGCCGAATACGGCGGATGAGAAGGCAGCGGCACTGTATACCGAATTGGAAATCGACGTATTGGCGCGGACAATTTGGGGAGAGGCGCGCGGCGAGGGGTTAAGCGGCATGAATGCGGTCGCCTGCGTTATTCTCAACCGCGTCGAGGCGGCGCGAAAGCTCGGCGGATATTGGTGGGGAAATAACGTCATGCAAGTCTGCCAGAAACCGTACCAGTTTTCGTGCTGGAACAAGAATGACGCCAATTACAAAAAGCTGATCTTGGTCGATGATGAAGATATATATTTCGCCTCGGCCAAGCGGGTCGCACGGCGGGCGATGCTCGGGTTCCTCAAGGATGAGAGCAAAGGCGCAACCCATTACCATGCAAGAAATATTCTTCCCGATTGGGCGCGCGAGAGGAAGCCGACAGCCATGATCGGGCGGCATGTGTTTTATAAATTGATCGAGGTTTGATTTAACCACAGCGGGCACAGCGCCCACAGCGCAGATAATAAATTCTTGTCATGTTGAGCGAAGCGAAACATCTCATCTTAAGTCACCGAAATGAGATCCTTCACTGCGTTCAGGATGACAGTACCTAAACTCGCTGTGGGCGCTGTAGTTTCAAAAAAAAGGGAATACATATGAAAGAGAAAATAGAAACATTCTCAAAGCTGATGCGGCCTGTCTTTGGTTATGTCGTGGCGTTTTCATGGGGGGCGCAGATGTTGTCGGTAGCATTCATTATTTTGTTTAAAACCAATGAAGCGGCGAGTGTGATCAACGCGATGGAGAGTTTAAGCACGACATGGGCGGTCGGGTTGTCGGTTCTGGGAATTTATGTGTACCGGAAAGATTTTCTAAAGAAAGGAAAACAGGATGATATGGATCGGTAAAATTTTATCACTTATTAAATACTGGAAGTTCGGCGGCGTCATCATATTGATCGCTGCTTTTTTATTGTCGGCGCATCTGGCGAAAAGTCGCGGCGAGAAACTGGCGCAGGCGACGCAACTATTGGAGACGGAGCGGCAAAGATTCAAAACCCAGCTCAGGCAAATCGAAAAGGCACGGCAAGATGAAAAAGAAAGAAACGAGTTCCGAAAATCACAGAATAAAAAACTTAAGCTGGCGCAAAGCGAGATCCCCGCTTTCGTGGGGAAAGCAGATAGCGATATCGATCATCTGCGCGATGTGTATGACTTCTTGCGCCAGCGTCAGGGAAATGCCGTCGCCCGATAGTTTTTACGATTGCCCAAGGCCGGACGAGTATCCCGAAAACCCGACACTGGCCGACTTAATATATGCGCTGAATGACACTTATCTGGCCTGGGAAGCGTGTCACGGGGCTTTTTATGGCAGGCCTCTTTAGATTAATATTGACGGTGAGCGCAATACTTGCCATAAGAATTTTATGAATAAGCCAAGAGGCAGTTTTGAAAAAGCGGCAGGATATCTCTCCATGGAGGAATACCTGACAGCCATCGATCTCGCCGTTGACACAAACCGTGCCAATGATGCGTTTGCCATGGCCGGTATGCCTCTCGATCTTAAAGAAACCTTGCCTGCGGAAATCCGCGACGCGCTTGTCGAGCGATTGATTCAGATCGGGTCGAAGGGTAAGTTCGATTTTTCTCCGCCGGTCAATTCGCTTTTGGCGATGGTACCGCTTCAATATCCCGATACCACTGCTTTTGAACAGGCAGCAGAGCTTATCAATACATGTGCGATCCATGACATGGATCAGGCCGTTCGTCTAACGATTGATTTCAAGATGCAAAATTCGGTGGACGTCGATCAGTCTATTCTGGATGCGGCGAGCCATATCGCCCAAAAAAGAAATTTTCATGACATGTTCATGACATATGATCGCCTTGAAGAAGCGCCGGCCTCTGCGATCCACCTGAAAATATAATTTCCATCGTTACTGAGTATTAATCCGATGTCTTTGTTAAGTGCGTTTCTGAAAGCCAAAAAGCGCGACCGGCATATCGGTGATTTTAACAGCGTCATCGAACATTTTTCCCATTATCCGGATACATGGGGCGACTCCCTGTTTCTTAACGATACGGTCAAGGAAATGCTGATGGATTTTCAGGGCGACCGAAAAGTACAGCAGGCTTTTCTTAAAGGTATGGACAGCATGATCGCTGCAGGTAATACGCAAGATACGTTCAAAACAGCAAACAAAGCCCTCGAGTTAAAAGAAAATCTATGCAAATCCTTTCGCTTGGAAATCCTATCTAAATTGATAAAGCTGAGCGGTACGGGAAAGCATGATTATATTATGCCATG
Source organism: uncultured Micavibrio sp. (assembly GCA_964633355.1). Classification (GTDB taxonomy): domain Bacteria; phylum Pseudomonadota; class Alphaproteobacteria; order Micavibrionales; family Micavibrionaceae; genus Micavibrio_B. The sequence goes on from CAZWGO010000001.1 coordinate 123,088, forward strand.
CCATCTTTTGCTTGAAGCGGCGGATAGAGACAAAACCGATAAAGAAGCTCTTAAATTGGCGGCAAGGCTTTTGAACGAATCCGCAAAACTGAATATGGCCGCAACGCTTAGCTATGCTCGGTATATCAATGTTCAGGATCTGCCCGACCTAAATCCACTGATTTTGCGTTGTCTAGAAAGCCCGCGCCGATCTGCCATGGTCTTGCGAAATGATATGTTTATTTTTGCTTTGAATCAGGACTGATTTTTCTTCTAAAATTTCCCTGTTTTGAAATAATATTTTAAAACTACATCGAATATCAGCTATGCATATCAAGAAGCAGGATATTATTGCATTTATATTACGACTTATGGTTATATAAGAAAAACAGAATTAAAGAGGGTTTTTATGAGTATTCTTCCTGGTTACGCCATTCGCGTTGGTTCAAAAATGGCTTTTGATAAAGTTGCAGAATTGGTCGTCGCACCAAGCTCCGCGGAAAACGATGCGGATTTGAAGATCGTCGCTCAAAGTCTTGTTGAGGCTTATCCAAATTCATCTGAAACGGAAAAAGCCGTTGAAGAGATCAAGGTAAAACGCCCGGATATAGCAGGGCAGATTTTTTCCATCTCATAAGAGATCATGTTTCAGATATAGCCACAAATATTTCCATTAAAGTCATCCCGTTGAAAAATGGGATCCATACAATCTAACCGCCCTCATCCATGGATTCCGGCTTTCGCCGGAATGACGGCGTTGTTTATCGTTGTGGCGTTGTGGTTTTAAAAACTTATGCCTATAATCGCGCATGATCCATTTCCTGCACATGTCGCGATTAAGAGAATTTTTCAAGCTGGAAGCCGCTGGCGGACTGGTTTTATTCGCCGCAACGATCGCCGCTCTCATTACCGCCAATTCCTCCCTTTATGATTTCTATAATTATATTTTAATCGAAAAGCACGTTGCCCACTGGATCAATGACGGTTTGATGGCGATTTTCTTCTTTGTCGTCGGGCTCGAGATAAAGCGCGAATTCAAGGAGGGGGCATTATCGAGCGTCAAATCCGCATCCGTACCGTTTATCGCCGCCATTTTCGGCATTATTTTCCCCGCCCTGTTTTTTTACCTGATCAATATGGACGATGCCGACAACTTACGCGGCATTGCTATCCCGACCGCGACCGACATCGCATTTTCCCTCGGCGTCCTTGCTTTGGTCGGCAGCCGTGCGCCCTTCGCCTTGAAAGTTCTCCTCACCGCTATTGCGATCATCGACGATCTTGCCGCCATTCTGATCATCGCGATTTTCTATACAGGCGATATCGATTTTTACATGCTGGGCGGGGCGGGGGCGGCGCTGGCCATGATGATGCTGTTTAATAAATTCAATGCCAAGGGCTTATGGCCGTATCTGGCGCTGGGCTTTGTCATGTGGCTCGCGCTATTAAACTCCGGCGTCCATGCGACGATGGCAGGCGTGGCCACCGCATTTTGCATCCCGATTTTTCGCAAAGAAGGAAAAGACGAAAGTTGGATCGATCATCTAATCCATACGCTTCATCCCTATACGGCGTTTTTTATCCTGCCGGTTTTCGCCTTCGCCAATGCCGGGGTGAATTTCAGTGGCATGAAAATGGAAGATATGACCGCGCCGCTGACGCTTGGGATCATTACGGGCCTTGTGGCCGGTAAAACCGTCGGCATCACCGCGGCTTTGTCTATTATTCGCCCGACAGGGGTGAATTTCCTCCAGATTATCGGCCTCGGATTTTTATGCGGGATCGGCTTTACCATGTCGCTCTTTATCGGCGAGCTGGCTTTTACCACCAATGATCTGCAAAACCAGATCCGCCTTGGCGTGATGATCGCGTCGTTAATGTCGGCTATTTGCGCCTTCGGGATATTGCGCTTCGCCAGCAAATAAAAGTTTGCAAATTTTGCGCTGGATCAGGCATAGTCCGCCCGATCAAAGGGTCATTTAATGCGTAATCTCATTTCTTCCATCTTCAATAGTCTCGACCGAGGCGAACGCAGCGAATATATCAGACAGTATAACACGGCTATTTTATACGGCAGCGCAGATGATATTTATCTCGACGCCCAAAAATTGATCAGCCGCTTCCCGCGCGATGAAATAGCAATTGAAGCCTATTTTGATGGCGTATGGGTGCTGGAGAATATGGGCGGCGCGGAAGATAACCGCTTCATCGCCATGGAAATCGCGGCCATGCCGCTGCAGCCCGATTTTAGAGGGATCAGCCCTGCTTATAAAGAAGCGGCGATCCGTGCCTTGACCGATATTTGCCCGCGTTTAGCGGCGGATAATAAATATAATATCGTTGAGGCGCTCGCCTATCTCGATGTTGCGTCAACGCCCTATCACGAATTTCCCGATCTATGTCACGACGCCATGAATGTGTCCATCGACCTGATCAATCAGCATGGAGCAGCGAGTCCGGAAGGCGCAGCCAATATTGCCTCGATATTCTTCCCGCAAGAAAAATATATGTTTCGTGAAGAAATAGCGCGGCGCATGCAGACGCCGTCGATGGAAAATTTCTTTCCGGTTTTCGTTCTTTGATTATTTCGGTCTGGTTCTGGCGGTTTAGTTTATTGCTTTAAATAAGATGGATGAACGGGGTCTGGCATAAGCTGCTTTGCCTTTGGATTGTTCATTTCATACAGCCAGACTTTTGACAGGAGAGACAATGCTTCATGCGCCGATTCCTTGTCTTCGAATGATATGCCGCGTTTACCCATTTGCTCTGTCAAATATGTTGCCAGTTCCGAACGATTGGTTAAACGGTCAAGAGGCGTCAGGGGAATTGGATCGAGATCGTCATAGCGTATATCTTTATAAAATCTCAAATAAGACAGGCGCAGCCATTTCTCGCTAAGGTTAAGGCAGATTTCCGCTTTGATGTCAGGCCCCGGCACACGAACATTCATACCCGAGCGCAGCAATTTATCTTCTATTTCCTGCATGCATTTTTGCAAAAGCGGGCGGCTGGTCCGCGTCGGATACATATACGTATCAACCTTCACCGATAAAATTCGACAGTTAATCGAGGTTAATCGATTAAAACAGCCGGAGAGAAAATTCTTTATGTTCTTGAAAAGACTCATTTGAAATTACGCCTACTCCAACGCAGAAAAAACGTGAAACCTTGTTATTATTGTTTTGGAGGTTAGAGAATAAAGGCCGGAGATGTCAAACTTTATAGTGTCGACTTCAAGGCGTAAGAGGAGGGCGGGATATAACTCCCAAATTGCCCGTTAGAGGGGCGGAGATGCCTGAACAGGCGCTGTCTTTGTTATACATCAGAGTATCGATTTTAATCGCATCCGTTACAAAACCAGAGTGCAGAAGTTTACCTTCCAATTCTTTCCGAACGGAATTTTTCCGATTGTCGTCGCCTGTCACATAATCTCCCAGTTTTTCAGCCCTGAAAGAATGTTGTTCTCTCGGATTACCGAAATAACCGTGCACGTCATTCTCGGGCTGGAAATAATGAAGGCCGTTGTAATAAAAGGCTGATGCCGATTGGCGCAGGGCGCCCCCTATGGCCAGTTCCTTGTTAAGCGGATCATTCAACCCACCAGGCAGGTTTTTATCGATCCAGTTGTTGGAGAGTTGTTTGAATTTTTGGTAATCATCTTCAGGCAGGCTGGTCAAATCTGTTTTATTTTCTATCAGCCAGTTAAGCTCCATTTCATGAATTTTTTGAAAACGCGCGGCAAGTGTTCCCTGCAAAGCATGATCGTTTTCATGGATAATTGTTTTAATGATTTCATTTGCATTTTGTCCGGAAAGCTTGGTTTCATTCATGGCGACGACCCCCGTGCCGGATATATCCGTAAACATTCCTGAAATTTCACGCTCTGTTTGGATAAAAGCGACAATAGGCGCTTCGTAGCCAAACGCCTTATATTGAAATCCTGTAATCTTATCCGCGAGGATGCGCATATCCGAATTAGACAGGGGGGTATCTCCTGCATTCTTTACGATATTCTGGATTTGTCCGTCATTATCGATCTGGTCCAATAATTCCAGTTTCTTTTTTGCATCCCAGCTTACAAAAGCAACATCCTTATCGGCGTCGTAGAAGCTATAGATTTGCCTTATCTGGTCGGTATTTTTAAAAGCGTTACCGATTGTAAGGCTGGCCAAAGTTGTAAGATCCGCATTTCGAAGAAAAGCGAGAGCAGATGGATCCTGTCTCAGTATGGCGTCCAAGGCCTTGGAATGTTTCTCTGCATAAGCGTCGAATGAATCCTTATAAGAAGAAGTTTCGAGGTCGGCCAGATCCGCAACGCGGTTAAAGAAACCGTAAGAATTACAGGCGGCAAAAGCCCCGCTTAAAGACGGTGCGTGTCTTTTAGCTATTCCCACCTCTATATCGAGTTCAGAGCGATAGTCTTTAACGCTAGGCATAAGCCCGATCATAAGGGTATTTTGTTAATATTCTGTCAAATAACCTCTTTTTAAAGCCTTGTCGTTATTGTGGTGCGGTATAATTCCGTTTTTATTTATCTCATAAGGATTTTTCCACCATGACCACGCCTTTCAAAATCAACGGCTCCATTGTCGATATGACAGGGGATGGCGTCTGGCCGCATATGTCCGCCGAAATCCGCGAGCAACTGATTGCGCCGTTTTTCGATGTTGACTGGAAAGTTCATGATATTTCGCTGCAAGCGCGCGACAAGACCAATGACGGGGCGCTCAATGACGCCATTAATGATTTGAAAATTCACAAGGCGGCGATCAAAGGGCCGACGATTACCCCGAACAAGGAAGAGACGAAGGCTTTCGGCCTTTCGCAGCAATGGGATTCCCCGAACGGGATTATCAGACGCGCGATCAACGGCGCGGCGATTTTGCGCAACACGATCGAGATCGGGGGTATGGATAAATTCGCCCCTCTTATGCATGATGTGACAATCGTGCGCCAAGCGGTCGGCGGGATTTACGGCGCACCCAATGTGAATATTCCTGGACGCGGCAAACTGAAAGTCGTGTTCGAAGGCGATGACGGATCGGTTTCCACTTTGATTGAAAATCGCAAAGTCGATAACGGTGTCGTGCTGCTGACCACTGAAACGGATTCGTCCATTCGCGATTACGCGCATGCGCTGTTCCAGCAAGCTCTGTCGATGCATAAGAGCGTTATCTTTGCCGCCAAGAACACGATTCAGGCCGTTTATGACGGACGCTTTATCGATATTTTCAATGAAATATTCAACGAGACATATGCCGATAAATTCAAGGCGGCGGGCATTACGTTCAATGACAAGGTGCAGCTGATTGACGCAGTCGTTTCCAAAATTCCCCAAGGCAAACTCAATGGTATGATTATCGCACTGAAAAATTACGACGGCGACGTCGTTTCCGACCAGGTCGCGGGAGAGCATAAATCCCTAGGCTTGATGGATTCGACGCTTGTTTCGGCTGACGGCACCTTGCTGGCCGATCCGCCGCATGGCACCGCGCCGGATCTGGAAAGCGCCTGGCATGAAAAGAAAATCCTTCTCGCCAATCCGGCGGCGCATATTTTCGCCTATGCCGAGGCGATCCGCCACAAGGCGGAGATCAACGGTCAGGCAGACGGCGTCGAACTGGCCAAGAAACTCAAATACGCGGTTGTCGAAACCATTGAAGAGGGCCTGAAGACCAGTGCGCTCACCGGCGATCTCGCTCCTGATAAATCAAAAGCCATCACCGGACAGCAATTTATCGCCAATGTGCGCGATACCTACGCAAAGATGATTTTATCACAAGCTGAGCGCAAATCCGCCTAAGCTAGCTCCGCGCTTATCCATCTATTTTCCAATAAGGGACGGGGTAAATTTACTCCGCCCCCTTCTTAATAAATCATATATGAATTATTTTATGATTAAATAATTCTTTTAATAATTATTTGTATGATTTATAATCAGTTTATGGATTATAAAACTATTGCAAATTTATTGGCTCACCAAAAACGCGAACTCGGTATGAGCGAAGCTTATATCGGCAAGATGGCGCATGTCTCGCAGCCGACCGTGCACCGGATTTTATCAGGTAAGCACGACAAAGCCGCATGGACGGACATGGTCGCCATCGGCAAAGTGCTCGGCATATCGTTCAGCGCCATCGTGGTGCCGGCGGAAAATACGCGCGAGGCGAAGGCGGCAGAATTGGCCGAGATGGTTACGCAAAGAGTACAGGCGACCAGCCAAATGGAAGGTCAGGGCCTATCCGATATCGTTCAGGAAAAAATGCGGCGGCAGACTTTGCATGAATTACTGGCCGCTCCCAAAGGACGGCTATGGCAGGATTGATGTATTCGGCGAAAGCGGGGGAAACGCCGCTTGACGATCTGTCGGGATTGAAAATAAAAATCCCGCAGATCACAAGAGGGCAATTAGATGCCGCAGAAGCCGAATCCATTCGCGATGCCATAAAGAAACATATGAACGCGAAGCGTATACGACATTTCGACACAGGATTTTTCAATAGATTACACAAGGACATGTTCGGCAAGGTATGGAAATGGGCAGGTGAATACCGGACGAGCGCGACGAATATAGGCAGCCCGCCCGTTCATATTTTACAAGATTTGATTATCCTGCAGAAAAATCTGGAAGCAATGCCGCATGATCTGGAGACGGCGGTATGGCTGCATCACCGCGCCGTGCAGATTCATCCTTTTCAAGGCGGCAATGGTAGATGGTCGCGTTTTCTGGCTGATTTATGGCTCCAAAAACATGCAGGGCAAACCGTCCGTTGGCCCGTTGGCATGGATAAGGAAAGCCCGATACGGCAGGAATATTTGAATGGCTTGCGAGAGGCGGATCGGCTTAATTATGAACCTTTATTCGAGCTGCATAAAAAATTTATAATTTCCCAATAAGGGATGGGCAATCTACCCGGTCCTTTAAACGAATAACGGCTTTAAATCCTGCGCGGGTTGTTGGGATGTCGGCTTTTCCGGTCCGCTGGAGACGAGCATAAAATTTTCTTTCGCGCTTGATGAAACCAATTCGGCTGCATCGTTAAAACCGTTTTGCAAGGCCAGTCTTTCCGCTCTTGAAAATTTCTTTATGCCGCGCACGCGCATAAAACTGATAATCGAATTAAAACCGCAGCCGGGATGTGTTGTGCCGTAAAACTTCAATCTCTGATCAACCGCATACCATTTACTGCCCGCCGATTTTCCAAACATGACTGTTTCATGCAGTTTTATATTGTCACAGGTTTTTTCAAGGGTCAGCCGAATGGCCAGTTCCGTATCGTCGAGATCGAGCGGCGGGACGGCGTTGCCTCTGGGCTTCTTCAAGCCCGGCAGGGTTTCGATGCCGCGCAGTTCCATAAATTCCAGAACCGATTTTATTTTGAAGTCGGGATGACTATTGGCGCGTCTCTTTAATAAAGCGTCGACATTCTTCCAGCGAATGCCTTCAAACTGGCCGCAGGGAACCCGGGCCTCGCGATCTATATTTTTACCCGTGTCTTGCAGAGTCCGGCGGATCGTGGCGTCAAGATCGTCAAAATCAATATCTCGACGCTTTCGTTTGCAAGGTTCTCTTTTCTTCGATACCGGGCGGGGCGACTTCAGATGAGGAATGTCTGTCCATTCGTCGAGGATCGAATCCCAACCGGATTTTTCAAACAAGATATCAAGAGGAACATTTTGTCCCATTATTTATTACTCCCTTACCCAGATAGAAACCCAGACTATTAATTCCTAGGCTTCATTCAAGGGCGGGTGCAAGCTTTTAATCACGGCAAATATAAAAAACCTGCCGATAAGTCAGGGGGTATAGGCAAGGCAAGATGTATTGGGATTGTTATTCGCAGGTGCGCAAAAGAGAGGTGTTTGCCCATAGCGGCGATACTGGTAATAGACGACGCTCTCTTCTTGTCTGCTCAGTTCGCCAGCGTGATGATCTGCGCCTTTCAGATCGAAGAAGATATTGCCCATCATTCCACCCTGATTGAATTTTGCGATGGCAGATTTTGTATCGTCTATTGAAGCCATGCGGCGAAGATTGATACGTTCTTCCGATTGATCCCTGTGCCGAATAACCAGTTCAAGCGGCGAGCTGATGAATTTATCCTTTTTTTCCAGCCAGTATTTTGTAGAGTCGCCGTTTTCCCAAACGATTTCCCTGCTGTTGGAAGAGAAGCCATTCATCATTAAATGAACGGTTGTGGCGGCGCGTTGAAAAATATTGTTCATGTTTGTTCTCCCTGTTTTTTTAGTTTTATGATGGTTCGTTATGCCGGGCTTTTGCCTGTGCCTTGCGGCGGGCATGACGGTTGCCAGTGGCAAGCGTTTGCATTCTCTTGTTTTGGGGCGGAGCGGCCTGATTAAAAAACAGGCTTGTTGAATAGTCGCCAGCGGCAATCGATTTCAGGCTCGGCGAATGTTGTAGATAAACGCTGAGACTTTCACGCGGTTTTTCCCGCGAGGTAGCAGGTGTTTCGACAATTTTTTCAAAAGACGTTTCCGCTTGAGGAAGTGTTTCCGGTTTAGCGGCTTTCTCAAAGCCTATTTCCAGTTTTGGCTTTTGCGTTTCTTTAAAATTAACCAGTCGTTTGTCCAGTTTTTCGCTTCTGGTTTTCATGACCGGACTTTTTTCTTCGTAAGCCACATGCCACATAGCGAATAAAGGCGACGGATCGACATATAATTCACGCCGTGCGTCCTGAGCCGGAACATGGCCGTTCCATTTGCACAAGTTTTGTATACTGGCGGCAAATTCGAAAAATAAATTATCATCCCTTAAAGAAGCAGGAATTGATTTAAGCATGCGGTCGGCAAGCTCACCCGCTTCCTCGGCGATAAAGCCAGCCTCGCTCAATTTCATTTTGACATGGGTTCTGCTTGTCATGGTTTATCCCCAGCGTACAGACGGGCCGGTCTGTGTCGTTATCATGCTATGAGATTTACCTTTTTCCTTTTTGTTTTTATCGACAGGTGTTTCTTCAAGATTTTTGAAAATCAAATACGGATCCCTGACGATCATGGTTTCAGCAGCGCTTCTTGTCAGGCCACGTTCTTTTTGCAGTGACAGGATGGCCGTTTTAAATTCGATATTATCGTGGCGCGCAGATTGCGGGCGTTCTTTGACGACCTGTGGGCATTTCGCCGCTATGTTGAAAAAGATCGCTTTTACATCTTCAGCTACGAAAACTTCGCCAAGGGCGCGGCGGACAACGTCAATATAGGGTTCATCGACATGATAGTTAGGCATTCGGTCTTATTCCTTTACTCAATAACTAGTGATGGCGATTTATAGACTATCCGGTTCAGATTTTGCAAATTTCAGGGCTTCAGGCCGCTTGCGGGGCTAATTTTATTTCAGGCGCTTTCGATTTCAGATGATCGAACGCTTTGTCTTTGGGCGGTTCGTCGGTCAAGGCCCATTCCCCTTTGGCGAGTTTGTTAAAGTTAAAAGCTTGAGATGTATAATAAGCGCCATAGCATCCCATGACTGTTGTAACTGCAGACAGATCTGGACCTGTAATCGTGAAAGAGATGCCAAGTCCAACAAGTCCGGCTTCAATCAAGGCGCCAGTTCTATAGGTAGATGAGGCATTTTGAAAAAGTAGCCTCTGTTTATAACTGGCTGCTTTAGCATGTTCCGTCGGAAGTTTATCGATCACTTGTGAACCAAATGCCGTTTCAAATTTTTTTCCATCACGCTTGCGCCAAGTAGCTGTTATGATTACGCCTGTCGCTCCTCCCACAATCGATCCTGTTTCATCATATTTATTGGCCGTTAGTCCAAAAGAGGCGGCCATGAGAGCCGCGACCATAAATTCTCCGCGAAGCAGAATCTTGACAGGTTTCGGATATCCGACAGGATCGCCGCTCAAATGGAGATAACGGGTCGGTTTACGCAGCATATTCAAGATCATAGTGGTTTCAGTCCTTTGACGTCGAATATTTCAGGATGGGTTGCATGATGGGCGGCGACGCTTAGCAGGCGGACCGGATCGCGTAAAGAAAGTGTTTTGGCTTCGTCCCAGCTCATCCCGTCATTTACAGCGATAGATTGAATGACTTTTTTAATATCCACGTCTTTCGTGACTGCTTGATCTTCCAGCAAATCCGGTGCGCGGTTTTTCAGTTTGATAAAAATGTCTTCAATATCGTCGCCGGTGAAAACCGCGCCAAGGCGATTGCGTAGCAGCGTCTGATATAGACCTGCTTGACGTTCGGCATCTGTAAATTTTTTGGTCAGGCGGGTCATGGGTCTAGCCTAATTTCTTTGAGGGTTGCGGTGCATGCTCAATGTCTCTCTGGAAGACGAGAGATGTTTTATGAGCCATGTCATGGGCAAAGGAAGATAGGTTCTTTCTTTCAGAGTTTTGCATATCGGATGAAAAATCCTTGGCCATTAAACTGTAAGTGGTCCTGTGGCTAGCGACATGGAATATCTCTGCCGTTCCTAAAGGATTATCGGTTTTATCGAATTTTATGCTCAGCATCTGCTGCCGGCATTCACGGTTTCCAAAGGTCAGTACTCCGTTAAGAGGATCTTTACCATGGGGGGCGTGTACGATTATACGCAAGCCAAAAAATTGTAACTGATTAGAAAACTCATTGAAAAGATCGATCCTTTTAGAGGCTTCTCTTTTAAAGATCCGGGCGAGCCAGCCGGGTGGTTTCAGGCGAAAGGGTGAGTTAGGATCATCTGCAACATTTTTGCTTTGCACCTGCGGCGGGGCTGGCAGAGTTTTCGGTTCATCAATCGTTACGCTGCGGACCAAAGTCTGTCTCTTAAAGGCGGCTGTTGTGAGGTAATCGCGGCTGCGCGGCTCCGGCATGCGACCGATGCGGGTCAAGGTCGTGCCGTTATCAATCTCGACTTCAATATCCTGATTTTCCTGCAAGGATTGGGGGATATCCTGCGCCAATAAAGGGTGCTTGATAATATCTTCGATCCGAAAGAAGGAAACGATATCGCTTAGGCTGTAGGACGTATCGCCGATTTGTTTATCGATAGATTTAAGCAAGGAAATAAAAGCAGGATCGCGTTCGTTTAGGCGCGGCAGGTCGCGTTGCTGATGGTCTTTTGTATTCGTAACGCTGGAATTGGCAAAGCCAGCGGTAAATAAAAGAGCGTCGCTGCGGTGGGCATTCACAAGGTTCGTATGCTCTTGCAGAAGGCGGCTGTCATCGAATATATAAAGCTCGTCTGCGTCTTTTGTAATGGGGATTGCTATGCTGATAATATCATAGATATCTTTTTTATCTTTTCGGGGAAACGCGGCGCGGCAGACGATGCTTTGAGGCTCGCCGAATTCATGCTGGAATATTTCCCATCCTATTTGCTCGTCGTCGAAATAAAAGCCAGCGGCGATCGGCAAAGGATCGGGCAGGGGTTTAACCCGTGGATATGATGCGAGCGGCAAGGGGGAGTTAACAGAAGGAGAATCTACTTTGTATGGGAGTTTAGACAGTTTGTAGTCTTTACTCTTTTTATTTTCGTTCTTTTCTGAATCATAATATTTGGGGTTGGCTATATTAAAAACATCGATTAATGGCGTGTTTCCTTCACCGTTTCTCGGTTCATCATCTCCAGAATCCATCCACTCTTTGACCATGGGCAGGGTTGTAGCCCATTTATGACAATTATGTCAAACTTTTTCGGCCGCTTTCAATGTGTTTTGCATCAGACAGGCGATGGTCATCGGGCCTACGCCGCCGGGGACGGGGGTGATAGCGAAGGCGACTTGCTTGACAGCATCGAAATCGACATCGCCGCAGAGTTTGCCTGTATCGAGGCGGTTAATGCCGACATCGATCACCACCGCACCCGGTTTGACCCAATCGGCTTTGACCATTTGAGGGCGGCCCACGGCAGCGACCACGATATCGGCGGTTTTAACAACAGATGCGAGGTCCTTGGTTTTCGAATGGGCGATGGTGACGGTGCAGTTTTGCGCCAAGAGAAGTTGTGCCATCGGTTTACCGAAGAGGAGCGAGCGGCCAATGACGACAGCGTGTTTTCCGGTCAGGTCGGGAATAACCGATTTCAAAAGAATTAAAGAGCCCTGCGGCGTGCAAGGGACAAGCCCATCTTGTCCGGCAACCAGTTTGCCTGCGTTTAAAATGGTGAGGCCGTCGATATCTTTTTTCGGCGCGATGGTCTGGACGAGCGCATCGCCGTCAAGGCCATTAGGCAAAGGAAGTTGAAGAAGAATTCCGTCGATATCTTTATCGGCGTTGAGATTTTCAATCAGGGATTTGATCTCGTTCGCAGAAGATGTCGCAGGCAGTTTATGCTCGATGGAGCGAATGCCTGTTTTTTCGCAGGCCTTGATCTTGTTGCCGACATAGACTTTCGAGGCAGGATCGTCGCCCACCAAAATCACGGCAAGACCGGGCTTTCGCTCCATGGCAGAGACTTGCTGCGCTACGTCATCTAAAACTTTTGCGGCAATCGCCTTGCCGTCGATAATTTGGGCTGTCATGGGTTGGTTTTAAGCGTTTTCATACAAAAAGACAGGAAATTAAATTTGACATAATCTAAAGAATTGTATTACAGATCGGTTTATGACGATCAAGACACCAAGATATCAGTTTCTGTCATCTGAATATGCAGCCAGAATTTTGGCTTGTCTACTAACAGACCGAACAGCGGCAAAATGGCCTCGCACGCCAGACATTGCGTTTGAAAAATTTTCGCAGATCGATCCGACGCATGATCGAGCTCAAAAACCTTTTATCTATCTTAATTGGATTATTCATCATTATCTGGAAAGAGCAAAAAAGGGCAATCAAATACTCTCCGAGGATTTATATAAGATTACAACAGATCTAGAGATCTTCGAAAAATATAAGCAGTCTTTGAAACCGGAACTTCGCGATATTAATCGCTATGATCTTCATTCATTGCAAGAATGGACAAAAAATTTTCAGGACAAAGTAGACCATGTCGAGTTGCTGAAACAAAAAGCTACGGCGGAAATATTATCTCAAACAACTATTTTATATGATGGCCCTGAAGGAATGGCGCTTATTCCTCATTCCAAATTATCGGCGATTTTTTGGGGTAAAAATACCAGATTGTGTACTTCATTTAAGGGGGTAGATAATCAATTTCATCATTATAATATTGATGCGCCACTGATCATGTTATTTCCAAATGAAGATATGCGATATCAGTTGCATATGGATGTCATGCATGACGAGAATGATGATAAGGTCGTTTCGATTTCAAAGCCATTGGACGCATTGGCCTTGAAGCTACTTGAATTATATCCGCAGAATGTCGTGCCGAAAGGCATAGATGTTTCAATTGAGGATGATGTTCCAGAAGAATATGAACTTGATTCTCGTCTGAATAATACGATAGAGAAAATCAAGCAGCATCCGGATAATCAATGGTTAGTACTGCAATCTTTGAAGCTCGCGGCACCTGAACTTGAAAGCTTTGCCTCGAATATAATGCCTGCGGTCGATGAAAAACTAAAAAGCAATAAAGAATTCATGAAGGAAGCTATCGATATCGATAGCTGGTGTTATGCTTACGGTTCTTCCGAAGTGCTTCATGATCCAGAAATCATAAAACGGTTAATCGACAGAGATGTTAAATGCATAGGGGATGTTCCTGTCAAGGCTTGGGAAGTTTTTCCCGCTAGTGACAAAAGAGCGGCGTGGGACAAGGCCGTTAAAGAGGATTATAGATATATATCTTATGCAGAAGATTTTAATGTGCAGATCGATATTGAAACAGAAAGAAAAATATTTGAACGTGCTTATATAATGGAAGATGAAGAAGATTTGCTTAAATATTGTTATATGTTCCCATCTTTGCGGCCAGCATGTTTCGCGCAGGATTTCGATTTGGACAAAGCATGGGGGATTTATGAAGATATGTTATCAAGAAATGCCTATGGCGCTATAGCGCATCCTGGATTCCGGCTTTCGCCGGAATGACGGTTGGGTTAGATTGAAATATGACCGCATTTCTCGCCGGGGTTGGCATTACGCTTTTACTCCTTATTATCCTCTTTTTTACCGTTATCGTATTCGCAGGAATTATCGCGACGATACGCGCTGCCATCAATGACGAGATGGGCAATGGCGCGAAAGTCTTCTGGATTTTGTGCAATTTGTTTATTCCGGGCATGGCGCTGCTTTACTTCGCTTTCATTGATAAAAACCTGTTTCTGAAGCTTACCGGATGGATTTGCATTATCGCGACGGCGCTGACCTTATTCATTGGCGGCACGGCGATCTGGGGCGGGATTGAGGGATTGAAGCGCGATCCGGCCTTGAAGAACTGGACCTTAGAATGGAAAAATTTCGATCCTTCTCAGGAGCCTTCTCCAAAGACCGATGAAAGCGGGGATGAATCTTCCATCGAGTTGTGATATAAAGGCGCAAATCATCCTTACATTTCAGGTACACATGGCTTCTTCATCTCGTAAATCCAAAAAAGCATTGAAATTTCTTGGCTGGCTTATCGTCATTCCGGCCATGATGGTCCTCGGCTATTATGTCGCCGCGACGTTCGATCCCAACCCGGCCAGCTCTGCGGCGCCAAGACCTGTTATGCCTGTTGGAGAGAGTGCCGTGCCTTCTCCAGCCCCGGTTCCAACGCCAATGCCTGAGACGGCGCCTGAATCTTCCGTGCCACAGCCGCCCGCCGCCGATATGGGGCTGACCATGCCTGCCGTAGAAGCTCCTATTGATATAGCCAAAAAACTGGCCAATGATTTTATGATCTCCGTCGACCAGAAATCGAAAAACGAAACCTATGAAAAGGCGCTGAGCGCTTATGATAAATTGGTGGAGGCAGAACCTGACAATATCGAGGCGCTTCTGGGCCGGGGCGAATTGAAGGATATGTGGGTCCCGCAAAGCGGACGCATGGATTATGAAACCGTGCGCGACAAGCTGACGCCGAAACTAGACCAATCCCCGGACAATGTTGCGCTGCTTCGCCAACGGGCCAAGGCTTATAAGGGCTTGCGTCAAATCGACCTTGCCAAGACCGATCTGGAAGCGGCCATTGCTGCCGATCCTAACGATGCCGCGTTAAAAGCTGAAATGCAGCGACTGGTAGATGACAAGCCTTTCGGCCTGTGATATCCAGTCTTCATGTCTCAATGGATCCTGACACAAGGTCTTGCTAAATACTGGCGGCTCGCTTTTCTGGCGGGTGTGTTGCTCTTTATCGCGTCCATGGGAACCTATGTTGCAGGACAGTACCGCATCGGGCGGCTGGGCGTTCTGGTTGAGCGTTATTCCATTCCCGTCACCGATTTTGCCGTCGCCAATTCAAAAGCCCGCACCGGCTCGATGGAAGCCGATCTGCTGGAAAGCTGTAAGCAGTTGCAAATCGGCACCTGGCTGCAAACCACCGACGCGCTGAAATTCAAAGACCCTGTTTCAGGCAACCGCATTATGGTCGAGCTTGAAGCCGGACGCGATTATATCGATATCAACGGACGTGAAATTTCATCCTGCGTCGTGGACGAGATCGAGAATCGCCAGTTCGATATCGGCTCGATGACCAATATGTGGGCGATTTGTTTATTGATCATGTCGCTGATTGTTTTTGCCGCGGCATATCTGGGCCGTCGGCAGAATAAGGTTTTTTAACCGTACACCGCGTAAGCGATGATGCGTTTCAGGATTTGGATCCCGATAATCACGATGATGGGCGAAAGATCGATACCGGCGATCGGCGGAATGGCTTTTTGAATCGGCTTCATGACCGGATCGGTCAGTTTCTGAAGGAATTCGACAATCTGACGGGCTTTGGGGTTACGGGCATCGAAGACGCCAAAAGCCAGCAGCCATGAGACGATGACATAGGCGATAATGATCCAGAGATAGATATCCAATAGTAAAAACAGTATGTCGGCGATGAGGGCCATGGCGAGTTCTCCAGTTAATTTCCCTGATTTTATCCATGATGGGACGCGCTGACAAATCATTAATAATTCTGCTATAAGATTGATATCTTATGCGCTCTTTTATATTCCATATTCTGATCGTTTTTCTGGCTTTGTCGGTGGCATCCCCGGCGATGGCGGCTTCATGGTGCCAGCCAAAAGGCACGCCGGTCGTCAATGTCAAAACCGATACCAGCCGCATTAAATGGGTCTTCAGCAAATCGCAAAAATCCCTGAACAGCGCGGATATAGATACCGTCAATCCGTATGGTAATTCCGTGATCACCGATGTCGGTGGCCTGATGCATGGCGGGATCAAGATGCAGCAGAGAATGCAATTCGGGTCGCTGGTCAATCCGAATATCAAAGAAGCCTGCATGTATTACAGCAACATCGATGTCAGCTTTCATATCTATCCGACGATTTATATCGCCAGCGAATATCCGCGCGGCAGCTGCATGCATAATGCCATTCGTGCGCATGAATTGCAGCATGTCGAGATAGATCGCCAGATCGTCAACCGTTATGCCCAGATGGTCGGCACGGCTATCAAGAACGAGATCAACCGCCAATATGTTTACGGCCCTGTGCCTTCCTCCAACCGCGCCGTTTTGCAAAACCAGATGAAGCAGCGCATGGAAGGTATTTTAAAAAAATACAGCGCCGCCATGGACCAGGAACGCCGCCAGCGCCAGCAGGCTTTGGACTCGTTGTCAGAATACGAGCGGGTGAATCACTTATGTGACGGGAAGATTTAGCAATCTTTGGCTTTTGGCCTGCAAACCGCGATTTTCGTCTCGAAATCCTTTGATTGTTTTAGCTAGGTAAATTATTGCCATTTCTGCACCACTCATATAAATATTCTCTTATATGAATAATCCCGAAAAGAGCTATCAACTCTCCGAGCAAAAGCAGCAGGGCTGGACCGAAGAGGGCCGGCTGGCGGCGTTGCAGCGTTACCAGATTCTCGACACGCCGGCGGAAGAAGATTTTGACGATCTGGTGAAACTCGCGGCGCAGTTTTGCAACGCGCCGATATCACTGATCAGTCTTGTCGATCAGGGGCGCCAATGGTTCAAGGCCCGATACGGCACCGATGTTCAGGAAACGGCCCTCGAAGTTTCTTTTTGTAAATATTCCATTCTCGAAGATGAAATCCTCGTCGTGCCGGATGCGACCAAGGACAGCCGCTTCAATCATAATGCTCTGGTCACCGGCGAACCGCATATCCGTTTTTATGCCGGGGCGGTTTTAAGATCGCCGGGCGGTTTCCCGCTCGGCACGATTTGCATTCTCGATTCAATACCGCGCGATGCGACAAGTCAGGAAATCGAAACGCTAAAAATTCTGGCGCGTCAGGTCATGGTGTTGCTGGAAATGAAAAGCGCGCTGCGGGAGAAAGAAAAAAGCGAAGAGCGTCTTCATTTCGCGCTCGATACCTCGGCCATCGTCGGCACATGGGACTGGGATATGCGAACCAATAAAGTTTATGCCGATCCGCGTTTTTGCCGCCTCTTTGCTATCGATCCCGATGAAGGCCGCAACGGCGTCGCGCTGGAAGAATTTCAAAAAGCAATCCATCCGGAAGATAGCGAGACCATTGAAAGAAAAATAAGGGAATCTATTAAAAGCGCGAGTAATTTTTCCGCCGAATACCGCGTAATCAATCATGAAGGTGAATTACGTTGGATATTCGCGCGCGGCCAAGCCTATCAGGACAATCAGGGCCAGCCGCTTCGTTTCCCCGGCGCAGCGGTCGATATCACCGACCGTAAAAGATATGAGCGTAAGCAGGCGGCGCGGGTTGAGCTGAACGAAAGATTGCGCCTGATCCGCCGTACGGCGGATGTTACCTTCGTTGCTGCCGAGATTATAGGACGTACGCTGGACGCAGCGCGGGCAGGATATGGCGAAATGAGCGAGGGCGGTGATGTCATCACGATTGAGCGCGACTGGACCAGCGATGAAGTTGACAGTATTGCCGGGGTTCACACATTCAAACATTACGGTCATGAATTCGCCAAGCGTATCAAAGCCGGTGATGTGATCGTTTCCGACGATATACTGAACGATCCTCTCTTTGCCGAAGGCCATGAGAATATCAAGAAGATCGGCATTCGTTCCCTGATCAACGTCTCCTTGATCGAGGATGGTAAACCCAAAGCCTTGTTTTATATTCACGACACCAAGCCGCGTCATTGGCGCGAGGGCGAGATCGAGCTGGTGACGGAAATGGCGCTGCGGACATGGGCGGAAGCCGAGCGCGTCCATGCTGAAGAGGAAATGCGCCGCGCGCTGAAAAAAGCCGAAGCGGCAAGTATCGCGAAAACGGAATTCCTCGCCAATATGAGCCATGAAATCCGCACGCCGATGAACGCGATTGTCGGCCTGTCGAATATTCTGGTCAATGAAAAGCTTAATCCGCGCCAGAGTGAATTCGTCAAAACGCTGGCGTCGTCGGCGGATTCGTTACTGGACCTGATTAACGATCTTCTCGATATTTCGAAGATCGAGGCGCGCACCGTCGAGCTGGAAAAAATTCCGTTCGATTTATCGTCGATGATTCAGGAAATCGTCAGCATGATGAATGTGCGGGCGATGGAAAAGGGACTTAATTTTTCCATCAATGACGATTGTGCACAAAACCGTTTCTTTATCGGCGACCCGACGCGCATTCGCCAGATCATCGTCAATCTGTGCAGCAATGCCATCAAATTCACGGAAAATGGCCGCATCGATATTTCAGTGCTGTGCCATGCAACGGATGATCCCAAAATCGAGAATATCGAGATCATCATCAAAGACACGGGTATCGGCATTCCGCCGGATAAAATCGATACGATCTTCGAAAAATTCATTCAGGCTGATACTTCGATTAACCGCAAATATGGCGGCACGGGGCTGGGACTTGCGATCACCAAGACGCTTACCAAATTAATGAGCGGGCATATTTCGGTTGAAAGCATGGTCGGCCATGGATCGACGTTCACCGTTACCATTCCGCTTCCTGTTTCGGAGAGCCTTGCAACAGAAAACTCATTGAGTAGAAAATCGAGTCCCGCGCAAATGAATGAGAACTGGAAAAAGCGGGTATTACTCGTCGAAGACTATGCCCCGAATATCCTCGTCGCCGGATCTTTTCTGGAAGAGTTTGGCTATGAATGGGACAGCGCGAAAAGCGGCGGGGAAGCGGTCGAAAAAGTCATGGCTGGAAAATTCGCCGCTATTCTGATGGATGTACAGATGTTCGGCATGAACGGGCTCGAAGCGACGCGGCTTATCCGCTCCTACGAAAAAGAAAAAGGTTTACCCAGAGTGCCGATTATCGGTATGACGGCCCATGCCTTGTCAGGCGACCGCGAAAGATGTATCGGCGTCGGCATGGATGATTATATATCAAAGCCGTTCAATCCCGACGAGCTTCAAGACAAGCTGGAGAAGATGACGGGTTTGGTGAAAGAATGATAAATCAGTTCTTCAAACTGTCCATTTTTTCTGCAAGCTGGGCCGTGCGATACGGTTTGCTGATGAAAGATGATTCATCGAAAGATTTTGGCATGTCGAGCTTTTCGAATGGATAGCCGGAAGCCAGCAAGATTTTAATGTCGGGCCGAAGCTCTCTTGCTTTCTCCGCCAGTTCGACGCCGTTAATGCCGCGCGGCATAACAACATCACTGAAGACATAGCCGATATCGGGCTGCTCATTGAGCAGCATCAAAGCGGTGACGCCGTCCCCCGCGGTCAGTGTTTCGTACCCAAGAGCCTTGAACAACTCTACCGCTGCGCGGCGCAGCGTCGAGTCATCTTCGACAATCAGGACTTTTCCGGACGAACCGGCAGGCGGGGTAACAGAGGCCATCAACACACAACTCCTCCCCGTTTCTAACGGGAAATAAACGTTTCGCCACCTACATTAAAACAGCAGGTTTAGTTCCCGAAATAGTCTGATTGCAGGCGTATGATCTATTATGCAGTCCGATTGCTGAAAAGAAGTTTAAGGATAGATTTAATTTAACATATTGTTTGAAAATTTTTAGCATATATGCGACTTTACCCGGAAATTTAATAAGGACTGAGTAAAATGCAAGTTATTGATAAACTGAAAAATCATTGGAATGGTATTAAATCCTATCCCTATAAGAAAAAAACAAAGCAAATTATTTTTGAAACGCCTGCCGAGATTTTTATCGGCGCGGGCTTGCTGGCGTCAACTTTCGGCGTAGCAAGCTATTCCCACGAAAATGCGAAGAGAGGAAAAATCCCTCTGGCTTTCTCGGAAATCGGCGAGAACCGACACAGGTTTAACTGGCGTGGACTTGAAGTTCCCCCGCTCACGAATTTCTATTCCGTGACCAATGACGTTGCCATGATGACGTTTGAAGGAAATAATCTCGGTTATGCTTGGAATGAATGGTCTGATTTTTGGGACAGTACGGACAGGATTGCTTATGAGCTGGAGAAAAAGATCGAGCCGACAATGAGGGTTCATCACTTGATCAGCGATTATGCGCCGGAATATCCCAAGCTTGCGGACAAGGCTTTGAACTCCCTGAATAAACTTGTAAAGGCTGAGCCGGATCTACCTGAAGTTATTCAAGCGCTTGATGATGCCTGGGATGAAGAGCATCACGACCAATACAGAACCGAAGTCTATTTCGAGAATGTATGTACGACAAGTACGGGCGCAAATGGCCAGTCAACAACTTCCTGTACCCCCCAAATGCGCACGCGTCAGGTCTATGACCATACAGACCATTATTATACCTATCATAAGGAGGCCGGCGCACGCGCAGCCGCCCTTTTGAAAGACTTTATTGAAAAACATCCCGACATCCGGATCGAAGAAAAATTATATCCCGTAAATGTCACGAACGCTGAGAATGAGTGGGCTATGCGTGAAAGTCGCCGCAAGCAGCGTGGCGCCAGCAACATGAAATCGGACGAATATCTTCCTTTGGCGAATACATGGGCAAACGGATCGAATTTTTCAGTCTACTTGCCGAAAGCCTACGCCAATCATGCGGGTGTCGTAAGCGCAACGCCTGCCTGGGATAAGGCCAGAAAGACTGCCCAGAGCGAAAGTTATCAGACTTACAGTCATCAAGACGATGGCCCGCAGGAATTCCAGATTGCCGAGGCTGCACTAAATTATGCGGTTAGCATGTCAAGGAATTCCCACGCCATCACTGATGGCATACGCACTGCGGGCGTACAGGTCCCATTATTAAATAAAAAAATCGGCGAATACGTCAACGCCGCTTTGCATAAGGGGCCGGGAAACCCTGAAAAATTGCGCAGCGAAGTGATGATCTTGGCCCAAAATATTTATAAGAAGAATTTCGCAGGCGGTTTTGATACAGAGCCTGCGAAATGGGGAATGGTTGTTCTATGGACAGTCCTCGGAGGGCTTTTGGGCGGTGGATTAGGGTACGGCGCGGATCGACTTATTGACCGTAAATACGGACGGGGAAGTTCCGGGCAAGATCAGACAGTCGGTGGCCAGAATTTAAAATATCGTCGCCGAAAAGATATTTTCATGAAAAAGGATCTTTAAAAAACCAAACCCCGCCGGGAGGAGGAAACTTCCGACGGGGTTCAAATGGTTTTGCTTTTACTTCAGGAGGAGTGCTGAAACTCGAATTCCTTATATTTATAATGGCATCGCAATATGGCAATTTTTTGGTTTTATTTCGCCTTATTTGCGCCATATTCACAGTGAATCAATGGTTTAGCCCGGGATAAAGGAATTATTTTGTAAATGGGTCAATAAAATTTGGTTTTCGTTAAGAATAACCCGGTAATTTCCTGCCCCCCTGACGATAGCGTCCTCCAAGACCATACGAGCGATTCTACCCTGTTCGTCATGATTGCAGCGATAATAGAGATAGTTATAGCTGCGGTCATCAATATGAAGTAAATGCGCCTTGTCGGCCATTTTTGCTTTGACCGCTGAATTCAGCAGTGTCTGGCCATTATAGCGGCGTTCCCCATTGAAAGTAAAATTGAAGTGGGTAATGCCATCCATTTCAACAATTATATCCCGGCCTTTCACGTCCAAACGGATATCAACGGGCGAGGCGACATAGGGAATGACATGATCTTTCTCCGCACGCAGCCTGCCTGCAGATTCGAATATGTCCCGCAGCCTGATTTCACTCTTACTCGACGAGTTGTTTCCTTTTTCCTGCAAGGGTTCTTTGTCAAAGATGGAAAACCATGCGCAGACCGTATTGCGCATCGTGGCATTCGCCATATCGCGTTTGGCGAGGAGGGGCGTCACCGTATCGGCAAGAACGGTGTGGCCATGCTGATTGTCTATCATGGCGGCGGTCCAGAAAAGTCTGTCGCGCGGTTCGCCTTGCAGATCGTCGGAATGTTGCAGCAAATGTTCGTTAAACAAGGAAATCATTCCTGCCGTCATCGGCAGGGCAAGTTTCGCTGCGCGTTCATAAGCCTGCCGGATCTCGGTGCTTTCTGCGCCCTTGAATTTGTCAACCCAAGTCTCCCGCATATCATTCCAGAAATCGTCATGCGGCAGATGATGTGATTTATTGAAGGAATAAAGTGTGGCGGCTATGTCGCTGGCTGAAAGATTGGGAAGATGTTGGCGTAATTTCAGATGAGAATCTTCAAAAAAAGCAGGTTCTATTTTTTCATTATGCCGGGCAAAAAACTGCATCGCCGCGATAATATCCGTAGGGACGGATGCGTAATAAAGTGCTTCCAAGGCTTTGGTATAGGTTCGCAGGCCTTGCGCCGGATGTTTGATCGTATCGGCAAAGATTTGGCGATCAGCTTTGTTTAGGGCGATGTTAACCGGAAGTAAGCGCTGGATGACAGAGCCCCATTCCTCAGTACTTAAATGATCATGGGCCAGATCGTTCCAGTGAAAGCAAAGGCGGTCTATCGGCGGCGGATTTTGCGGATCGAGATTTAAAAAGAAACGATGGCTGCGCGAAGTTCCTTCCATGTGAGGTCAAGCAGGCCTGAAAACGAGATTGCCGTTTTCAAGTGTCGAGTAATAGGTACCCGGTTCAAAATCAGACAATTCTTCCAGAAGTGGGGAAAGGTCTTCGTTGTATTGCTCGGATAATTTCTTTTCATGCATAAAGCCAAGGCGAAAAATTCCGGTGCCTTCCGCTTTTTCCAACAGATTGGATTGCAATAGGTTGCGGCCATTGGGCAAATAATTTCCGTCAAAATCTTTTAGGTAAAGCGGCCAGCCATCCGCTTTAAAAATATAACGCAGGTCGTTATAGGAAAAAGATATATTGGTGTTACTTTGAAAAGTAGGATCGCTGGATGGCGGCTCCATGGAAATGCCGGAAACTTTTGCAAATTGAGATCTTAAAGTTTTCGTTCTTGAAGTACCTTCAGGATCGATGCATTCAAGGGAAGATTGTTTGAATTCAGGCAGATCGAAAAGAAGGGCAGCCTGATGAACGATGGACTTGTCGCTGTGGCTGCCATCGCTGAGCGCCAGAAGTTTTTTGATAAAAGTTTTCACATGGCGGG
Organism: uncultured Micavibrio sp.; assembly: GCA_964633355.1. Taxonomy (GTDB): domain Bacteria; phylum Pseudomonadota; class Alphaproteobacteria; order Micavibrionales; family Micavibrionaceae; genus Micavibrio_B. The sequence continues at coordinate 146,490 of CAZWGO010000001.1, forward strand.
TGTCGGGAGACTCACCGGAAACCGAGGCTAGTGTCGTAATGCCTGTTAAATAGATACGCGTATATTTCAGGTCGAAATCGTCATAGCTGCATTCCGCTTCTCTCCATATATCTTGCATAAAATCCTTCGGCGGTCGTGATGCAAGATGGCCGCAAGCCCATACGAAATAAGTAAAGCGATCCTTATCGAATTCTTTGATGTTCGCGTTTTTGAAAATTGCGTCCATATAATCATGGCCGGGGAACGATTCTCTCTTGGCGAAAGCACATACGATATTGGTGTGATCCCTCGGCCTGAAAGTTTCCATTATATCCAGAGCCTGTTCCTTCCATGCATGTTGGAAGGAGTTGGGCGGCAAAATTCCGATTTCGGTAAAGGCCTGCTGTGATCTAGCCAAAGCGGGGGGATCGAATACCAGCATCAGTGTCTCGGCTTTTCTAAACCATTCGATCATGCCTTGGCGACTCAGCAGGAAATTTTTTAATTCGTTCTGGCCGGCTTCATGAAGGTTCTTATATAGCTTGGCTGTTTTATCGAGCATGACTGTCAGATCGATATGATCGAGATTGGGAAGAGCCAGATATTCCGACCACATGGTTTTGAATTCAGATGCGCTGACGTTTTGTTCAAGTAGGCTTTGGAAATACTTGCTATGCTTATAAGTCGAGCGACCAAAATCGCTGATGACAGAAGCGGGTTCGAAAGATGGAATAATCGTCATTGGGACCTACGCAGTAAAAGTTATGGCAAAACATAACGGGGAGTGATCTCAAATTGCAAGAAAATATGGACTTAATGCTTTAACTGCGGCGTTTTGCGGCATTTACTGTTTCTTCAGTATTGCAGGGCATGATAAAATCCCTATGTCAGATTACACCACCTCATTTCACAAGATTTCATAATACTTTCAGGAGCTTAAAGCCATGACACGCGCTGGTCACGATACCCTCAAAACCCGTAAAACCCTCCATGTTGACGGGCAGGCGTATGATTATTTCTCGATTGCCGAGGCGCAAAAGCAGATCGGCGATATGTCGAGGCTCCCGTACTCCCTTAAAATTCTTCTCGAAAATCTCCTTCGGTATGAAGACGACCGCTCGGTAAATGTCGAGGACGTCAAAGCGATCAAGGCATGGCTCGACACTGCAAAATCTACCCATGAAGTAGCCTATCGTCCGGCGCGCGTTTTGATGCAGGATTTTACCGGCGTTCCGGCTGTTGTCGATCTGGCGGCCATGAGGGAAGCGATGACCGCGCTCGGCGGGAACGCGCAAAAAATCAATCCGCTTGCTGCGGTCGATCTCGTTATCGATCACTCGGTGATGGTCGATGCCTTCGGCAACAAGAATTCATTCGAGAAAAACGTCGAGCTGGAATTCGAGCGCAATCTGGAGCGCTATGAATTTTTGCGCTGGGGCCAGTCGGCTTTCAGAAATTTCCGCGTCGTGCCGCCGGGAACAGGTATCTGCCACCAGGTGAACCTTGAGTATTTAGCGCAGGCCGTCTGGGTTGAAGAAGACGAAGACAAAGCCGGAACCCGTATCGCCTATCCGGATACGTTGGTCGGGACAGATTCACACACGACCATGGTCAATGGTATGGGCGTTCTCGGCTGGGGCGTCGGCGGTATCGAAGCGGAAGCGGCGATGCTGGGACAACCTGTCTCCATGCTGATCCCTGAAGTGATCGGATTTAAAATCACTGGCTCGATGAAAGAAGGCATGACGGCGACTGACCTTGTCTTGATGGTCACGCAGATGCTGCGCGCCAAAGGCGTTGTCAATAAATTCGTCGAATTTTACGGCCCGGGTCTTGATAATCTTACGCTGGCCGACCGTGCGACGATTGCGAACATGGCGCCGGAATATGGCGCGACGTGCGGGTTCTTCCCGATCGATGCCGAAACGATACGTTACATGCTGTTCACAGGCCGCGATCCGCACCGCGTAAAACTGGTTGAGGAATACGCGAAAGAACAGGGCATGTGGAGAGACGCGAATTCCGCCGATCCAGTTTTTACCGATACTTTGACGCTTGATCTTGATGCGGTTGAACCTTCTCTTGCCGGACCAAAGCGCCCGCAAGATCGCGTGCCGTTGTCCAAAGCCGTTGAATCCATCCAGACATTGATTCCGCAAACACGTTCCGTTGCGGTCGAAGGTCAGGATTATAAACTGGAAGACGGCGCTGTCGTTATCGCGGCGATCACAAGCTGTACCAATACTTCGAACCCAAGCGTTCTTGTCGCGGCAGGTCTGTTGGCGAAAAAAGCCAATGAAAAAGGCCTGACATCGAAGCCCTGGGTAAAGACTTCCCTCGCACCAGGATCGCAGGTGGTGACGGATTATCTCGATAAAGCAAAATTATCCGAAGAACTCGACAAACTCGGTTTCAATCTAGTCGGTTACGGTTGTACAACCTGTATCGGTAACTCCGGCCCGCTTCCTGAGGAAATTCAAAAAGCGATTGAGGCTTCGGATTTGACAGTCACTGCCGTATTATCTGGTAACCGTAACTTCGAAGGCCGCGTCAATCCGCAGACAAAAGGTAATTACCTTGCCTCGCCGCCACTGGTTGTCGCGTATGCGCTGGCCGGAAATATGCAGATCGACCTGACGAAAGATTCACTCGGCAATGACCATGACGGTAATCCTGTATATCTCAAAGATATCTGGCCGACGAATAAAGAGATCGCCGATACGATTGAATATTGCCTGACCGCAGACATGTTTAAATCGCGCTACGCCAACGTCTTCTTAGGTCCAGAGCAATGGCAGGCGATTCCGACCGCCGGTTCTTCCGAATCCTATTCATGGAACAACAAATCTACCTATGTGCAAAACCCGCCTTACTTTGTCGGGATGCCGAAAATACCGGGTAAAATTTCCGATATCAAAGGGGCAAGTATTCTTGCAATCTTCGGCGACTCGATCACGACCGACCATATCTCTCCGGCCGGTAACATCAAGAAAGCGTCCCCTGCGGGCGAATATTTGCTAAACCACGGTGTCTCTGTCGCTGACTTCAACTCTTACGGCGCACGCCGCGGCAACCATGAAGTTATGATGCGCGGCACGTTTGCCAATATCCGTATCAAGAACGAAATGCTCTCTGATGTAAATGGGGGCGTCGAAGGCGGTTTTACCAAATACGTCCCGACAGGCGAGCAGGAGTTTATCTATGACGCGGCGATGAAATATGTGGCAAGCAATACGCCGCTGGTGATTTTTGCCGGTAAGGAATATGGCACAGGCTCCTCGCGTGACTGGGCGGCAAAGGGCACGAAACTGCTCGGCGTCAAGGCCGTGATCGCGGAAAGCTTCGAGCGGATCCACCGTTCCAATCTCGTCGGGATGGGCGTGTTGCCGCTGGTTTTCAAATCGGGCATGACGCGCAAGGACTTGAATTTAACCGGGGACGAGCAAATCGCGATTACGGGTTTTGAGGAAGGCCTGAAACCGTTGATGGATGTTAAGCTCACGATCACGCGCAAAGACGGCAAAACCGACGAGCATCTGCTTTATTGCCGTATCGATACGCTGGATGAGGTCGATTACTTCAAACATGGCGGCGTGCTCAATTACGTTTTGCGTGATTTGGCGAGTGTCGCTTAAATAAAGTTTTTCTAGAGAGTGCTGAAACGAAAAGAGCGGGAAGGTGGTTTCCCGCTCTTTTTTATTGACATAATGATTTCGTGATTGTTATATTTTTGTCTCAAACACGGAGAAACAAATGCGTAAAGATTTCATGGCCGGAGCGGCTGTCGTTATAGTTGCGGGATGCGTAGCAGCCCGAGTAGTTAGAAATGTCTTTGATGAGGCTGTGGACCGCAGCAATAAAGAAGTTTTTGGCAGCCCTTTTTCAGATACGCCCCTGCCGGTAAGCTACGAAGCAAAGAGCGATGCTCCGGCTTTAGGTATCGGCGCCTAACCAACCCTCTTTTATCCATAATTAAGGTTTTTCGTTCATACTATGCGGATGAGCGAACCTAATTTTGATGCTTATAAAACCCACATAACACAAAAACCCCCGGTTGAGGCTGTAACGATTACCGATGGCGGCCAGCGTGGAACACGCGACGATTACATTACCGTTGATTTTGATAAATTTAGATCTTTATTGTCGAAAGAAGCTGATCGATTAACCGATAAATTTATCAAAGCCGCTTCCGATGGAAGAATAAGTAAAAATGTACTTGCCGATTTTGAGTCCGATTTTCGTGAGAATGTTGCATTAGCTAGAAGCTTAGATCCCGCCCTTGAAGGAACTTCCGGCGGCGTCGTTTACAAAAAATCACATATCATGATGATCGATAGCTGGGCGGATAGTTTTATCGAACGAGCTGAAGGTGTATTGGGTGGCCGGAATATAAGTGAAAATTCTGCCAATGATGAGCGACTCAATCGGCAATATCTTCGAGAACATGAAGTGGCCCATCAAATGCTGGGTTTAGACGAAGCAGGAGCCGACTATATGGCCGCAGCACGGTTGTTGCAAACCAGCCCAGGACCGAAAACAGAAGATTTTCTTCAGCGTATGGCAGATTTAAAAACTGTTTCTCCCTATCTTTCAGATAACCAGCGATCAGATAGGCTATCTAAAACTTACGGATATGGATGCGGTGAAGCGATCATGGCTGCGTTGGGCGATGAAAAAAATATAAGGAACATCTCGGTCGAGGAAATGTACGATAATGCGCAGATGTATGATTTAAAAAATACCGATTATAGATCTGTTAAAGTTGACGGCAATTTAGTTCGCCCTGAAATAATCATTCGTGAAGACATAAAGAAAATAAATCCGGATATTCAGACATATAAACCTGGGGACTTCGTAAAGGCCGGACAGCAGATTTTAGATAGCAAAGCCTATCCTATAGGTACCCCTCAACATGAAGCTCTGGAAAACGCTGTTGAAGCTTTTCAAAGAATTGATAAAGCCGTAACAGAAATGCCTCCATTGGTTCCAGTCAAATCTGCGCCAGCGCTTCAACCGACTATACAGCCCTAATCAATCGATCTGGTTTTCTTTCTCCGCTTTTTTACGCATCGCCTCGTCATGCGCATAGCGTTCCGCATCAACAATCAGTTGCGGGAATTCCGGTTTTTCGGGGCGGTAGGTAACTTTGAAAAAGTTCTCAAAATTTTTAATTTCGGCGTTCAAGCGCGGCAGGCGGCGGCGGGCGGCATCGGCGGCTTTATATTCCTCGCTATAGCGGATAATGCTGCCAAGTCGCAGGCCTTCATTCACGCGTCCAATGAGATAGGCGTGGTGAATGCCTTCCAGAAAAGCGGCGCTGACGGTCAGGCATTGCGCAGCGCTTAAGCGGCGGTCCATATTCTTTTCTTCCGCCACATAATTGAAATTGGTGCGGCGAATGGGCGAGCGCAGGATCATGGCGCAGCGGGCGCGGTTCTTATTGATGTCCAGCACGACGCCGGTATCGGCCTGATGCTCGATGGAAACGGAGGTGCCTTTTTCCGCGAAAATCTCTTCGGCGAGGAAAACCGAGCGCTCGTAATTTCCGGTATCGTTGCGGTAATCGCAATTCTCGATGACATCCAGAAAACCGTGCGGGTCGCCGGAGCGAAAAATCAATTTCCCTTTATTGTAGACCGAGGCCCAGTTCTTCTCGCCAAAGGCGCCTTCGGCGTCATAGACGATATCATTCCAGGCTTGGGTAAAATCAAATTTTTCTTCCCGTGGCAGCAAAGGGCCTTGGCGGAAGAAAGTCTGAACGATGCTCGACGCCATACGAACACAGCCATACATGGACTGGGAGCGGACGATAAAACGCTCGATAGCACGGCCTGTCATATCCGGCAGGTTAAGGGCGATACGGTTGCTGAGGGCAATAACGGGCGGTAAATCCGTCGCTTTAACCGGACGGATAATAAATTTTTCCCGCAATAGTGAGGTAGAAAAGTTCACTGGATGGCTCCCCGCGGTAATAATACCAGCTTATAATGAAAGCTAAACCTAAAAAATGGAGAATAGGTTAAGCAACCAGACGGGGGTGCGGAGCCGGGCTATTTACAGGCAGTTTTCGGCCGCCATGTTCAAGGAAATGACCGACGAAATAATCGGCGACGGCTTCGGTTACATTAGGAGGTTCGATTGCAAGAGTGGGAAAACCAAATCTTGTATCCAGTTTATCAAGGTGATGGCAAAGTCCGGCTTCGTATAGTTTATGATGAATTCCGATCTCATTAGTTATAAGACTTTTCCCAGCCATCAGGCATTCGGAAAAGATAGAACCTGAGAAGCCAGCGATCGCTATATGGTCTGCCGATGCAATAAGGCCCAAATAAGGATTGTAACCGAAAGATTGCCGATTGAATTCGTCTTTCATTGAATAGTTTCTAATTTCTACATCTTTAGACAATTCATGATAATCGATTTCAGCTCTTAAAACCTTGATAAATTCAGCTTGATCTAAATAGTCGGTTCTGCCCATGCCACATATAAAAAGCGTCGTTTTCGGGTCAGGGCACGATCGTATCATTGCGACTAATTTATCAGCTAAGACATAACCCCTTCGGGTGCCGCAAACGATATTCATGACCGCGACCAGCCGGTTGTTTATCTCTGGGTATCTAGCCTGAAATATCTCTTTTTCACTGTTCAGCATGTCTTGTGTGATGTGATGAGATACAAGAGAATCTTTAAAAGGATGTCTTATATATTCAGATAAATATTCATTGATCTCGTTGGTCCAGTAGAGGCTTTCATATTCAGGCCTGTGTTTGAATGCGAATACGACATCCGGAAGACCAATGTCGCCTTTTAAATTTTGATATTGTTCATCGTTCTCGACGCAATGCCATGGACGGCCCGTTTTTTCTGCGAAAAGCTTCCCGATACCGCGATAAGCCTGGCAATCTCCGCGAGTAAGATTGGTCTCGCCGGAAAGATCGGTTAACACATAAGGCTTGGGGTCCAGTAAACGCATCTTGTTTACATAACAAATTTAAGGTTTTGGGGCAAGTTTTTTATGAGGATTGTCATTCCCTGAATTGCCAAGCAATTCTAAGGGAATCCACAGTGACGCTGCGCCATGGATCGCCTTAGAATTCTACGAATTCAGGCGATGACGAAAGAGTTAAAGCGGGAAATAGCTGAATTCCGGCTGCTTATCGGCTGGCTTGGCTTTACGGCGATCGAGCCAAATTTCATCGGCTGTTTCTATCACGGCAATTGGATCGATGCCGTGGAAGAGGGAGGTCAGCAAGCCTCCTGTAACTATATCGAGAGCCAGAAAGCCACCATACCCATCACTTTTGTTCCTCTGATGGTTGGCGCTTTCTGCAATCGTTTTTTTAGTACACACACCCATATCGCGTCTGTCCGAAATATGGTGAACATTTTCATTTGCACTGGAAGAAAATAGCCATTGGAGGGAGCCTTTTCTTTCTCTTTCTTTTCTGTCTAAAGTTTTTGCAAATGATGTTTCGTTCATGCCCTCATCATGTCAGGGGCGCGTGAACGAGCTTTTAATTTTGCCTTGTATTTTATGGAGTTTAGGGGTGTTTCGTTTCGGATTTAGATCAAATTTTATCTATGTTTATTACCACGATGTCATCCCGAGAGAGCGAAGCGATCCGAGGGATCTCACCTTAATCTAGATGAGATTCCTCGGCTGCGTGCTAAAGCACTTCGCTCGGAATGACAAGATATGAGCGGAGACATTCTGGATTGCCGCGGTTGCATAAGCTCCCTCGCAATGACAGTCTGACTTTAATTAACCGTGCTGAAGAGAAAGGTTGCGCAACGCATCGCTGATGCAGTGGAAGTTATTACCGGCATCGATGACCGGAATATTCGCTTCTGTCGCTGCTTGTTTCATATCGTCACAAGACGTAATGATTGCGCGGGAAAGGTGTGGCGTTTTCTCGGCGTAAATCTCGATAGCTTCTCGAGCGTCATCGCCTTTGATCGAGTCCCTGAATTTATGGCTTAGTTCCAGTCTTGAACGGGCAATGATGTCCTGACGGGTTGTAATGACAACCGAATGCGGATGCAGGGCGAAAATAGAATTCTCCAACGCAGATTTTTCAGGAGAAGGAGATGCGTCTCTATGGAACGCGACAACGAGAGAATTTTGCATCAGACACACCTTATAATTTACGCAGTGGTTCTAAGATACCAAATCACAGGGCAATTAAGCAATGAATCCCGCTGCATATCAGGGGCGCGAAAAGCTCGGGGTGGGTTCTGTCGGGCGCACCGCCGTCAGGCCCCTTGCGATCTGGCGCACGCGCGTAAAGTAGTTATTGCGGGTTTTGGTGAGAAGGGACGGCCATTTCTCGTACGGCACGGCATGCGAGATATCATAGTCAGGCAGATAGGCATAGGGCGTCGCCATATCCCAAAGCTTTACTTTATTCATGAGCGTGTCGAGCCGCGCGGAATCCGCCATCGCCCATTTGGCAATCGGTGAGCCGATGGACAGGGCAAGAATGGAGATCGGCTCATGCGGGTTGATGATAACTGCTTCGGCTTTAGGGACGGAGCCGATTTGATCTTCGGTGCGGCGGTCAATTTTAACTGCGCTTTCGTTAAACTCATATGGAGGGAAACGCGCCATGTCGAACGTGGCCCGAAGCTGTCCGGCATAATAGTAAAAGGCCGCTTCTTCGAAGCGCTTGCGGTCCGATAAGGCCTTGGCGAGATAGAAGAGGCCCTTGGGCGGCACGGAGCCCGGGTCGATATCGACGGCGCGGATGACTTTTTCCAGCGCGGTGTCGTTATCAATGGTCATGAGGTCGGTATAATACGGCCATTCGGTTAAGCTATCGGTTTTCTTCAGCGCATCTTCCGGTTTCAGGGCTTTGGGCGCGGGCGTTTCCTTTGGCGCTGAACTTGCCGCTTTTTGATCTGCAGCCTTCTCTTCAGGTACGGGCGCCGTTTTGGTGACGCTCATATGCCGCATGGGCTTTGGCGCGGCGTTTTGCTGGGCAAAGGCGGCGGCGGGTAAAACGAGGCAGGCTGTCAGGATAAGGGCGCGAAACATGGCTTTTTAAGTAATTTGTTAATCTTTTGCCAATCTTAGCCGGTTATACTGAAAAAGGAAGCCATAGAAATCAGCTTAAGAAGCAGGGCCGGGTATCATGAAAACTGCATTGAATTTTTTGAGCATTTGGGCGCGTTCGAAAGAAGGCGCAACCGCTATCGAATATAGTTTAATCGCGGCAGCTATCGCGCTGGCGATTATGGGCGTTGTTTTCGGTTTGGGCGATAAAGTTTATGATTTAATGTATTCCAGCCTGCCCGGCGCATTTGATGGTTAATTATTGTCTTTTTTAATTAAAATATTTAAGACCAATTCTGCACGCGGCTTTGATTGACGATAACGCGCAATCCATTTGGCGATAAAGCCGAGCCGTTATAAATCCATATTTCCTGATCTGGTAATTGCTCGATGCGAAGGGGCGGGCCTTTGGCGTCTTTCAGCTGATCGGCGGTTTGGCCGGTCCAGATTTTACCGGAAGCAACCATACGGGCGATCTCTTCATTTTCGTACTTTGAAAAGAATCTGCGAAACCGCGTTTCGTATTTCAATGCGCGCCATGCGCCGAAAATCACCGCCGAGAAGATGACGAAAAGAACAGGCAAAACCAGCAGAATCGCAATGGCGAAGAATAGGATAAATTTAATCATTGATACGGGAATGTAGTGAATTATGCGGCAAAATCAAGCAACCGATGAGCGATATTTCTTCAATCCAAAATGAAGGGCCAGAATAATCGTCACCCATAAAACAATGCCGCAGCCGAGATAGATGGCCGTTTTTTGTGAGGGTTCGAGAAAAAGTTTAACCAGCGAGTCGCCGACAACCGCGCGAGCGACGCCACCGGGCAAAAAGCCGATAAAAGTTCCTGCGATATAATCAACGAAATTTACCGAGGTTATACCCGCCGCCATGTTGAATATCCCAAACGGCGCCATCGGTACAAGCCGAAGAATAGCGATGCCGATCACGCCGGAGTCTTTTAACTTGGCATCGATCTTTGACAGGCGCGGCCCGCTCAATAATTTTTTCAGTCCCTTGTCGCGCCCGAAACGCCCGATATAGAAAAAGACAGTGGCGCTGAGCAGCGAGCCTGACATCGCATAGACAAAGCCCCAGATGGGTCCAAAGACCATGGCGGTGGCAAGGTTCATCACGATGATCGGGAACATGACGACCGAGCTTAAAAGATAAAGGCCTAGAACGATCGGGTAGGACCAACCTGTGGAGCGGGCCGTTTCGAGTAGATCGCGCACCATGTCGCGCAACTCCTCAACGTCCTGAAAGACAAAGAAAAGCGTTGCGATGACGGACACGGCAAAGACTGCAGCGGCGGCGTAGAGGAGTTTGGAGTGGTTGGCGGATTTAGACATTGGGTTGATATAGGGTTTAATTTGGACGAGGCAATAATAACGTGTCATTGCGAGCGCAGCGAAGCAATCCAGAAATTTTTGAGTAATGGCAACATTCTGGATTGCCGCGTCGCCTTAACGGCTCCTCGCAATGACAGATAATCAAGCTCTTTTCTTTTCAGTTCCCGGGCAGTGCCATTTGCTGGCGAGTTGATGAAGATCATCAAGGATTTTGTTCAGCTCGCGCCCACGCTCGGTTTGCGAATAGGTAACTTTCGGCGGAATAGTCATTTCCTGTTCGCGGTGGACGATGCCTGCTTCTTCCAGCATGCGCAGGCGTTCGGTTAGCATCTTGGCGGAAATTCCCGGCATTTGTTTTTTGAGCTGTCCGAAACGCATTTCGCCATTGGAATGGAGCTGCCACAGAATATAGGTGGTCCATGGCCCCATCAAGATTCGCAGCAACCCGTCCATCGGGCATTGAGTGTCGGAATAATCTTTTTTAGTTTTCATGCGCTTGGTTCCCGTTTGGTAACTAGTAACGAAAAAGTGCCTACTTCTCTGTTTTTCATCGCTCTGTATATAATCCTTACATAGTTACTATTATATATCAAGTATTAAATGGAGATCAAAAATGTCAGTTAAAACCGCAATTGTTTATCATTCAGGCTATGGCCATACGGAAGTCGTTGCCAAAGCCGTTGCCAAGGGCGCAGGCGAAAAAGGCGAGGCGCAATTAATCGCGATTAGCGCAGAGGGAAAAATTACCGACGAGGAATGGGTGGCATTGAAAGAGGCGGATGCGATTATCTTCGGCGCACCGACATATATGGGCGCAGCCTCTGCCCAGTTCAAGATTTTTGCCGATGCGTCGTCAAAGCCATGGTTTACGCAAGACTGGAAAAACAAGGCGGCGGGCGGCTTTACCAATTCACATTCCTTGAGCGGCGATAAACTCGCAACGCTTAAACAATTTTCGATTTTGGCTGCTCAGCACGGCATGATCTGGGTATCGCTCGGCGAGCCGGCGGCTCAGCAAGAGGGAGAGGCGCATCAGCGAGGGCCGCATCAGGTCAATCGTTTAGGTTCATTCCTTGGCGTCATGACGCAAGCCGAGAATGTCGCGGCGGAAGGATCTATTCCAGAGGGCGATTTAAAAACCGCAGAGATTTATGGCGCAAGGATTGCGGGTGTTGCTGGTAAATTAAAAGCAGCCTGAAATTGCTTCCCCCGCGAAAGCGGGGTCTTGATAAACTGAATGGGATCCCCGCTTTCGCGGGGAAGACAGATTTAAATTAATGATGAATTAAAAATTATTATTGAGCGCTAGTTTTGCTGTCATACCTGTTGCAATTGCGTCTTCCTGGAGTTGCGCATTTCTTAAATCAGCGCCATTTTTGACCTTTGAAATTTCTCCTGCTGTCATAGCCACGACAAATCCGTTCGCTTCGGCAGAGCCTTCCAGAGCTGCCCCTAATTCATTCTTATTAATCGAACCTTCAGGTGCTTGTGCGAAAGCTTTCTTCATTTCCTTATCGCTCATAAATATATTGCGGGTCGTTTCTTCGCCGTTTCTGCCTCTTTCTTCCGTCGATTTAAAAACGGCTCCCATCTCGCCGGGTTTTCCCATACTGCTGCCGTTATTATAATCGTCGGGAAGCTGTTCTACTGGACCGATATATTCGAGTGTTCCGGCTGTATAGGCCGGTTTGCTTGTAGCGCTGGCATGAACAGCTGACAAACCTTTCTTGGCCATGATCGGTTCCATGATGCTCCGTAAAGGGGATACGCTTTGAATATCATCGACCGAAATTTCGCGCAGAGGGATGCCGCTGCGTAATTGTCCATTTAAATCCTTATACGCATTTGTAATCGTCTCTATATTTTTATCGGCATGATTATAGGGCAGATGATCCAGTTTTAATCTGTCGGTTACATCGATCATATCCCGACGCGACATGAAGGTATTGGCCGCTTCCCCGTTACGCTGCGTGGTCCGGAAAACAACGCCTGGTTCGCCATCACAGATCACAGACTCTAAAGGATTAAGAACGCCAAACTCGGCTTTATTTGATGTAGAACCCATAACACCCTCATTTATTATTTTTTCGTTGTTCCCATAATATTTGACAAGGGTTAAGGAATTCTGAACCCTGCCATGATTTTTTTCAAAATAGTTTCAGGCATGAGAATCAGATATATTGCGGCGCAGTAATAAGTTCTTAGGGGAATAGCCCATGTTTCGGAAAAAATATGCAACCGTCGCGGCGCTTGGTGCGCTGGTTACTTGCGGTGCTGACCGTCCTTCCACAGCGATTGTTCCCATGCGATGCGAGACGGCATTGCCGGAAATCGAACCATTAGCCAGTACAGAAGGTCCGCATGTCGGGCCTTTTTTATTGGATATAGAAGATGACGATATGACTATTTTGTCCATGAACGTGCAGCGTCTTCCTTTCAAGGCCAATCCTGATTATCGCGACGACCGCATCGCATGCCTGTCGAAACTATCGGAGAAATTCGATCTCGTCGCCTATCAGGAAAATTTTATGGGCTGGTGGAAAAATGAAAATAGCGAAAGCCGCGCTTATACAAGTTTCAATTCAGGGCTGTCTTTCTATGCGAATATGTCATTTACAAAAATTGGCGAGAAAAAATATTCTCTTTGCAACGGTAGTATCGGCGAGAAAAATGACTGCCTTGCTGAAAAGGGCTTTCAGGAAATCAAGATAAAAGGCGTTCCATTATTTAACACCCATCTTGATGCCGGCGATTCACTGAACGATATAATGACGCGTGAATTGCAACTGGCGAAGATATTGCTGGCCTTACCTGCTCACGGCAGGGTGATCGTAGTGGGAGATTTTAATTTGAAAAGAAACCGCGACGAAGACGAAGCCAGTTACCGCGCCTTTTTGTCCCAAAGCGGGCTTCAGGAGATAGCGCGGAGCGCGGATGGTGTTGATGTTATTCTCGGGCGCGGTGTCAAAGCCCGGGCGGTGGCTACGATAGGTAATGAGTTGCTTAGCGATCATAAAGGCTTGGTTGCCGCTTTATCCCTCTCATAAATAAAACCCCGGCTTTGGGCCGGGGCTTCATTCTAGGGGAAATCTTCAAATTAGAAGTGGTAGGCAAGGCCCAGACGAAGATCGTTGGAATCCGGATCGAGTCCATTATCGTCTTCATAGAACGTATGGGAATAATCGAGGCGAACGCCGAAATTGCCATAGGCTACGATTTCAGTCCCGATACCAAGCTCGAAACCATCCAGATCGGTTCCTTCGAATTCAGTGCGTCTCCAGCCGAAGATACCGTATGGGTTCAGGCCATGAGCATATTCATTGATGATCGACAGACCCGGACGGAACGATACGCCCCATTCGTTTTCTTTATCGAAATCGCCATCGTCAGCTTCGGACCAGCCGTAGAAACCTTCGACCGCACCATTCAGGCCAAGGCCGAGACGATTGACTGTTTTATCAAGGATGTAATCCACTTTGTAACCGGCAAATACACCGTAATCAAAGCCTTGCACATTGCCTGCACCAGGCGCATCGGCATCGGTCCAGTCATATCCGCCATAGGCACCTGCATAGAGGCCGGAGAGAGTGGACATAGAGCCTTCACGGTTTTCTGTATAGGTTTCGGCTTTGGCCGGCGTGGCGGCGACAGCGATCAAACATGTGCCGAGCATAAGAAGTTTTTTCATTGTAATTTTCTTTCAGTCAGTTTGTGGGCATGTGTTTAGCGAACGGAGTTTCAGCCAAAACATTCCGTTGAATTTTAAGAAACGGAAAGGGTGTGTTGAATTTGCAACAGTGTTAAAATCACTATTTTACCAAGCTTGCTGCGGCTTCTTTGGCATTCGAGACGGCGGAATTCACCTGCTCTGCCGCGACCACGATCTGGGAAATACTTTCCGTGACGTCTGACACGGCCTGTGAAGCAATCTGCATATTCGATGACATATCCTGCGCCACGGCGGATTGTTCTTCGACTGCACCGGCAACGCTCGTCACATAATTCCTGACCTTGTCGATGGAATTGCGGATCGTATCCAGAGAATCGACGACATTTTTAACGACCGTTTGCACGCTGTTGATCTCGGCGCTGATTTGCGAGGTTGCATCCGATGCTTGTCCGGCGAGGTTCTTGACTTCATTGGCGACGACGGCGAAACCTTTACCGGCTTCACCTGCGCGCGCGGCTTCGATCGTCGCATTGAGCGACAACAGATTGACCTGCTTGGCGATGTTTTCAATGAGGGCGACAATACCGTTCATCGCCTGCGCGGCGGTTTCGAGTTTTTCGGTTTCAGATACGGCGGAGAGGACTTTTTCATAGGCGTCATCAGCCTCGGTTTTGGATTTCGCCATATTTTGCGAAATTTCCTGTACGGAAGCATGAAGCTCTTCGGCACCGCTTGCCACGGCCTGTACATTCGATGTCGTCTGCGAAGAGCTGCTGGAGGCATTAGCAGATTGATGGCTGACCATTTGAACGGCCTGATCGATCTCATTCATATTGCCATCCATCAGGATTTTGACATTCTTCAATAAATCGATTTGGGTCGTAATATCGGTTGCATATTTGACGACCTTGAACGGTTTGCCGTCCGCGTCGAGTATCGGATTATATGAGGCCTCGATCCATACTTCTTTGCCGCCTTTGCCGATACGGCGATATTGTGCAGCCTTGAATTCGCCGCGTGCCAGGTCGGCCCAGAATTGTTTATAGGCTGGCGCCGCGACTTCTTTCGGATCGACGAACATTGAATGATGTTGTCCCGCTATTTCATCCATCGTATAGCCGAGCGTTTTCAGAAAATTTTCATTGGCTTTGACGATCGTGCCGTCGAGTTTGAATTCGATGACGGCTTGCGATTTATTGACAGCGGCAAGCTGGCCTTCATAATCGGCGTTTCTTATCTTGTCCTGCGTAATATCCGTTGCGAATTTGATGACTTTTATCAGTCGGCCCGATTTATCCTTGATCGGGTTGTAAGAGGCCTCGATCCAGATTTCCTTCCCGCCTTTGGCAAACCGCTTGTATTGCGCTGCCTGAAATTCGCCGCGGTTGAGACTTGCCCAAAATTCCCTGTATTCGAGACTGTTTTTCTCCAGCGGATCAACGAACATGGAATGGTGTTGGTTTCGAATTTCATCGAGCGTGTACCCCATAGCGCCAAGAAAATTGGCATTGGCGTTTAGGATTTTGCCGGTCATGTCGAATTCGATGACGGCTTGCGATTTATCGAGTGCGTTGAAAATGGAAATGGTTTCAGAAGAAGGACGTGAAGATGAATTTTTTTTAATGAATGGTATTATTTGGGTCATGGGCAACTCTTTTGTTTGTCGTTAACAAGATATGCCTATAAATCGTTCCTTATAATAAAAAAATAAACATGACATGCGCATGCATGTAATAAAATAATCGGACCCATGCTTATGTATGCGATCTTATTTAGTACGCATTAAACAAGATTTTTTATAAAGGTAATAGCGTATTGACGCCGGTTATCAATAAAGCGATTGGTGGCGGCGCGGCCTTCTTCAACAAAGCCGCATTTACGGTATAGTTCCGATACTTCCCAATCATAGGTGCGTCCGGTAATGGAAGCGAAATCTTCGCTGATGCCAAAATCCACTATTTCTTTTAAAAGCCGTGTGCCGATTTTCTGACGACGATAATCCTCGTCGACAATGAAAGAGCGAATGCTGAGGCTTCCATATTGAATTCGGGTATCAGCTTCGGCATAAACGACAGTGCCATCTCCATTTACCAGCTGGAAAATTTTGGTGAGCTTTCGTTCGGGAACGATGCCTTGCTTTTTTGCCAGATCGTTCATGACGCCTTCCATTCCCGATATATGGGTCATGGAGGTATTGGGCATGCGCAGTTTGATATCCATTATAAATCTCTGTTTCTTCTGCTTTATACGGTCACAGGGGAGGGCATCGGACAACCAAAGTCGCCTGCGCGGAGAAAGCGGCGGTTGTCGTCGATTTTATAAGGCTGAAAATGCAGGGTTGCGCCTGTCAGCACGGTAAGCGTCTTTGCAGGGACGCGCTCGGCGGCAAGGTAGAAATAATTGGCGAGGTCGCCTTGAGCGGCGGCGAATGAATGATAAAAATCCCTATCATTGAATGGCATATCGAGAAGATCGGCGTGGCGGCGCTGTAAAATTTCGAGGTGCTTTTCATGCGGCACAACGAAAGAGCCGTCATGGCTGGCATAGAAATACACGCGCATGCACGGCACCATCGCGCCATCGACATGTGGCCTGCGAACGATCTCATTACTTGAGCAATAGCCCGGTCCGCGTATATCGAAATCCCATCTCTTGGCCGCTTCAAAAGGCGCGGAGGCGCGGTCGAAGGCGCGGATCAGGTTAAGCGCCGGATGAATTTTCGCAGGTATATGATCATATCTCCATGCCATATGGCCGTCAGGCGTCTCTATGCCTTCGGATGTTTTGTTATCTCTCTTGGTTTCGCCGAAATTATTCAGCGCATCGTCGGCAGGAAATGAATGTAGGGCGAGAGGAAAAGGAAGCGTATAAAGCGCCCGCAATGTTTGAACATTTTCCAAAGAGGAAATGAGGCTTTTGGCAGAATTTAAATCTGTTGGCGTTACGCAGTCGGACATCATGGGGGAGACCCTATAGATTTCCGGGCCAAGTTGTCAAATTTGCGTTATTTCTTCGGGATCACGTTGTGATCGACCACGCCGGGGGTAGCGGCGCGCAGCTCAAATTCCTCACCTTTTGGCGGGGGAGGGTCTCCGGCGCAGGCGGACAAAAGCAATACGGCAAGAAGCGGCAAATAATATTTCATCCAAAAATCTCGCAAAAATCTCGTTTCATAATTCAGGAATTAATATGCGTTTCCAGAGGGATAAAGCAATATTAAAAATTTCAGGAACCCTTACGGGCGGATCTTGTTGGCAAAGCACTCCAAAAACCCGAAAGGACTATATTATGATCAGATCCCGAAATTTCGCCTGTCTTCTTGGCGGTGCAGCTATCCTTTTAACCGTCGGCATGGCGGCGCATGACGCCTCCGCGCAGGTCGGCGAGCGCCGCGGCGTTGCCATCGATTCCCGCACTGTCGGCACAGCTGGAAGCCCAAGCTCCGGCACGATCGGCGCCGATACATCATCAAGTTCGACAGCGCCGGCGGCAAGCGGCACCTATAATAGCGGCACCTCCGTGGGCACAAGTGTCGGCACGTCAGGCGGTGTAAGCGGCACGACCGGTAGCAGTGTCGGCACGTCAGGCTCGCTGGGCGCAGGCGCAACCGGCCCGACAGGATCGAGCGCGTCCGGAAGCTTATCCGGCGGCACATCAGGCTCGGCAGGCACATCTTCCGGTACAGGAAGCGCTGGCGGTTCAGTCGGCGGCAGCGCCGGAGGTTCGGCAGGCGGCGGCGCATCTGGCGGCGGCGGCATGTAATTAAAAATAATTAAAAATTCAGAACAGGGAGAAAGCAAAACCCCTTTCGGTTCAATCCGCGAGGGGTTTTTGCTGTTACGGATTTTCCGCGTCTTTGATATCGTCCTGTTTCATCAGCTTGCTGTCCATACAGGCCGACAGGTTTTGCGCGCGGTTATAGCGGCAGCGTATGCCTTGCGGATCGGTCACCCAGCAGCGATAGCGGCGGCGCGTGGCAATCAGACCGTCGCCGATATCCGTGCCGTCGCGGGCGATGTCAAATTCGACGCCCTTGGCATTTTTAATCTTGCAAAGATATTTTGCGACATTGGTTACCTGAATTTGCTTCGTCCATTCCGGCGGAGTGACCTCCGGCTGCGGTTTCGATGTTTTGGTTTGCGCCATAGCGGGCGCGGCAAGCAAGCAAAGAACGGGAATAAAGGCTAGGGCATTTTTCATGCTTCTACTAAAGCAATCGGCGGCTGCTTTGGCAATGTAAAACAGGATAAAGGAGGAAAGGAATTTTTAGCGCGGTTGCCCATTGGACGCGGAAAGACCGCCATCGACTGGCATCGCAATCCCGGTGACAAAGCGGGCGTCATTCGAAGCCAGAAACGCGATGACATCGGCGATATCTTCCGGCTCGCCATAGCGGCCCATCGGGATGCGGTCCTTGAATTTCGCGATTAGTTTTTTATCGTCCAGCATATCTTCGGTGAGGTCAGAGCGCACCAATGTCGGGCATACTGCGTTGACGCGCACGCCGTCCGCGGCGGCATCGAGCGCGACCGCCTTGGTAAAGAGCGTCACCGCGCCCTTCGACGTATTATACGGAACGGTCCCCCAGTCCGCGCCGAGGCCGGAGACGGAGGATACGTTGACGATATTGCCTTTTGACTTGATCAAATGCGGCATGGCGGCGCGGGTCATGTAGAAATACCCGTCGACATTGATTGCCATCTGCTCTTTCCAGTCCTTGGTTTTGACGTCCTGCACCTTGCCCGGTTTATAGATACCGGCGTTATTGACCAGGACATCGACGCGCTTGAATTCGCGTGTCACCGCGCGGAATAAATCCTTTACCGCGTTCTCGTCGGAAATATCGCAAGGCGCGATCATGACATTCTCGCCCTCCAGCGTCGCGGCAACCTTGTCGAGTTTCTTCTTCGTCCGCCCGACAAGAACAACGCTCGCGCCTTCGGCTGAAAAACGTCTGGCGGTGGCTTCGCCGATTCCTGACCCTGCGCCTGTGATGATCACGATCTTGTTTTCAAATCTGTCCATTAAAAAATCCTTTTGCTAAATTCTAAATCATCATCCATAGGGCCATGAAAACCATCATAAGATTTTCGGTCAGGGAAACGAAACCGAGCGGCACGTTGGCGTTGCCTCCGGCGCAGGCGCATTTAAGTTCGCGCTTTTCGATATAGACGGCTTTGAAAACCGATACCGCGCCGATCATACCGATAAACAGCGCGATCGGAATTGAGACAAAGGGCATAAGGCCGGAGATCATCAGCAAGCCCGCCAGTCCTTCGGCGTAAGGATAGATCTTGGCATAGGGTATATATCGCCGCGCCAGCAAATCATAATTTAGAAACATGGTAGAAAAGGATTCGATGTCCTGCAATTTCTGAAGCGCGAGCAGGCACATCGAAAAGGCGATAAACCATTTGACCGTCAGGGCCTGAAAAGGAATGCCGGTCATGGCCTGAACCGACGCCACCGCCATCAAGGCCGCCATGGCAAAAATGACGATAACAGGTTTATAGGTGACGGCTTTGGGATCGGGCAAGGGCTTGCCGAAATAGGCGCGCAGATCGGTATAGCCGCCGATGCGCTCGCCGCCGATAAAAGTCTGCGGCGTTGTTTCGACATTGTGCTGTTCCTTGAATGCGTCGGTTTCCTCGCGCGTTTTCAAGAAATGATCTTCAACCTCGTATCCTTCGCGCTTCAAGAGGTCGAGCGATTTCAGCCCGTACGGGCAGATATGCTTCGGCATCACCATGCGGTAGAGAACGGCTTTTTTCATAGGGATAAAACTAGTCCTCTGCCGTCAGGATTCAATGGCAAAGCCGCGCCCGCGCAGGAAGCGGTATTCAGGCGGGAATCTCCTTGCGACCTTTGCCGCTTTCCTTTAATCTCACAGGCAGAATTGAGAGCTCAATTCGGGGCTTGATAACCCTTGATTTACCGGCGTTGTGCGCCGTAACGCACTCCTTGACCCTTAGGGTCGGGGAGGCCTGAATGTATGTCCAGCCCGATCCCCTTCGGGTAAAGATTCAGGCGGCCTCTCGTAAGTCAGGTTTATCAACTCCCCGATCACCAAGAGAAAAGGAGTTAAAACCATGACCCATTGCCGCGACAATAATAATTCTGCCGTCATCATCGCTTTCATGTTCTGCGCCTCGCTGATCTTTATCGGCGGCGTGCTGACGGGGTTTATGATTTGGGGGATGTGAGTGTTTAAGTTTTAACCACGGAGCGCACGGAGATCACTAGTGCGCTTTCATGTCATTCCCGCGCAGGCGGGAATCTCCCTTTTAACCACAATGACACAACCAAGATTTTGCTCCCATTACAAAAATATTAAAAAACCGTAGTTTTATTTTATTGCGGATTGTCGAATTCGTAGAAAGGGCGGATTTTTGATATTTTCTTAACTATAGTTTTAATTCGGTGTTGAACGCTAATTTATCTTTAGGCTTCTAATTCTTGCCTGAAGCAGGGCTTTTTCACATGCGAGACGGTTTATTGGTACTTCTCTGCCATGTGTGTTGCGCATCAATACTCTGTGACATTCAGTTTCTTTATATTTTTCAAAGGCCGCAATGCTTTCTTTTAGGGCGGCTTCATTATTATAGTCTGGCTGCTCTTTATCAATTTCTTGAGCCGCTTTTATATTTTTTTCATTTTCTTTTAGAAGTAATTTCTCCAGATCGCTGACTTCAATTTGCGAGCAGTAAATTAATTCGTCTCTGTGAATAGTTGTGTTGCAATTCACACCTTGTGCAAAAGAAGGAGCCGAAAAGAATATAAGCAGAATTATTATGGTTCTAGTCATTTTTTATCTTTCTTATTAAGTTCGGCAATGCGGCCCTTCGTTATTTCAATCTCGCATGAAATTTCTGCAAGCCTGCCTGCCAATCCACCACTAAGTGTATAGGCATTCCGTCGCAAGCATTCAGCATCTCTATATGCTTTGAATCTTTCGCTGCTTAACTTTAAGACTTTTTTATTTTCGTAGAGCGGGGCGATTAAATCGTTTTCTTTCGCTTGCGCAAAGGCCCCCTTTTCTATTGCGAGAAGTGCATCGTTCAGTTTTTGATATTTGCTTGTCAAGCAAGTAAGGACTTGTGAGCGGTCAGATAATTGATGGCAATTTTGATCTTCGGCTTTTGCTTCCGATTTCAAGTTGGCCACTAGGGCTTTAAAAAAATCTATCTCGCAGGTAAACTTTTGATTATCTATACCCATTATCAAGCGTAATGCACATTCCGATTCTGCATATTTATCGAAGTTTTCATCGCTTTTGGTTTGAAGTGCTTCGAGATTATACATATAGGAAAAATTGGCGTCTGCCTCTTTTACCCTTGTCAGTTTTTTCTCGCGAAGTTGCTTGAGTTCTAACTTAAGAGTTTGAAGACTTTGACAGTTTTGTAGCTCTGAAAATTTCAGATTCTCGTCACATTGATCTGGTTGCGATTTATCTCGTTCGAAAGAAGAAAATATTAAGATACAATTTAAGATCAGACTTAGGATCAATATTCCAATTTTCATTAAGCGCTCCCGTATCGAAGAATGTAACAAACATTGAAATTTTATACAAACCGCGTCATGCTTCAAATGTTAGGCTTCATCATGAAAAGCCACGCCGTTTTTCGGTCATCCCCAAGGCGCACGGAGGGCGATTAGTCCTTACTCTCCCTCTCTCTTGCGAAGCGAGGGAGAGGGTCGGAAGCGTTAGCTTCCGGGGAGAGGGAGACTTTCCGCCGCTTAAAACCTTGCAACGAAGTATTATAAAAGCCGAAATACTCCCTCTCCCTTAATCCCTCTCCCTCACTGCGTAAGGGAGAGGGAAAACAAAAAAACACCTCAAAATCGACGTACGAACTAGACAAATTTCATACGAACTAGACAAAAAGTTAATTTTGAAAGCCTTAAGTCTTTAGAGGAGATCCCTGCTTTCGCAGGGATGACAGTTTAGGTGCAGTGATCAAACAGAAAGAACGCTGTGTTCTCTGTGTCGCTGTGGTTTGAAAAACAGATCCCCGCTTTCGCGGGGAAGCAGTGTTCGCTAAAAATAGAAAATTTTATATATTCAGCGTCAGTTTCCGGCACTGGGCGTTTAGATAGTCCTCGGCGTTTCGATGGCCTTTTGAAAAACTATCCGCTTGATCCCTGATAATGCTGTTCATCTCGACAACGGGAAGATTGGCAGGTTTGCGGTCGATGGAGGCCACAACGGCGCGGCTGCGGATTGTTTCCATTTTCTGGACATCTATAGGCGACGATGGCGTAAGAAAATATTTATTGACTAGGGATGACGCGGCACCGGCGCAATCGACGGTGGTAAAGAAACTGATGCCGTCAATTTTCTTTGGCAAATTGGTCGTGTCGATAATAAAGGCGTTGTCTGTTTGCGGGGCAAGCTCTGACGAGCAAGCGAAAACCAGCATCAACGGCGATAGCATAGATAATTTTTTAAACGACATTATTCATCACCCATCTTCAGCGCGGCGATAAACGCGCTCTGCGGGATTTCGACATTCCCGTATTGGCGCATTTTCTTCTTACCTTCTTTTTGCTTATCGAGAAGTTTGCGTTTCCGTGACACGTCGCCGCCGTAACATTTCGCGGTGACGTCTTTACGCATGGCGGAGACATCTTCGCGCGCGACGACCTTGCCGCCGAGCGCGGCCTGAATGGCGATTTTGAAGAGTTGTTTCGGGATCAGTTCTTTCAGGCGTTCGCAAAGCTGGCGGCCTCTTCGTTCGGCCTGCGTTCTGTGCACGATCATGGCGAGGGCATCGACCGGTTCTTGGTTGACGAGGATTTCCATCTTCACCAGATCGCCTTCGCGGAATTCTTCCAAGTGATAGTCAAAGCTGGCATAGCCTCTAGAGATTGATTTCAAACGGTCGTAAAAGTCGAAGACGATTTCATTAAGCGGCAGCAAGTATTCCAGCATTGCGCGCGTGCCGACATAGGTCATGGTGATTTGTTCGCCGCGTTTTTGCTGGCAAAGCTCCAAGAGCCCGCCGAGATATTCATCTGGCGTGAGGATCGTCGCCTTGATCCATGGCTCTTCGATTTTATCGATGACCGAGCCGTCCGGCATATCGACCGGATTGTAAATTTCGGTCATCGTGTTGTTGGTTTTATAAACTTTGTACACAACGCTCGGCGCGGTCGGAATCAAATCGAGATTGAACTCGCGCTCCATGCGTTCCTGAATGATCTCCATATGGAGAAGGCCGAGGAAGCCGCAGCGGAAACCCATGCCGAGGGCTTGGGAGCTTTCGGCTTCGTAATGCAGCGAGGCATCGTTCAAGGCGAGGCGGCCCAATGAGTCTCTCAACTTCTCAAACTCCGAACTATCCGCCGGGAAGAGGGAGCAAAACACCATCGGGATCGAGGGCTTGAAACCGGGGAAGGGCTCGGTGGTCTGGTATTTTTCATCCGTGATCGTATCGCCGACTTTGGTGTCGGAAATATCCTTGATACCGGCGGTGATAAAGCCCATCTCTCCGGCTTTGAGTTCCGGCAGCAGGACATGTTTGGGTGTGAAGATACCGACGCGGTCGATCTCGCGTGTGGCGGCAGTGTTCATAAAGCGGATCTTCTGGCCCTTCTTGAGCACGCCATCGATGATGCGCACAAGGATGACAACGCCGAGATAGGCGTCATACCATGAGTCGACAAGTAGCGCCTTGGTCGGTTTGTCCAGCGAGCCTTTCGGCGGCGGCAGGCGGGTGACGATGGCTTCTAATAGAAGGTCGATATTGATGCCGCTCTTGCCGGAAACAGGAATGGCTTCGGAGGCGTCGATGCCGATCACATCTTCGATCTGGGTTTTGACGCGCTCGACATCCGCGCTCGGCAGATCGATTTTATTGATGACGGGGAGAATTTCGAGATCGTTGTCGATGGCCTGATAGACGTTCGCCAGAGTTTGCGCTTCGACGCCTTGAGTCGAATCGACGATCAGCAGCGCGCTTTCGCAGGACGCAAGCGAGCGGGAGACTTCATAGGCGAAATCGACATGGCCCGGCGTGTCCATGAGGTTGAGCTGATAGGTCAGGCCGTCTTTGGCCGTATAATGCAGGCGTACAGTCTGCGCCTTGATGGTGATGCCGCGCTCGCGCTCGATGTCCATATTGTCGAGGAGCTGTTCCTTCATCTCGCGTTTTTCCAGCCCGCCGCAAAATTCGATTAACCGGTCGGCCAGGGTGGATTTTCCATGGTCGATATGGGCGATAATGGCGAAGTTGCGGACGCGCTCTTGCGGGATATGGTCTGTAATGCTCATGCCTGAAGTTAGTAGGGGGTTGCACGGACAAATTCAAGTCTGATATGTGTTTAGGAAGAACGGAGAAGAAAATGGCGAAAAATACAGGAAAAATTATCGGGTTTACGCTGGTCGGCGTCACGACGCTTTTGACACTGGGGGGAGTGTATGGACTGGTCAATTCTGCCATATCGGCGGACGCCGGACCGGATACGGCGACGACGGTCGAGGGGAATTCCGCAAGTGGCGTAGGTGTGGGCGAGGCGGTGCCGCCGCAGGATCTGGGCACAAGCGAATGTGAATTCGGCGACTGGGTCGGTCAGGGCGCAACCGAAGCGGAAGCCGCGGCCAAAGCAACAGGGCGCCCGTACCGCATCCTGCCCCCGGGCAGCGCCATGACGATGGATTACCGCGCCGACCGCATCAATATCGAAACCGATAAACGCGGCGAAGATGCAACAGTCGTGAAGGTAAGTTGCGGATAATCGGAATTTATCAAGACAATAAAAAAACCCGCCAACTCTTTAACTGAGGGGGCGGGTTTTTTGTGAATTAGGGTTGGTTATACGCCACCCATTGTTTTGCTTGGAGAGGCTGGGCCTGATAAACCAAGAGAAGTAAGAAGTTTTTGTTCAGCTTGAGGGTTTTTAACTTCGCTACGAATGGCTGCGGCCATAATTGCGCGTTCGGTCATGTTATCAATAAGATTTGTGTTGCCCGTATTATCACCTTTTGCAAATTTTTTGAACTTATCTTGAAGTTCAATAGCCTCTGAACCTAGTAAAATAGGGCTAGGACCTTTCATAAGCTTATCCATGGCGGAATTCAAGTTTTCGATTGATATACCTGAGCTTACTGTCCGGTTAGAAGTTCCATATTTAGGATCCACTACAGTAGGTTGAGGGACTTTAGAAGCATCTCCAACACCTTTTACGCCACCTTGAACAACAGCGTCCTGCTGTTCAGAAACTTCTTTTGCAGCGCTCTTTCGTCCTGCAGTAAGAATGCCCTGTGTAACGGTAGGGTCTATATAAACTCCGTTTTTATAATCTTCTGCTGCCTTTAAACCTTCTGGGCTTGGTTTGACAAGTTGAGGTCTTAGATCTTTAGCAAGATCAAGGCATCCTTGGGCAAAGTCATCTAAGCCAAGTTTTTTACAAACAATACCTAACGTTTCCAACATACCGGAAAAACCAGCTTTCATCTGTTCAATAGATTGTTCAGCATTCATCAATCCTTGGGTAGATTGATTGAAAAGAGCAATAGCCTTTAAGTAAGCATCTTTAACAACGTCTTGTGTATTTCTGGCAGCATTAGCAGAATTTTCGAGAGAATTATCTCCCGCCCTTTTTTGTACGCCAGCTTGTGCTTCTGCCTCGGATCCACCGATAACTCCAGCATTTTTATCAGCTGCAGCCCGGCGAGCCATAATGTCGCGATTTTTTAAGAGAATATCTCTAATTTTTGTTTGATCGCCACCAGCTTTGCCAAGATCAACGGCCATTTGCTGTTCTTCAGCTGACAATATACTTGGGGAACCGCCACCTGTTTGACCAGAGACTTCCATAAGTCTTTTATCTTCTGTGAAATCAAATCTCATTTAACAACCCTCTTTATATTTATTAATTAGCTTATTTTAGCGCCGAATCTTCTCAAAATGCAAGAAAATTTGCATCTTATTGCCATATTATGGAGCGGCGACTGGTAAACTATCGACTACAATCTGACGATGATCCGGTGTTAATGATTTCAGACCATTTTGCAGTTTTTTAGTATCTGTGCCTTGAGCTGAATTATTATAGGCTGATACCACGGTATCGACTTCGTTTTTACTAAAGTCCAAATCTTTCAGGTAGCCAGCAAATTGAGCAATATTGAACTCTTCTTTGATAGTGGCGGGTGAGCCAGCAACTCCTCCATTGCCGCTATTAGCGAGAGCACTAAGTCCTTTTTGAACGTCTTGGTTACGGTCTGCTTGGATCATAGCAGTTTCTTGGTCTTTAACAGCAACGCCTTCTTTTGTAGCTTCAGAAGTTTTTGCTATCGCTTCACCATAAACTTCCTTTGTTAAATACATCCTTAGTTCTTGTTGGAGAATCGGATGCATTGGATTTCCACCAGCAGGTTGCAGAAACTTGAAACTTTCATCATTAATTTTATCCAAAGCTTCTGTCATCTTAGCTTTGTTTATACCATTTAAGTTTCCGTCCGCATCTTGAGAGGCAATATCTACTCCAGTGTAATTTAAAACTAATTCACGAGCATAAGTGGGATTACCGCTAAGTTTCCTTGCTCCCCAATTAACTGAATCATCAATTCCATCACTGTCCCAGTTAACAGCACTATAAGCTGTTTGAGCAGCAATACCGGGAGCGCGTGTCAAGTCTTGCGATAGGGTAACATCGGCTCCTGTCCATGCAGCAACTCCTAAAGCAATCCCCCCTAGTGTCGCTTTTTTGGGATTATTAACAATCGCCGATTGCATTCTAACATGTATCGGAGCCAATCCGCCTTCAATGCTCTTTTCAAACTCCCATTTAGCTGCGGGAGTAGGAAATTTACGCTCCCCTGTTTTAACCAAGCCGCCTGCCGCATTCAAAACGGATGTCGCCATTCCGCCAGCTCTACCTGCCAAAGACATTGGCGTATTAGGATCAACTGGTGGTTCTTTACCTTTCCACGGCATGCGGCGTTCGGCAAATACGCTTAGATCCTCAAACTCTTTGTGTGATATAGGTCGGCTCTTACGTAATTTTTGAAGAACTTCTTCCGGAGATAAAGGAGAATCTCTTTTTACTTCATCAGCATTGCGAAGTATTCTCCCACCATCTGGTGCGGTGCCAAGAATGGTTAATTGCTTATTAAATTCACTCATAAATGTTTGAGAGAGACTGCCGTTTGATTTGTATGCGGCACTGTAGGAGTTCACAGCATCACTGATGGCAATACGGGCGTTAACAACTTCAGGCGTTTTTGCACGATTTATTGCGACTACAATTGCATCATAATCTGCTGTTGTA
Source organism: uncultured Micavibrio sp. (assembly GCA_964633355.1). Lineage (GTDB taxonomy): Bacteria > Pseudomonadota > Alphaproteobacteria > Micavibrionales > Micavibrionaceae > Micavibrio_B. Next base: position 173,815 of record CAZWGO010000001.1, read on the forward strand.
GGCGTTATTTTAGAAGCGTCGCGCATATACTCTAAAATATTATTTTCATCTATTCCCGGTGTTCTTTCAGATGAACGAACCATAAGATTCATACTGACTAGCCCATCACGAACAGTATCAAGTTTTTCAGGTTGAATGAGAACCAGTTCATTAGGCGAAAGGCCTCGCTCGACTTCAGCGAATAATGCGAGTGCATCAGGTGATTTCAGGCGGTTTGGCGTTTTAACCAGATCGCTAAGATCGGCAGTTGTTATCCTGTTGCCTTTTAAGGCAAGATAACCATCCAATTGCTCAACAGTAAGCTCTGTTGCATCTGCATCATCGCTTACCCGTAACATTCCATCTGAATCAGGTTTAACCTTAGTTCTTGACGCAGATGGAATAAGTTGTCCTCTATCTTTAACAGCTTTTTCCATGGCCTTGATGGCATCATCATCCAGCCATGTATTAGGAGCCTGAAGAGGAATTTGGCCTAGCTCAACCGAAACATGGTCACGGGGCGCTTTTATGCTTTGTGGAATAATGATGTCATTGGTAAAATCACCGGATGTAATCTTGTTTTCAGGGTTTTGACGTAGGAAACGCTCCATTATCCCTTTTTGAGCGGTAATCGGGAATGCGCCTGCAGCGTCTTTGTTAGCCTTTTCGATCCTATACCCTTCACTAAGTAACCAGTCGGGATCCGCTTCATTGTTATTGAATTTTGCTACAGTTGCTCCAGTAGAGTCTTTACCCAAAAATTTCGACACATCGACGTCTTTGCCATCGGCATCCACAATTTTGACGTAAGTGCGATCAGGGATATTAATTATTTTATCTTGCGCTTTAAGTTCATCTTGAAGCTTAAAAACAGCGTCTTCCTTCAGGGAAACAGAAGGCAGATCGGAGCCGGCAGCGCTCAATGGTTTTGAGATCTCCGGTATATCTTGTCTGTACAATTTAGGCGCGACTATTTTGGCGAGTGTGCCGTTGCCTATTGTATGAACTGGATTTATATCACCGTAAGCGTCAGGTGCATGCGTTTTTCTTAAGAGTGATGAGATGCTTTCATTTTCTGGCGCGGCAGTCCATGTCGCTTTATTGGTTTCCGCATCTATGGTTCTGATTTCAATATTGCCATTTTCAGCAATACGAATTGTACCTTCGCCATCATCAAGTTGTTTGTTGCGTGACAGAATACCGCGAAGTTCGGTATAATCTTCTCTTTTGAAAACAACATTCTCATTTCTAGCATTTGTCAAAAATTGAGCAGCACGACCGGCACGTTCGTTATGTTCATCAATCTTTTTAACGATTTCAGCGCCTTTACCCATATTATCGAATTGATTTGCGGCAGGGGTGGCTTGAGAGGCGTTAGGTGTCGATGCCGCAGCGGTTGTTTTAAGTTCGTCGAAATCTTTTGCTAATTTGATCCTGGTTTCGGCTGGCAAAGCTTTAAGTTCATCAACCGTCATTAAGTTATGTTCTGCAATCGCATTTAGACGTGCTTGAGCGCTACCGCTTGCATCCGCCTGCTGCATTTGTTGCTGCTGCGGCACCGGAGTATAACCGGCTGCTTGTTGTTGCGTTGCTGCGACTTGACGCTCGGCTTGCGCGGCGCGCTGGGCGTCTTGAGTATTGCGAGCTGTAGAGCCAAACATCCCGCCTGTTTCGCCGCCGATAAGGCCGCGACGTTCCAAATCGGAAGCGGTGCGGGCAGTAGGGGCATCAGGATGCTGGATGGAAGCTTTTGGGGCGGATGCCTCTGCGCGTGGGGTACGCGTTATTGTTACTGGGCGAGGGGCTTCATCGATGGCGCGTCTCGAGGCTCGGACCGCATCATCGGCTTCGCGTCTTGCAACAGGTGCGGCTTCATCGGCAACGCCACGAAAATCTTTGATGGTTTCCGCGATTTTTTCACCGATATAACGGCCAAATTTTGATTTCTCGCTCATCTACTACACCCTTTTTTCTTTATGAATTATCTGCATCTTACCACAATCAAGGATCATTTTCCAAAATTTATTTTCGTAAAAAATCCCATTAATCCTTTGTTTACCGTATTTTATGGCCCCGCCGGTTGAGGCACAGGAGCAGGTGCCGACGATAAAACCGTTTCTTTCGGGGCGGTTTGATCGGGTTTCGATTCGAGCGCCGCATCCTGTTGCGGGTTTTGTAAAGACCGGCTCTGTTCCAAAATAGCGCCAAACTGCGCTCCGGCAGTGGCTGTCTTAATTCCGGCCAAGCCATCGATATTGCCAGTGTACAGTTTCAAAAAATGCGCATTGGTCTGAAAGCTTAATACGCGCGGGTCAAAGCTGGAGCCGTCCGGCGGGGTCTCGTGCAATGATTGATACATGGCGTGCGTGTTTTGAGCGACTATATCTCTTTGCCCATCGCTTAGATTATCGGAGTTAACACCTGCGCGCACAGCTGCGTCGATGGCTTTTACCGTATGGGAATTCATCGTGCCGGTTTTATGACTTGCGGAAAGATGACCGGACTCGACAAGCAGTTCCTGAAGTTTATCAAGCTTGTCATGATCAAAGCCGCCTGTCTTTGGATCAGTCAGATAGTCAGGGCTCATCACTTTATTGATAACACTTTCCCGGGCCAGCTGTAGAGCTTCCGAGTTAAGAGAAGTCTTAAGAGGTTCTGTATCTGGTCTGGAGGGCGCGGCAGCGGTTAATGTTACAGTTGCTGCAGGGACGATTAACGCTTTTGAAATATTAGATTCCTGATGAGCGAAAATAGTCGTTGGGCGTTTTGCTGCTGGTGCGGCCGTCAGGCCCTCAATTATACCTGCGCCTATACTTGTGGCTACCGAGCCTAGAGTTGCGCGACCAATCATCGTGTCTGATTTCTCGACGGCCTTTCTGATTCCGGTTGCAGCGGGTTTTGCAATATCATCGGCATAAGCAAATCTCAGCGCACCGACATCCGCGTTCTTGCCGAAAGTTCGTGATAGCGACGCTGTAATTTCAGGGGCACGTTCAAAACCTTGACGAAGAGCAAATTTACCCGCTGATTTCACTATTCCAGCCAGTCCGGCCAGATTGGTCCCCCAAAAACCAACACGCTCTATCGTATGCTCCAGCGTTCCTTCTTTATATTCCGCGTGTTTCTCACCAGTTGCGCGTTCTCGAATCCTGTGATAAGCGGCAGTTTGTTCTTCCGCTCCCATCATCTGATATTTGCCGACCTGAAAGATATTATGCTCTTTTCCTGTGGCCATCTTGCTTATAGTTCTGGATGTATCAGGAAGTAATCCAGTTACAAAAGTCACGTTATCGACCACAGCATTTTCAATGCCAGTCTTTAATGCGCGGCCTGCGCGTGTAGATAGTATAAGACTTACCGGATTGGTTATCACTAGGGGGATGTTTTTGACCTCAATTTGAGGCGTCAGATAGGTCACAGCTGTATCGCGCAAAGAAGAAGCGACAGCTTTGGCTCGTTCCCATAGGGAAGGCGATTTTTTATCAGACATTTACACACCTCATGATGTAATTCACATGATAATTATGAAAATTTAAGGAGAGGTTAATTACCCATAAATTTTTATATATTACGAGAATATCATGAGTTACGGCTGAGCGCCAAAGTCAGGCGGGGCTTTTATGGCCAATCACGGCTTTCAGGCTTTGGTGAATCTGGCCGCGCTGGCGCTGCGGGGGCAGTCGACCGCGTCTCTCCCAACTGATAATATCGGCGTCGGTAACATCATGCGCGGCTTTGAAATCTTCGTCGAGCATGCCAAGCTTGTTGCCGACTTCGATAATCTGCCAGAATGAATCCTGCCGCGGATCATCGGTCCGGCGATAGGGATTGTAAGAATTCAACGCAATCTTGAATGCAGCGACCAGTTGCTGGTCATTATTTTTTTATCAACGCAGGCCATGGCAAGCGTCATGCCACAGATGGACTGAAATTTTCAAGATTTTAATGCCTGAAGTGCCGCATGCCTGTAAACACCATGGCTAAACCGCGATCGTCGGCGGCGGCGATGACGTCTTTATCCTTGATCGATCCGCCCGGCTGGATGATCGCTGTCGCGCCTGCGTCCGCGGCGGCGAGCATTCCGTCAGCGAAGGGAAAGAACGCATCCGAGGCGACCGCCATCGGCGCTCCAGTCGCAGGTACAAGGCCGTATTCATTCATCCGTGCGGCGGCAATGCGCGAGGAATCGAGACGGTTCATCTGGCCGGCGCCGATGCCGATCGTGACATTCTCACGCGCATAGACGATGGCGTTGGATTTGACGTGCTTAGCCACGCGGAAAGCGAAGAGCATGTCGCGCACTTCGTCGTCGCTTGGCGCGCGCTTGGTTACGACGTTGAGTTCAGCGGCTGTGATATGGCCGATATCGGCGTTTTGAAGCAAATAGCCTCCGGCAATCGTACGGATTGTCATGCGCGGCGCTTTTGGATCGGGCATCTCTCCGGTAATCAGCACGCGGACATTCGGTTTGGTGGCGAGGACAGGCTTAGCGTCTTCGTCGATGGCGGGGGCGATAATGACTTCGGAAAAGACTTTGAGAATCTCGGCGGCAGTGACGGCATCGAGCTTGCGATTGAGCGCGATAATACCGCCAAAAGCCGAAACCGGATCGCAGGCCAGCGCACGGCGATAGGCATCTAGAGGGTCTTTGCCGATAGCAACTCCGCAAGGATTAGCGTGTTTGATAATGGCAACGGCAGGCTCGGAGAATTCGGCGACCAGTTCAAACGCGGCATCAGTGTCGTTCAGATTATTGAAGGATAATTCCTTACCCTGAATCTTGGCGGCAGTAACGACGCCCGGACGTTTCGTGCCATCCGAGTATACAGCCGCTTGCTGGTGCGGGTTCTCGCCATAGCGCAGCGTATCGAGACGTGTTGCCGGAGCGGAAATATTTTGCGGAAAGGTCTCTTCAAGCTGCCCTGCAAACCACGCGGAGATCGCCGCGTCATAGGAAGCGGTTGCGGCATAGGTTTTGGCAGCGAGTTTCTTGCGCGTCTCCAGCGTCGTGCCGCCGAGTTTTACTTGCGTCGCGATCTCCGCATAATCGGCGGGATCGGTCACGACCGTAACGAAGGCATGGTTCTTGGAGGCGGCGCGCAGCATCGCCGGACCGCCGATATCGATATTCTCAACACAGTCATCGTAATCGCCGCCGCGCGCGACGGTTTCGCGGAACGGGTAGAGATTGACGACCAGCATATCGATATCATCGATAGAGTGGGATTTTTGCGCTTCGATATGGGTGTCGTTATCGCGCACGGCGAGGAGGCCGCCATGAATTTTAGGGTGCAAGGTTTTAACGCGCCCGTCCATGATCTCGGGAAAGCCTGTCACATCGGATACGTCTTTGACGGAAAGGCCGTTTTCGGCGAGGTATTTCTTCGTGCCGCCGGTAGAGATTAGCTCAACGCCGCTATCGAGCAGGATGCGGGCAAATTCCAAAAGGCCGGATTTGTCGGAAACGGATAAGAGGGCGCGTTTGATTTTGTATCTTTGGGTCATGCGCCTTTCTATAGCAATACTGTCATTCCTGCGAAAGCAGGAATCTTTGCCGAAATACGAAAAGATGAGATCCCTGCTTTCGCAGGGAGGACAAAAGCAGTAATATCAAGAAAAAGGATCAGAATATGCGCTTAATCGATAAAATCAAAACCGGCGGGATCGTCGCTATTTCAACCTTCCTGATCGGCGTCTTTGCCTGTTTCGCGGCGTGGATCACGCATATCGTAACCTGCTTCCAGAACGACGAATGGGGTTTCCTGCTCGTCGGCGCGCTGTTCTTCCCTATCGCTGTTATCCACGGACTTGGTGTTTGGTTCGGTTTCTGGAATTAAGCTCCGAGGGCTTTCACGGCAGGTGCCCCGGTTGAAGCGGGCGCGGCGGCATGCGGGCTGTCAGGATGGATATAAAGCCCGCGCTTTTCCGGCATGAGTTTTAGCTTGTCGGTGATGCCTAAAACCGTTTCCGCACCGCCCATCAGCAAGAAGCCGTCTTTTTCAAGTTTGGTGCTCATGCGGGCAAGAACCTGTCCCTTGGTTTTTTCATCGAAATAAATAAGTACATTGCGGCAGAAAATAATATCGAACATGCCGAATTTATTCATGTCGTGCAAAAGGTTGAAATTCGAAAATTTCACCATTTGGCGGATGTCATCTTTAACCTGCCATTTTTCATTCACTTGCGTAAAATATTTCATCAAGTAATTAATCGGCAAACCGCGCTGGACTTCGAATTGCGAATAAACGCCGCTGCGCGCAAGGTTTAAAATATCGTCGGAAATATCGGTTGCTGTGATTTCAAATCTCCAGCCCGGCATCAAATTGGCTTTTTCTTTCAGAATCATTGCCAGCGAATAAGGCTCTTGCCCACTCGATGCGGCGGCGCACCAGATGCGAAGGGTTTTTTTCGCGGCGCGCGCTTTGATCATATGCGGCAGCATCGTATCTTCGAAAAGTTGAAACGGTTTCATGTCACGGAAGAACGATGTTTCATTTGTCGTCATCGCTTCGACGATGTCTTTTACGAGTTGCTGATCGGGCAGGGACCGCAAATGCAGTGCCATGACGTCAAGCGAGGGGAAATTCCATTTCTTGGCAACAGGCGTCAAACGCGAATCCAGCAAATAGGATTTATCCGGCGTAATGACGAGACCCGATTGTTTATAAAGAAGATCCTTGAAGAGATCGAAATCCTGAATTTTCATCGCATCACCGCCTTGCGGACATAAGGGCCAACTTCTTCGAGCGGTAAGACAGAGGAACATAAACCATTGAGAGCGACCGCGCCGGGCATGCCCCAGACGACAGAGGTCGCTTCATCCTGCGCGATGATACGTCCGCCGCGTTCGACCACTTCTCGCGAGCCTTTTAACCCATCTTGTCCCATACCTGTCAAAATAACGGTTAAAATCTTATCGCCGAAAAGTGGCAGAAGAGAGCGCAGCATTGGATCGACCGCAGGTTTGCAAAAATTTTCCATCGGTCCGTCATCAAGGCGGATCATGCGCTCCGGTGTGATGAGCATGTGAAAACCGCCGGGGGCGACATGAACACGGCCATTTTCCAATCTCATGCCGTTCTCCCCTTCAACTGCGGGAACGCCCGTATGTTTACTAATGTGTTCCGCCAGAATACGCGTAAACGTCGCCGGCATATGCTGAGTCAGGACAATGGGGATATCAAAGTTTTTAAAATGCGAGATGACTTTGAACAGCGCATTGGGTCCGCCAGTCGAACTACCGATGGCGAGTATTTGAGGTTTGCCGTTAAAGCCTTCATGGGGGGGGCGTAGTTTAACAGTCTTGGGCAGGTGCGGATGAATATTCGTCCCAGGCTTTTTTTCAGTAGTTGGTTCAAATCTTTTGCTGGATTTTCTGACCGATAAATCACCGATCGAACGCACCTTATTCAAAAGAACATCTTTAAATGAATCACCTGAAATTTCCGTCGAGGTAGAGGGCTTGCCGATACAATCGACCGCGCCCAATTCCATGGCCTGCAATGTCACGCCAGCGTTATGCGTCGTCAATGTCGAACACATGATAATTTTGACATCTGGGCGTTTGGCTAAAAGAAGCGGGATAGCGGTCAAGCCGTCCATCACAGGCATTTCTATATCGAGTAAAATAACGGAAGGGTGGTGATTATCAAGCGCGTTTACAGCCATTTGGCCGTTATTGGCGGAGTAGATAACCTTGATTTCAGGATCGGATTCAAGAATACGCGTCAGAAATCCACGAACGACTGCGGAGTCATCAACAATCATAACTTCAACAGCATTATTATCCATTAGTAATTATCTTCCAGTAAGCCGATCTGAACAAATTTGCCCTGAACAATATCCTTGTCGAAGGGCTTCATAATGTATTCATTGGCTCCTGCCATCATGGCACGCTGGATATGGGAGAGGTCGTTTTCAGTCGTGCATAGAACGACTTTCGGATGATCGCCGCCCGGCATTTCGCGCAGGCGCTCTAAAAATTCAATCCCGCTCATCACAGGCATGTTCCAGTCCAGAATGATCGCATCCGGCATTTGTTTCTGGCAATATTCATAGGCCTTTTGACCATCTTCAGCCTCTGCAGTGGCAAAGCCAAGTTCCTCGGCAATGCGCAGGGCGACTTTGCGAACAACACGGCTATCATCGACGACCAGACAGGTTTTCATTTCACTCATTCCTAGTTTACACTCATCATTGAATTAAGGAGTTTCGGTACATCCAGAATAACAAGCAGTTTTCCCGACAGGCGGTAGATGCCAAGCGAAACGCCACGCCATGCCGGGTCGAGCGTTGCAGGCGTATTCTCATAGTCATCGTCATAAAGCGATAAAACATCGCCGACATTGTCGATGATCAGACTGTAGAGTTCATGATCGTTTTCGACGACGACACTCATGCGTTTTGTGGCGTCTTCCGGAGCAGGTAAACCAAGGCAGGTACGAACATCGATAGCAGTTACAATACGCCCGCGAAGATTGAGTGCGCCTGCAACTTGCGGCGGAGATAGCGGAATTTTAGTAACTTTCTGGTGGCCAAGAACATCCTGCACTTGCAAAATCGGTATACCGAACATCTGGCCACCGATATAAATCGTCAGAAAGTCACGGGTCTTGCCCGTACGCATGATTTTTTTGGTATCTTGAGATTGGGTTTCGGTATGTTCCATTATACGATTTCCCCTTCAATAAAGGTTTGATTGATCGCATTCAGCAATGTGTCGCGGTCGAATTTTGCGACATATTTATTGAAGCCGACTTTATAGCCGTGATCGATATCTTTTTGTGTGGCGTGGCTGGACAGCGCCATCATCGGCGTATCCTGCCATTCGCGGCCAGCGCGGACGCGGGTTGCGAATTCAAAGCCGTCCATATCGGGCATTTCGATATCCGAAATAATCAGATCGAATTTCTGGCCGTTTTCCGCTAGTTCTAGCGCCTTGATCGGGCTTTCCAGGCTTGTGACATCATAACCGGCAACGGATAGAAGCGGGGTTAGCATGTTGCGGAAGAACGGTGAATCATCGATGAGTAAAACGCGGCGACGTCCGCTATCATGCTTGCCAAAGCCGCTGCTGAAATCCTCATCACCATGATTTTTGAAAAAATTAGCGTTAAGCTTTTTCAGATAATAACCGACATCGACAATTTCGGTGGCCTGATCGTTGATAATAGTCGAACCGATAACACCGTCTGAAGAGGTGCCGGGTTGAATGGAGATATATTCTTCCTGAATATCGACGATCTGGTCGACGATAATACCTACCGATGTGTCGCGGTCTGAAAAGACCAGTAAAGGTTTTTCCTCTTCAGATTTTAAATCGACACTGCTGCTGAACGGCATCAAGGTCATCAACTTACCGCGATATTGAACCATCATCTTGCCGCCGGCATGTTCGATTTTATCGATACTGATGTTTTCAAGGCGGGAAATAAGGGAGAGTGGCACGGCCTTGGGAGATTCGTCGCCGGCCTGAAAGAGAAGCAGGGAAGTGCGAAGCTGGCCCTGATGATAATCTTTATCTTCCTCGCCAACCGCAGTTTCTGTTTCAATATCGCCGGTCGATTTGGCAATGCCGTTCGGGTCCAAAATCATAATGACAGAACCGTCGCCAAGGATCGTGTTGCCGGAGAATAATTCGATATTCTTGAGTATTTTGGGGACCGGCTTGACCACGATTTCTTCCGTATCGAAAACGCGGTCGACGATAATACCAAAGCGGTAAGAGCCGACTTGTGTCACGATTATATATTTGTGATCGAAACGGTCGACGCCTTTCTGGGTCAATTCAAGTTTCAAGACTGACGATAATTCCACAAGCGGTAATAACTTATTGCGCAAGCGGAAAACAGGCGTGTCATTGATAATCTCAATGCGATTGTCGGATGACTGGCTGACCAGCACTAATTCGTTGACAGAGAGCTGGGGAATAGCGAATTTTTCACCTGATGTTTCAACGATGAGAGAAGAAACGATGGCTAAAGTCAGCGGAATTTTAATCGTAAAGGTGGAGCCTTTACCTTCAATGGAATTAAGCTCGATAGAGCCGCCGATTTTCTCGATATTGGTGCGCACAACGTCCATGCCGACACCGCGACCCGAAACGGAAGTGACCTTATCGGCGGTAGAGAAACCGGCTTTGAAAATATATTGCTGAATTTGCTGCATCGACATTTTGTCGATTTCATCCTGCGTGGCTAGACCGTTCTGAATGATCTTCGCCTTGATCTTCTCCATCGGCAGGCCTTTACCGTCATCGATAATCTGGATGATGATGTGACCGCCTTCATGGAAGGCTTTGAGAGTAATCGTTCCTGTTTCAGGCTTACCGGCTTTGGCGCGGTCTGCCGGACCTTCGACGCCATGATCTCCGGAGTTGCGGACCATGTGAGTGAGTGGGTCCTTGATCATATCGAGAACCTGACGGTCCAGCTCGGTATTCTCGCCGACCATGACGAGATCTATTTTCTTGCCAAGTTCAATGGAAAGATCGCGGATAATACGCGGCAGTTTCGCCCATGCGTTGCCGATCGGCTGCATACGCGTTTTCATGACGCCGTCCTGAAGGTCGGATACGACATGGTTGAGGCGTTGAAGCGGTGTCGCCAGTTCGTTTTCTTTCTGGCTGCGGGTAATTTGCAACAGCTGGTTACGGGTCAGAACAAGTTCTGACACCATCGTCATCAGGTTTTCCAGTACTTCGACATTGACGCGTAGCGACTGGTTGGCAAGGGATGATTCACCATCGGCTTTTGGCTCTTTCGGCGCAGCAGCAGGCGCGGCGGCCACGGCGACTTCTTTTGATGGCTCGGGTGCGAGTGGCGGCGGTGGTGGCGGCGCTTCTACAACTGGTGCAGCTTGCATCATATCCATCGGACCGGGTGTCATGTCAAAAATTCTTTGCAGCTCATCACTGTCCATTGGCTCGGCGCTATAAACTTTTTCAGGCGCTGCCGGTGTAGGTGGTGGCGGAGGGGGGGCTTCTACAACAACGGGGGCAGCTTCAGCCGGTTTCGCTTCTCGGCCTTCGAATACAACGTCGAGTTTTTCAATCAGTTCGGCATCGGAACCTTCGGCTTCTGTCCCGTGCGATTCAATATGTTCGAGTAACATACGCACGCGGTCGAGAGATTCAAGAATGAGAGTTACATAAGCGGGAGTGACGCTTAGATTACCATCGCGGAAACGACCCATAACGTTTTCGGCATGGTGCGCAACTTTTTCAAGGCGCGGCAGGCCGAGAAATCCACATGTGCCTTTGATCGTGTGCATCAGGCGGAAAATTTTCCCGATCAAATCCTTGTCGTTCGGATTTTGTTCGAGCTTGATAAGATCTCTATCAAGCTCACCAAGGCCTTCATTGGTTTCGGTGATAAACTCGGCAATTAAATCGTCCATACGGATTCTCCACTAGAAGGACATTTATGACGCAGCGGGGGCTAAAAGCGAAAGTGCATGCTTCTCTTCTAAAGTGCCTGAAAGCGGTTAACGCTTCGTTACTTTATCGGAATGCAACCGAATAAGTGACACGATTATCACCGGTTTCTTTCAGAAGGATAATAAATCCATAACTTTCGGCGATCAGGCTCAAAGCATACGGGTGTACGAGGCGCGGGTCGATCTCTTCCGGCGGCAGGCTGCGAGCCAAGGCTTGCTCTACATTTTCCCGAACAATAGCGCCTTCGCCTTCGGCGCGGATCAGGGTTTCGGTCGCGCTCCCCGGATCGACATAGACGGTGCCGCCTTTTGGCAGGCCTTCCATGGCGAGCATCATCGCGCCCATCAAAACCTTGGCAAAGCCGGGTGTTTTAGAATCGATGCCAAGGGAGCTGAACGGGTCCCAGCTTTGACGGATTTTACCATCGGCCCGGGTAAGGGCACCGAATGTTTTCTGGATATCTTCCGGCTTTATATTGCCGTCGCGGCCACCAGCGCCATAGGCGATGCGAAATGCCTGCAATCGGGCAGCGGCGGCTTGTGCACTATGGCCGATCAATTCGGAAGCCTGTTTTATGCTTTCCGGATCGTCGCCCGCTTCTTCCATAAATTCGAGGCCGTTATTGATCGCTCCGACCGGCGAAATCAGGTCATGGCAGATACGGGAGGCGAGGAGTTCTAAAATAGCGGCTTCGTGCTTGGCGGTCATGGCGGGGATCCTTTGTTCCGACAAAGTAGCAAAGTCCGCCGAGATTGGAAGCCTAAAAACTAAGCCGCGCGCGTTTTAGCTTCTTTACCAGTTTCCATGGTCATGCGCAGGCGCTCGATCATGAAGTTGGTCAGCTCTTCGGCCAGTTTTGGTTTGGTCATCGCATAGGCGATCTGGGCTTTGACAAAGCCAATATCGGAACCACAGTCAAGGCGTTCACCTTCGACTTCATAGGCCGTAAATGGAGATATTTTCAACAGTTCAACCATGGCATCCGTTAGCTGGATCTCGCCGCCGGCGCCTGTCATGTTTTTCTCAACCATCGCATCGAGAACAGGCATGATTTCGCCGCTTAAGATGTAACGTCCAATAACAGCCAGATTTGATGGTGCATTTTCAAGCGCAGGTTTTTCAACAAAGCCTTTAACAAGCGTGCCACGGCCGTTATTCTGGCCCGGCGTAATGATGCCGTATTTATTGACGTCTGCATCAGGGACTTCCATCGACGCGATAATGTTATGACCGGTGCGGGCATATTCCTCGGCCATTTGCTGCATGCAGGATTTTCCCGCGCAGAGCATAAAATCGTCTGGCAGCATCACGGCAAAGGATTCATCTTTTGAAATATAATCGCGGGCACACCAGACCGCATGACCCAAGCCCAGCGCTTTGTCTTGCATAGCGATTTTAAGGCTACCCTTCGGCAAAGTGACGGCGTTGACGATATCCATCTGAGCCTGTTTATTGCGGCGGGACAAAGTCTCCATCAAGTCAGGCGCTTCTTCAAAATGCTGGCAGAGCATTTCCTTGCCGGTGCTAATCACGAAGATAAAATTTTCAACGCCTGCGGCTTTGGCTTCGTCAACGGCCAGCTGAATGAGCGGCATATCGACGATGGGCAACATTTCTTTAGGCATGACTTTGGTGGCTGGCAAAAGGCGGGTGCCAAGGCCGGCGACGGGAAATACAGCAGTTTTCAGTGTCTTTGTCATTTAATAAGCCTATATAAAATTGTTGCTTTGCACAAGAACATCAAACGCAGGATTTAATTTGGAGTTCCATTTTATTTCAGAAGCTTATGACATATGCGTTATAGAAAAGTCAAGTTATGAAAAAATATATTTCAGGCTTTTTTAGGATAACCTTTATGTCTCTCCGGCGCGATAAAACGCAATAATTGTCTGATTTCCTGTCGTGCTGCCATGGCCGACATCGTCAACTGAGTTTCAGGATCCTGTTTCAGGTCGAGAAGGGTCAGGCCCTTTGGGAATAATTCACGAAAGATCAAATTCTCGGTAAAGCCGGGCGCGATACGAAAATCGAATTTTTCCGACATTTTTTCGAGAAGCGCCGCTATATCCTTTTTGTTCTCGGATTCGACATGGGACAGGCGGTTTCGCATGACGATCCAGTCGATATCCCTGTTTTCTGCCCCGAGTTTCGCAAGGCGGGAATTCTGGACAAGTTTCGTGTAGATGGACGGTGCCTTGATCATGCGCGTGGCTGTATCGAGTTTTCCGAGAACGTCGAGATCGATATAGGAGTCATTGAGCGGAGTTACAATGGTATCGGCATGGGCATGTGCCAATTGCGACAAAAACGTATCAGCCCCCGGCGTATCGATAATAATGAAATCTACATTGGGTTTCATCTCGGCCAAAGCGGAGAGTAAAAAATCGCGGTCGGCGGTTTCGGCCTCGATTTTATTGGCCGCGTCTGACTTTTCAATCGGAAAATGAAGCGGGGCGGGCAGATCGTCTTTTTCGCGCGTGATAAATTCGAAACGGTTGGCAAGATAGCGGGTCAAAGTGCCTTGCCGGGCATCCAGATCGATGGTCGCAACATTATAGCCAAGTCGCAAGAGGCCGATAGCAGCATGCATGGCGGTGGTCGATTTACCCGACCCGCCTTTTTCATTACCGAAAACGATGATATGCGCTTGAGAAGTATTTGAAGACATAGAAATCTATATTGCCACGAAGACGCGAAGACACGAAGAGGCTTTTTAAAAAACTTCGTGACTTCGGGACTTCGTGGCCTAGAATACATCTATGAAAACAGCCGAGAAACTTTCAGCTTTACGAGCCCATCTGAAAAACCTTGAAGTGGACGGATTTATCGTTCCCCGCACGGACGAATACCAGAACGAATTCGTGCCGGAATGTTTCGAAAGGCTCGCTTGGCTGACAGGGTTCACAGGGTCAGCAGGGTTTGCCGTGATCTTACCGGAAATCGCAGGTGTTTTGAGTGACGGGCGCTATACCATCCAGCTTAAAAATCAGGTCGATCAAACTCTGTACGAGATTGGCGATTCCATAAAAGTTACGTTAAGCGATTATCTTACGCATGAAGCGAAATCAGGTCAGGTGATCGGCTATGATGCCAAGCTGCACAGCCCGAAACAAATTCAGATGCTGGAAGCCAAGCTCAAGGAAAAGAGTATTACGCTGAAAGCTTTGGAAACAAACCCTATCGATGAGATCTGGGCGGATCGTCCGCCGGAGCCGATGGCAAAGGTCGAAATCTTCCCCGAGAAATATGCTGGTCGCAGCAGCGCCGAAAAACGTATGGCAGTTGCGCAGTTTATCAAAGGCCAAGGCGCGAAGGCCTGCGTCATTACCTTGCCGGATTCTATTGCATGGCTATTGAATATTCGCGGCTCTGACGTGTCTCACAATCCGGTTGCGCTGTCTTATGCCCTGTTACATGACGATGGTCGCGCTGAATGGTTTATCGCCACGGAGAAAGTCAGCGGCGATGTTTTGCGTCATGCCGGAAATACGGTAGAAGTATTCGAGCCTGCTAAAATCGAAGAACGGTTGGCAATGCTGGCGGGTGACGATAAGCCTGTAATGATCGATCCGCAAAGATCGTCCAAATATTTCTTTGATATTCTAAAGAAGAATAAAATCACTATCCGCGAAGAAAAGGATCCTTGCATACTTCCCAAAGCCGTTAAAACGACGGCAGAGCAGGAAGCGATGATTGCCGCGCATGTGCGTGACGGCGCAGCGGTCACGAAATTCCTTTACTGGCTAAGCAGTAATGCCCAAGGTAAAACAGAGGTCGAGATCGCCGACCAATTGGAAGCTTTCCGCAAAGCCGATCCGATGCACCGCGATTCCAGTTTTGACACGATCTGCGGCTGGGCATCGAACGGGGCGATCGTCCATTACCGTGCTGAAGACAAATCCGCCGCGACGGTGACTGGGAATGGACTTCTATTAATCGATAGCGGCGCACAATATGCCGACGGCACGACCGACATCACGAGAACAATTGCGATTGGCACGCCTACAGATGAAATGAAGGACCGCTATACGCGTGTTTTAAAAGGTCATATTGCGCTGGCCTCTGCGCGGTTTCCGCAAGGCACGACCGGTGCGCAGCTCGATAGTCTGGCGCGGCAAGCGTTGTGGCAGGCAGGGCTCGATTACGCACATGGGACTGGTCATGGCGTGGGTTGTTATCTATCCGTTCATGAAGAGGCGGCGGGGATTTCGCCGCGCGGTACGGAAGCAGTTTTACCGGGCATGATCATTTCCAACGAGCCAGGTTATTACAAGGAAGGCGAATACGGCATTCGCATCGAAAACCTGATCTTATGCAATAAGACAGGAGATAAGACGGAAGATGGCCGTGATATGCTCTATTTCGAAACATTGACGCTCGCGCCTATCGATCTTTCTGTCGTGGATTTACGGCTTCTAACCGATAGCGAGCGCTGGTGGATCAATGATTATCATTTCCGCGTTCGGGATGTTTTGTCGCCGACGCTGGAGCCTGCAGAAAAAAGCTGGCTGGATCAGGTTACGAAGTTTATTTAGTAATTTGTTGACATATTATTTGAAATTTTTGTATGCAACCTAATGCCAAAGTTACTTTATGTCATAACTAACGAAACGGCCTGCCTGCAAAGTCTTGCATATTCCGATATGTCAGAGGCGCTGTGTGAGTCTGCGGCTCGAGAAGAAATTGATCCTGAAAATATCGATAAAAATATGATTAAGAAGGAATTCCAACAATTCGCAAGCAATGAGCGTCTGGGTTTTCTTGATCTTAGTAAGTATGAAATTTATCTGAATGATATAGAGGGCGATCATACCAACTTAAAAGAAGTTTATATAACTCTCAATCTTAATGACACCAAAGATGCGGCTCAATTTGCGGTTGCTGATATGAAAGGGAGTATCATCAAAGAAATTTCCCTTGGCTTCGAAGCTTTTCTTGATGATGCAAAAGAGATATTTGAAAACAACGCCGCCCTAGGTAAATTCGAAAATAATGAATATCTGATGGCCATCGCAATTGAGGGACTTTTAGTCGGAGGTTCTAAAGAAGGCATGGATGCTCTCAATCAATGGATATCTGATGCAATTTATTGGCCTGCAGTAGCAAGTTTAGACTTTCCCCTAGATGGTGATATTGTTCACGCTCCGATGCCGTCGGCAACTAAAAACTAAAATATCAGCTTCGGCAATATACCCGGCTCATCAAGCGGCTTTGCAAAGTAATAGCCTTGGCCGTATTCAACACCCATCGATTTAAGCATGGTGGCAAGCTCGCGGGTTTCGACGCGTTCGGCGACAACCTGAATTCCCAGATCCTGACACATGTGAACAAGGTTTTTGATCATGGCCTGATCACGCGGAGATTCCAAAATCGGCGTAACATATTGGCCGTCGATTTTTACCGCATCGACATGGAGTTTCTGCAAATACTGGAAGGAGGCGGAGCCGGCGCCGAAATCGTCGAGCGCGACTTTAAAGCCGTCATCCTGCAAGGATTTAATAAATTCATTCACCTGATCGAGATTTTTGATCTCGCTCGATTCCGTAATTTCGAAAATGATCTGTTTCGGGATATTGGTTTTTAAATGCGGCTCGAGCTTATAACGCAGCTTCGAAATAAAGCGTTTGTCCTGAACCGAAACGCCGGAAAGATTGACGGAAAGTTTAAGATTTTTGTCTTTTGCATTGAAGAGAAGATAATTCAAAACGCGGCTGCAAATGGCGAGATCGAATTCGGTGCTAAGGCCGACATCCTCGATAAACTCGATGGCCTGAAACGGCGATTTACCGTCTTCGAAGCGTACCAAAACTTCGTGATAGGCGACGGTTCCCTGTTTCAGGTCAATAATCGGCTGGAATTTCAGGTCGAAACGTTGCTGGTTGATGACGGTTTTGTAATGGGTGATAGATGCGGCATTTTCCCCGAGGAAATCTTCAAACCCGCTTTTTAGGGAGGTGACGTCGAAATCCGCATCCCCCGAGCGGCTGGCGAATTTATTAATCGTATAGACAATCGCCTTGGCCATTTCGTGTTCGGTTAAAGTGTCGTCGTCCATGTCTATCGTATGGGCTGTGGCCGCCAGGCCGACGCTGTCGGGGTCGCTTTCTGCAGCAGCTAATTCTAATTGCTCGCGGATTTGATCGGCGGAAACGCCTGCTTCATGGACAAGGCCGTAGCGGCCATTATCAAGCATCGCGGCAGTTTTACCGTCAGCGGCATAGGCGCGCAAAATGCCGGAAATATTTTCATTGAGCGAAGACCATTGCTCTGCGCCGATCTTCTTTTTGAAATCTTCGGTGCCGGGGAGGTCGATAAACGTCATACCGAGTTTGGCGCCGGATGTGTTGGCTGCATCCATGGCTGCTTGGGCGGCCTGAGCAAAATTGTCAGATGTCAAAAGCTCGGCCTGCGTGGTCGAGCTTCGGGCTTTTTCGGCTGTATTGATGAGATTTAAATGCGCCTTGGATAGCGTGAAATAAACATTGTCCGGATTGGTGGGCAGACCAATACCGCTCAGCATGGCGCTTCTATTCTGGTCCTTGCCAAGATCGTCGAGGCGGTCTTTGAGATTGACCATGATCGGACCAAATCGCTGGCCGGGCTTGTACCGGGTTTTAAGTGCTTTGATCAGCGCATGGTCGCGCGGAGCGAAGATATTCAGGAAGTCTGAACCGGTCAGACTGTCTTCCCCCAAGCTTTTGGTAGCACCGGCGGAAAACAGGATTTTAAAGCTCTTTAAGTCGACCTCAATCAAGATATCGGCGTTTGCGAAGGCAAAGCCGATAAATTTATCGCGTTGTTCTGTGAGGTTCGAGGACATAACCGGATAAGTTTATCCCTAAATGGTAAAGAAAATCAGCATGCGATATGAAAATATCTCTCAGTTTGCTCGTAGGTTACTGAGAGTATTATCAAAGAGTTTTTAAAACGCGGAGTACGCAAAGTTGCGCGGAGTAGAGAACGCTCTGAAACTCCGCTAACTCCGCGTTGAAAATTAACTTTTATATAGTTTGAACGTCATTCTAACTACTTTGAACGTCGCGTTTTTTAGATAGGTTAGCTTTTATCGTGAAGTAGCGGGATTTAACCGGGGACGGATGCCTGCTTTTCAACGCGCCATAGCGCGCAAGCGCGAAGGCGGACGCAGGCATGCGAGAAGTTGATGATGGGTCAGGTCCCCTCCGGCTTTCCTCGGGGATGGCCGAAAAACGGCGTGGCTTTTCTTGCGAAAGCCTAACGGGGGAATAATATAGGACTAAATTCCTGTTATGTCAATATTTAGTCGTGTCTTAATTTGATTTTATCTGTTTCCCCCGCGAAAGCGGGGTCTGGGAATTTAAGATAGATCCCCGCTTTCGCGGGGAAAACAGGGAGAGAATTCAAACTGAGATATTAAGCAAATAAAAAAGCCGCTTGTGACAGCGGCTTTTTAGAAAACGTTAAGATATAGGCTTAAAACCCGTCGCGTTCTTTGCGTTTGCGATCGAGTTTGCGCCAGCGACGAACAGCTTCAGACTTTTCGCGCTTCTTCTTCTCGGATGGCTTTTCGAAGTCACGACGTAATTTCATCTCTCTGAACATACCTTCACGTTGCATCTTTTTCTTCAATGCGCGAAGAGCCTGTTCGACGTTATTGTCGCGTACACTTACACTAACCACTCGGAATCACCCCTTTCAAGGATGTTAAAATTGAAATTTAAGTCGCATTCGTATATCATCAGTTTTAGAAAATACAAACACAATAAGAAATATTAACTGTTTAATATGGATTTTTCCATATTATAATGAAGGTAAGAGGGTTAGTGCATGCCAATAGGAAGAGGTTACGGTGGTCCCACGAGCGGGCGGGATTTTTTTAACCGGATTAAAGATCGTTTTCTAGGCGGGGTCGAAGGACAAGTCTATACAACAGGCGGAGATGGTATCAAGCCTGACCGTAATGGCGTACGCGGAAATATGCTCGATGGCACCGATATTGGCGGCATCATCGGAATTCGTGCCAGAGGACGCAATGTCAGAGTTGGTCCGGGTGACGATGCACGCGATGTTGTGAGAGCTACAAACGCCATCACAGGGCAAGTTGCAGAGACTGCACAAGGCATCGATGACATTAAGACAGGCCGCTATGATGTAGGCCGTGCCCAATATCGCGATGCGCCGAGAGATACGTCAAGAAGAGGGAAGCGCAATAGCGGTCCCGAGCAGTATGAACAAGACTATTTAAGACAGAGCGGCGAGATCGCGCCGGATGATGCGGCCCCGCAGGTTACAAAGCCGCAAGAGTTGGAAAGTGAAAAGGTATTTTCCAATCGTCCGCTGTCTCAGGAAGAATCTGTTGCGCGTTGGGATATTGCTCAAAAAGAACTCAATAGTGGCAAATTTGAATATTCAGAAATTGTTTCTTCAATGCAAAAAAATAATCCTGGACAATATCAGATGTTCACAAAAGCCGGATTTTCTCAGGATAAAGCCGGACTTAACGAACTTTATAATTTTAATAGAGAATTCAACCAAAACCCGGATGTTCTAAAGCTTAATGAAACATTTGCTTATCGGGATGATATATCCCGTGGTGTTCTGGAACAGTGGCGTAAAGACGTCGGGGCGGATTCAAGCTCACCAACTTATCGCGGCGGAAAAGAAACGATTCTCGATAAGATTGGTCATGCTGCCCAGGATCCAGACAAGCTGGATATGCTGCAACGCTCGGCAAACTGGCACGAGTTTAAGCTCAATCTTGGTATTCGGGATCAAGCACCTGGGGCTTCGTCTGTCCGCACAATTGATCCGAATACAGCTTTGCCTGATACGGTGGCCGTTCAAACGTCATCCGGACAAGTTAATATCCCGAAAGGTAAGCCGTCTGACGCGACATTTGAGCCTGCTAAGCCAACTACTCAAATCGCAGGAATTGAGATCAAATCCGGCGAGCCGATGACGACAGCCCTGTTGAACAAATTTTCTGAGCAGGGTATTCATCCTGTCAGCGTAGGTCAGGGGAAAGATGCGGTAACTGTTTACATGAAAGAAGGTAAAGTTGTCGGTGGTTACGAACGTAAAGCCGGAGATGTTGACAATGGTCATTTTGTAGGTCTCGATCAGCTTAAAACGCAATTGGCACAAAATAATAAAAGCATCGAGCAAGTTGAGGCTGGTGCCCAAGCCTGGGCAAGTAATAATATGAAAGAGACTTTGGCCGCGTTCAAAAAACCGGAAGCGCTTGCATCCGTAGATGGGCCTAAGCCTGATGTAGCAATAAAATTAGGATTGGGTGCTACAGGCGGACCGTCAGTCTAATATTCTATAGCTCGTAAATTTAATCGTCATGCCTGCGAAAGCAGGCATTTCTTTTTATGGTCTCAATTTATTTGTCATTCCGGCGAAAGCCGGAATCCAGTGGGTGAGGCAAATATCTGGATCCCGATTTTCATCGGGATGACGTCTGGGTTATCTATCCAGCCTTCGCCGTCTTTAAATGCATCGCCGCTTCGAGAAGGGCTTTGGTATAGGCGGTTTTCGGATTGCCGAAGATTTCCGCTGCCGGGCCGCTTTCAACTTCGACGCCATCTTTCATCACCATTACATCATGGGCGAGGGCTTTGACGACGCGCAGGTCGTGGCTGATGAACAGATAGGATAGTTTATAACGTTCCTGAAGATCGCGCAGGAGATCAACGATTTGCGCCTGTACGGACACATCGAGCGCGGAGGTCGGTTCATCGAGAATCAAAAGTTTCGGATGCAGGACAAGGGCGCGGGCTATGGAGATACGCTGGCGCTGGCCGCCGGAAAATTCATGCGGATAGCGGTGGCGCGTTTCAGGATCGAGACGTACATCTTTCAATGCTTCCACAACAAGCGCATCGCGGTCGGCAGCTTTTAAATCCTTGCGGTGGACTTCGAGGCCCTCGCCGATAATCTGGGCGACGCTCATGCGCGGCGACAAAGAGCCGAACGGGTCCTGAAAGACAATCTGCATATCGGCACGAAGGGCGCGGAGATCGTCGCCTTTGATATCGGAGATATCCTTGCCGCCGAATGTGACTTGTCCTTCGGAAGAAAGGAGTTTCAATAGAGCAAGACCAATAGTTGTCTTGCCGGAGCCGGATTCACCGACAACGCCGAGCGTTTGCTGTTCCCTGATTTTAAAAGATACGTCGTCAACAGCTTTGAAATAGGAAGTCGGTTTGCCAAAGAATGTTTTTTTGCCCGGAAACCAGACTTTGAGATTTTTGGCTTCGATAAGAATAGGCGCATTTTGATTGGCCGGCGTCGTGTTCCCCTTCGGCTGCGCAGCCAGCAGCATTTTCGTATAGTCATGGGCAGGCGCGGCAAAAAGATCGGCCTTCGATTTTTGTTCGACAATCTCGCCGTTTTTCATGACGCAGACTTTATCGGCCATTTTCTCGACGATTTTCAGGTCATGAGTAATAATGAGGAGTGCCATGCCGAGGCGCTTTTTTAGGTCATCGAGAAGCTCGAGGATTTGCGCCTGAATGGTGACGTCGAGCGCAGTGGTGGGCTCGTCCGCTATCAAAAGCTCTGGATCATTGGCAAGCGCCATGGCGATCATTACGCGCTGTCTCTGGCCGCCGGAAAGCTGGTGCGGATAGGCGCCGAGACGGTCTTTCATTTTCGGCAAGCCGACGAGTTCCAAAAGCTCGATGACGCGGGCACGCACGTCAGCCTTTGACATTTTTTTATGCAAGAGAATGACTTCGGCGATCTGGCGCTCGATCGTATGGAGCGGGTTGAGAGAAGTTAGAGGTTCCTGAAAGATCATGCCGATCTGGGAGCCGCGAATGCCGCGCAGTTTTTTTTCGGATGCGCCGACGAGTTCCTCGCCGTTGAATGTGATCGAGCCGTTCGGGTGGCTCGCCAAAGGATAGGGCAAAAGCTGGAGCAGAGATAAGGCGGTCACCGATTTGCCGGAGCCGGATTCGCCGACCAGCGCGAGCGTTTCCCCTTTCTCTAGTGAGAAGGACACATGTTTGACGGCGTCGAAATGCCCGCCGGGCGTTTTAAACCGGACGGAGAGGTTAGATATATTTAAAAGCGGCAGGCTGGTCGTTGTCATGATGTTTGACATTAAATAGAGGAACGGGGCCTGTGACAAGAGGATCGGGTCGTTTCTGCTTATATGTCACCAGATAACCAAGTTTACTATCGGTATCGTATTGTGACGGGTAAGCGGCATCCATAAAATCGGCGGCGGCAAAGTTTTTCATACTTTTGAAATTGCCTCTGGCGACTTTCGCAATCAGAGATGTAATGCCGAAACGGGCGGAAACCATTTCCGCACCGTCGAGCGTTAGCTGCATAAGGCTGTTACCTTGAAATGACGGTCTAACCGCAACTGAATGGATAATAGCAGCGCCGGATTCAAGTAAGTTTGGCGGATAAGAATCGAAGTTGGGGTTTAATTCGGCCAAGTCCGCTGGTGTAATCAGGGCAACCGAAGCAATCTGTCCAGTACTTGTTTCGATCATGCCAACGGCAAAGCCAGGATGTCTCGACATGTCTTGAGGCTTTAAGAAATGCTTTTCATCGTCTTCAAGCGAGTCCTGAACTTCATGCAGCAGATTTTGGACGCTTTTCATCGCGTTAGGACCGAGTACGGCCAAACGGAATTGAGGTGTAAGATTATGAAGGGGTGATCCTTGTTGCGGGTATTCTGGAGGTGTCATCGAGTTACTTTCCATTCGGGCTGTTAAAGCCCATCAAAATTCAAAAATTAAAAGATTTGGATTTTGCGGAAAGTCAGGGGATGCGGAGGCTTTTTTAAGGCTTAGTACGCGCTGTTTCCGCCGCTGCTTACCAGCAGCGGCTACGTCGTGAGATGATCAGATGTTCGTGAAACCAGATATCGTGATCCATGGATATAAAATAAACCGCTTTCCTTTTTAATTGCAATGAAATATTGACAGAACACCAAAAAGATGTCAAGAATTATGGCAATTAAAAAAATAGAGAGTGTGTTAATGCGTAAACCAACTTCGCTGAATTCTATTAATCCTAAATTGCTCGAGGATTTCCTTGATGCTGCATTGGATAATTTCGAGAAATATCAAAACTCAACCATTGTCATTAAGTTCGGCGGCGAAATGATCGCTAATGAAGATATGCTCGACGATATTTTACGCCAAGCTATTAAGCTGAAACGTCATAATTGTAATGTGATTTTAGTCCACGGCGGTGGGCCGCAAATATCTAAAGCGCTCGAAGCACAAAATATCGAACCAAAATTTGATAATAATGGAAAACGTATATGTGATGAAGAAGTTCTGGATGTTTCATATGAGACGTTACGCCATTTAAATAAGGATGTTGTTGTTCGTCTCAATAAAAAAGCGGCAGAATTGGGACATGACATTTTGGCGATGGGTGAAGCGGGCTATAATGGCGGCATTATTCGGGCGGAACCGCTGGGCGAAAGTCAGACGGGAACTTATAAAAAGATAGATGCAGATTATTTTAAAGGATTTGGAGATAAGAAAACTATTCCAGTTATCTACACTATTTGTATGGGACCTCAAAATCAGCCACTTAATGTCAATGCAGATGATGTCGCTGCCGGCATCGCGCAGGGATGCGATGCAAAGCGTATGATCATGGTAACGGATGTTGCAGGTGTCTGGGATGAAAATAAAAACGTCGTACCGGAACTGACTATTCAAGGTGCTTACGATTTAGTGGAGTCAGGGGCGATTTCAGGTGGCATGAAGCCTAAGATTGAGGCTGCAGTTAGCGTTGCACAAAAGGGTATAAATGTTGTTATTACGACTCCAAAAGACGGCGGCTTGTTCCGCGAGCTGTTTACCGTTGAAGGGTCCGGTACGATGATTCTTGCGCCGAGTGCTGTAGAGGCTCAACCGAAGCTAAATCTTACAGCTACCACTGGGCCAATTATTTAAGCGCCGTTTCGGTTAAGCGCACGAAATACTCGATCCCGAGCGGCAGAATTTCGTCGTTGAAGTCGTATTTAGCGCTGTGCAGGCCGTAATTATAGGGTGAGTTTTTGTTGGCTTCACCCTGACCGAGCAGAATATAACAGCCGGGTTTGACTTTCAGCATATCGCCGAAATCTTCCGCACCCATCCATGGGGTTACATCGGGATCGACATTTTCAATTCCAAAGATTTTCTGTGCCACAGAAACAGATAAATTGGTTTCTGCCAACGTATTGGTCGTTGGATCGGGACCATGTTCGTAATCTATTCCGCAAGTCAGGTTATGCGGTCTGGCAATGCCTTGTGAAATCTCATAGATACGTTTTTTTACTAGCTGGCGAATTTCGCTTTTAAATGAGCGCACCGAGATAATGATATTGGCCGTTGACGGAATAATATTTTCCGCGCCGGTTCCGGCATTGAGATTGGTTACACTAACAACGGCGCTATCTAGCGGGCTTACATTGCGGCTAACGATAGTTTGAAGCGCGAGTACTATTTCAGCGGCGGCGGGGATAGGGTCAATTGTCGCTTCGGGATTAGCCGCATGACCGCCCAAGCCTGTAATGGTGATACGCACCCTATCAACCGCGCCTAGAATTGGCCCGACCCGAGTTGCGAATTTTCCGCGCGGCAGCCAAGGCCAGTTATGCAGAGCGAAGATTTGATCGGCAGGATATTTATCGAATAACCCATCCTTAATCATAGTAGAAGCGCCGCCCGCACCTTCCTCGGCAGGCTGAAAAATCAGATAGACTTTGCCAGAGAAGTTTTTCGTTTCCTGTAAATATCTGGCAGCGCCGAGCAGGGTCGATGTATGGCCATCATGGCCGCAGGCATGCATTTTGCCGGGGATTTTCGACGCCCATTCTTGACCTGATTCTTCGACTATATCGAGGGAATCCATATCGGCGCGTAAACCTATAGACTTGGGACCGTTATTTTTGCCTTCGATGGTGGCGACGATGCCTGTTCCGGCCCAGCCGCGTTCAAACGGGATGCCCCATTCGGTGAGTTTGGCGGCGACCATATCGCTGGCAAAAAATTCTTCGTACGCCGTGCCGGGATTCTGGTGCAGTTCGCGGCGAATTGCTTTCATGTCTTCGGCTATTTCAGGAATGCGATTGGATAATGACATTTTTAGCCTTTCATCAAAATTTTCTTTTAACCGCAGAGGCGCAGAGAACGCGGAGTTTTTAGAGGAGAAGAATTAAAATATTAACTCCGCGAGCTCCTTCTAACTCTGTGCCTCCGCGGTAAAATTATAAATTAGTTTTTCTTGGATCAAAGGCATCGCGCACGGCTTCGCCGATAAAGGTAAGGAGGGTCAGCATAATCGCAAGGCTCATGAATGCGGTAATGCCTAGCCACGGTGCCTGCATATTGTTTTTCCCCTGTGCCAGCATTTCACCAAGAGAGGGCGAGCCGGGCGGCAGGCCAAGACCGAGGAAGTCGAGACTGGTGAGGGCGGTGATAGAGCCCGTCAATACGAAAGGCAGCATGGTGAGCGTGGCGACCATCGCATTGGGCAGAACATGGCGACGGATGATAACGCCATTCTTGACGCCAAGGGCGCGGGCCGCGCGGACATAATCGAAATTGCGGGCACGCAGGAATTCAGCGCGGACGACATCTACGAGATTGACCCAAGAGAAGAGGAGCAGGATTAAAAGAAGCGTCCAGAAGCCCGGTGTAAACAGCGCTGAGAAGATAATCAGGATATAAAGGCTCGGCAGGGAGGACCAGATTTCGATGACGCGCTGGGCGACCAGATCGGTCTTGCCGCCGTAATAGCCTTGGATAGCGCCAGCGGCAACGCCGATGATCGATGAGGCGATGGTGAGAGCCAATCCAAAGAGAACGGAAATGCGAAATCCGTAAATCACACGGGCCAGAACATCGCGGCCTTGGTCATCGGTGCCGATAATATTGTCCTTGGTCGGTTTGGATGGAGCGGGTTCCGGCAAATTATAATTAATAGTGTCGTAAGAATAACGAAAGGGCGGCCAGATTGCCCAACCGTCTTTATTGATGAGGTCGGCAACATAGGCATCGCGGTAGTCGGTTTCGGTTTCAAACTCACCGCCGAATGTCGTTTCGGGCAACATCTGGAAGACTGGCATGTACAAATTATTTTTGTATTGAACGAGGATTGGCTTGTCGTTCGACACGAATTCTGCCCCGATGGCAAGGACGAAGAAGAACATAAAGATCCATAAGGACCAAAAGCCGCGGCGGTTGGCTTTGAATTGCGCAAGGCGGCGCTGGGTGAGAGGAGAAAGCTTAAGCATTGGCGCGGTTCCCGAAATCTATACGCGGATCGACCAGGACATAAATTACATCCCGTAGCAGCGTAACAATAAGGCCAATCAGGGCATAGACATAGAGCGTGCCCAGCACGACCGGATAGTCGCGGTTGATGATCGATTCATAACCAAGAAGGCCCAGACCATCGAGCGAGAAGATAACTTCGATCAGCAGCGATCCGGTAAAAAAGATCGACATAAAGGCGGCGGGAAATCCGGCAATGACAATGAGCATGGCATTTCTGAAGACATGACCATAGAGAACTTTGGTTTCGCTCAGACCTTTAGAGCGGGCGGTCAGGACATATTGTTTATTGATCTCATCGAGAAAGGAATTTTTAGTCAACATGGTAAGGCCCGCAAAGCCGCTGACGACGATGGCAATTATCGGCAAGGTTAAATGCCACATATAATCGAGCGCCTGTTTATACCATGGCAGATCGCCCCAATTATCGGAGACGATGCCGCGCAGGGGAAAGAAGTCAAAATAACGGCCACCGGCAAAAAGAATGATCAGTAGAATAGCGAAGAGGAAAGAGGGAATGGCATAGCCGATAAAGATGGCGGCGGAGGTCCAGACATCAAAAGACTGTCCGTCTTTCACGGCTTTGCGGATCCCTAGGGGAATGGATATAAGATAAATCAAAAGCGTCGACCACAGGCCGAGCGAAACCGATACCGGCATTTTCTCTAAAATCAGATCTGTAACCTTGACATCACGGTAATAGCTCTGCCCCAAATCGAAGCGCAGGTAATTCTTGATCATGATCCAGAAACGCGTCGGTGCCGGTTTGTCAAACCCGTACAGGCGCTCCAGCTCCTTGACGAATTCAGGGTCGAGACCTTGCGCCCCGCGATAGGAAGATTGTGCGCCCACAGCGCCGGAAGATGAGGCGTCCATGGCCCCGCCTGCTGCTATGTCGCCGCCGCCGCCGGAAAAGCGGGATGTTGCGCCGACATCATGGCCCTGAAGCTGGGCGATCATGCGCTCGACCGGGCCGCCGGGGACAAACTGGATGACGATAAAGCTGACAAGCAGGATTCCGAAGATCGTTGGAACCATCAAAAGAAGGCGGTGAAGGATATAATTAAGCATGTGGAAGGATAGCCGATTATGGGCGAATATTCCATCCCCTGATATCCCAGTCAACGCGCTCCTTTTCTAAGATACATAAAGCGCCAGTCGAGATTTTAAGCGAAGCGGCGGCTTCAGGATTCTTGGCGATAGCAGGGGCAAAACGGGCGATGCCGTTGCTGGTGATAACGAGCGTAGTGCCCCCTTCTTCGAGTTCATTGGCAAAGTTCTGCCAGTTGCGCCTGATCTGGTCAGGCTCAGCCAGCCAGCCTTCCGGCACAATGGCGTCGCGATCCCATTTTTCAATCGCGTCTTTGCCGATACGGGCGATAACATCTTCCTCGGTTTTATTCTCGTCAGGCCCGTAATCGATCTCGTTAAATATCGCGAGGGGATGGGTTTCGATCGGCGCGCCGATTTCGGCTTTGATAATTTCCGCCATTTCTTTCGTACGTTTCAATTGCGAGGTCAGGATCAGGTCGGGAATTAGATTTTTTTCTTTCAAATAAATTCCGAGTTTTCGCGCCTGTTCTTTTCCGCTGTCGACCAAGGGTAAATCAGTGCGGGCGCCGACGCGCGTTGGGGTATCGTTTGGTCCGAAAGTATTACCGTGACGGGCGATCAAAAGTGTCGTTGTCATTTTAGTTTCTCCGCAAGATCGCGTTCCATTTTATAATATTCCTCAAGAAAGCTGCGATCAATTTGCCATTTACGGGCTTCTTGCAGCGTATCAAACGCTTCCCGATATTTTTTCTGTGAGGTTAGAATTTGTACCAAAAGGCTGCGCGGCGGCCAGAGCGTCGGGTTTTTTGTCAGTGCTTTGCGCAGCGTCGTCATAACCAGATCTAGATCGTTCGGATTTTTCTTCAAGTAATATTGCGCACGCCAGATATCGGATTCCGGTGAGTTTGGACTTGCAATCTCTGCTTCTTGTAGCCAGACGAGCACATCTTGCGGCGGGTCGGGCGTACGGCGGATCAGGTAACCGGCGGCTTCGATGCGGCAGGCCGGGAAGCCAGGATTTCCTTTATCGATGCAGATTTGCAAATGATCGGCATAGGATTTCATATCTTTTTCCTGCGAAGCGGTGATCGCCTTTGTCCAAAGATAAAGAGTCGTTGCGGTTTGCATGACATTCCAGAGCTGGCACAAGAGAACGATCATCAAGGCAATTGCCGGAATATAACGAATCCTGTTTTGCGGCGCATGTGTGTCCGATGCAAAAACAGCCAGCAGGATGCCTGTTAAAAAAGTGACGGCTGTATAGTGAAAAATATAGCTGGCATGAGCGATAAGAAAAATCGTGGCAAGGGCTGCGCCTGCGCCGATTTGCAGTTGGGTTAGATTTTTAGAAAAGAAAAATCTGAAAGCGGCAAAGATTGCGAGGGCGTAGAAAGCCAAAGCCGTACCCCAGCCCGTTTCAACCGCCCATTGCAAAGGGTCCATGTGAACCCAAAAACCGGCAGAATTGTCGGCCAGAGTTTTATAGGGAGGATAATAAAGATGAAAGATGCCAAGGCCAACCCCATGAAAAGGATCTATCGATGTCATTTTGAGAGAGGAGGACCATAAGGCAAGGCGGCCCAGAACATCCTTATCAAGCTGGGCCATCAGCAAGAGACGGTGGCCAACAGTGCTTAAAGAAAACCCGACCACCAGCACAAGTAAGATAGGGATAACCATTTTCCATGAGCGAGGAGAGATAAAGTTTCTATTCTTAAAGATGACGAGCGCAACGCCGAGCATAGCACCCAAAAGACCCGAGCGGCTTTGCGTGGCGATCAGGCCGCCGAGAAGTATTGCCAGTGCCAAATGAATCAGGATTTTAATTTTCTTGTTTTGCGTCGAAAAATAAAAACTTAGAACCAGGGGCATTGCCAAAGCGATCAAGCCACCGAGAATATTTTCGTCATCGAAAAAAAGTTTGGCGCGCCAATAATGTCCGGGCAGCGTCATGTAAATCATGGCAGAGGCAGCCAAGGCTGTGACAATGCCGCATATGAGATAAATAATTTTTGTAATGTCACGCTGCGCTGTGCAGAGATAGGCGGCGGGTAAGGTTGACAGGATAACCAATGTAACTTGTGAGGCAAAAGGAACCGGACTAAAAATCGCTCCCCATGTCCAGCCAAGCCAGAGAAGCAGGATAAGAAATAGCACGGGATCGCGCAGATCGATCTGCGACAGGCGACCGCTCAATATCAGGTAAACGGATAAAAGAGCGGCGGGTGCCATCATCCATGGGTTTGCGGCATCCTGTGGGAAAAGAGCGATTGCAAAAGCAAGTGTCGTTATAATCAGAAATACAGAATTTCGGATTGCAGCCAGATTAGGCATTGAGCAGTTTTTCCGCTCTGGCCAGATCTTCGGGAGAGTCGATGCCGGACATTGACGGGCGGCCTTTATAATCGACGATGACGGCTTTGATGCGCATACCGTTTTCTAAAGCGCGCAGTTGTTCAAGGCCTTCCAGTTCTTCATAGAATGATGGGGCAAGCGTTTTGTATTTTTGCAGGGCGTCCCAGCGGTAGCCGTATAAACCGATATGGCGATAGACGGGAGACAATTCCGTTTCGCGGTTTTCCTTACGTATGGCGGGAATGATTTTTTTAGAAAACCATAACGCGTTGCGGTTTGGATCGAGAATAGCTGTTGTGCCGCTAAATGGCGTTGTCTTTTTATCCTCACGGAGTTTATCAAGCGCTTCCCATGAAAGCTGCGTCACGGGCGTAATGATATCGGCGTCTTTATCGGCCAGATGCTCATTGATCATGGCGCGGACGAAATCAGGCGGGGTGAACGGCGCATCGCCTTGCATGTTCAAAACGAAAGACGGTGTTTGGGGCAGCAGGGATGCAGCTTCGATGACGCGGTCCGTCCCTGTATGGCAATCCGGCGAGGTTTTAAGATAGTACATGCCGGTCTCGCCGCACAGGCTGGCGATGCGCTCATCATCGGTGGCAATAGCGACAGTGACATTTTCTATGCCCTCTGCGGCTTTGATCGCATTCTCATAGACATGAGAAAGGATAGGCTTGCCGCCAAGCATGGCAAGCGGCTTGCCGGGAAAGCGGGTCGAGGCGTAACGAGCCGGGATAATGATCGCGATCATTATTTCTTCACCCACCATGTATCGGCAATGGCAGGCGTCATGCCGGAAAGCTTCGGGTGGTCGAGTTTCTTCCACCAAGCGAGGCGCCAGCCGCCGAAATACCATTGCGGGATGACATAGTAATTCCATTGCAGAATGCGGTCGAGCGCATGAACATGAGCGACAAGGTCTTCACGGGTGCGGGCAGTAATGATTTTTTCCACGAGATCGTCGATGACAGGATCTTTGATGCCGATCAAGTTGCGCGAGCCTTGCATGTCCGCGCGTGACGACGACCAGAATTCGCGTTGTTCGTTACCCGGGCTGTCGGATTGTGCGATAATCGTTGATGTTACATCGAAATCAAAGCTTTGTATGCGGCGTTGATATTGCGCGTCATCCACCGGACGGAAAGTCGCGGCGACACCGATTTTTTTGAGGTTCTGAATGAAAGGCAAAGTCCAGCGTTCAAAGGCCGGATTGGCATCAAGGAATTCAAATTGCAAACGCTGACCTGTTTTTTCGTGAACGCGGATGCCGTCGGGACCGGTTTTGTATCCGGCCTTTTCGAGAATATCCATGGCGGTTCTTAGATTGGCACGGTTGGCGCCGGAGCCATCGGATTTAGGAGGCTGAAATTCTGCAGTAAAGACTTCTTCCGGAATTTTGCCACGATATTTTTCGAGTATTTCTAACTCTTTGCCTTTGGGTAACCCGCTCGAGGCGAGGTCCGAGTTTTCAAAGAAACTGCGCGTGCGTTTATAAGCGCCATAGGCGAATTGCTTGTTTTCCCATTCAAAGTCGAAAGCATAGGAGAGGGCTTTGCGGACTTCTTTATCCTGAAAGAGGGGTTTGCGAATATTATATACCCAGCTTTGCGAGCCTTGCGGGCGCTGATTCTCGATGATCTCTTTGTGAATGCGGCCATCGAGGACAGGCGGGGCGTTGTAAGAGGTTGCCCAAGCCTTTGCGATCATCTCGAGTTGAATGTCATAGGTACCGGCGAAGAAAGCCTCTAACTGGACGTTCTGATCGCGGAAATAAGTATAGGCGATTTTATCGAAGTTATAGCGGCCTTTGAAAACGGACAGGTCTTTGCCCCACCAGTCTTTGACGCGTTCATAGGTAATGGAGCGGCCCGGGGCAACGGAGGAGATTTTATAAGGGCCGGAACCGAGGGGCGCTTCTAACGTCGTCACTTCGAATTTATGTTTGCCGCCTGTATAAAAATGCTTCGGCAGGACAGGCAACTGGCCGATGATCATCGGCAATTCATTATTCTCTTTTGTCTTGAATGTAAATTTCACACGCAGCGGGGTTTCCGCGATAACTTTATCGACATCGGCGTAATAGGCTTTATAAAATGGCGTGCCGTCTTTCATCAGCGTATTGAATGTCCAGACGACGTCATCGGCGGTGACCGGTTTACCGTCCGACCATTTTGCGATGGAACGCAAATTGAAAGTGATGGATGAATTATCTTCTGCGCGCTCGACGGTCTCGGCAAGAAGGCCGTACATGGAAAACGGCTCGTCGTATGATTGTTCCATCAGTGTTTGAAAAACGAGCGTCGATACGCCGTCTGCCGGATTACCCTTAACGATAAACGGATTGAGAGAGTCAAAGGACCCGATCGACGAAAGGTTGAGCGTACCGCCTTTGGGCGCATCCGGATTGGTGTAATCAAAATGCGAAAAATCCGCTTTGTATTTAGGCTCACCATGGAGTGCGATACCGTGTTTGGCATCGCCAGCGAAGGCGGCAGAAGTAATCAGTAAGCAGCAGGCGGTAAGCAGGAGTTTTTTCATGTATGACCTCTATGGAAGTTTTTAGCATTTAACCAATGTAATGTCATGCCCGCGTAGGCAGGCATCAGGTCTTTTTATTGCCCGATCCCCGTCTACGCGGGGATGACGCGGGGGAGGGGGTTGTTACCAGTTAAATCCCGTAATCGTAGCGGCGGGTTTGTGCGGGCTTTGAGCCATGGCCTGTATCACGCGGGTCATATCGGGCATGCCGGGATTATGGTCATAGCGCAATTCTTCCCAATGGATTCCGGTCAGCGACCAGATGCCGTCTATTCCGTAATTGCACGCGCCGCGAATATCTGTATGAAGGGCGTCCCCAAGCGCACAGATTTTATCTTTTGGCGGGTTGCCAAGAAGTCCGCGCGCGATGTCGTAAATGTCTTTATAAGGTTTGCCATGATAGCTAACCTCGCCGCCGATCTGTTCGTATAGTGCGGCATAAGTGCCCGCACATTGAATAAGGTCCTCGCCGATATGAACAACAAGATCTGGATTGGCGCATACCATTTTTAGATTACGGTTCTTGGCTTCATGCAAAATTGCCAGTAATTCACCTTCGTCGAATTGCACGGAACCGGGGATAGAATTGAGGATAAAATCAGCATTATCGATTGAATCCGCTAGTACGATATTTAGGCCGCGCATGGGGCCGGCAAATTCAGGGGAGCCGAAGAACATCACCTTTGTATTTCTGTAATTTTCAGACAATTCGACATGAGCAGATGCGCCCGCAGTTATGATCTCATCATACATGGAGCGTTCGATGCCATAGCGTACCAAGTCACGGATGCAATCTTCCGGCATCTTAGGCGTGTTCGAAACAAGACAAATTTTCTTACCATGATTTTTAAGCGTTTCAAGGCAGACAATCGTGCCCGGATTCAAACGTTGGCCGTTATGCAGTAATCCGAATATATCGAGGAAATAATAATCATATTGATCGGCGATGTCGCGCAGGCCGGAGAGGTGGGGTATTTGGGTCATTATGCTGCTTTTTTGGGGCGGTAGGCGATTTCAAGATCAGGTTTGCCGAAGAGATAACCTTCGCCGTATTCGACATCGAAATCAAGAAGCTCGACGACTTCGCGTTCATTTTCCATCTTCTCTACGATCAGAGTTATGTTGGCAGCGTCCAAGCGGTTTTTCAGGCGGCTGATCAGGGCTTCGCCTTCGGATGTCGCGGTGAGGGATATCAGTTTCGCGGCATCGAGCTTGATAAATTCAATGCGCAGTTTCTGCAGCTTCACGACATCGAGATTGGGGTTATCGATATTGTCGATGGAGAAACGGCAGCCTGTCTGACCGAGGCCTTGCATCACGGCCATCATCTGCGGCGAGAGATCGTTGAACTCGCTCTGCTTGATTTCAAATATAAGATTTTGTGACAGATCGCGATTGCGTTTGATGAATTCCAAAAGATCGCCCATAAACGCAGGATCTTTAAGCGATGAAACGGCGATATTGAGAAAGTAACCAAGCTCTACATTGCGCCGCGCATCAGAGCGGATACTGTCCAGTACATGGACAAGCAGCAAGTGATCGACATCGGCCATTAATGTTTCTTTTTCGGCGAGTTCGCGGTAGCGCTCGGCGGAAAGATAGACGCCGGCTTTGGCGCGGATACGGGCAAATAATTCAAGATAGATAAGACGGCGTGAGGGAAGTTTGACAATCGGCTGCGCGAAAATCTCGATACGGTCGTTATGCACGGCGTGGTGAATAAGCTCGGATACGATCGTGTCGCTGTAATTTGACGGATGGGACGACATGCGACGATCCATTTCAATGTCGTCGTTTTCGGAAAACAGTTCGTCGCTGCGGGACGCCGAAGATACGGTTAAATCTTCATATTTTCGTGATGTGTCGGCAACCGTAGCGCGGGGACGCATACCCATTTTTTCAAAAGATTGCTGAATACGGCTGGCGAGACTTTCGCCGAGCGGAGCTTGGGCGGTTTGTGTCGCTTGCTGTTTTTTGAGAAGGGCGGCAGCGCGGGCCATGTCGTCTTTCAAACCGTCTATTTCACCGCGCGTTCTTGCCATTTCGCGCGTGAGGCGGTCGTGATTGATGCCCATTGCCGATACTTGTGTTTTGATTTTCTTCTCTGCCTGATAGCGGGAGAGCATTTCATATCCCATCGTACCGGCCAAGACCAGAAAACCGGCGACAGTTCCTGCCGCCGACCCGCCAAACGCGCCACCGATAAAGGCGACCGTCAGGACACAGCCGCACAGATAGAGCGAAAGCCAGATCGTGGAATGTTTGGAGATAAAATCGAACATTAAATTCTATTTAAATTCTGTGGTCAGCCCCTATGGCTTCCGTAATATGACTAAAGCCATCAGACCGTAAGAGTTCCAATAAGTCCAGATTTATTTTCCGGATTAGAGCAGGGCCGTGAAAAACAAGACCGCTATAGAGCTGGACAAGAGTAGCGCCTGCGCGGATTTTGGCATAGGCATCTTCACCGGAGGAAATGCCGCCCGCGCCGATAATCGGAATACACCCATCGGTCAGGGCGTAGAAACGGCGGATCATGGCGGTGGAGAGATCGGTGAGCGGCGCACCCGACAGGCCACCTTTTTGTTCGCGGAAATCCCGTGGCAATTCTTCGGGGCGGTAAAGCGTTGTATTGGTCAGGATAACGCCATCGATTTTTAAAGAGAGAAGAACATCGGCGATATCTTTGACCTGCGCATCATCGAGATCAGGCGCGAGTTTGACGAAAACCGGCGGCGGGTGAACACCGCAGGATTTTTTCCGTTCATCAAGAACGGCGCTGAGTAATTCCGTTAAGGGTTCTTTTTCCTGCAAATTGCGAAGGCCCGGCGTATTGGGTGAGGAGATATTGATTGTAATATAATCGGACAACGGGCCGAGCGTGCGAATAAGTGCAGTGTAATCACTGGCCGGATCGGTTTGATCCTTGTTCATGCCTATATTAATACCAACCACGCCTTGCGATCGCGGCTTGTTGGTCAGGAATTTATGAAGGTTGGATTTAAAGGCGCCGACACCTTTATTGGGAAAGCCCATGCGATTGATCACCGCGCCATGGTCTGGATCGCGAAAAACGCGTGGACGTGGGTTTCCGTTTTGCGGTTTGATGGTTACCGTGCCGACTTCCACAAAACCGAAGCCGAGTTTAAGCATTGGCGTAATGACTTCGGCATTTTTATCGAAGCCTGCGGCAAGGCCGACAGGGTTTGGAAATACGCGGCCACAGAGTTCAACACGCAGGGCAGGGTCATTGACAGGTTTTACTGCGGGCGCAAGATTTCTTTTTAAAGCCTCGATCGTCAATCGGTGTGCGTTTTCAGCGTCGAGACAAAAGAGAAGCGGTTTTACGAGATCGAACAATTCAACCCCGCAAATGCTGGAAGCCGACTTTAAGATAGTCCCAGCCTGTCTGAATAGTGAGCAGGGCGGCGACGGTAATAATCATATGGCCCCAGGTGAGAGTCGAAATATGCGTCCAGGCAAGCGTCGCATCTCCATAAGGTCCCATGATCAAGAAGCCGAGCGAGGTCATCTGGAATCCAGTTTTATATTTGGCGAGTTTGGAGACAGGCACGGAAATATTTTTCGGCCCGAGGAATTCGCGCAAACCGGAGATAAGAAATTCGCGGGTGATAATAAGAAGCGGCGGTATAATCCAGATGCCTTCAAGTTTGTTCGTGGCGACAAGGCAAAGAATAACCGTGATCACGAAAATCTTATCAGCAATGGGGTCGAGAAATTTACCAAAGGCAGATTCAATTTTCATCTTGCGGGCAAGGTAGCCGTCAAACCAGTCGGTAATGCATCCCAATGTATAAAGCGTTAAAGCGCTCCATGCCGCCCAAGGGGTCGGTACAAACATCAATAGCAATAAAAAAGGAAGGCTGGCGAGGCGGCTAACGGTAATGATATTCGGGAGATTCTTCATATCTTATCTATAGACATATTTAGCGTCTGTGTCATCCCCGCGAAAGCGGGGATCCTCCCTTGAATATCGCCAGAAAGAGAGATCCCCGCTTTCGCGGGGATGACACTAATATTTATAATATAGAATAAATTAAGCCGTAGCTTTTGCCGCGGTGCCTTGCGGTTCGCGAAGGACATAGCCGCGGCCCCAGACGGTTTCGATGTAGTTTTCGCCGCCGGCAGCTTGCTCAAGCTTTTTGCGAAGCTTGCAGATGAAGACGTCGATGATTTTGACTTCCGGCTCGTCCATACCGCCATAGAGGTGGTTTAAGAACATTTCCTTGGTCAGGGTCGTGCCTTTTCGGAGCGCGAGAAGCTCGAGGATGCCGTATTCCTTGCCGGTCAGGTGGACAGGTTTGCCATCGACGTCGACGGTGCGGCTGTCAAGGTTAACGGCAACGCGGCCAATCTGGATTTTCGACTGTGCATGGCCCTGCGAGCGGCGGACAATAGCCTTGATACGGGCGATCATTTCAGCTTTTTCAAAAGGCTTTGTCAGGTAATCGTCGGCTCCGAAGCCCAGACCTTTGATCTTGCTATCAAGCTCGGCAAGGCCAGAAAGGATAAGGATAGGAATATTGATCTTATCGTTTCGTAATTTCTTCAGCACGTCATAACCGTGCATATCTGGTAACATTAGATCAAGTATGATGATGTCATACTCATAAAATTTTCCTAACTCGTAGGCGTCTTCACCTAAATCGGTGGTTTCAACCATATATCCTTCGGATTTAAGGATCATCTCGATCGACTTGGCGGTGGAGCTGTCGTCTTCTACTAGTAGTACGCGCATGGGGGTTCTCCCTGTTGACTGGTCCGAAAAGAATGAACTTAGGAACTCTTTGTTAATAACTATATTAACATTTATTAAAAAGGTTAACAAAGAATTATTTTTGCTGGCAGGGCAGCAAATAGTTAAGATTTTGTTTTAATTGACCAATCGGCTTTTTCCCTAAATGTGGTAAAATAGGATTTATGGACCGACTCGCCGAGAAAATTGCCGCCACTATCGCCACTCTGCCCGACCATGAGGTCTATGGGCGGGTGACCAAGATTCTGGGTTTGCTGGTCGAGATTGCCGGATTTGGCGAAGATCTGGTCGTCGGCTCCATGGTTTATTTAAGACCGGATTCCGCCCATGACATTCCATGCGAAGTCGTAGGGTTTAAAGACAAGCGGGCATTGCTGATGCCGTTCGGGCCGCTCGAAGGCGTCGGGCTTGGCTGCCGCGCTTTTATCCAGACGTCGAAGCCTGTCGTATTTCCATCTGAGCGCTGGCTTGGCCGCGTGATCAACGCGCTGGGGCAACCGATTGATGATTTAGGACCGCTGGCCAAAGGCTCGATGGCGATTGCACTCAAATCCACCGGACCTGCGGCTCATACGCGCCAGCGCGTCGGCGAGCAATTAGACCTTGGCGTACGCGCCGTGAATAATTTTATCGCCATGTGCAACGGCCAGCGTATGGGTATCTTCGCCGGATCGGGCGTCGGTAAATCTGTGACACTCTCCATGATGGCGCGATACACGGAAGCGGAAATTATCGTCATCGGTCTTGTCGGCGAACGTGGCCGCGAGGTGCAGGAATTTTTAGAAGACGATCTCGGCGAAGAAGGATTGAAACGCTCGGTCGTTATCGTTGCGACAGGCGACGAGCCTGCGCTGATGCGCCGCCAATCAGCCTATATGACTTTGGCGGTGGCTGAATATTTCAGGAAGCAAGGCAAACAGGTTTTATGTTTGATCGATTCCATTACGCGTTTTGCGATGGCGCATAGAGAGATCGGATTATCGGCCGGTGAGCCGCCGACATCGAAAGGGTATCCGCCAACGACATTCGGCGAATTGGCAAGGTTGCTGGAACGCGCAGGGCCGGGGCCGCGCGGGGAGGGATCGATTACAGGCTTGTTTACAGTTCTTGTTGAAGGGGACGATCATAACGAGCCGATATCGGATGCGGTGCGCGGGATCGTCGACGGTCACATCGTGATGGAACGCCAGATTGCCGACAGGGGCCGTTATCCGGCGATCAATATTTTAAAATCCGTTTCGAGAAGTTTGCCGCGTGCCTACACGGAGGAGCAAAACTCGATTGCACGGCGGGCGAAACAGATCATTTCAAATTACGAGAACATGGCGGAGCTGATCAGGCTTGGCGCGTACCGCAAAGGCTCTGACGTTAATGTCGATGAAGCGATTATGCTGTATCCGGATATAGAAGAATTTTTGACACAGGCGAAGGACGATAATTCATCGATAGACGAAGGGTTTGAAAGACTGGCTGAAATCTTAGGCATGGATTATACGCCGGTGCATGGGGAATAGAATTTGGCTAATCTCAAACCGCTCATTAGATTGAGAAAGTTTCAAGTCGAAGAAAAACAAAAAGTTCTTGCCGCGCTTTTGCGCGAAGTTGAAAAATTCGAAAATAAAAAACGCGAGGTATTGGTTAGCATCAAGGAAGAGCGAAAAATCGCCGAGGAAAGCGATGACTATGAAACGCAAGCCGCGTACCGACTCTATGCGGAGCGTGCGCGCGAGCAAGTCAGAATGATCGATATGGAGATCAATAAATATAATTTCCTGATCCAGAAAGCGCAGGACGATATGCGCGAGGCTTTCGCCGAGCAGAAGAAAATCGAGATCATCCAGAAAGAGCGCGAAGAAGAAGAAGCGCGGGAAGAAAACCGCAAGGATGGAGCGCGGATGGATGAGGTGGGTATGACGGGATTTATCCGTAAAGAAGAATAATATTAGTGGAGAAATAATTGTCTAAACAGAGAGTTTTATTTTATATTTTGTTTGCGCTTGCAGCGGGTGTTTTTGGATTTTCGTATGTCTATTTCGTGCCTAATGCAACACAATCAATAGCGGACGAAGATGATCATTACCGCAAAGAAAGGGAGATTTTGATACAAAAAGCTGAGGCTGGAGATCCTGATGCTCAGTATATGATTTCTAAAATATATCGGCTCGGAGATAAGTGGACAGATAAAAACGCTTCTGAGTGCTTTTATTGGACTAAAAGAGCTGCTGAGTCAGGTGTCATATATGCGCAGCGTGTACTGGGCGATATGTATCAATTCGGAATTTGTACAGGGGTAAATCATGGTGAAGTTGTTAAGTGGTATCAAAAGGCAGCCGACCAAAACGATCCTTTAGCTCAAAATAGTCTTGCTCTTATTTATTCAAAAGGAGATTTGGCTCCAAAAAATCTACCACTTTCATTCGAGTTGTTTAAAAAATCTGCGGAGCAAACGCCTGAATTTGCTTCCGCGAGTCTTGCTCGTGCCTATGAGCAGGGAATTGGAACTCAGCGAGATTTAGAGAAGGCAAGATACTGGTATTTGAAAGCAAAAGAAATAAATCCCTCTGTAGGATATGAGAGCGCAATTGCAAGAACATATATTTATTCCTCACCTCCTGATTTCAATGAAGGGATGAAGTGGCTGCAATCGGGAATGGATCAGAAAAAGCATAGTGCCTATGAACAGATAGGGGAGCTATATTTCAAAGGGATATATTTCCCAAAAGATTATCTAAAAGCCGGAGAATATTATAAATTAGCTTCCGATAACGGGAGCGAAAGTGCCAAAGCTTATATTTCTAAAATGGAAAAAGAATGCCTTTCTCGTCCAAATGAGCTGGATCGATGCCTTCTAGCTTTTGGCGGTAAAAAACCTTCTGTCAGTTTAAAGATTGCGACTATTTATCGGAATCAAAAAAATGAAACAGAATACCGCAGATGGCTTTTGGAGTCAGTATCGTCAGGAAATAAGCGTGCCCAACTTATGATGGCTGTAGATTATGCGAATGGCTATGGTGTCGCGAAAAATAATATAGAAGCCTATGCATGGTACAGAGTTGCAAGTTCCGGCTTGGCTGACCCATTAGTCAAGTCATATGCGAAAGTATTTAATTCTTTGTTTTTGCGTATGAGTGCAGCTGATCAGGCGCAGGCGCGTCAACTGGCCCAGCAGAGAATTTTAAGCTCGATTAAATAACTGTGTTTATTCGAAAGGAAGAATAGATTTGGCAAAGAGGGAATAATGAGAAAATTGCTTTTTTATGTAACTTTTATAGTAGTTATATTTGCGTTAGCTTTTGCTTTTACTCCTAAGGGGTTAATTCTTACCTATGCTAAAGCAAAATATGGAGATGCCGAAAGTCAATTTAAATTGGGATCAATTTATTTTCTTGGTACGAAAGAGGGAGTCGTCTGGCTTACTAAAGCTGCAGAAAGCGGACATGTCATGGCCCAGAAATCTCTGGCGAGGGCCTATGATACGGGCGTGGGTGTAACTAAAAGCATTCCTGATTCTATACGCTGGTATAGGCAAGCGGCGGAACAAAACGACATAAAGGCGCAAATTATTATGGCGCAAATCTATGGAAATGGCGAGAGCGTTCCTAAAGATTTAAAGCAGTCGTTAGAATGGTATCAAAGAGCTGCGAATAATGGTGATGCATATGCGCAAACTATGATGGGTGCATTTTATCAGGATGGCATAGGTGTCATTAGGGACAATAAAAAATCAAAATATTTCTATGAAAAGGCAGCGCTTCAAAATTATGAATATGCCCAATTAAACTTGGGAAATATGATGGCTCACTCTGATATTAAGGAAAGTCGGCTTTGGTATTTAAAAGCTGTTGAAGGTAATGGCAGTCCTTTAGCTAAGTTTTACTTAGGCAAGAGTTACTACAATGAAAGCCCGCCCGATTATACCGAGGCAATAAAATGGTTTAGCGCGGCTGCGGAAATGAATGAGGTTAATAGTTTAAACGCTTTAGGTCATATATATGAAAGTGGAACAAGTGTTCCAAAGGATTTAGATGTGGCGGCTAGATTTTATAAGCGGTCTGCCGCTCAGGGTAATAAAGAAGCGTTAGGGTATCTTCAGGCTATGCGAGTAAGATATTGTAATTCTACAATTAAGCGCGATCTCGCTATATGCTCTGTCATGTATCGCTGATTTAAAATGCAGGCATTTCCACATGCACCCATTGCTCGGGCTTGAACTGGAAGGTGATTTCCCCCGATAAATTCGAGCGGTCCATGGCTTTATAATAAAGTTTGCGCAAAGCTTCCTGCATCGGGTTGCTGATCGTGGCCTTGGTGCGCATGATCATGTCGAGTTTTTCCTGTTTCATAAAACCGTCGACCTGTACCTTACCCATGCGTGATAAATTCAGCTCGAACATAAAGCGCATTTTCTTGCGGCGCCCGTTTTCCACGCTTTCGTCGTTTTCCTCGCTCCAGCTTTTATAATAAACCGGAAGTTTATGGACTTGTTGGCCATACCAGAATGGAATGATCGTCGCTTTCCAATCATTAGGCAATGGCGCTGCCTCTAATCTTGTCGTCATCGCGCTATCGCCGGCCAGTGCGCGCAGGATGTCGATCTTGTTATTGGCTTTCAGGAGATCGATGGTCGGCGGGTCAATCCATGTATCGAGATCGCCCGAGCGCATCATGGCAAGGAAAAAGAGCGAGAGCGCGCCCATGTTTTGCGGCTGAGCGGGCGAGGGCAGCATTTGTGTCATCATCTGTGCGGCTTGGGGATTAATATGGTTGGTGGCCGTGATCAGGTTCTGGAAACTTTCCCAAATTTCATTTTGTGACCAGCTTTGCAAATTCTGACCCGCGCCGATGGCGAAGGGGACGAAACCGGCCTGCGGTTTCGGCGCGGCGGCGGGCAGGGGCGATACGATGACCGGCGAGCCTTCGATGACATTATTGGCAACAAATTGGACGGCGTAATTCACGGGCTGCGATGAACCGGGCAGGGCTAGAGAAACGATCGGCTGACCTTGCGCCGTAAAGCTGACGACCTGCCCAAGTATAACGGGTTGTGGCTGCGGGGGGATCGTTGCTTGCGGTGCGGGTTGGCCGATAGCCGGATTGGGCTGAGGTGAGGCAGGCACGGACATTTGAGTAGTTGGTGCGGCCTGGGGAGCTACTGGTGCCGGTTGGATACTCCCCTGAAGTGCTACATCGGTATCGCCGGTCGGCAAAGTGGCGTTACTCGGGATCGTGATTTGGGGGGTAGGTGGTATTTGAGCTGTTGCCGCTGGCTGGGGCAGGACAACGAAATCCTTGGCGATGAGAGGTGGCGTTTGGCCGCTTTGGGCCTGCGAAAGCGCAGCCTGAAAATTACCGTTTTGAAAGGCGAGAATTTGCACGTCGATGGGCTTGGCTGGATTGATAAAAACCGGAGGCTGTGAATTTGGCAACGCTGCGTTTTGTAATTTTGTATTGAGAGGCAGATCAATGGCTTGAGAAAGTTTTTGAAAAGCTGCGTCAAGTTGAGCTTGTTTCGTTGCGGGTAGTTCTTCACCTGACATGGGAAGGAGAGAACTGATATCGATACGACCCAGAAGCTGAGTAAGGTTGCGTCTTGTTTCTACTGGCAGATCAATGGCTTCGCCGATCATATTCAGTAGATTTATAAACAATTCTTCCGGTGTCATCAGGGCCGGATTTTGTATGAGTTGCGCGGTCTGAGGCATCGCGGATATGGGAATAAGACGCACGATTTGTCCAGCGGCAAGCGGTGCAGACAGACGGATATTTTCTTCCGGCGTGATCGATGACAGCGCGTCGGCAAGGTCATTTTGCTTTATAGAGGTCGGGCGATCCAGTTTAACGCCGGCGTTCGGGATCTGGTTTTGGTCTATGGGCAATTCAAGACGCGGGGGCTGAACCGGGGGCGGTGTGGATGTCTGAGTCGGCGTTTGTGAACGGATGGCGGCTTGGGCAGGTGAACGACCCGCCGGAATTTCGATCTCGATTTTTTGACCCGCCGGCAGATTTCCGCGATCCTTTAAAAGGATGTTGATGATGCCGCGCTCGGTTTCGACCTGAACATAGCCTTCGGGAGTCTGGCCTTTGACGATACCGCTCAGGCTCAAGGCTTGAGGATTATTGCGAAGACTGTCAGGCAGGGCGATCAAGCGGACTGCGATATCCTGAATCCGGGCGCGGGCGGTGGCAGCAGCTATGGCAGCGGGCGGCAGGCCCGATAAATTCGACATTCTTTAGTTTAGCAAAAAAGCCCGGTCA
This sequence comes from uncultured Micavibrio sp., assembly GCA_964633355.1. Taxonomy (GTDB): domain Bacteria; phylum Pseudomonadota; class Alphaproteobacteria; order Micavibrionales; family Micavibrionaceae; genus Micavibrio_B. The sequence goes on from CAZWGO010000001.1 coordinate 217,493, forward strand.
TTACATCAAGCCGATTTACGGCTCATCAGTTTCCCTGTGGCTTCGGCCAGAGCAAGCGGGATAAAAGTATAAATAACAGCCAGAAACATGAAAAAGCTACGCGAGCCTTCTTCCATGTCAAAAACGGCTTTAAGCAGGTCGCCAAATAGAACGATGGTGGCGAACCAGACGGCGAATAAAAGCCAGCCAACCCATTTCATTTTTCTGGCTTTGACGATCAAGGCGACATGAATGGCAAAAAGTATAAAAGCGATGGCAAATAGCACGGAAATAACTTTCTAAAATAGAATATACCAATGATTTTAATGGCTTATTGTTCCAAATTTGACCCCGAACGGCTAAATCATATATACGAGGGATATGAGTAGTATTATATTTGAAACATCCCGCATCATTGGCGTTAACGCTCATCCATCCTTCAATAGAAGTTTAATGGACTTGTTTAATGATAAAGCTAACCGCTTTGTTTTTGGTGGTACAACATATAATCAGAGTGAAATCGGAAATATGCTTCAGTCGATGGCAAGCGAGGCAGAAGAGAATCCACGGATTGGTTTTCGGTTAATGCTTGTAAATAAGGAAGATGACAAACTTATTGGCTTTGGAAGTACAAAAAAATTCACCGAGGATTTTTATCCTGAAATCGGTTTTGTGATCGCATCGGCTAGAACTGGTCAAGGATATGGTAGCGAGGCTGCCAAAGGCCTGACTGATCTTTCGTTCCGACATTTTGGTGTAAAAACAGTGATAGCAGAGGTCGAGCCAACTAATATAGCTTCGATAAAAGTTCTTGAGAAAAATCATTATAGATTTAGCGAGCGCAGAAGCGGTGTTTTTTATAATGGGCGTACGCTTGAAGACACGCTTATTTATCAGGTAAATAAAAGCCCCGATCTATCCGTAACCGGGGCTTAGAATTAATTTGCGGGCACGTCGATAATCAGAATCTCTGCATCGCCCAACGCTTCGATTTCTAGAGTTTTTTCTCCGGTCACTTCCGCGCCGTCACCTTTTTTCAAAATCTGAGCATTGACGCTAAAGCTGCCTTCGGAGGCCAGAATATAGGCTTGATGCTTAATCGTTTGCGTGACTTTCGTGCCTTCGAGCATATTGCCGCCATAGATCGCCGCGTCTTGATGAATGAAAAGAGCATTAGAGCCTTTATGTTCATCCTGACCGGACACCAGCACGGGGAGCGCATCCTTAACAGGCGCTTTGGGAAATTCCGCCGCATCCCAGCGAGGGGTGACATTTTCCTCATTTGGCTCGATCCAGATTTGATACAGCGTCGTGTTTTCATGTTCATGATTGAACTCTGAATGCACGATGCCGGACCCTGCGGACATGACCTGAACGTCACCCGCCGCTGTGCGGCCTTCATTGCCCATCGAGTCTTTGTGCGAAATTGCGCCTTTCCTGACATAGGTAATAATCTCCATATTGTCGTGCGGGTGGGGCGCAAAGCCGCGGCTTCCTTCGACGATATCGTCATTGATAACGCGAAGCGTGCCAAAAGCGGTGCGCTCTTCATTCCAGTATCTGCCGAAGCTGAAATGATGTCTGGCTTTGAGCCAGCCATGGTCGACATGACCAAGATTTTCATAGGGGTAAACAGTAATCATGATATTTCTCCTTGAAGCAGGATAGGCTAATACTGACTCTATCCGTTGAACCAGTATATAGAACCAACGTGCAAAAATAGAATAAGTTTATAAAAGGTAAGTAGTCACTATGAAGAAACCTGTTTTGGCAATTGCCTACGACTTTGATGAAACGTTGACGCCGGATTATATGCAGCATAATTCGTTCTTGCCGGAATTAGGCTTTACTGATTTCAACGAATTCTGGGCGGCGAACAAGAAATTCGCCCAAGAAAACGACATGGATGAAATTTTGTCGTATATGGCAATGATGCTGAAGGAAGCTAATTATCGTAACAAGTCAATCAAGCGCGAAGCTTTCATCGATCACGGTCGCGGTATTCAGTTTTATGACGGTGTCGAAACTTGGTTTGAACGTATAAATGCATATGCCGCCGATCGGGGTATTGAAATTCAGCACTATGTGATTTCATCAGGCCTGCGCGAAATGATCGAGGGGACTTCGATCCGCAAACATTTTACCCATGTATATGCATCAGGCTTTCAGTACAATCGAGACGATGTCGCGGTATGGCCGGCAACAGCTGTTAATTATACCAACAAGACTCAGCATCTGTTCCGTATCAATAAAGGCATTTTGAATTCATGGGACAATAAATCGGTTAACCAATATATGTCCGAAGATGAAAGGCCGGTTCCATTTGAGAACATCATTTACATCGGCGATGGCGATACGGATATTCCGGCGATGAAAATGACCAAACATTATAACGGGACGGCGATTGCCGTTTACGATCCGGCCAAGCCTGAGAAGAAAATCTTATCCGATGAGCGCGTTGCTCAGGATCGGGCGGATCATTCGGTTCCGGCGGATTACCGTGAGGGCGGAGAGATCGATTTGATCATCAAGGCGAAGATAAATGAAATTATGGATTGATGCCGATGCCTGTCCGAAGGTGATCAAGGAAGTGCTATACCGCGCGGCAGAGCGCGTGAAGATTGAAACTATTTTAGTGGCGAATAGTTATCTGAATATTCCGCATTCTTCTTTTATACAAGTTTTGCAAGTAGCGGATGGCTTTGATATTGCCGACGACAAGATTGTCGAATTATGTGAGGCGGGTGATTTGGTGATCACGGCGGATATACCGCTCGCAGCTCGAGTGATCGAGAAAGGCGCATTGGCTTTAAATCCTCGAGGGCAGCTCTATGACGCCAATAACATTGGGCCTATTTTGTCGACGCGTAATTTCATGCATTCCATGAGAAGCTCGATGAGCGAGGGGCAGGACGGCCCTGCAGCGTTTACCAATAAAGACAGAGAGCTGTTTTCCAACGCGCTGGATAAATTTCTGACGCGCAAAAAATAAACTATCTTCTCGCCGCTTTTTGCATCTCGCGTGCTTCTTCCTGCATTTCGCGGTAAGCGACCCTGGCGATTTTTTCGACATCGGTTGCAGCTTCCGTATTCGGAGAGCGGGTGAGGAGCGGTGTCTGATGGCGAATGGTTTCGCGGACGCGCGGATCGGAGCGAACCATGCCGGCGAGCGGCGGCGACATGCGCAAGAAGTTTTCACAAGCTTTCAAAAGTGTCTTGTATGTTTTCTCGCCTTCGGACGCGCTTTGTGCCTGATTGACGACGATAGATACATTTTTCGACATGCCAGCGGCGCTGCCAAGTTTGATAAACGCATAAGCGTCTGTCAGCGAAGTTGGCTCTTCGGTTGAGACCAAAAGAGTGCGCGTCGCCATGGCAGAGAACATGCGAACCGTACGGTCAACGCCAGCGCCCAGATCGATCACGACTACATCGTATTTTTCGGATACTTCCAAAAGCTGATCGCGAAGCATAGCGAGCCGCTGGGATGGCAGCGCAGACAAGGATGCCTGACCGGAACGGCCTGCGATAATGTCAAAACCGCCGTCTTCATAAGGCTGGATGACTTTATCGAGCGACAGGCGTCCGCGAATGACATCGTTCAAATCGCGTTTCGGCATTAAACCTAGTTGAACGTCCACATTGGCAAGGCCCAGATCTCCGTCGAAGAGGAGAACGCGCTTGCCCATGCGGGTCAAAGCCTGCGTCAGCGTGATCGAGAAGAACGTCTTGCCGACGCCGCCTTTACCAGAGGCGACCGCTATGATGTTCGTGCCCCGGCGGAAAGACGGCGATAGAGGGTTGTCGATGGAGGCGTCTATCGCCACAGTGTTCTGTTCGCTCATTGTTTTCTCATCCCGTTCTGCGCGTTCTGCGCTTAGTTGAAGTGTTTTTTGCTTGTTCAGAAATAGTTGAAACTGTTTTATTCGGCATAAAATAATTCGCCAGAATTCTTGGTGTCAAAGGCGTCAGGCCGTCGGCAACTTGGCTCGCGATACCAGCATCTGCAAAAGAGAGGCCACCCTGATGAGCGGCAGAAATCAAACCGCCGAGGCGGCGTGCCATATCGAGGCGTGTCGGGATTAGGCGGCGTGCGCCGAGCGCAGAGAAAACGCGGGCAATTTCGCCGGATTCGCTTGAATCCATCGCAGCAGGAAGGACAAGAACGGGCTCGATATCACCGGCGGCGATTAATTGTGCCAGGAGCTTCATGTCTTCGCGGTCAAACGGATTAAGCCCTGCGGTGTCGATCAATATCTGATCGGCTTTCAATCCATCGAGAGCGGCTGTTAATTCTTTCGCATTGCGCGCGCGTTTGAGATCGATCTGCAGTAATTTTGTGAAGGCCTGCAATTGTTCGAGGCCGCCGGCACGGGATGTATCTGTCGTAATAATTGCGACGTTCAAATCTTCCATGACACAGCGCGTCGCTTGCTTGACGAGACTTAGTGTTTTGCCCGCGCCCGGCGGGCCGACAAACATCAAGGCTTTTTTATAGGCTTTTTGCGGGAGAGGCGTAAAACTGAACAATGTATCGAACGCGCCTACAAGCGCGACATGCGGTTCTTCAACGCCCATAACGGAAGCGCAGGAAACGATCTGGTCCATGACTTCTTCGGAAACGACATGTTTCAACATGACATCGATCAAAGCTTCGGCGAGATTATCATCATCTAATTCCTCATCGTCGTATTGCAGCCAGTCGTCAGCAGTCGCGCCTTTGTTTAAGTCAAAAGCGATCTTTTCATCTTCGACAGCTGCTGTGACGCGTACGCTTTTTCCGCCCTGTTCTTCACGGGTCGCAATAATTATTGCATCCTCGCCTAGGGCCTCACGTACAAGCTGCATAGCCTCTGCCATTGTTTTTGCATAAAACGACTTTAGTCGCATGGTGAATAACCGGAACTCGATTCGCTATAAATATACATGAGAGATTCCAGCCTGACACGCGAAATCTTAACGAAAAGTTAAGATACGACAAGTTGTGTTAATTATGACTCAGATTTGACCTATGACGCCAATATATTTGCCGTCGTAGCGAATGACTTGCCATGGTTTGCCTTTGTGCTGGGCAAGCAGGTCGTGGAAATGGCAATTGTCCTGAATATCGTCCATGATAATCAGCGCATTTGGCGCGAGGCGCGGGGTGACGAGGCGCATGGCGCGGCTGCGGCCCTTATAGGATTTATCGGAATCATAATGGAAGATGTCGATTCGGCTGGCGCGGGCCAAGATGACCGGCAGGTTTGAATCGTCCCCTTCAAGCAGCAGCGACCAGCGCTCTTTTAAATTCTTATCGACGACCACGCCGACATATTGTTCCGGATTCTTCAGACGGAAATAAGGAAAGTCCGAGGAATAAAGATGGCCTTTGCCGTTTTTCTCCAAGGCGGACAGAAACGTCGCCGAGGAAAAACCGGCGGCAACACCTGTCTCGACAACGACCATTGGCTGGCGAAGACGCGTGATCAGATAAAGAAACGGTACGCCGCCGCCGCCGCCGAGATCGTGCGGAATTTTTGAAAGAACCGCATCTGCTGTGACCGAAAGATGCTGAGTGAATTGTTTGGCTTCCGACACCATCGTTGCATCGAAGCGTTGCAAAAAGGCGTCCATATCGATGGCGTTAGCTTCCAGCCATTTTTTATAGTCGGCGTCCGATAGCGAGCCCTTCTGGTCCATAAAACGGCGGCCCAGCTTAGTCGCCATGACAGCGGCCTTGGACGGATCCAAAGCGGATTGAACGATGTTTTGAAGAGATTTTAATGATGCCTGTGCCATAAGCACAAGTTTCTATCGGATGAGCAGGGTTTTGGCAAATTTTATGCTTGGCAGGCAGGTGAGGGCTGGGGATAGTTTTGAGGAAAGGCATATGCAGGGATGATAGCTGTTAATTGGGTTCTTTTTTCAATTAACTCCTCGATGATTTTCCTCCGGCTATTAGTATCTCCATTCAGGAATAATTCGATGTCTTTTTCAAAATCATAGGCATGCTGTTCGGAAGGATTTTTCTTTGTTTCTTCAAGCGTAAAACCATCCGTTGTTTTTAGAATATATCCTTTTTTCATGCTGAAATGAAAAATACGTCCTATGTCGCGAATTTCACTTTCAATATCGTTTTCGAGAAATCGATCGGCCAGAGTATTTTGATTGGCGTGCTCGAGTTCATGGGCAATGGTTGTTAGAAATTTTGCCTGACTTTGTTGGTAATAGCAGCTGACAAGCTCTTCCGGGGTTTGGGTATGGCAATTATAATTAACACTGTGGGAAGACCATTCATAAAATCCACTTGAAATGATCTGCTTGCCTAAAGGGCCTTCAGCAGGTTTGTCGAAAGAAACAAGACTGGGGCTGGAAAAATTATAAGCATTTGTTTGCGCACTCATCAATTCAAGTGCAAGTGCTTCCCGCTGCTCTCTATATAAATTTTGCCAGTTTTTGGGTTCTGATAAGAGTTTAGGGTGATTTAAAAGCGTCGCCAGAAATTCTATGCGCTGGTCTATTTCCAGCAATCTATATTCCTTGCTGCTATCAAAACTATAGGCGCTGTATATAGCGAGGAGAACTTTTTTATCTGGACTTGGTAAGCCGGAAACTTTTTCAAGTATGTCGGTTATATCCGAAACAGGGAGGCCGTTCAGGGCTATGGGATTATTCGCTAAAACTTTTTGCAGGGTTTTTTGGTTTTCTGCAGGGTTGTTAGATGACAAAATATTATCATTATTAGAATTTCCTGATTTCCATTCTTCTGTCAAAAAGCCCAAATCGTATTTCCTGTTAGAATTCACCATGCTCCTAACGCATAGCTATTATGATTCGTTCCAGAATATCAGAAAATACTATATCGATGAGAGGCAGAATGTGATGCGGCGCGGGATATGAACAATGATTTCGTCATTATAAGAATCAAGGGCTTAAGGGGGAGTCTCTCAGTTTGCTCGTATCTTTTAAGAGGCCTTACAATTTCCTTCGTAGCCTTCGCATAGAAAGATGTGTGATGCTCTTTCTTAACTTTTGTCTATTTCGTTTGTCATTCTGACTACTTCGTTCGTCGATTTGAAGGGATAGGGCATGTTTATCCCTCTCGCTTACGAAGTGAGGAAGAACGATTAAAGGAGAGGGAGTAAAGAGGCGGTCCCCGCCGTGCACCTTGGGGGTGACCGAAAGACGGCGTGGCTTTTCAGGATAAAGCCTAACGATAGAAGCATGACGGCGTTTTAGAAATAAATCAATGAAAAGCGTCACCAATATCCGCAGCATGCTTAAATGATAATTTTATCCTCCTCACCCCATGCATGGGGGGGGGCGGGTGGGGGGATTGAGATTGTAGCAAAAGGGCGGGTTGTTTTATGCATAGCCGCACCAACCCCTCACCTTAATCCTCTCCCCTTGAAAGGGGAGAGGAAAGCAAAGAATATAGCATCAAAATTCCTAGAGACTTCGCTCGCCTAAATCCTGCGCGAAGCGGAGGAGGTAGCCGTCAGGGTCTTGAACGAGAAACTGTCTGCAACCGAGTTCTTTATCTTCGGCGCGATACCATTTTTCTTCGATGTCCATGAAAAGATTATATCCAGCTTTTATGATTTTATCGCGAAGAGTTTCGGCATTATCGGTATCGATCTGGATATTAATGCCACGTCCATAAGGTTTTTGCATGTCGCCGGTTTGCCAGCGAGAGCCACCCACCGGAATTTGGTCGATCATCAATTGCGAGCCTTGATATTCCAACATCGCAAAACCTTCTTCGATGCGGTCATAGAGAATTTGGAAGCCTAGAATATCGACGTAGAATTTCCGGCTAGTTTCGTAATTGGATACGCAGAGTTCGGGGATGAGGGAATGGAGTTTCATGCGACCAGCATACACATATCGTCATCCCGACGAAAGTCGGGATCCAGAGACATCCGGACTATCTGGATTCCGGCTTCCGCCGGAATGACGAGAGAATTTTAACGCGAAGGTCCGAAGGAGCGAAGATTTCTTTGCTGTGTTTTTAAAAGGTGAGATCCCTGCTTTCGCAGGGATGACAATAAAGAGATTAAACATTCCCCAATGTTTTAATCCGCGCTTTGGGATGAATCTCGTTTTGCGACATGACAACGGTTTGTGGGCGGAAGCGTTCGATCACCGAGCGCACATAGGGGCGGATACCGGGCGAGGTTAAAAGAACGGGGCTTTCTCCGCTTGATGCAAAGCGGTCGAAGACCGAGCGGACATTGGTGATGAATTCCTGCAGGATAGATGGAGCCATGGCGAGTTGTTTATCTTCGCGGTCGCCAATGAGAGAGTCGACAAAAGCCTGTTCCCAGCGCGGTGATAAAGTCACCAGCGGCACATGGCCGTGAATATTGAGATTGGCTTCACAAATCTGGCGCGACAATCTGGCCCGGACATGCTCGGTAATCAAGCCGACATTTTTGGTATAAGTCGTGGCTTCGGCAACGCCTTCGAGGATGGTTGGTAAGTCGCGGATCGAGACGCGCTCGGACACAAGATTTTGCAATACGCGTTGCAAGCCGCCGACCGTGATCTGGTTCGGCACGACATCGGCGACAAGTTTCTGGTATTCTTGCGGCAATTCGTTCAGCAGGCGCTGCGTTTCGCTGTAGGAGAGAAGATCGGACATATTGTCTTTGATGATCTCGGTAATATGCGTCGTGACGACTGTCGAAGTATCGACAACTGTATAGCCTTTGAAATGAGCTTCTTCGCGATAGCGTTCATCGATCCACATAGCGGGCAGGCCGAAGGTAGGCTCGACCGTGCTTTCCCCGGGAAGGGCAATCGGCTCGCCTGCAGGGTCCATGCACATCAGCATACCCGGGCGGACTTCGCCGCGACCTGCTTCGATTTCCTTGATGCGCACGGTGTAAACATTCGCAGGGAGTTGCAAATTATCCTGAATGCGAACGGCAGGAAGAATATAGCCCATGTCTTCGGCAAGCTGGCGGCGCAGGCCTTTGATCTGATCGGGCAGGCGCATACCGGCCTCTCCTTGAACAAGCGGCAAAAGAGCATAGCCAAGTTCGAGGCGGATCGTATCCATGGCGAGTGATTTTGAAATTGGTTCCTCGGCAGGCTTTGAGGCTTGCGTAATCGCAAGCTGATCCGCGACTTTCGTTTCCTTGATAATTTCATCGCGTTTGAAAGACTGGTACGCGATAAATCCGATCACGGCAGATAAAAATACGAAGGGCAAAAGAGGCATGCCGGGGATCAGGCCGAAGGCAAGGATCAAGCCTGAAGAAGCGGCCAAGGCACGCGGGTAACGGCTGAACTGATCCATCAAGGCTTCATCAGCCGAGCCTTCGACACCGGCTTTGGACACTAAAAGACCCGCCGCGACCGACACGACCAATGCCGGAATTTGCGACACCAAGCCATCACCGATAGAGAGAACGGTATAAGTTTGCGCGGAGTCTGCAAGCGACATGTCATGCACGGAAGAGCCGATAATAATTCCGCCGATCAAATTAATGAATGTAATCAAAAGTCCGGCGATTGCGTCCCCGCGCACGAATTGCGCCGCACCGTCCATGGCCCCGAAGAAAGTGCTTTCCTGTTGTAATTCAGAGCGTTTGGTCTTGGCTTCTTCTTCGGTAATGAGGCCCGCCGACATGTCAGAATCGATCGCCATTTGTTTGCCGGGCATGGCGTCCAAGCTGAAACGCGCGGCGACTTCCGCGATACGTCCCGAACCCTTGGTGATAACGATAAAATTGACGATGATCAAAATGGAGAAGACGATACCGCCGACGACATAGTTATCGCGGATCATAAACGTGCCAAAGGCTTCGATGATATGACCGGCGGCATCCTTACCGGTTTGGCCTTCCGATAAAATCAAACGCGTCGAGGCGATATTAAGGCCAAGCCGCATCGCGGTCGTAATCAGCAGGATCGTCGGAAAGGTCGAGAATTCCAAAGGCTTTCTGATAAATAGCGTTATCATCAAAACCATCATCGACGCTGTAATGGAAACGGCGAGTCCCATATCAACGATGGCGGGGGGCATCGGCACCATCATGAACATCAGAATGATGACAATGCCAAGCGCGAGCGCGAAATCTCCGCGAAGCAGGACGCTGGCGGCAGATTTAGGGCTGTTCATATTGGCGGGCAGGGACGGTGGCGGCATTCTGTTGATTCTAACCCAGTTTCGTTAATAAGAAAACCAAATCACCAATAGCATTTAGATTTATGCTTCCCCCGCGAAAGCGGGGGTCTAAAACCAAGAAGATCCCCGCTTTCGCGCGGAAAACATAGCTAGAATGTAGGTTATATCTATTGCTTTTTGTTTCCATATTTTATAAGCATCAATTCTGTTTTTTATTGAGTAAAGACAAATGACCGTATACAAAGACCCGAACGTACCGCTTGAAGCCACTCATTTAAACTATTTTCGCTGGGTACGGCTGATAGCCGATTTGCAAGATGGCGGAATTACCTGCATCTATAACGGCTATTCCCGCCAGTTGGTGGCGGAAGGCGTGTCAAAGGCGGCAGCTCTGCCTTCCCGCAGTATCAAAAGAATGACGGCGATCGGTTCTTTGACCGAGGTCTATATCGAATGCTGCCTTGGTCAGGATATGGGGACATATACGTTGAAAAGCGGGATGAACGAAATAATCGAAGTTCTTGAACGCGAAGGCTTGCCGTTACCGGAAACGGTTAGTCGCAATGAGATGCCGGTTTTAAAAGCCTGCTAAAATTCCGATCAGGAAAAGCCAGAAAGCAGCAGGCAGGATGACAAATCCTGTAATGCGCAGCGCGAGTAAAGTTGCGATTTCTCTGTTCATGAAAAAGATGCTATCGCGATTCGAATCGGTCTGGAAGAAGATGATGTGCTGCGATGCCGCTATTGCGGTGCGGTATCAGCCCGCTTCCGGGATATCCAGACCTTCATCCTTATATTGCGCGAGTTTATTGCGCAAAGTGCGGATAGAGATGCCAAGAATATTGGCGGCGTGGGTGCGGTTGCCCAGCGTATGATCGAGCGTGTTAATGATCATATCGCGTTCGACTTCGGCAATAGTGCGGCCAACAAGGTTTTCGACGGCTCCCGGGTTTTGCACCGAAGGCGTCGATGCTGCAGCGGAAGAAACACCTGCAGGATCGGGTGCTTTAGTCGCGGCAGGGGCATTGGCCTGGGCCATGCTGCCTTGAATATTGATCGCCGAGGCTTCGATATCGTCTTCCATCGAGACAAGCACAGCCCGGTGCATCGTGTTTTCAAGTTCGCGAATATTGCCGCGCCAATGGTGATTGGTCACTTTCACCTTGGCTTCTTCAGATAGGTTTTTCTTTAATACGCCATTCAGCTCAGCGTATTTCTCCGCAAAGAATTGAGCGAGCGGAGCGATATCGCTCTTACGTTCACGCAGCGCAGGCAGGCGGATATTAACCACGTTCAAGCGGAAATATAAGTCTTCGCGAAACTCGCCTTTGGAAACGGATTCTTCCAGATTGCGGTTCGATGTCGCGATAATACGGACATCGACTTTAACGGCATCGTTATTGCCGATGCGGGTAATCTCACGTTCCTGAATGGCACGAAGAAGTTTCGATTGCAAAAGCGGGTGCATTTCAGAAACTTCATCAAGGAGCAAAGTGCCTCCATTGGCTTCTTCGAATTTACCAAGACGGCGCGAAACCGCACCTGTAAAAGCGCCTTTTTCATGGCCGAAAAGCTCGGACTCTAAAAGGCTTTCGGGAATGGCCGCGCAGTTGATCGCGATAAACGGCCCGTTACCGCGCTTGGATTTACGGTGGATGTAGGAAGACATGACTTCCTTGCCGGTACCTGACTCGCCCGTGATCAAAATGGTGGCCTCGGATGGGGCGACTTTATCGGCGACAGCGAGAACGCTTTTCATCGCCGGATCGTTTGCGATCATTGCATTGGATTCTTGAGTGACGGCTTCTAAGATCGCCGCGATTAAGTCAGCGTCCGGCGGCAGGGGAACATATTCTTTCGCGCCTTCCTGAATGGCTTTAACGGCGGTTCTGGCATCAGTGCCGATACCGCAAGCGACGACAGGCACATAAATACGTTCGTTCTTAAGGGCCTGAATAAATTCACCGATCTTTTGTTTGACGTCGATCATGATGACGTCGGCGCCTTTGGCGTTGCGCAGCGCGCCGAGGGCGGTCTCCGCATCTTCACAATGCAAAACCTTGGCGCCGCGAGCTAAGGCGATTTTACCCGCCGCGCTTATATAGCCCTCTAATTGCCCAACGATCATAAGACGCATGAAGTATTACCTGATTTGGTTGATAGGAGTATTGAGTTTATTAGCCTTGATCGGATTTGACAATCTCGGTCATGGTAACGCCCAGACGATCTTCGACGACGACGACTTCGCCGCGGGCCACAAGGCGGTTATTGACGTAAATATCTATAGCTTCACCAACTTTCCTATCCAGCTCGACAACAGCACCGCGGCCCAGTTTCAAAAGCTGCGAAACTTTCATATTGGATCGGCCAAGTACGGCGGAAAACTGGACAGGAATATCGTAAATGG
>CAZWGO010000002.1:0-191986 GCA_964633355.1 uncultured Micavibrio sp.
AGCCTTACAGGCTTGCGTGCCGGAATAATCGAATTCGCAGGCCTGACCGATGACAATAGGTCCGGCGCCAATGATGCAGATGGTTTTAATATCAGTGCGTTTGGGCATGTTTACTCTTACGTTTGAAGATGGGCACTGAAGCCAATTGAATAAGCAAAAATCGTTGCTTGCGCAACGATTTTTTAGATGTTTTTCCTAAGTTTTACCGGATATTATGGCCGGTAAGATGGTCCGTGCAGTTCGCTGACTTCGACGGTCAGGGAACGGTTGGGAAATTTATCAGCTGGAACATGTGTGTTTGCCGCCTGATACAAAGCTTGAGCTAGTTCGGTCTTCTCTTCGTCACTGCGACCGGGCATTAATTTTAAATTGATGTGAACCATTTCGGCAAATGTCCCGTGTTCACCAACAAAAGTTCGACCAGAATCATATTCAATGGCGCGGGTCTTAATACGGCCTAATTCACAACCATGCATTCCTGCGATCGAGTTGTGAATATCTCTCATAAAGGAGTCTCTGTAAATTTGTGTCAGAATACCCTTTGAATGTTCAATAATAATGTGCGGCATTTCTTACTCCATTAACTCAATAAAATTATTCTCGTTAGTAGAGAACTCTAACAACTGGCCGCTTAGCATGTCAAATAACCATGCTTTAATTAGAATTTTCTTGTTTTTTAAAGCCTTTTGTACACTAGGGTATGTCTCTAAGTTTTTTACGCTCTCTAATACAATCTGTTCTTCCGTATGCCGCAAAAGCTCATCATGGCTGCAACTGATGGCGTCGCAATTGCGCTTGGCTTTTTCCAGCCCCGATTTTGCGACATCGACGAAGCTCGATATTTCTTCATCGTCGATTTTTTCGACAAGGGCCTTGATCGCGCCGCATCCTGTATGGCCGAGAACGATAATCTCTTTTGTGTTGTTATGTTCGAGTGCAAATTGCAGTGCGGCGGCAAGAGCCGTGCCTTTTTTGTATGGGCGAACAATCGCGCCCATGGCTTTATGGGCGAAAAATGTCCCTGGTTCCGGTTGAAAAATTGTTCCCGGGTCGGACCGGCTATCAATACAGGAAATGACGAAATAATCCGGTGATTGACCTTTTTCCACCAATTCCGGCATAAGCCCGCCATCGCACTCGTAATGGGCCGCGCGGAATTTTTGAAAGCCTGTAAGGAGTGAATGCGCCATTCCTATCGACCTTCGACTTTCAAAACGCTGGTATGTTTCTTCAGATAGCGCAAGGTAAGTGCAACGGTCAAAATGATCCCAAACATAACCGGCCAGATAATATCATCTTCCAGCCATAGCCAGAAATTTTCACGTTCGATAACAAGGTCCGTAATCATCTCGGTGATAAGAAAGGCAGTTCCAACAGCCAATAGGCCCGGATATTCCCGTTTCAAAACAGTTTTCCATGAAAATGTCATTTCCGGCGCGCTCCACTGTTTAAAGCGCGGAATGATCACCGGCGTATTTTCCCGCCATGTGTTATAGCGCTCACCGAATTTATCATGCAGGAATTTTTCTTCAGCAAGGATAATGCGCTCCATGTATATAAAGAAGACGAGCGAGAAAATTAAAACCAGCCACCACACTTTGATTGACAGAATGACGCCAAGAATAATGATAAAATTCCCAAGATATAGCGGGTTGCGGACGATGGAATACATACCGCTTGTATTTAAGTGTTCCGCGCGTTGTTCGGTGGTGTTGCGGCCTGATGTGCTGCCCGGGATAAAGCCGACGGTAAAGCAACGAACAGCTAGGCCAATCAAGGAAATCATAAAACAAATGAGCACAACAAAGTCTTCGAAGTCATCGCCTATAGCTTCTTCGACATAAGTGCTTTCTTCGAAGGCGATTGCCATTGGCGGAATGAGAAGAAGAGGGATGTAGCTTCTCCAACGAAAGAAGAAATGCCCGGATTTGATCATTGAATTATAAAGGCTCATAATTATGCACTCTTTTTATGGTCACGGATCATATCAACAAACCGCCCGAACAGATAATGACTGTCCATTGGTCCCGGCGAAGCCTCGGGATGGTATTGAACTGAGAAGGCAGGTCTGTCTTTGCAGCGTAATCCTTCATTCGACTGATCAAAGAGGGAAATATGGGTTACTTCGACATTGGATGGCAATGTTTCCGGTAGAACTTCGAACCCGTGGTTTTGTGAAGTGATTTCGACTTTACCAGTCTGGATATCTTTCACCGGCTGGTTCGCGCCGCGATGGCCCATATGCATTTTTGCAGTCTTGCCGCCGAGCGCGAGCGCCAGCATCTGGTGACCCAGACAAATCCCGAAGATTGGCATGTTGTTGGCAAGCAATTCCTGAATAACCGGAACCGCATATTTACCTGTCGCTGCCGGATCGCCCGGGCCGTTGGAGAGGAAGACGCCATCCGGTTTGTGAGTCATGATATCTTCGACAGTTGAAGAAGCCGGAACGACAGTGACTTTACACCCGCTGGCCGCGAGACAGCGCAAGATATTGCGCTTTGCGCCGTAGTCGATAGCAACGACATTGAATTCAGCATTGCTTTGCTTTCCGTAGCCGTCTTTTAAATCCCACAAAGTTTCATCCCAGAAATAAGTCTGCGTGCATGAAACATCCTTGGCAAGATCGAGCCCGTCGAGGCCGTGCCATTCCTGCGCTTGTTTGAATAAAGCATCGAGATCGAATTTGCCGTCGGCTTTATAAGCAATGACGCCGTTCGGTGCGCCGATATCGCGAATACAGGCGGTTAGGGCGCGGGTATCAATACCGGAAACTCCCGGCAAGTCATAGCTTTTCAGCCATGCATCGAGATGTTTACCTGAGCGCCAGTTGGATGGATTGGTCACATCTTCGCGCACGATTAACCCGCAAGCTGCCGGATTGATGGTTTCGATATCTTCTTCGTTTGTGCCTGTATTACCGATATGGGGGAAGGTGAAGGCGATAATCTGTCCGGCATAGGAGGGATCGGTCAGGATTTCCTGATATCCGGTCATTGACGTGTTAAAGCAAATTTCGCCGACGCGGGTTATTTCCGCGCCAAAGCCTTTGCCCCATAGAACGGTCCCGTCATTGAGAACAATGACGCCGGTCGCATCTTTTGGTTGCTGGGAAGTTTTAAGTTTTGCTGTTTCAGCCATGATCTAGCGTCTTTCTTTTTGTAAGGCACTAGAAAGCGATTTTAATAACGAAAATCGATGTCTTGTACAACATGAATCTTGATGTTCACCTCTTTTTCTGCGAAATCAGTGTTCAGGAGAATTTAAATGTCAAAACGTGCCGAAATTACCACCGCCATGAAAGAAGCCATGAAAGCCAAGGATGAGATGATGCTCTCCACAACTCGCCTGATTCTGGCAAAGATGAAAGATCTCGATATTGAAGACCGCGTGAAGGGTAATCAGGACGGAATCGGCGATGCCCAGATTTTATCCATGATGCAGGGAATGATCAAGCAGCGTGCCGAAAGCGCCAAAGTTTACCGCGAAGGCAACCGCCCTGAACTGGCTGAAAAAGAAGAATCTGAGATCAAGGCGATTGAAACCTTTCTGCCTAAGCAATTATCCGATGCTGAAATTGAGCAAGTCGTTGGCGATGTCATCACCAAGGTCGGCGCAACATCTGTCAAAGACATGGGCAAGGTCATGGCTGAATTGAAAGCCAATTACGCAGGTCAGCTCGATATGGGTAAGGCAGGAGCTGTGATTAAGGCGAAGCTTGGGGGCTAGCTTCTTTCTGGCTTTTTTATTGATAGGCTTGCTATAAACCTCCCATGTCCATCCCGCCGCGTTTTGTCGAAGATCTTCGTGATCGCCTGACCCTGTCTGAAATCGTTCAGCGGAAGGTCAAGCTTGCGCGCTCGGGGCGGGAGTTCAAAGGCTGTTGTCCGTTTCACCATGAAAAAACGCCATCCTTCTATGTAAACGACGAAAAGCAGTTTTATCACTGCTTCGGCTGCGGTGCGCACGGCGATGCGGTTGGCTTTGTCATGCAAAGCGACAATCTGTCTTTCATTGAAGCTGTGGAATCGCTGGCCGCGCAAGCGGGGATGCAGGTTCCCAAACAATCTCCCGAGGCTATCGAAAGAGCTAAAACCGAGAAGAGCCTGCATTCGCTTCTGGAAGATGCTTGCAAATGGTTTGAGGATCGCCTGCGTGAAGGTAAAAATCGTGAGGTTTTGGAATATCTTACCAAGCGAGGTTTAAGCGAAGAGACAATCTCCGGCTTTCGTCTTGGCTATGCGCCTGCTGATGATCAGGGCCTTCGGAAATTTCTGAAAGAGAAGGGCTATACCGACGCCCAGATGATCGAATCCTCTGTGCTTCGCCCGAGCCAGACTGGCCGCGAGCCGTACGGATTTTTTCGTGACCGCGTCATGTTTCCGGTCGCCGATATGCGCGGGCGGATCGTTGCATTTTCCGGTCGCGTTTTGCCTGAACATATTCGCCCATTAAAAGACCCGACCAAAAAACCACCGAAATATATCAACTCGACCGATACGCCGCTCTTCCATAAAGGACGGATGTTATATGCTCAGCAACATGCTCGCTCGGCTGCCAACGATCATACGCTGTTGGTTGTCGAAGGTCAGATGGATGTCATTGCCTGTCATCAGGCAGGATTGAAAGGCGCGGTCGCGCCGCTTGGTACGGCGCTGACTGAGGACCAGATTTCTGTCTTGTGGAAAATGATTCCGCATGAAAGAAAAGAGCCAGTCCTTTGTTTTGATGGGGATAATGCGGGCTATCGTGCCGCGGTGAGGGCGGCGGATCGTATCCTGCCACTGCTTAAATCAAATCAGTCCGTGAAATTTGCTTTCCTGCCGGAAGGAGAAGATCCTGATACATTTATCTCGTCACGAGGCTTAAGCTCCTTCGAAGATAAATTAGCTAAGTCGCTCACATTACTGGATTTTTTATGGACGCATCACACGGCAGGGAAAGACTTCTCCTCGCCGGAAATGCGGGCAGGGCTGACGGCGCTCCTCGACGGTTTGGCGGCAAAAATTCAGGATTCTTCCGTCCAGTATCATTACAAACAGGCGTTTCGAGAAAAGACTCGCAGTCTGTTTTTCGATACGGGAAGTTTCAAAAATAAAAATTCTTTTCAAAAGAAGAGTTTGGCTCCGTCCATTACATTGCCGCCTATTCGTAAGAAACAGGATTTCGTGCCGCAAATCGTGCTAACGGCGATACTTAACCATCCATTTCTCTACGCTCATTTCGCCGAACAGTTGATCCAGCTCCCCATTGACGAGCCGGACTTATCACGGCTTTTCAGTGCGCTTTTGGATTATTTGGCGGGCGAGGATACGGAAAGCCTTGACAAACAAGCGCTTAGCCTCCATTTAAGTGATGTCGGATTGGCCGATATTGCAATGAAACTTACGCACGAACGCGTTTACCTCCATGCTGGCTTTTGCCGACCCGATGCCAATCCGGAAACAGCGCTGCAAGGCTTAAAAGACTTGTGGGAAAATTGGGAGAGATCTCGTCTCGCGGAAGATATTCATTCTGCGCGGGCGGTTTTTCGTCTTTCAATGACCCCCGAGAATGAAAGCCGTATGTTCGCGCTTCAGCAAATGCAACGGGATAAGGATACAGGAACCGATTGATAAGTCAGTTGGAAACTTCCTCTACCCCTTTGTTTTTTCTGCAAAATCAGGTTAAATCGGCGAATCGGAATATTCAGGTAAACGGAAAACATGGCAATGGCGGCAAAGAAACCGGCGAAACAGGCACCAAAAGCACAGGCAAAAAAAGCGCCTGTTCCAGTAAAAAAGGCGTCACCCGCAAACCCTGCACCAAAGGCCGCAGCCAAGCCTGCACCAAAACCTGTTCCTAAAGCAGCCGCAAAATCTGCTCCCGTTAAAAACGAAAAGCTTGTGAAACAAGCCGCGCCCGCAAAAAAGATAACCAAAGAAACAACGAAGGCGCCTACACCAGAAAAAGCGCCTCTACCAAAGTCAGTATCAAAAGAAATGCCCGTTAAAGAAACTATCGTTGCCAAGAAACCTGTCAAAATGCCGAAAGCGGCAAAAGAAAAAGCTGAAGTTAAGCCAAGCACCGAATCTGGTCTTGTCACTGGCCAAAAAGGCAATCTTGAAAAAGTCCTGAAAAAGCTGATCGCCAAGGGTAAAGAGCGTGGTTTTTTAACTTATGACGAAATCAATAATGCGATTCCGGCGGAAGAGCATTCTTCCGATCAAATTGAAGACGCGATGTCGATGATTACCGATTCCGGCGTTCAACTGGTCGACAGCGCCGATGATGTTTCCGATGAACCGGAAACCAAAGAAGAAAAGAGCGACGACGAAGAATACGAAGGTAAAGGTAACATCTCCGACGATGATACCGGACGGACGGATGATCCTGTTCGTATGTATTTACGCGAAATGGGTTCGGTCGAACTGCTATCCCGCGAAGGCGAGATTGCGATTGCCAAGCGTATCGAAGCAGGCCGCGAAACCATGATCGGCGGTATTTGTGAATCGCCTCTCGCGATTGAAGCGATTATTGCTTGGTACGAAGCTTTGGTAAAAGGCGATATTCTGCTTCGCGAAGTGATCGATCTTGACGCAACTTATGGCGGCGACGCCAGCGGTTTCAATGCACCGGCTCCAGGCTTTGTGGCACCTGTCGCCCCGGCTGCGCCAAAAGAAAAACCTGCGAAGGCTGCTGTGCCTGCGGAAGGCGAAGCCACTGAAGGTGAAGGCGGCGAGGGCGGTGAAGCTGCTGGCGCTGGTGATGACGAGGAAAACTCGATTTCCTTGGCGGCTATGGAAGCGGAGCTTGCACCTAAAGTCTTCCCGATTTTTGAAAACATCAAAAAGACTTATAAGAAGCTGCAAAAAGCCCAGCAAGAAAAAATCGAAGCGGGCAAAGATGCAACGCCGGCTCTCCTCAAAAAATACGATGCGCTGAAACTCGAGATGGTCGGCTATATGGATGAAGTTAAACTTCATAACGCCCGTATCGAGCAATTGCTGGATCGCTTGTACAAAATGAACCGCGAGCTTGTGGGTCTGGAAAGCAAACTCCTTCGCATGGCGATGGATGTCGGCGTGAAGCGTGAAGACTTCCTTGATAATTACGAGAAAGCTCTGCTTGGTACAAAATGGCAGGATAAAGTTAAGGCGCTGCCGGGTAAACACTGGCCGAAATTCCTCGAGAAATATCCGAACGAAGTAACAGCGATCAAGGTACAGGTCGATTCTATTGCTGAAGAAGCCTCGTTGCCGCTTATGGAATTTAAGCGCATTGTAACGACCGTTCAGAAAGGCGATAAGGAATCAAACCGCGCCAAGAAAGAAATGGTCGAAGCCAACTTGCGTCTCGTTATTTCTATCGCGAAAAAATACACCAACCGCGGTCTGCAATTCCTCGATTTGATTCAGGAAGGAAATATCGGCCTGATGAAAGCGGTCGATAAATTCGAATACCGCCGTGGTTATAAATTCTCGACCTATGCGACATGGTGGATTCGTCAGGCGATCACACGCTCTATTGCCGACCAAGCTAGAACGATCCGTATCCCGGTTCACATGATCGAAACGATCAACAAACTGGTTCGCACTTCACGTCAGATGATGCACGAGATTGGCCGCGAACCGACACCGGAAGAACTGGCCGAGCGTCTGCATATGCCGCTCGATAAAGTTCGTAAGGTTTTGAAAATTGCGAAAGAGCCTGTCTCTCTCGAAACCCCGATCGGTGATGAAGAAGATTCATCTCTGGGCGATTTCATCGAAGACAAAAACGCGCTTCTTCCGGTTGAATCCGCAATTCAGTCGAATTTACGCGAAACCACAACCCGCGTTCTTGCGACACTCACCCCGCGTGAAGAACGTGTCCTTCGTATGCGCTTCGGGATCGGTATGAACACCGACCATACGCTCGAAGAAGTCGGTCAACAGTTCAATGTTACGCGTGAGCGTATCCGTCAGATCGAAGCGAAAGCCCTGCGGAAACTGAAACACCCAAGCCGTTCGCGTAAGCTGAGAAGCTTCCTTGATACCTAAAGAATCCAAAGCCCCGCGAAAGCGGGGTTTTTCTTGACGATTAATAGGTGTTATGGTTATTGCTAACTAAATAGGAGAATTGAATGACTATTCTGACCCGGATTGCCGTTTCACAAGATTATAAAACTTTGAGCAATATTTTTTACGAAGCCAGCATGGATTATCAAGGCATGCGTCCGGATTTCTATCGTCCGATCAATTCTCTTCCTCCTAAATGGCAATTCGATTTTATGCTAGCAGCAAAGAAATGGGGTAAGTTTAAAGATATCGAGATGATCGTTGCCACAAATGAGAATAATAATCCAATAGGTGCCATCTATATGGAATCCATAAAGCGCACATCGCGAAGCTGGTCGGCCTTTGAAAAAACGGCATGGATTGAAACTTTGGTTACAAGCAGCACGGTTGCCGATCCTGATAAAAAAGCCGAGCTTCAAAATGTATTGATTGCAGCAGGAATCAATTGGGCCAGAGCAACAGGCCATCCTTATACGTCATTCACGGACGCCATATATAAGCTTTGTCATTGGAATTAGACTGGGAATCGATAGATGGTGAAACGGCTACCGCATGGATTGCTTTGTTACGCTCCCAATGACGGAACAAAGTTTAGGTGCGTAAGTTAGTTCTTTATAATCATAAAGGAATCAACATCATGGCACGCTCCGGTTACGAAACAGCTCCCGATATCTTAGAAATTCTCGATGGCGTCGAGTTTCCAGCCAGTCAGGCCGATTTGATTTCCTATGCCTATGATCAGGATGCGTCAGAAGAAGCAGTGGAAGTATTACGCGCTTTGCCGGATACGACTTTTAATCACATGAGCGATGTCCGCGACAATTTAGGCAAAATAGATGAATTACCGGGCAATCAGCAATGGGGCTCTGAGCCGTCCGAAGACATGCCGCACGATCCTGAACGGGTTTAGATTTTTACTCCCTCTCTCCCCCGGGAGAGGGGCGGGGTGAGGGAGGATGGTCAGAACTTGTAACCGTAATAAATATCGCCCCTCATCCAACCTTCTCCGAAGGGAGAAGGCTTTTTAAGCCACCGCAGCTTCTCTCTTTTTCATCAGGACGGATAAATTCGGCATTCCGTTTTTGGCGTAATCGGCAATAATGCCAAGTGCGGCTCTGGCGTCCTCCACGAAATGAAACATCTGAAGTTTTTCAGGCGAAACGCAGCCTTCTTCAACACAGCGTTCCATCTGGATGCGGCTGCCTTCAAAGAAATTATTCGTGTTGAGAATAACGACAGGTTTTACGAGGCCTGCTTCATTGATATAGCTTTCAATATCGTTCGCGGCGGCGGCTTCCCACATTTCATCCAGTGTCCCAATTCCGCCGACCAATACGACGACCAGATCGCACTCGAACAGCATTTTTTCTTTGCGCGCGAATAGGTTTTCAACCAGCTCGGTCACAACAGTAGGATGCGGAACTTCAGGAGACGTTTTGTTAAAAATATCCGGAATGATGCCGACGATCTTTGATCCTGCGGCGGCTGCCGCTCCGGCGCAAACCGCCATAAGGCCTTGATTGCCCCCGCCATAAATGACTTCGTGTCCGGCTTCGCCCAGGCCATGGCCCAGATTGATGGCATCGGTGACATAGATGTCTTTTAGGTCGCGGGAGGAGGCACAAATCAGTATTCTCATTTTAATCTCGCTATTTTGTGTAACATGCAGCTGGTAGTCGCCCAGTTTCGAGATGTTTGTTATCCTGAGTTAAAGGATTATTGTCAATCCAGCGTTGGGTTCTGGTTTGAAAATAAATCTCTTCAGGCGGGTTTGCAGCTCTCATAACATGATATGACCAGCGTTCTTTAAAGGTGTTTTGATAAATATTTATGTCAGTAGCATTAGAAACATATGCAAGGTCAGATCTACCACTGTAGAAGAACTTTTCGCCCATTTCTTTAAAAGCACTATTATCGGCAAACAGTCCTTTAATAGATAAATCTTGAATAATTGATTCTATGAAATGAAAATATTCGTGGGCTATAGCTTCATTGGCCGTTTTAGCATTTTTAATCGATATGTTTTCTTGGCTAAAATTAAAGCGGATTTTGTTTGTCCATGGCTGAAATTGTCCTATAAATCCGACTGGCCTACGTTCTACTGATATATCAGGCATTGAAACTTTAATATCAGGGATAAAGGTTTCGACAAATATTTTCCCAACATAAGAAATGTATTTTTTTATGCGCACATCATTCTTTTGGATTTTTCTCCAGTGCTTTGTTTCTTGGGCTATGAATTTATCTTTTACAATATTTTTACTGAATACTTCGATTTTATCGTCGACCCAAACGGCAAAAGCGGGATTGGAAGGGATACTTTCATAGAGCTTTCCCAACATACGCAATTTAACTTCAGTATTCTTTTGGACGGACACGGCGCGGAAACTGTTCATCCGGAATGAGTAAGGCGCGGCTTTCCATTCTTCCAAGGATATCTTTTTATCCATCCAATTCGCCAGATTCCAAGGGCTGCGAATATCGACATGTGCCATGGCAGGGCAGGTCTGGCGGAGATATTTATAAGAAGTAGATATTTCATGTCGCAAACTAGGGCGTTCGCGGCTTATAGCAGTCACAGATGCGGGAATTTGATCGATAAGCGAGCGATACCGCTGGATCGAAGACTGCTGAGGTGCGGGCGGGGCAATAGGTGATGCTGCCAGAATGAAAGCCGTCGATAAAAAAGCTGTTTTACTCAGTAAGTCCATGGTGCCATATTTTCACAAAGCCTATTCTTTACACAAGATTTGAATTACGAATTGCTCTATTGAATCTTCTATATTATACAAATCCTTGGTTCGCGCCTGTAGCTCAGCTGGTTAGAGCAGACCGCTCATAACGGTCTGGCCGGGGGTTCAAGTCCCTCCGGGCGCACCATACCTGCCTGAACAAATATGAAAATCTATTCCTTGACTATTATGTCAAAAATCCAGTACATCATAACCCTCAAAATGATTAATAATTCATTACCATGGGGATAGTTTAGTGCTATACCCATAAAATCGCGAAATAGGCTGAAACTTTATTCCGGTTTTGCTGTTCGCTCTGGGGGTTATCCAAAATTATAAGTCATTTTCAAATTCGAATAACGCTTTAAAAGCAAAGGTCTGAAAACTATGTCGCTGCAGCCGCAAACAAAAAAATCAATTAAATCATTAGCGGGAAAAGTTTCCCTGATAGCGATGCTCGCAGCAGGAACCTTGATAAGTCCGGGTAATGCTTTCGCGATTGATGCAGGTGAGTTGCCGACGAACGGCACAGTAGTAGGCGGAGATGCTTCATTCGACTATTCCCAGCCGAACAAGCTTGACGTTCACCAGAATACAGACCGCACCGTTATTAACTGGGATAGTTTCAACATTGGTAAAGATGCGACGACACAATTTTACCAGCCGAATTCAAACTCTCTGGCCGTTAACCGTGTCTATTCCAAAGGCGTAGACCCAACACAAATTCTCGGTAAATTAATTGCCAATGGCAAGGTTATGGTTCTTGACCGAAACGGCGTCATCTTTGGCAGAGACTCTGTTGTCGATGTAGGCGGCATTATCGCTTCGACTGGTGATATCAATGTCGATCAGGTGATGTCTGGGTCAAACAAAATCGATATCTCCAATATCTCAGACGCTGCTGTCGTCAATAATGGTTTGATTAATGTTCAGGAAGCCGGTCTTGCTGGTTTCGTTGCAAAAACTGCCGTAAATAACGGCGTTATCAAGGCAAAAGTTGGCCGCGTCACACTGGCCTCCGGTGAAAAAGCGACAGTCGATCTTTACGGTGATAATTTGATCGAGATCGCGGCTGATTCAAATCTTGAAACCGCGCTGGTCTCCAACTCTGGCAAGATTATCGCAGAAGGCGGCACTGTCCAATTGACAGCATCTGCCGCGAAAAACGCAGTCGATAATGTTGTCAATATGGACGGTATTGTCGATGTATCTTCCGTTGAAGTTAAAGGCGGCAAAATCATTCTCGGCGGCAGTAACTCAACCGTTAAAGTATCAGGCAAATTGAAAGCTGACGGTAAAACCGGCGGCGGTAAAATCGATGTCAAAGGTAAAGACATAAAAGTAACTGAAGATGCGCAGATTTCTGCTAATGCTGTTACGAGTGGTAATGGTGGCAAGATCGATCTGATCGCCGACAACATCATGGATTTCTCAGGTTTGATTACAGCTCGCGGTGGAGCTTTGTCCGGTAACGGCGGGGAAGTCGAGGTATCAGGCTACGAAGGTCTTAACTACGCAGGTCTGGCCGATCTGACCGCCGCGAATGGCGCAATGGGTAATCTTTTACTTGATCCACGCTTCATGATTATTTATAGCGGCGCGCTCCCTGTCGGTGGTCTGGTTCAGAATAATGTTATGTCCTCCGGCAGCCTTGCGCTTCAATTACTGTTTGGAAATGTGACATTGCAAGCTGACGAGTTTATTGATGTCGGCACAAAATCCGGCAATTACAATATAAACTTTGGTAATTCTATCGCGAATGCGATCGCCAATGGTTTATTGAACGGCTTGCCGGACGGTGAGATAAATGTCAGCAACGTTCTTGGTGCCACGACGTCTTGGAATCTGTCTCTTCAATCCAATGTTGTTAACTTGAACCGCAACTTACGCTTGGGTAATGGCAGTCTGACGGTTGACGCCAATACGCTCAATTTGAATTCATCTGTTTCCAACCGGTCGGGCACATTGTTGGGCGATTCGAAATTAATCGGTACAGGAAAAATCGGGACTATCAATGTCGGTGCAAATGGAAAGATAAATCAGAGTATTGCTTTTGCGGATGACGCAACGGCATTGACGACAATCAATGTCGCTGCGGGTACTTATGCGGAATCCGTTAACGTGAACAAAGCCAATGTCGCCTTAAAAGGTAACGGTGTACTTAACGGGACAAAAATTACACCGAATTCCCCAGGTGTGCAGATTACGGCTGACGATGTCACGGTCGATGGCTTTACAATTCTCAACGCAAGTGGTGCAAGCGACGGCTACGGTATAATCGTGGATGGGTATGATAATGCAACGATCAGCAATAACTTTATTTTCAACAGCGAGCTGAACGGCATTAAGGTTAAGAACAGCGAGTCAACAACCGTTTCAGGTAATACTGTTGATATCGCAGGCCGTGACGGCATCTTTGTTGAAAGTTCAGCCGATGCAGTTGTTGATACAAATATCGTTTCGAATATTTCAAGCCTCATGTCCAATGTGGGCAGCGGTATCCAACTTCTGAACAGTAGCGGCGCCTCAGTGACAGGTAACACTGTCTCCAACACCAGCTGGGATGGTATTCGCCTGTCTGGCGCAAGCGACGCGCTTATTCAAGGCAACTCTGTCAATGAAGCCGGCGCAGAAGGTATTTACTCTCAATGGGGCGGTAACGTAACAATTGATGATAATATTGTCGCCGGTACAGGCCGCAACGGTATTTTGATCATCAATACAGGTGCGAATAATCAAATCACCAACAACACGGTTGATGATACGACGCAGGACGGTATCCGCGTTCAATCTTCGAACGGTGTGAAGGTGACAGGCAACGATGTCGGAACTGGCGTTGGCACGATTGGTCGCGATGGTATCCGCTTGACAGGAACCAGCAATGGTCTTGTCGATGATAACAATATCGAGAATACGAACCGTTACGGTATATTCGTATCGGTTGGCAGCTCAACGGTTAATAACAACACAGTATCTAACAATACGGTAGATACGACAGGTGCAAATGGTATTTACCTCAACGGCAGTAATAACAGCTTCGTAACAGGTAACGATGTCGGAACACTGGGCGCGACGAATAATATCAAAGGCGACGGTATCCTGATCGAGTCTTCTAACGGAGTTACCGTCAACAACAACGCGGTTGAAGAAACGCATGGCGTATCTCCAAATGTCGGTAGCGGTATCCAGATATTGAGCAGCAACGGCGCATCAGTAACGGGTAATACTGTTTCTAACGCGAGCTGGGATGGTATCCGTTTGTCGGGTGCAAGCGATGCACTTGTTCAGGATAATAATATCGATGAAGTGGGAACCGAAGGTATTTACTCGCAATGGGGCGGTAACGTAACAATTGATGACAATATTGTCGCTGGTACAGGCCGCAACGGTATTTTAATCATCAATACAGGCGCGAATAATCAAATCACCAACAACACTGTCAACGACACAACACAAGACGGTATTCGCGTTCAGTCCTCGAACGGCGTCGTTG
This sequence comes from uncultured Micavibrio sp., assembly GCA_964633355.1. Classification (GTDB taxonomy): domain Bacteria; phylum Pseudomonadota; class Alphaproteobacteria; order Micavibrionales; family Micavibrionaceae; genus Micavibrio_B. The sequence goes on from CAZWGO010000002.1 coordinate 14,265, forward strand.
TTACGGGGAATGATGTTGGTCTTGGTGCTGGCACAATTGGCCGCGACGGTATCCGTTTGACAGGAACCAGCAACGGTCTTGTCGATGATAACGATGTCGCTAAAGCAAACCGCTACGGTATTTTTGTCTCGGTTGGCAGCTCGACGGTTAATAACAACACGGTGTCGAATAATACAGTCGATACTACTGGCAACCACGGCATTTATCTGAACGGCAGCAATAATAGCTTCGTGACAGATAACGATGTCGGAACGCTTGGCGCGACAAATAATATCAAAGGTGACGGTATCCTGATCGAGGCTTCGAACGGGGCATCTGTAACGGGTAACACCGTTGGAGAAACGCAGGGCGCATCTCCAAATGTGGGCAGCGGTATCCAGCTTCTGAACAGCAACGGCGCATCCGTGACAGGTAACACAGTTTCCGATACGAGCTGGGATGGTATTCGTCTGTCTGGCGCAAGTAACGCGCTTGTTCAGGGCAACACCGTCAATGAAACCGGCACGGAAGGGATTTATTCGCAATTCGGCGGAAATGTGACGATTGATACAAACGTTGTAACCGGCACAGGTCGTAATGGTATTCTCGTTTTGAATACGGGAGCAAACAATGTTATTACAAATAACACTGTCAACGATACGACCGAAGACGGTATTCGTATCCAGGTATCGAATGGCGCAACGGTGACAGGTAATATTGTCGGTACGGGCGTTGGTACAATCGGTCGCGACGGTATTCGTCTGGCCGGTACCAGCAATGCCTTGGTTGGCTCTAACACGGTTGCCAATACTGTTCGCCATGGCATCTTTGCCTCCCAAGGCGCAGGACTGGTTACTGGCAATATAATCACCAATAACACATTGAATGCAATTGGTGATGCGGGCGTTTATCTGAACGGAAGCAGCAATACTCTGGTTCAGGCCAACTTTATTGGCTTGGGTCCGGACCTTCTTGCGGGAACGCCGGATGATACGGCAATCGGCAGTGACGGCATTCGCGTTGCAAACTCTATCTTGTCAGATATCGTCGATAACCTGATTTCGAATGCAACACGAGCAGGTGTCTATGTTTCTGATATGGGTGCAGGGCAGGTGAATATCTCCGGTAACGAAGTAACGAATTCTGATATCGGGATGAACTTCGAAAGTGGCTTGATCAACCTCACAGGTGCATCGAATACGATCACAGGCGGTCGCGTCGGTTATCACTTCGAGCCGACAGGCCTGAGCAGCGTCAATCTTCTTGGCAATACGATCGGTTCGACCATCTTCGCGGGCCAATCCCAGTACTATGTAGAGCTTGCCAATGGCGCGCTTTATAATCCGGGTACACCGACGATCATTAGTGCCATCGATGCCAGTTTCGATGGCTTCGTTCCGAACTCAGCCTTGGGATTGAACCTGACTCAGACTCAATATGATCAGCTTGAGAATGGCATCTATCACTTCAATGATGATGATACGCTTGGCCTGTTCTTCTTTGGTTTATCACCTTCAATTGATCAGAGCGATCTATTCCGCGATATCGCCGGTATCCCGGGGGTAGCAGGACGGTTCAGCATTACGATCCGTGGCTTACCGCGTATCGCCGGTTTGACCGTTCCAGCCGCCGCTAATGCAGATGCAGGTTTCTCTTTGAACGATATCACCCCGGCAGCTGGTGGCGATGAGACGGATGGTACGAATAATGCCACTGGCAATTCACTGGATCAGATTACGCCTGAAGCTGGCGCGAATGAAAACGTTGTTGAAGCCGCCAACTGGGATGCAGCGATCGACGCAGCAAGCCAGGGTCAAGTTGTAAATTACAGCTTCTCCGGCGATGGCAGCGATATCATAAGCTCCGGCCTTTAAGAATTTAAGCATACGAAAAAACCCGCCATGATTTGGCGGGGTTTTTTATTGGAGTTTTCTAGTCTTTTACAATAACGGCAGGAATAGTTTTAAGAAGAATGTCGATATCGCCCCAGAAGGACCAGTTCCTGACATACCAGCTATCCCAGTATACGCGCCGTTGAAAGCTCATCGAGCTGCGGCCGCTGACTTGCCACAAACCTGTAATGCCGGGTTTTACTTGCATATACTCGCGTACCGTTTCGCCATAATTCTCGACTTCACGCGGAAGAATAGGGCGGGGGCCGACAAGGCTCATATTCCCGATGAATACATTCCACAATTGCGGAATTTCATCGAGGCTGGATTTGCGAAGCAAATGCGCCGTTCTGGTTCTGACACGCGGATCTCTCGGCAATTTATAATATTTATCCCAATGTTCTTTTGCTTCGGGGTTTTGCGCCAGATAATCATACAGGAGATAGTCGCAATCCGGTTCCATGGTACGGAATTTCCAGCATCTGAAAAGCTTTCCACTTTGCCCAAGCCTTTCGCCGCCATAAAAAATACTGCCTTTGTGGCCTTCCATTTTCAGGGCGATAAAAATAATCAGGAACATCGGGGAGAATACAATCAGCCCGGATAAAGACGACACGAAATCAAGTGTTCTCTTGGCAAAACGGGATGCCGGATGGGAAAGGGACGTCCGTGCCTGAAGCAGCATAACGTCATAACCGAAGAAATATCGCGGTTCCATTTCATAAATACTCATGCGTGAAATGGTAGGCACGACGGAATAATGGGCGCCGCTATTAGCAAGTGTTTCGACGATTTTATCGCGCATTAATCCTTTGAAAGTATCGAGAACGATAACGTAGTAATTATCCGGATGAGAGGCGATATAATCCTCATAATGGTCGATGTCGTTTTCAATTTTTAGATTTGCATACTTCGCCGGAAGATCTGAAATGCAAAAACGGTCATTGTTACTATCGCGCAGGAATACGGTATGCACATCATATCCGGTTCCGGGATCGGCGTTAAATGCATAAAGAATATCGGATACCGTGGTTGAATCACCAATGATGACTGTCGGGATATTCCATCTTGTCGATCTAGCTCTTATCCTGAAAAATAACAGGCGCAGAAAAATACAAAAACCAAAAAATAAAACCCAGTTTAAACAAATCAAAAGACTGGATGATCTTATGCTTAAAGTAAAACTCGCGGCACCTTCGGCGAGCGCAGCAAATAAAATGCCAAACGTAATCAAACGCACCTGGTTCCACCATGGAATACGCAGCGTGTAGTGCCCGTGAGACAGAAACATTAAAAGCAGGACGATACTGATCGCAAAATAGAGATAATAACGCTCGAACGGATTTATGTAGGTAAGGCTTGAAAGTGGTGTTCCTAGTTCGAAATTGGGGAAATAATCAGCCAGGGACATGGCGCAACAAAAGCTCAATATTACGGCAAATAAATCGCCGATGGCAATAATAAGCCCGCCGGATCTTGGTGTATGTTGTTTGCGGTTGTGGTTTGTTGAAAACATTAAAAAAGCCAATTACATCAAAATATTACAGATAGAGGGGTGCAAAAATTACTGCATTGCAGTATATATCAGGGCATAGCCTTGTAAAAGTAGATAACTCCAGAAATTTATCCAGTTAAACGATGAATTATAAAAACCTGTTCCTGATTTTAATATTATTCTCTTTATTGCCTTGCCAGAAATCATTTGCGGCAGAAGATGCAATAAAAACGAAAATGGCAGATTTCTTTAATGTATCGCCAGAACGTATCTATATAGAGTGCCCACAGAATAGCTACAGATTTTCAGAGGAAGAAGGGCAAGACACACTTAATTTTTGCCTTCATAAACTCGATCAAAGCAAGCGCTGTGAAGTTTCAATTTCAAATCTTGGGCGCTCGCCCGAAATCAATCGTATTTCCTACGACATAAAGGTTGCGGACGCTACGCCGCGAAAATTGTGGCAAAGCGTCATGCAGATTCATTCTTTTCCTGATGAGGGTGAAAAGTGGAGATGCCCCGTAATGTCTTTGGAAGTCGTTAATGGAACTTTTCGTTCTTTCAACCGTTGGGACGCATCGCCTGTTTCCCGCACGCTCGGTTATAATTGTGCCGAAGCCGGTAGCAGTATCTCTTCTCGTCCCGTTTTGAATGGTGTTGCGGTAAAGCCGGGTCATTGGCAAAAAGTTGAATTAACATCTAAATTATCTACAGAAGACGGGGAATTGCTATTGAAAATAGACGGAAAAGGTTCCGGCTCATTAGAAGGGCCGAATATTTTCAATGATAAAAAACCGCCATTCCTGAAATTTGGAATTTATAAACCGACAGGCTTTGAAAAAGGCCATGTCGAATCTTGTGTTAAATATAAAAACGTCAAAATTTTAACTGATAAGAATTGAGTCGGAAAAGTTTTGCTTCGAGTTTTGGGAAAGAGATTTACTGGGGTTTCACTGAAAAAGCATATTTTTCAGTCGATAACCTTTGTAACTATCCTATCGCTTTCGAATACGGCTTCAAGCCATACATCGAATATAGAATTGCTTAATCTTTCGCCTGTGCCATCCAATTACAAAAAAACTATTTCCCGTGAACAAAGAGAGCGGGAGCTTTCGGTCAGAACTCGTCGTTCATCATCCTATGATCCGCAGAATATTCGTATGGGTGAAGTTATATTTGCGCCTTCCATCGAAACCTACACAACTTTTTCAGATAATGTGTATGGGCGCAGCGATAATGAACGGGAAGATATTATACTGGGCATAAAGCCTGAATTGAAAATTCGGTCCGATCTACCGCTGCACCAGATAAACGCACGTTTTTACGCCGATGATGCCAATTATAAAAAGCTGAAAGAAGAAGGTTATACCGATTACGGATCCGAATTCGATGGCCGGTTCGATGTCTATCCGGGGTTTGCTATTCCGATTTCTTTATCTTACAGCCAGCAACATAGCGGGCGTGATGACCCGGACGAGCGCATTTCTGCAGAGCCGACTATTTATAGATTATTGCAAGGGCGCACGGGCCTAAGACTGACAGGGGATTTCATCGAGATCAACGCGCTGACAGGATTTGAACGCTACGAATATGATGATACGGTGTCTTTCTCGGGTGCTATGATAGACAATAGCAGCCGCGATCGTGATGTGTTCGCCAATACTTTGTCTTTAGGATTTCCCCAAACCTCAATTATTGCCCCTTTTATATATATATCTCATAAAATGACTTCTTATGATCAGGAAGTTGATGCATTTAATATCAGTCGTGGTTCAGATGAAACGGAGACAGGTATTGGCTCTATCTTCAATTTTACCCCTGTTACACGGTCGACGTTTCGCATAGGGCAGGTAAAGCATAATTTTGACGATCCAAGAGCCGATGAGATTAAAACGCTGACCTATTCGGCAGATTTAAACTGGGATGCATCAACTTTAGCCGCTTTTTCTTTAAGCGGCAGCCGCGGTGTCGAAGAAGTCTTTCTGAATTCGGGTGCTAAAATACAGACAGCGTTTGAACTAGGGATGACGTATGAGCTTGCACCGAATATATTGGCCCGGCCAAGCATCGGGTATATTGAGAAGGAATTCGAGGAATTTTCCGAAGGAAAAACAACGGCTGTGGTCGGCGGCATGGAATTGACTTATAAATTAAATCCCAATGTCTGGACTACTCTGCAATATAACGGCATATCGGAAAAGACCGAAAGCAATCCAGGCGGCGTAGGCGCGGATGGCTACGATAAAAATACAATTACGCTATCTCTGAAACTGCAACTTTAAGGCGGCATGAAAATGACAAAAGCATCCAAAGTAACAAAGATCATTCTGGCGCTTCTTTTAATGCCCTTGCTGCTGAATGCCTGTGCGCAAAACAGATCGGTCCCGATGAAGTCGGCGATGGGAGAGCAGGGATATGTACTCGGTTCTGGTGACGCGCTTCGCATTATTGTTTATGGTCAGGATGAACTATCGGGCCAATTCACCATCGATCCGTCAGGAACGATCTCGATGCCGCTTATAAAAGATATCAAAGCTTCCGGCCTGACAGTGCGCGACCTTGAAAAAACGATTACCAATCAGTTACAGCCCACCTATCTGACTGATCCGAAAGTCAGTGTCGAAGTGATCGAATATCGCAGCGTCTATATTTTGGGCGAAGTACGAACTCCGGGTAAATATGCCTATGTTCCTAATATGACGGTCTTGCAGGCGATTGCTGTCGCCGGAGGTCATACTTATCGCGCCAATGAGAGCAGCGCCGAAGTCACGCGGCTTGAGAAGGACGTTTTGAGAACATTTACCGCGCCCATTAATTACATGATACAGCCTGGCGATACGGTTATTATCAAAAGACGTTGGTTCTAAAGGAAAAAAATATGCAACTATCATCACAAAATCACAGCGACCATATAGAGCCGTTATCCTTAAATGATCTTTTAGGAACGCTGCGCCGTCATAGTGTTTTAATCGGATTGGCTATTCTCTCTTTCCTACTGCTCGGTTTTATCTATTATAAAACGACGCCGTCGGAATACTCTGCGAAAGCTGTAGTCCTCATCGAAAATCAGGAACGTAACGTCCAGATCAAGGCTGTTCTGACCAGTGCCGACGACGATTTCACGATGATCCCATCGGAAATTCAGGTCCTGACCTCGCGCGATCTCGTTGGAAAGGTTGTTGACAGGCTGGGCCTTGTCCAAAACCCGACATTACTGTCAGCCGAGCCGAAAACTGAAATTGCCAAACCGGAAACGGAGCCTTCAAAAGAAAATCTGGGACGCATGCGTGACAATATGATTGATCGTATGCTCGGGGCGCTTAAGGTTAAACAGGTGGAGAAATCCCGCGCAATCGAAGTCGCGTTTCAGGCAAAAAATCCGAAGATCGCCGCAGATGTGGTGAATACTTTGACAAATCTTTATATCGAGCAGCAATTATCCAGCAATTTCGATGCCATCCGTATGACCAATGAATGGTTGTCGGCTCGTGTTGTTGAAACCCAGAAAAAAGTGATGGAAGCGGATACGAAAGTTGCAAAATATCGCGAAGCCGCCGGTATCGTCGATAGTCGTGGGATAGACTTGATTGAACAGAATATTGCCGAACTTAGTAATAAATTGACAACGGCTAATGCCGATGTGGCTGCGACGCAGGCACAGATGGGTTCTGTTAGCGATCCGAAGAAACTGGAGTCTGCTCCCCAAATCCTGTCTTCGCCTTTAATACAGGGGCTTCGCCAAAAAGAAGCGGATAGCCGCAATGAATTGGCCTCCCTGCAAAACCAGCTCGGCGCGTCGCATCCGAAAGTGTTAACCGCCCGCGCAGAGGTAAATGAAATTAGCTCGAAAATCCGTCAGGAAACGACCCGCATTGCCGAAGGCCTGCGTCGTGAAAACCAGACCGCAAACGACAATGTTGCCAATATCGAGAAGCAACTCGATAAATTGAAAGAAGAATATAATAAATATAAGAGCAATAATATCGAACTGGCGGCGCTTGAAAGCGAAGCTGCTACGAACCATGCGTTTTTGGAAACATTAAGTCTGCGCTTGAAAGAAACGCAGTCGCAGGAAGATAATAAATTTCAGACGCCGTACGCGCGTATCATTTCTCCGGCTCCTATCCCGGGTTACCCATCCAGTCCAAATGGCAAACTGATCATGCTCGTGTCCTTGATCGTTGGAATAGGTATGGGCTGCGGCGCGGCCTTGGCTATCGATATTCTTCATAACGGTATCTATAACGGTAAACAGGCGCAGCATATTACAGGTAAAACGAATATTGCTTCAGTACCGAAAGCAAAGCTCAATCCGGAAAAAGGCCTGATTACTTATGCGGACTTCGCCATTCATGCCGCATCGTCTGCCTATATGCAGGGTATTCGCGCAGTTTCAATGTTCTTGCGTATGGAATTGAACAAGCATCCCGAAGCCAAAGTTTTTAATTTTACTTCTGCGGCTGTCGGTGAAGGAAAATCAGCTATAGCGGTCAGCGTTGCCCGCCAATTGGCGTTGGAGGGTATCAAAGTTCTTGCTATCGATCTTGATGTGACCCAGCCTAGCCTGACCAATACATTCGGTCTCATGCAAAAGCCGGGATTAAACGATCTGCTCAGCGGATCCGCGGCATTATCCGATATCCTGTATAAAGACAAACAGACAGGTGCGACGCTGATGGGTGTGGGGCGCCTTGATAATATTAACATTATGAGCCAGAATTTCGGTCAGTGGAAATCGTTGATAGAAAGCCTGATGACGCAATTCGATATTATCCTGCTCGACAGCCCGCCTGTTATGTCGTCTCCGGAAACGCGGTTTCTGGCAAAGCTTAGCCGCAATATTCTTTGCGTCCGCTGGAAAAAAACGCCGGTCAAATCCCTGTGCTTTGCAATTGATACCTTGGAGCGTCTCGAATGCGCCGTAGCCGGAACCGTGATTACCATGTCGCAAGACAAGCGCAAATCCGTGCGGGATAGCTACAGATCGTAACCGGTATGAATAAGCCGATTACTCATTTTATCTTGCTCCTTTGCTTTTATTTCTCCCTGATCAGGGCGTCGAATGTCGGCTTGTTTTACCCCACGAGTGAGATGCTTTTGGGCAGTATTGATTATACATTGCCGAAAATACTGAATCTTTTCTTGCTGGCCGGATTTACCGCCTATATTTTTCTTTTGAATGACTATTCTTTCATTCGTAAGGCTTTAAAAGATTTTATGATATTGGCTTTGGGATTGTGCGCTATAGCGTCGCTGACGATTTCGGTGAATAAAACAGAGTCGGTAAAATATATTGCGGCCATTATCGTCATGTCATTTCCGGCCATTGTGTATATTGAGAAATACGGCACGGAGAATTATCTAAAAGCGCTAGGCTATTTCTTCATCGCTATGGCTTTTGCCAATCTGCTTTATCTGGTTGCTATGCCGCAATACGCGATCATGTCAGGCAACCATGCCGGTAAATGGCGCGGACTTTTTGAACATAAAAACACGGCAGCCCCGTTTTTTGCGATAGGCTTCTATGTAATTCTGGATCAGATCCGAAAACGGAACATCCGCCCGATGATCGTTCCGGCTATCTCCCTATTGATTTGTTTGCTGTTTATTGCGATGGCGCAGTCGGCAACCGGCATTGTCGCTTTTATTGCTATGGGATTCCTGTATATCGGTTTTCATTTCATCTACCGTCTTGGTAATCCGGCAGAGCGGATTATGGTTTTGATTCTCTCTCTTTCTCTCGGTGCGGCTGTTTTGTTCCTCGCGGGACCTTATATCTTGCAACTGGTTTTCGACTTAACTGGAAAGGATGCAACTCTTACAGGGCGGACAAATATATGGGCGCCATTGATTGAGATGAGTTTAAAAAAACCGATCTTCGGCTATGGTTTTGGCATGGCTGAAAGGTCGGAATTTATTTTACTCTTTAACGATGAAATCGGTTTTGGAGCACGCACCACTCACAATGCTTTTCTGGATTTAATTATTGGAATGGGTTATCCGGCAACGATCCTTTTTATCTGCATTATAATAAGGACTTTATTTCAATCTATATCTTCCCCAGTCAAACGCTTAACTTGTTTGAGATCCAATGCCTTGGCATCCGGAATTTTACTTACCATGGTGATCGTAGCGTTTTCAACTGGAGGTGTTTTCCTAAGCCGTTCGTTCTTTTGGCAATTTACGCTGGCAGCGTTTTTAATTTTATATCGGTATAAAAGACTGAATGATAAGGCCTGATAAAGGTTTTATTTCTCTTCTTCAATTCCGACCGTGCTATGCACGATATAAAGCGGTCGGTTGCGCACTTCTTCGGAAATTCTGCCGACATATTCGCCCAGAATTCCCAGCGATATAAAATTGAACGAGCCGATGGCGAGCATCACGACCATCAGAGAAGCATAACCTGGCAGGTCGATGCCGAAAATCATTGTTCTGACAACAATAAACAAAGCATAGGTGATGGCAATCGCTGCCATTAATATTCCGATATAGGTCCAGATGCGAAGCGGAACCGTGGTCGATCCGGTAATACCGTCAAGCGCGAAATTCCATAGCTTCCAATACTTAAACTTGGTTTGTCCGGCGATGCGTGGCATGCGCGTATATTCGACCGTTGCCTGTTCATATCCGACCCATGAGAAAAGAGCTTTCATAAAGCGGTTGCGCTCGGTGAATTCATTTAGCGTATCGACGACTTCGCGGTCGAGGAGACGGAAGTCACCGACATTGCGCGGAATTTCCTGATGTGAAATACGATTGAACAGATCATAAAATAAATTGGCCGTGCAACGCTTGATCCAGCTATCGGAATCGCGGTTGACGCGCTTGGCATTGACGACTTGTGCGCCTTTGATCCACTCCTCGATGAGCTTGACGACCATCTCCGGCGGGTCCTGCAAATCGACATCGATAGGGATGATAGCGTCACCGGACGCATATTTGAGGCCAGCTGCCAGAGCAGCTTCTTTGCCGAAATTGCGTGACAGGCGAATAAGCTTGATGTCGGGACGCGTTGCGGAAACCCGTTTGATAATCGAAACCGTTTTGTCCTTGCTACCGTCATCGATGAAAACGATCTCTTGGGACGAGCCGGTAGGCAGCAAGCCAAGCGACTGGTCGAGCGCAGGCTGAATGCCTTCCAGAAACATCTCGATGACATCTTCTTCGTTCATGACCGGGCAGACGATAGAAATAAGTTTCGGTGTCTTAAAAGTCATGATGTCATCCTTTTTGATCCGCGAAATGCCCAGAACTTGCTTAACAAGTAAGTCACAACGGGAATAATCACAATCGAGATAAGAAGTTTAACCAGATCGGTTGAAATATCCAGTTTAATTAAAATGGAAAGGATGAGGGTGCTGGCGGCCAGCCCTGACAGGGCGATCAGGAAAAATTTGAAAAAACTTTCTTTTTTTGACGTTTTCGATTGAAACGTCCAATGATGGTGCCCGAAAAAGGAAACCCCGAAGGCGACCGCAAAAGCCATGATATTGATGGCAATAAGCGGAATATCCGTATTCTGCGATAATAGAAACGCAACGCCCAGATGAACCAGCGTCGCCGCAACACCGACGATACCGAAACGAGCCAGCTCAAAGCCATGAGCGATTAATTGTTTCATATCCATATTCTTAAGCATCTTATTTGCGCCCGTATTTTTTTAAAACCAGCATAAACAGGATCAAGCCGATCAAAGAGATAAGGCTTATCGTCTTTCCGATTTTTTCCTGCTTGGTTTCTGTACGGCTGATTGTGACATTATATTCGCCCTTAGGAAGATCGAAGCTGACAAACTTGCCTTTTTCCGCGGGCTTGACGGTAAATTCCCGACCGTTCTGATCTTTCGCGACCCAGCCGGGGAAATAGAATTGTCTGATTTGGATGGTGGCCGCTGTCTCGGCTTTCACATCGACAATGAAGTCATCTCCGGATTTTCGAGCTTCGACGACTTGCCCGCGACCATTGATAAATTGAGCAGAAAATATATTTTTTTCTGCGGGCAGGGCTTTTGCTGTATCTCGTGTCCGCCCCATATCGACGGGGAAATATTCGAGCGGCGACATTCTTGCCTGAATCTTGCTCCAATTCAAAATTGATGTTCTTTCTCCAATACCTCTGAATTTTTGTGCGATATCATAACATTGAAAAACCGCGATACAGGAAAACAGCGTTACGGCTACGATAATAATCCGACGGCGTTGTGCCTGCGCGGCATGCGAGGCAAGTACAACCATGGCCGTGATACTGGCAAATTCCAGCATGACGATCATGCGCCATAAAAACTGGATTTTATGATAAGGAGAAGGTTTGACGAATATAAACCCGCAATAGCCGAACATGAATACGCATAAAATAGCTGCGATGATAATCCAGAAAATTGCATCACTTCTTTTGATAATAAATTCAATGAAAAGATAGATCAGTAAACCGATATAGACGGATACGATCAAAAATAATTTGAAGAAGAAATACAGATTGGCGGATGGATTGGCAATGGCGCCATAGAGAGAGCTGCTGCGCACCGAGAACATGTGCAAGGCACCGGAATTGATGGTATCCATCATCGTCAGGGCCGGAACTAAATAAATGGCAGCAAGGCCGACGCCGAGAGCGCCCGAGATGCCAAGCGCAGAGATTTTCCGGATGCTATCGCCCGCGTTTTTTCTGGTTTTGATCAAAAGCCAAATCGCATAAAGCGCAATCGGCGGCGCAACGATCAATGCGGTCAGGAGGTGGGTCAGGAATAATCCGCTCAGGCTCAGAATTAATAATAATGTCCAATATCCTTTTGCGCCATGAACGACTTTATAAATACCGGTCAGGATCAGCGGAATCCAGATATAGGCGGCAAATTCCGCCACGGCGGCTCTTAGATAAAAATCGGACAGTAAGTGATAGGGCGCAATCATATAAATCGTGGCGAATAAAATCGCCAAGCGAGGCGCAACAAAATTTCTGGCCCAAAGATAAAACCCTGCACCCGAAGCAAGGCACATCAGGTAAGATGAAATCGCCAGCACATGATCGGCTTCAAAAATCCTGAAAGTTATAAAATCAGTCAGAAGGTGAAAGTAATTCGCCAGCGGCGGATAAAAGAAGAAGACAGGACTCCCCAAACCCTGGAACTGGTCTGCCGCCCAGCGCGGATATAAATGTCCGGTGTCGAATCCGTCTTTAAATGATAAAAACCATGAGAGATGCCAAAGAATGTCATGGGCATCCTGCATACCAAACACAATCGCTGGCAACATCATGAAGGTGACGACGGCAATTCCAATTCCGGCACAGCCTATTGTCAGTTTATCGGATCTGGTTAAATTCATATTGTTTCCGGCTTGCCTTGTTTACGCATCTGGACACTACAAAAGAGCCAGAGAACGGTCAATAAAAGACAAAGCAGGCTAACGCCAAACCCCGTCTTTTCCGGCATGGTTAAAACTCTCCGCAAGGTGATTTTGTGTTGCCCTGCCGGAATCTCGACGGAAAGGAGCTTGTCTTTCATGTCGGGCGCTAGACGGAGTGATTTCCCATCTTCGCTTATTGCCTGCCAGCTCGGAAAATAGAAATGATGAACGGCGACGATTATCGGTTCAATAGACTCGGTTTCTAGTATGAATTCATCGCCCGACCGTTCTGAATGCAGAATTTTGCCTTGGCCTTTTACCAGCCATGCCTGCGCCGGATTATCTTTATAGGGCTGCAAGCGTTCTTTCATTTGGTCGGGACCGCGAGGAAAATCCGTTCCGGCGGGGAAATATTCAAGCGGGCTGAAACGCCCTTTCACTTGTGTCCAGTCCAAAACCGAAACCTGATGGCGCATACTATGCATTCTTTTTTCGACGAGATAGCCGAAATAAATGCAGCAGCTCAAAAGCACGAACCCAAAGAGGAATACCAGCCGGTCTTTGCCTTCCAGCAATAGGCGATTTATGGCGATAATACTCGCGGTAATAGTCGTAAACTCCATCAAGGATAAAAAGCGCCAGGCAAACTGCATTTCCTTGAGGGGGGATGGATCGTAGAAAAGAAAGGGCAATGCGCCATTCATAACAGCAAAAACAATTAGCGAAATAACTGCCCAGAAATTACGGCGGAATAATAAAATAAGAAGGGAGATAACGCCGTATCCTGCCGCCACGATAAAGGTCTGGAAAATAGAATAATGCCATTTTGAAGGATCGAATATCGCCTTATATAAAAAACTGTCTTCCAAGGGCCATGCGCGCAAGCCGTCGGTGTTAATATACGGCATCAACATTAAGGCTGGAATGAAATAAACGGCGGCCATGCCGATGCCGAGAATACCTGCGCCTGAAAGAACGGCTATTTTATTCAAAGTTTCGGTTTTTTTCTGATAAAGCAAATATAACCCATAGATAAGCGCTGCCGGGCCGATAATCATCGCGGTCAATAGATGCGTAAAAAATAGTCCTGTAACGCTTGCGATAAGAACAAAAATCCATCTTTGATGGCCGCTCGCAATAACGTGATAGATGCCTGCAAAGATCAGTGGAATCCAGATATAGGCGGCGAATTCGGCCATCGCGCCGCGTACATAAAAATTGATCAGGAAATGATAGGGTGCCAGCGCATAGAAAAGCGACGCCATCATCGCCAGCCTTGTCGCACAGAAATTTCGTATCCATGTAAAGAAAGCAACGCCCGACAGGGCGGACATCAGTAGCGCGCAAACAGCCAGAAGATGATCTTCCTTGATGGCTCTGAAGGTCAGAAAATCGATGAGCGTGTAAAAGTAATTGGTAAAGGGCGGATAGAAATACATCGCCGGACTGCCCATGCCGAAATACTGGTCGGGCAGCCATCTCGGATAAAATTGTCCTGCGTCGATGGCCTCTCGGAAAGACAAAAACCATGACAGGTGAATGCCGATATCAAAACCGCTTTTGACGCCAAAGGCGAGGGCAGGGAAAAACATGGCCAGAAGAACCATGTCCGCGGCCAACAAAAACCAAAGATTGGAGATAGGACGATTTTTGAAGAACATGAATATTAAACCGCAACCTTAATTATCTGGCTTGCCATAGCCCGCTTAAATGTCATAAATGACATAATATAGCAATTTAAATTTAGCGCAGACTATGAATTCTCCTGCTTTAGCACCTCGCGTCCGAAACATCGGAATTGATGCGTTTCGGTATATAGCTTTTATTTTTGTAGTTGTGCTGCACGGCTTTATACGCACTGACGAAGAATTTCATTCCAGTATCTGGATTTTCCACACCGCTCGCTTTGCTGTTCCATTCTTCTTTATTGCCAGCGGTTATTTTCTGGCGCGTAGCGATCCGGAGTTTAAATCGGGGCTACTGAGAACGTTAAAGCGTATTGCGCCTATATTTATAGTCTGGGTTTTAATTTATCTGACGCTCTTCGGTCATCTCGATGATCTGACACGCTTAGATTCTTTTCTTCATATTTTAGCCACGGGCGGCTTTGCTTATCATCTCTGGTTCTTGCCTGCCTTGGCTGTCGGCACGATCATGCTTTTATGGTTAAAGAGCTATGGCCCAAAGGTGCTGATAGGTATCGGAATATTCCTATATTTAACTGGGATGATTTTCGATCAATATCATACAGTATTTGGAATTCCTGAGTTGCCAATAAGGACAAGGAATGGCCCGTTTTTTTCTTTTGCGTTCGTGGCAACTGGGTATTTGATTTCAAAATATAAAATTGAACTCACGATAAGACATGGGATAATACTCGCCATTTTTGGACTAATTTTACAAATTATTGAGGCTTTATTCTTATCCCATATCGCCGGTTCCTCTTTCCGGTCCTATGATTTTTTTATCGGTACTTTTTTATATGGCGTTGGAATTTTCTTTGTAGCGCTAAACTTGCAGCCATCTAAATTTATAAATTTTCTTGCAAAGTTGGGATCGCTTAGTTTGGGCATCTATTGCATACATCTTGGCTTTATCTTCTGGTTGGAGAAATCCTATGACAGGACGACTTTGGAGGGGGCTACGATAGTCGTGTTGGTTGTGATTATTCTTTCTACAATCTCAAGCCTTCTCCTCTCTAAAATCCCCTATTTCCGAAAGCTTGTTGCATAAAGCTTCTTTTCAGACTGAAGCCGGGATTAAAAGATTTTTGCCTTGGTTCCAAAATCCGGCGCAAATACACCTGCCCGGGTTGCTCGATAAAGCGATAGGCGAAAGTTGCCAACACAACGGATAAAAAGATCTGGCTCAATATAATGAATAGATTGGGGAAGGGGAGGTCAAGCGCATAAATGGGCTGTTTGATCTGGTAATGCAGCCATGAAACGAGCCCGTGTACCAGATAGAGGGAATAGGAAATAACGCCGGCGAAATAAACGGGTCGCCAGTTGAGGAATTTTGCCACGATATGGCGGTCATAGGCGATGGAAATTAAAAAGAGCGGGATCAGGATAACGAAAACGAGATCGCTATCCTTGATAAAGAGCAGCGCCAGCATGGCAGTCGCGATAATAGATGAAAAATATAATGTGTTATTCCACTTGGCGAATATTCCTGTCCGGTAAAAGCGATAGGTAATGATGCCGATGGTAAATTCGATGATACAGCGCAGCAGCGGCGCATAATTCCTGCCGTCGCTCATATCGAGAAGGCCGCGTGATGTCGTCACGCCCGTAATGTCATGCGGGAGTATGCAAATAGAGACCAGAATAAACGCACAGAAGCCAAGTGTCGTCATTGCCGGTTTGTGAGAGGCAAACAGCGTAATCGGCAGCAGAACAGGTAATAGCAAATACGCCGCCCATTCCGTGCTAATCGACCATGCCGGCCCGACATAACTGCTTGTCAATCCCCAGGCCTGAATGCTGAATATATTTGCTGCGATATCAAAGAAAGTGATCGGAATATTTTTTGGCACTTCATCGAGAATATTTGTAAAGAACCACAGGAAGAGGAGAGTCATAAAAAAATAAAGCGGATAGATGCGTGCGATGCGCCGCGCGATAAATTTTTTGTAATTGTCAAAATCAAATCCGTTTTTGAAATAATCGCCATAGACCATGGCCATAACAAATCCGCTTAAGACGAAAAAGATATCGACGGATAAATAACCGTGATTGGCAAAGGCGGAAAAATCTTTTGGCAGAATTCCGGCAAAGCCGAAATGGTAAAGCATGACGTAAAAACACGCCAAGCCCCTCAGGCCCGTAAACGCACGGATTTCGCTTTCTCTATTGGCCATAACATTTCCCCCAGAAATAGTGGCTAATTTCTTCTTTAATAAAAGAAGAAGACTTTGGCAATTCCCTATCGCAACGCAGCAGAAATTATCCTATATAGAGCAGGTATTTCCGAAATATTCGAGGCGGGCTATTTAATTGAGAATTTTGTATCTAAGCGGCTGTTTTCCGCTGTTATCTGAAACTTTCACGATTTATGAAATCGCCAACTTGATCAGGTCCGGCGCGGATGTGCGTATTTTGTCTTTGCAAAAACCTGTCTCCGGCCAGTCCGATTTACCGGAGAAGCTTGGCTTTGCCGACAAAATTTCCTATCGCCCTGATCTGGCGACGTCGCCTTTTGCCAAAATCGGGCGCATCTTTTCATTACTTTTGAAAAGCCCGAGCCTTGGTGACTTCTTGCGCCGCGCCTCCATGTTTTTATCCTTGCGCAAGGATGCCTCTTTCTCCCGCTATGTTTTGCTGGAAACGATCGCGGCGGCTGATTTCGACGACTGGAAACCGGATGTGGTTCATTGCCATTTTGGACCCAACGGGCGGGTAGGGGCGGATTTAAAAAATTACCGCCTGACCGATGCCGCGCTGACCGTCATCTTTCATGGCTATGATATTTCTCAATTGCCCAAAGAACGTGAAGCCGGTTTTTACGACACGCTGTTTAAAACGGCCGATCATATTTTTTCGATCAATGAATATTATTTGGAGAATCTAAAAGAGCTGGGCGCACCGATGGATCGTGTGTCCGTTTTCCACATGAGCGTCGATTGCAATGAATTTTCCTTTGCGCCAAGGTTGCGTCCATCTACAGGAACTATCGAATGTATTTCGGTCGGGCGCATGACAGAAAAAAAAGGCCATGTTTATCTTGTTAATGCTTTCGCTCAAATTATCAAGCAAAGGCCGGATCTCGATATTCGCCTGCATTTAATTGGTGATGGTCAACTCTATGAGGAAATACGAGCCATGATACATGGGCTTGGACTACAGGATAAAATCCTTCTTCATGGCGGCTTGCAACATGGCGATGTGGCGCAGTTTCTAAAAAGATCGCATATCCTCGTCTTGCCGAGCGTGACGGCATCGACGGGTGACATGGAAGGAATTCCGGTCGTTCTAATGGAAGCGATGGCAATGGGTATCCCGGTGGTTTCGACCTATCATAGCGGCATACCGGAATTGATTGAAGACGGTGTTTCCGGCTTTCTGGTGGCCGAGCGGGACGATACTGGTCTGGCAGAAAAAATTCTCTATCTTATCGATCATCCGGAATTGTGGACGTCTTTGACGGAAACGGCCCGCCGGAAAGTGGAAGACGGTTTTAACCGTCAGAAACAATCGCAACTTTTGTTAACCTCATTTCAGAATATTTTGAACCGGTCATGACCCCATCTTCCAATGCTTTGGTAACTGTGTTGATTGCTGCTTATAATGCCGAAGGTTTTATAATGCGGGCGATTAATTCCGCTTTATCTCAAACAATGCCTGTCGCCGAGATTTTGATCGTTGATGATGCATCAACTGACGGTACAGCGGCATTGATTGAACGCCTGTCTGCCGAAAACCCGAAGATACGTCTTTTGCGTCTGGCACAAAATGGCGGGCCTTCTGCGGCGCGTAACGCAGGGCTTGATGCGGCGATCGGTGATTGGATTGCCGTGCTTGACGCGGATGATGCTTTCTATTCGGATCGCCTCGCTCATATGGTCGAGACTGGCATAAAAGAAAACGCCGATATCGTTCTCGATAATTTTTCTTATTACGACGTCGCGTCAGATAGTATCTGGGCGCCTTCATTAAAGGTGGATGAAAAGATCGAGACGATAGGCGTCGAAGCCTATGTAGAAAAAGCGCGCCCCTACAATGAAGAAACCGATTATGGTCTTTTGAAGCCGGTTTTCAGGAAATCATTCTTGAATAATCACCAATTGCGCTATCCGGTTTTTTCGCGCCATGGGGAGGATTTTCTCTTTATGGTGAATGCATTATTGACGGGTGCCAGATGCGTGCTGACACGCAAGGTTGGCTATATCTATACATCGCGTGCCAGCGGTTTCTCGCGGACAATCATTAATTATGGCGTGATGCAGGAACACTCGGAACAACTCATTGCCGACCACAGGGTTAAGGGTAATGAGCTGCTGATTGCTAATTTAAAAGAGCGTATCAGTCGCTTGCAGACTTTGTCGCGCGAGCATGATATATCCAGAAATTATAATCCGGTCTCGTTTTTGCGTTATTTTGCCGGCGATGGAATGTTCAGAAAGCTGGCAGTTCAAAAAATTAAGCGGAAAATAAAAACCGGAATAAAGAAAGTGCTCTCCCTTGGATAATCCTACAACCGATAATGACCAATTGGATAATAAGCCTCTGGACAGAGCGGGTTTGAAAACCGCATCCCTGAACGGTGCGGCGATTAACATGATCTCGCAAATCATTAAATTTGGTTTGCTCTTCCTGAACCAGGTCGTTATGGCGCGTTTCCTGACGCCTGCCGATTTCGGTCTGGTGGCCATGGTCGGACCGGTAATGGCATTTATCGTGATGTTTGCGGATTTAGGTCTTAGTCAGGCCACGATCCAGCGTCAGAAGATTACCCAGCAGGAACAAAGCTTTCTATTCTGGACGAATTTCGGCGTGGCGACGACACTTGCCTTGATTGTGATGCTGATCTCGCCTTTGGTCGCTTTGTTCTATGATGAACCGCGCGTGCTTTGGATTACATTGATCATGGGCTCGACATTGATTATCAGTGGTCTGACCTCCCAGCATATTGCAATCTTTACCCGCAACATGGAATTCAAAAAACTGGTCCTGCTCGATCTTGGCGCACTGGTTGTCGGCTTTACCGCCGGTTATATTGCGGCCATCATGGGTATGGATTACTGGTCGCTTGTTGTTATTCATGTAACGATCTACCTGACAAATCTAGTCACAACATGGATGTTCTCAACGTGGCGGCCAAGCAAACCTTCGCTGCCACCCCAGTGGCGTGAATTACTTGGTTTCGGCGGCAATTTATCCGGCTTTAATTTCGTCAATTATTTCGCCCGCAATCTGGATAATATATTGATCGGTCGCGTCAACGGCGAAGTCGCGCTCGGCCTTTATGATCGCGCCTATAAACTTCTTTTGATGCCGCTGACGCAAATTACACAACCGTTCTCGCGCATCGCGCTGCCGCTTTTGTCGCGCACGCTGTCGGAACCGGAGACATATAAAAAAGCCTATCTGCGGATGGTCGAGGTTATCATGCTGATCACCTATCCGGGCGTTCTCTATGCCGTAATCGACCATGATAATCTGATTGTTACCGTTCTCGGCGAGCGCTGGAAAGAAGTCGGGCCGATCTTTGCCATACTTGGTATCGGCTCCTTCTTCGCTGCACTCAGTCATTCGACAGGCTGGCTCTTCGTCTCGCAAAACCGCACGCGGGAGATGCGTAATTGGGGCGTCTTCAGCTCGGCGCTGTTTATTACTTCTTTCATCGTCGGTCTGCCATGGGGTCCGCTTGGCGTTGCGGCCTGTTATGTTGGTGTCGGTTTTATTCAGGCGCCTGTTTTATGGTGGGCCTCGACGCGCAGCGGTCCGGTGAAATTCAGCGACATGATAAAAAGCTTTATTCCCTATGTGGTTTCTCTAGCGGCAACGGGAATCTGCCTTTACCTCATGGCCCATTACGTTCTGCCGAAAGGGCTGCTGGCGATCATTATCATGCTGCCGCTATCTTATCTTATTTTCGGCGCAGTATTTATGCTGATGCCGTCTGGCCGTGTGATTATAAAAGAATTGTACAAACATGCGTTTTCAATGTTTGCGCCGTTTCTGGCGCGATATTTTCCGCGCAAAGATAAAATCGAAGACGGAGTTATATAATGCCGGATATTTCAGTTATCGTGCCAAGCTATAACGATGAAAAAGGTATCACGATTTTGCTCGATGCCTTGAATGCTCAAACCATCGATCCATCCCGCGTCGAATACATTATTGTCAATAATAACAGCAAAGACAAAACACGCGAAGTCATCGCCGACTATGCCAGAACGGCGAAGATTAATATCGTCAGTATCGATGAAAATGAAATTCAGGGGTCATATGCTGCGCGTAATAAAGGCATCCGCGCTTCAAAAGGTGAGATACTTATTTTTACGGATGCCGATTGCGTTCCGGCGCCGGACTGGATCGAAAAAATGCTGCCCGGCTTCGATGATCCGCAAGTCGGGGCGGTCGGCGGGGCGATTAACGGTTTTCCCGGTGATACATTGATCGAACAATTTTCCCTGCGCCGCCGGATCCTCGCGCAGGATTACATGATGAACCATCCCTATATGCCGTTTTGCCAAACCGCAAATTTAGGCTTCCGCAAGGATGTCTTCCGTCAAGCAGGGCTGTTCCGCTCCGGCCTTAAAACTGCCGGCGATGCCGATATGAACTGGCGCATGCAAAAAGACACCGATTATAAACTGATCTACCATCCGGACTCGATCATTCTGCACCGCCACCGCACGAATTTCGCCGATCTCTATGAACAATTCGAACGCTATGGCCGCTCGGTGGTTTACCTGAAACAGCTCTATAGCTGGGATGCTCCGCGCGAGCCACGCTTGATCTGGTATATCCGTAAGATGATCGTCTGGGCCTTGTTTAAATACCCGGTCCTGCTCACGAAATATCTGTTCAAGAAAATTCCTAAAATCGAAGTCTATGAAGAGCCGATCCGCATCTTTATCAAATGGTGCAGCTATCACGGTACGAATAAGGCGAAGAAAATGGGCCCGCTCACGCAAAATCTCGATATCGAGTATTTAGGCGCATGAGCGAAGGCTTTATCACCATAGCTTACGGTGCGAAAGAATATATCCGCATGGCGAGGGCCATGGCGCTGTCTTATCGCCGTTTCAATTCATCGCGCCCGTTTGCTGTTGTAACCGATGAAGGCAATATCAAGAATCTAAGTCCTTACTTCGATATTGTCATCCCGCTCAAATCCGAATACGGCAAGGGGGTGGTGCAAAAACTGCATATGGATTTATACGCGCCCTTTGAGAAAAACGTGTTTATCGATTCCGACTGCCTTTTTTACAAAGACCCCGAGCTGGTATGGCAGAGTTATAATCAGGGTGATTTCACCATGCGCGGCTGGCGCTATCTTACAGGTTACACCGAATACGAACAGAAAGACCCGTATCTCTTTCTCGACGATGTCGCTGCAACGCTCCGGAAACGTAATTTAACTCGTTTTCCGCATTTCAACAGCGGCGTAATGGGGTTTCGGAAAAACTCTCCTGTATTCGGGCTTTCGCGTGAAATTTATAAAAATGCGGCCGATCTTGGTTTCAAGAAATTCAAAAACGCGCCGCTCGCCGACGAACCTGTTTTCGCGCTTGCCATGGAAGAGGCGGGAGTTGAGCTTTATCCATGGGATCATGTGAACGGACAGGAAACCGCCATCGGTATGGATGATCGCTACGGCATCAATGTTATCGAAGGTAAAAGCAGATTTATCAAAAACGGCGTTGAGGTAGAGCCCGCGATCATTCATTTTAATTCCGGCGGCATTAATGTGAAATCCTATTTCCGCGATATCTGCCGCTTGGAAGCAGAGATGCTGAACCTGCCTGCAAAACTTTATATAGGGGCCAGCCTGATATATCGTGCCTTGCTTGTAAAATTCCGTGATCTCAAAAAGAAATTCAGGTAATCCATTTGCCCGAAAAGGGTGCGGCGTCGAAATCGAAAGTATCGCTGTCTTCTCTGTTATCGATCAACCTTATTAAATCTGCCGATTTATCGATATCGAATTTCCGCGCATAACGACAATTGGTTTGTTTCAGATTATCCCAGTCTCTCTCGTCCAAAACACTCGGATGTTCACGCTCCGCCGTCCAGTCCACATAATGGGAACGATCTTCGATTTTATTCATACCGATATTTTTAACCAGCGTCTGAAAAAATATCTCATCTCCTCCCCAGGAAAAACGGAAGAAATTATAAAATTCCCGCCCTTGTTTTGTTTTGAGAAAAGACAGAATTTTATGGGTCGTGTCGCGGCTTAAGGCAATCCAGTTCGATCCGCGATAGGCGGTGAAGTCTTCCATGAATTTTCGGTTTGGCGCGTATTTATTCAATAATTGCTTTGCCCGTGTCACATAATGTCTGGATCGTTTCGGCAATTTCGCCAGAAAATCGACAAAATGATAATGGTACAAATTAAAAGAGAAAGATGCGCCGTCCGATAATTCATAATAATTCATAAAATCCGTATCGGGCCGCGTAGTATGAAATTTCAAAATTGTCTCGATAGAATGAAGCGGATAATCGCGGCCCGACATAAACTGGTAAACATTATAATCGCCCTGCGCGGCGGCGAATTCCAGAATGGCCAGCATGGATTTAATTTGGCTAAACCCGCCATGATTGACGCTGACACGCTTATCAAGGAAAATCACATCGCCTGTTATGCAGCGTTTGAATAATTCAATATCTTTCTTGGCATCGACATGGATAAAAATATCGACCTGCGGTGATTGCAGTTTAGAAATCGCGCGGGCTGCCATTTCGGGTTTTTCATGCAGCAGGAACAGGTAAGCGATTTTCATTTTCCTGCGTAATCCCGATAACTTTTATAAAGCCCGCGAAAATAAAAGAATTTCCAACGCGACCAGAAACGGTGTTTGCATCGCGGCATCAGATAAGTAAGCGGATAAATGCAGGACCAGAAAAGAAGGCGCAAGATAATCTCAAAATGGAAAGGAATGGCATCAGGAAAAATGCGTGCATGCGGCCTGTCTGGGGAAATGACGAAGCGGCCATACCCCAATCGTTCGGCGCGGCGGATCACCCAGTCTTCATTGACGGTTGCCTGTTTGATAGTGTGAATAACGACGGCGTCTGCCGAATAATAAACCCTGTGGCCCGCTTCGAAGGCGCGTTGCGCAAGCTCCGTATCTTCGCCCATGGCGTAAAAAGCGGAAGGGGTAGGACCTATCGTTTCGTTAAACCGAAATCCTTCATCGAAAATCGTTTTGCGGTAGGCCATATTTGGCCCCCAGACTTTACCCGCTTCGCAAGCGCCGCTTGTCTCACGTTCGTGAACCGCAAAAGTCGAGCCGAGCGGAATCCAGCTCTTTAAATCCGCATCCGGTTCCTTTTCCCATTTGCCGACGATCCGTCCGGTAAAAATATCATATTCTGGATTGGCTGCCGCCGCAGCAATGAGGCTTTCCATCCATCTGGCGTCGATATCGACATCGTCATCGGCAAATAAAATCAAATCTGAGGTAAGGTGAGGTATGGCGGCATTCAGCGCTCTCGATTTTCCCGGGGCTGGAACATCGATAACTTGTACGTTTATCTTATCGGCATAGCTCTCGGCTATTTCTTTTGTGCGGTCTTGGCTGTTGTTGTTCATGAGAAAAATGCGCCATCGGTCTTTGGGCAATGTAGATGCGGCCAGCGACTCCAATGTCTTTCCAATACGGTCTTCGCTGTTATAGGTGGCGATTACAATATCGATCATCTGACCATCACTTTATAAAAATCTTCATATTTTTCGATCATGCGATCAATTGTGAATTTTTCTTCGAATGACGCGCGGCAATCTTTCCGCGATAATGAGGCGGCTTTATCAAGCGCGGCCGCAAGCGCGTCGATATCCCGCATGGGCACGACAACAGAGGTTTTAGGATCGAGTATCTCGTCAACTGCACCGTTTTGATAGGTCGCCACCGGCGTTCCGCAGGCAAGGGCTTCGATATAGGTGAGGCCGAAAGGTTCATCCCAATGCGGCGTTGATATCATGACCGAAGCTTCGCCTATTTTTTTATGAAGCGTTTCGTGATTGGCAATACCGTGATGGATAATATTTTTTTCGTTTAGCAAAGGACTGACTTGAGTTTCGAAATATTCTACATCGTCGCTGCTACCGTACAGATCGAGATGATATCCCGCCTTGATGGCGGCTTGAATGGCATCATGTGGCGCTTTGTCTTTCGTCATTCGCCCGTACCATATCGCATGGCAGAGTTTTGCCGTTTCGCTGAAAGTCCAATCGTCTTTATTAATCCCGTTATGGATGACGGTGGCATCCGCAAAGTCTCGCCACGATTTTGCCAGATGGTTTGATACGGCGATATACGAACTCTTTTTGCCCGCCGCTTTTACGCCCCGCAATATTTCTCTGAAAATAGGCGTATGCAGGATTGTCACGGTCGGGGCATTATAAAAAGAAACATCTCGCAAAGGCTTCGCGGCAATCGCGTTGTTATGGACGATGTCGAATTTATGGGCGGCGATATATTTCGTTGCTTTGCTGTAAGCTCTGCTTGTTTCTACATTTCGTAAGAAGCGAAAAATTCGGGCTTTTAGAATTTTGCCATCCGCTTGCTGAAACCATGGGGTTGAAAATAAAGACTGATGCCGGATCGAGATGAGGGGAAGAGATGGGTCTGAGTCACCACTGGCAAAGACTGTGACCTTGTGCCCCCGCGCGATCAGTTTTTTAGCAAGCCACCATGTGTGCGCTTCGAGGCCGCCTTTAAAAGGGGGGGTGATAGGATGATTGATGGGCGCGATTAAAGCGATTTTCATCTTCGTCTCAGATCGGGCTTAAAACCGTCGATGATAGTGTCGTAGAATTTTTCCAATTTTTCGGTCTGGACGCGGATATCGAATGTATCTCTGATAAATCGTGGTGCGGCGTCTGCCATGGCATTGCGCTTGTCCGGATCTTCGATCAGGCTGATAATGGCTTTGGCAAATTCATGAACATCGCCTTCCTTGCATAAAATTCCGGTAATGTCTTTTTGCATGGCTTCGGGCACACCGCCGGAATCAAATGCAACAACCGGAACGCCCGCCCATTGCGCTTCGGCAACGACAAGGCCAAAGGCTTCCGTTTGGCCGTTCTCCATATGCATCGATGTATGACAGAAAATATCGCTGTTTCTCATCATAACCATCATCTTGGCATAAGAAACCGCGCCATGAAATTTATAATTATGAAGCATCTGCGCGGCTTTTTCTTCAAGGCTGGAGCGTAGCGGGCCGTCACCCGCGATCTCTAAACTGACATGATATCCGGCTTTCTGGACGATCGAGACGGCTTCGATCAATTTCTCATGTCCTTTAAATGGCACCAGCCGCCCGGCGGCGAATAAATGGATGGGATCGTTTACGCTTCGCGCCGCTTTGGCTTCTTTGAAGACGCCGAGCGGAATGCCCATATATAAAACATGGCATTTCTCGGCGGGGAAGCCAAACTCGATAGCCCGTTTTTTGACGTATTCGGATACACAGATAAAAGCCGAAGCACGGCGCGCCAGGATATGGCGGTTTCTGGCATATAAGAATTGAAGAAGCCCGTCTTTCTTGATCGTGATATCGCGCTTTAAAACATCAAATCCGTGCAGTGTGACGATGAGCGGTCTTTTGGCACGCTCGGCCGGACCGCTGGCCAGCCATCCGCTCGGACCGAAATGGGCATGAACGATGTCGGCGCTTTTAAATATGGACTCAAAAAAACGGCTTTGTCCGGTAAGTTTGAAAAGCGCTTCCTCGATTTTATCCTGAATGCTGTTACCTTTATTCAGGATTAATTGCGGCAGTTTTATTTCCGCCGATGGATGGGCTTTGCGACAGGCAACCAATCTTGTTTCGAAACGCCGCAATGTCTTTGCCTGATGCGCGATAAATATTTCGCTTAAGGGAAGGCACTGGTTAAGAAAAATGGCAACCTTACGCATATCGAACCTACCTCTGGTTGGCGGGTGATACGCTGTCCATTACGGCATGGCGTTGCTGGAATGCCCATTCAGCGGCTTCGCCCTTGCCATGGGTCAGGGCACGGATTTGATAGCTTTGAATAAATTTGGTCAGATCCTTATCACCGAATCTTTTTTCACCGTCATAGAGGGCTTTCACATAGCCGAAGATGGAATACAGCGTGCCGATCACATATGGCTTTTGTTTGAAGCTGCGGAATGCAGAGCTGGCAAGGAAGAAAACAGGATGCGTGCCGATTAGGTACTGGCCTTTGCCATGACGGATGCGGCCTTTATTGATATTCTTCTGGCTCGATCCCATCGGGCGCAAATGGATAAATTGCAATTCCGGTTCATCCCAGCTAAGCGCGCGCCATCCAAACCAGCGGGAGCGGTGACAATCATATCCGTCCCATCCGACTTCTGACACGAAGCCACCGATTTGCTCGAAACATTCGCGGCGATAAAATTTAGTCATACCGACCGAGGCTTCGTCGCCACATAATTCGCTTCGGCGTTCGCCGGATTTAGGATCGATGAAGTAAGCTTTGCCGCTGCCTGTGCCAAGCAACGGGTCCTGATCCATTTTTTGCAGAAGGATTTCAAAATAACGCGGCGGTAATTCCAGATCGACATCGAACTTGCAGATGAAATCGTAAGCGACATCGATATGCTGATATCCTTCATTAAAGGCAAGGATAACGCCGGGGCCGACATTTCGTTTTGCGCTCGCTTCGCGGCGGATGATTTTGATAAACGGCATGGAGGGTAGATATTTCGATACGATCTCCATACTGTCATCGGTCGAACCGTCATCGACGATAATCCATTGCACGGGTTTGATCGTTTGGTTTTGAACCGAGATCAATGTTTTTTCGATATATTTACCCTCGTCTTTACACGGGGAAACAAGAACATAGGCTGTTTTCATGGGGTTAGTTTTATTGCCTAAAGCCTTGTGATGCAACGCAATAATCGTTAATTTGGCGTATGGCTTTTTCCGAGAACACCGACCGCATTTACCCATTACTTCATAAAACCGCGCAGGATTCCCGCGAATGGAGCATTCCTGAAAATTTTATACCGGATAAGCCGTTGACGATGGGCTTTTTGAACCAGCACGGCGTCAATACGGCTGTTCGAAACGAAGACTTCTATAGTTTTCTGATGGCCAGCGATTACCTGCTGCGGGATGGGATAGGGGTCAAGCTCGCGCTTAAACTATTCAAGCTTGGGGAAACGGAAAATCTCAATGGAACCGACCTAATTTCCGTTCTTATCCGCCATTATGATGGCAGGAAACTGGCGATTTTTGGCGCGTCGGCAGATACTATTAACGCTTGCCGCGAACGCCTTGAAAAAGAAGGGGTCAGAAATATAGTCGTCATGGAACATGGCTTTCATGAAGACGGATTTTATCTGAAATTGTGTGAAACGGTCAGACCCGATATCATTATTTTATGTATGGGTATGCCAAGGCAGGAAATTCTGGCGGGAAAACTGGAGAAAGAGAAGCTCGCAGGGATGATTATCTGCGGTGGCGGCTGGGCTGATTTTTATTCGGGGGTCAAGATTCGTGCACCGGAATGGATGCGGAAATTATCGCTGGAATGGCTTCATCGTCTGCTGAAAGAACCAAAGCGTCTCGGCAAGCGATATACAATCGATATTATTTATTACTTTTACCTCTTGGCGAAAGCTTATGCCATTTCAAGGCCGAAGAAATAATATCGTCGATATTCGTATACTTCGGCTCCCAGCCTAAAAGGCTTTTTGCTTTTTGATTATCGGCAATCAATCTTGCCGGATCGCCTGTCCGGCGCGGGTAAAAACTATGGGGAACCGGACTGCCTAGTCTTTCAAAGGAATTGATAATTTCTTTAACAGATATGCCTGAACCATTGCCCAGATTGCAGGTAAAATTTTCTGCATTATCCAGTAGTTTGTTGATTGCGAGGACATGCGCCGAGGACAGATCCATCACATGGATATAATCGCGAATGGCTGTGCCATCCGGCGTGTCGTAATCATTGCCAAAGATCTTTAGTTCGGGTTCGCTTCCAAGCGCAGCAAAACAGGCACGCGGAATAAGATGGGTTTCCGGATCATGCGCTTCGCCGATATCCCCGTCAGGCGATGCGCCGCAGGCATTGAAATAACGGAGAATGCCAAAGGCCGGACCGCCAGTTGCATAAAAATCTTTCAGCAGTTGTTCAAAAAAAATCTTCGACCAGCCATAAGGATTTTTAGGCTGCGTCATTTCATCTTCGGAAATTAACGCGGATTCTACGTCACCATAAGCGGCGGCGGTCGAAGAATAGACGAAGGCTTTGACGCCGTGTTCTTTCAGGCAACGCATAAAAGAGATTTTTCGCGCGAAATTATTTTCGTAGTATTTCAGCGGATTGCTAACGGATTCTCCAACTTCGATAGAGCCTGAAAGATCGATTACCGCCTCGATATTGTATTTTTTTAAGGCGGCTGAAACCGCGCTGATATCGTCGACCGATGCTTCGACCAGTTCGCCCCATTTTACAAAGTCTCGATATCCGGTCGATACATCATCCAGCACCACAGGATTATGTCCGTAAGCGGCGAGCGCTTTACAGACATGGGAGCCGATATATCCGGCTCCGCCGGCAACGAGAATGGATTTATTCATACGAGGGTTAATATACTAACCAAAGCCGAAAAACAAAGCCCTAAAACGTCAAGGTTTTATGCCCAAAGCCCAGCTATTTACCAGACTGGACATTCTGGTCACCATCTCGCTTGCTGGATGGACGGAATCGGCTGTCGGGAAGTTCGTGGCTCCGGTTGTATGCCATTTCCCCGGATTGGCCGGATCGTCGGTTACGGTTGTGATATCGATAATATCATCGACCAGTCCTCCACCCGGCAACGTACGCAGCCATGCATTATATTGATCGCGTTTTCCGCCAACGACAAAAGCGGCTTTTGGTGTCTGTCCGGCGGCATCTGTCCAGTTATTGGTCGTCGTCGTTGACGGGCAAATCGTAACCACGGTTACATGCAAAGGTTTGCCGTACGGACCGATGGTTCTTTTAAATTCAGTCAGGATCGACGTCGCATCGGCCTGCATTTGCGCGACCGTTCCGCTATTTAAATCGTTATAGCCTGTTTCGAAAATAACATGGGTGCAGTATTGCCAGATATCCCGCGACTTGGGGTAATATTGCAATTTCTGGCTGGAAAGTCTAATGCCGGGGATTGCTTGAAAATGCCAAGGTAATGGATATCCATTCACATTCGCCAAAGCCCGGGCAATAAAACCGTTATTGCCGTATGAGTCTGCAGATGCATCGCCGACGCCTGCCGCAATACTGTCACCGATAACAAGAACCGACGGCATTGGATTTTTAGGAATGCCTATAATAGCAGGGACGTGATGGCGACAAAAAGTCGTCACGCCGCCACTTGGAGTTGTGAGTGCGCCCGTATTGGCGACTTGGGAGCTATCTGCAGGAGATAAAACATTGGATGCGCCATACATCGGGCGTCCCGAACTCGGAAATTTTCCTGTCGGGTTGGGAATAACCAGATTCTGGCGACTGTAAATCGTTGCGCCTGCTGCAAGACCCATCACCAATGGATCGGATAAAGTTAAAGGACTGCCACTAGCGATAGAAGCGCTTTTTTGGCCTCTGAAAAATGCCTGCCTTGTCATCGCAGGGGAGGTTGTTTCGATACCAGCCTCCCATGTGAATGAGTTACCCAAATCTAATTCCGGCGCATTGGTGTCGAACTCTGTCCAGTAACCAGTCATGCCAATCTGAATATGACTGACATCTTGCGGACCGATAATATGACCTTGGCGAACTTGCTGCTGGACGTCGGATCGTCCGCTTGTATTTCCGGCGCGCGTCGCCGCAGGCAGTTGAGTTTGTGTACAGATAATTTGAGGTTTACGCACGGCCATCGTGGTTTTAATTTCATCTACGCTGGCTTTATAATCGCTGTCGGTTGAAGGACGTACGATATAGGCGATATCTGAATCGCTTAAGCCTCCCGCGGTAGAGATACCGGGGAGGTTTTCCAAAGTTGTATTTGTCATTTATGTTCCTATGAATTGCTTAAGTTTAAGAATCCGTTCCCGTTGGCCATCAGCAAAAAGCTGCCGTTGGAAAGGGTCAGGGAAGGGGGGTGTAACGGCGCGCCAATGCAGACGGCGCCGCGTCGTATGCCAAGTGTCAGCATGAATTTTCTTTCGTGATGTATGGTGAGATTTTTGGGCCGCTCGAAAGGAGTTATGGCCGACAATATAGAGACGCAATGCGACCCATGATTAGGGTCACATTAGATGGATTATTGCTAAAAAGCAAGGAAAATATTCCTTTGAGCTAGAAGCTTGTATTCAAAGCATGGTGTAAATCCGCTAGATTGCTCGTCAGATCTGCAAAGCTGGCTCCATAGCTGCTTTGACTATTGGCCCCGATCGTATGAGTTTCATTGCCATAGTTGATATTGTGTTGATCGCTCTCCAACACATCTTCCAGCTGGGGCCAGCTCGCCACTTGCTCGACGACGACGGGCTTTGTTAACAAGTTTTCCGGCACATCCGCGCTCGTGAATGTTGCGGTCGCGTTTGAACTGAAGAACATCGCATTGCCTTCTTTCTTTAGATAAAAGATATCTTGCGACAGATCGGCGGATTTCAAATTTAAAGCGGTGCCCTCGAGAGAGACAGAATGTACATATAGGTTTCTGTCACCGCTTCCTACTTTATATTTGTCGTTCTCATATTTGATGGCAAAGCTGTCTCCTGCACTAAAGGACGGAATCTCAAACGCAATGGTTTGTTTGCCGCCAGTGGATTTCAGCGCAGTCACTTCTTGATGTGCGACGACGATGCCATTGACCAAAAGTTTCAAAATCGGCGCGCCGTCAAACTGTGAACCCGAAGCAACGATCGTAATTGTCTTTAGCGGCGGCGGAAGTGGAGCCGGTTTTGCGACTATGGTTTCGGGAACATATGTATTATTTTCACTGGCAAGACCGGATGTATTGCTATTTGTCGCATAGACAAAACTTCCCTGTTTGTCTGAGACGTTATTCTCAAATGTGCCACTGGTGATATTAACGCCATTTAAAGCCAACGGCGCTTTGGTCCAGTCATGAAACTCATTACCTGAAATCTCCAGATTATTGACCGTCATATTGGCAGAGGTTGTGTTCTTGCCATCGATATTTATGTCGCGATTTGCATTATAAAACTGGTTGTCCTTGATATCGATATTTTTGACGCTGTCACCGGTACTTTGGTCGATAATCATGACATTCGAAGACCATGAATATTTTGTATGATCTTTAACGATATTATTTTCAACGACTACGTTGTTCGCCGAAATGCTCATGCCAAAACTGCCGCCTTGCATGTAATTGTCATGCGCGTAAAGCCCGTCGCCCTGAAAAACCAGATTGCCTTTGGTCGTGTTGGAGGTTTCGTCGACGATGAGAACATTGCCCGCGATCAAAGTATTGGTGCCGACAATCTGAATATTATCTGCGTTTGTGCCCGTGACATTCAAGAATTCGCTATCAACGATGGCAACATTGTTCATCGATGTCATGTAAATGCCGTCGCCATGCGAATTGGTAACCGTGTTATTCTGGAACAGGATATTGGATGATTTCGTCCAGTTTAATGAGCCGGCATTATTGTTGCCACCGACATTGTCAAAAGTAACATTTTGAATGACCCAGTTATTGGCGTTCCAGCCATACATGCCGACACCGGACGTTCCCTGAATAGTAATGTTTTCGACTATGTAATAACTGGAATTACTGGCCGAAATGCCCCCGCCATTTTCCGAGCTGAGAATAGGGGCATCGCCAGCGCCATAAGCGGAAATGGTAATCGGCATGGTGGCCGTTCCGTTGACTTTGCTAAAAGTTAGAGTTTGGTCGAAATCCGACCCTCTTTCCAAAAGAATCGTATCTCCGGCTCTGATTTTACCCGACAGCTTTGAAAAGCTGCTCCAAGCCTGATTTGCTGATGTACCTGAGTTCGTGTCGCTCCCCGATTTTGAACTTAAATAATAAATTGTCATTGATAACCCTTCTGGTTGAACCAGAAAAGAATATCAGCGAGTCCTAAAGTGGGGGTAAATTATGAAAAGTATTTTATCTATTCGAATCAGCTAATGTAGCCAAGGCCCAGAAGGGTTAACACCAGTATACCAATCACTATACGATAGTAACCAAATGGTTTAAAGCCGTGCTTGCCGACGAAATCGATCATCCAATTGACGACAACAAGGGCGGAAAAGAAAGCCGCAATGGTCCCAATAGCAAAAAAGGGCAGGTCTGCAGCGCTGACGATATCCCAGTTTTGGTACATATCAAAAGCAGCAGCTCCGAAAATAGTCGGGATGGCAAGGAAGAAAGAGAACTCGGCGGCGGTTCTCATTTCGACGCCTAATAGACGAGCGCCGACAATCGAAGCGCCTGCGCGCGATATCCCGGGGATAAGAGCGGCCACTTGGCAGAGGCCGACGCCCAAAGCCATTTTCAGTGACATCGATTCCATATTTGTAATAAGGGGAGGCTTTGCCAGACGTTCTGCAAATAGCATGAAAATGCCGCCGACGATCAAACCGATAGCGACGATCCATGGTGAAAATAGAACTTCCTTGATAAAGCCATGCAGAAATGCGCCGGCAATGGCGGCAGGAATAAAGGCGACTACTATTTTGGCTGCGAGTAATTGTTCCTCGCGGTCATTTGGCAAGCCGGAAACCATCTTTAAAATGCGCATGCGGCGTGCCCAGACAACAGCCAATATTGCGCCTATCTGTATGAAGACGTCGAAAACACCTGCGGTTTCATGATGGCGATTGAGAAGAGATTCTGTCACGATCAAATGTCCCGTCGAAGAAACCGGAATAAATTCCGTCAATCCTTCGACAATGCCGAGAATAATACTTTCAATTATATTTTCTAACATTTTACCCTTGAGTATTCGCTGGCCGGATAATGGACATTACAAGAAGCTTTTGCAAGGCTTGTCCGATATTACTTTATTTTAAAATAAAGTACGCAAGCGCCGTCTACGTTATCATTCTCATTGTAAACGCCGTCAGTGCCATTTTTTGCTGTACAAGGATCGTTTTGATTACCGCCAGCGCCCGATGCCCTGATGCTACCTGTGAGAGGTTGGCCGTCATCCATTTTACGATCTATCGAGGCTGCATTATTAGATGTTAAGACCGTGGCAGGAGCTGATTCAATCTGGGCGCAATTCACGGGGCAATCATGAACGCGGATGATCGTACCTTGAAAATCAGCAGTATCCGTACCGACCGTTACACCTCTAACATCCGCTATTGTATAGCCGCCGCCTAGAGGGCCAGATGGCAATGCCTTGCCCCATTCCATGGCGCTGGAACCCGGATCAATGCCGCCGATGATATCAGCCAGAGCCATATGCTTCCAAAATTGTAAGGTTTCAGAGCCGATATCTTTGTTTTGCTGATAATGCCATGGCACCAATTCTTCTACGCCAATCTTGTTATTTCCGTTACCGCCTATGCAGTTATTGGCGGTCGTACAATTAGGAACCAAAGTTGTTGCAGAAGGAATATCCCCGGGAAGATTGCCGTAAGTATCAAGAAAAATATTTATTCCTGATTGAAAGCTTTTTAAATCGCCGATTGTTCTCGCGATTCTTGAATTATTTATCAATTGCTGCCCTTTCAACACGCCACCGATCAAAAGACCGATAATGATCATGACGATTGAAAGCTCTACCAGTGTGAAACCATTTTTTTTATTCATGAATCAACTTCCCCGATGTTTATCAGGTCTATTTGTAACAAACTTTGAATAGGCTTCAAACTGCAAAAGGAGGATGCCGGTAAAGGCATCCTCCTTTAATTTCATAGATTTAAAGAGCTGATTAAGCTGCTTTTTTGCTGGATGGCGTCTCAGCAGCCTGATTGATGCCGCCTTCAGCGAGTTGTGTCAGGGCCATATCCGTTTTCTTTTCCTGCTCTAGAATAGAAGTCAGCAACTTAGCTTGTTGCTTATAGCCAAGCTCATTTGCCCAGCAAACGAGAGTGCCGTAAGTTGCAATCTCGTAATGCTCGGCTTTTTGAGCCGCAGCGATCATTCCTGCAGATAAAACTTCATCTTCACCGGAAAAGTCTGACATCAATTCCTCGGCTTCTTCGATAATGCCAAGTATAGCCGGACATTTTTTGCCTTTAACTTTGATATCGAGAGATGTCATGACCTGTTCCAGTTTTTCAATCTGGGCAGATGTTTCTTCCTGATGTTTCAGAAAAGCAGAAGATAGTTTCGCATCCGGTGCTTTCTTTGCCATTTTACCAAGGGCTTTATAGAGTTTGCCTTCAGCGAAATAGACATCCTGAAGCTGTTCTTCGAATAGATCTTCAAGAGTTTTGGTTTTTGACTTTGCCATTTTATATTCCTTTGGAATTTGTTGATTGAGGTGATCAACTAATCCGCAGAGGTTGATTAGGTTCCTGACAATCATAATAAGGCTTATATAAAAGTGTTTAGCCGGGCGTAAGTTTTTGAATGGTCTCTTGCGCTAATTTTTGCCAGACAGGGCGGCAGGTGCCACATTTGATGGCCTGTCCGCCAGTTGCTGTTACGGACACTTTTTTCCAATCGCCGGAAAGCTCCGGGATACTCATAGAACATAAGGCGGCACGAGCTTCTGCTTCTTTTGTGCCTCGGCAAGGACAGGGAATCATAATTTGTTTTATGCTAAAAACGGAGCGTCCTGTCAAGAAACAGGATGAATATGGTCCTGTTTGGCTATTTATGGAGCGAAGTTGTTGACACTGGAGGGGAATTTACCTATAAAGCGCCCATTCCTGCAAAGACGCGAAGGCGTCGTTGAATCGGTCCATAGATGGCCGGAATCAATCCTCCCCGGAGGGAAGTGGGACAACAACAAGAAGAAAGAGAAGTAAAATGGCCGGTAAACGCCTGTCTGCAAAACATAAAATCGACCGCCGCCTTGGTTGTAACCTTTGGGGCCGTCAAAAATCTCCTTATAATTCACGTCAAACTGGACCAGGTATGCACGGCGCACAGCGCGGCAAACCGACAGATTACGGTATCCAGCTTCGCGCGAAACAAAAGCTGAAAGGTTACTACGGTAACATCGGCGAAAAACAATTCCTGAAATACTACCACGAAGCTCTGCGCATGCGCGGCGATACAGGTCAAAACCTGATCGGTCTTCTGGAGCGTCGTTTGGATGCGGTTGTCTACCGCGCGAAATTCGTTGCGACTGTTTTCGCGGCTCGCCAATTCGTCAGCCACTGCCACGTCACTGTAAACGGCAAATCCGTCAACATTCCGTCTTACCTCGTTAAAGACGGCGACGTCATCGAAGTAAAAGAAAAATCCAGACAACTGGCTGTTGTTATTGCTGCCGGTGAATCTGCCGAACGCGACACACCGGACTATTTGACAGTAGAAGGCACGAAAGCGACTTACCTGCGCGCGCCGAAACTGGAAGATGTTCCATATCCGGTTCACATGGAGCCGAACCTGGTCGTCGAATTCTACTCACGTTAATTTGACATCTATATAAAATTCAAAAAGCCGTCCTTTTGGGCGGCTTTTTATTTTAGCCCAAACTCAGAGTTGGTTCTGGCAGTAACTCATTAGCCTTGTTTCGTTGTGTCATCGTTTGATCAACTATAATTATATCACCGATCTTGGTATATACGGTGCCATCAGACGAGTAACCGAACATACCGACACAGTTTATGGACGTTCCATCCGGCATAATAAGATAATTACCCATGCGGATTACTGTCCCTTGAGCTGTAGTATTGATGCCTTGTGCATAGGCTTCAGCTAAATTTGAACTGTCTTTAATTTTATCTGTCATTTCACCCTCATTTTTATCGAATAATCATTACATAATCTGTCGCTTTATTTCAAATTTTTTCCAATTAGCGCTGAGATTACCCCGTGGAAGGTTTTAATCTCCTGATCGGTCGGTGCGCCCCGACTTAAAAAATTCCTTATATTTCTGACCATTGTCTCTTTCATTTCAGGTGATTTGAAGAAGCGATTTTCCCCAAGTTTCAGTTCAAGTCTTTCTATTAAATCATTGAAATCTTTGGCTTCAGCGGGAAAGCTTTTGCCGGTTGGCAATTTATAATCTTCTTTGCTCTCAAGCTGGTAAAACTCATAGGCGATGAGGAGGGCAGCCTGACCGAGATTTAGAGAGCTAAAGTCCGGATTAAGCGGGATCGAGATATGATCGTGGCAAAGAGCAATTTCCTGATTATTAAGCCCGGTTCTTTCTCTGCCAAATAAAACAGCGACTTTCTGGCCGTTGTTAATTCTTTGCTTCATGTCATTAACAGCGCGGCGAGCCGTTAAAACAGGTTTTACCATGTCGCGGATATCGGCGGCAGTGGCATAAATATAATGGCAATCGGCAATGGCTTCCTGAACAGTATCAAATACTTGGACAGGATTGATGAGTTCAAGGGCACCTGCGGACATAGCCTCTGCTTTTTCATTGGGCCAGCCGTCACGAGGGTGGACGATGCGAAGGTCTTTAAAGCCGCAATTGAGCATTGCCCGGGCGCAGGCGCCGATATTTTCTCCCATCTGTGGTTCGACTAGAATGAAAATCGGGGTTTGAAGAAGGGCCATTTTTTTACCAAAAACGAAAGACGAGCTGGGAAATACATCAAATTTGGCTTTTATTTTCATAAAAATTTGCATTTAATGCTTTTTTAATGTAGGATGTCTCCACATTTAAAGCTTCTCAATAGACGAGGATGAACATGATGGCAACGACATTCAAAAATTATGAGTTACCTAAATCTCAATCCGCGGCGCATTTCGATATTTTTGCGGCTTTTGAGAAGCTTGATACCAATCGTAAACTGGCGCTGGTCGATCAGCTTTTTCATGCCGGTACGTATGCTTACCTGAATATGGTTCAAAAATTCTGGCCAGATGCCAATGAAATGGATTCTGCCAAACTTGAAAGATTACTACGTGCCCGCATTGAGCGCACCCTTCAAACCCAATAAGTTTTTTCCTCCTGACATGATACAAAAAAGCCCGCCAGATCATGGCGGGTTTTTTATTGAATTCCCATTAAAACCGCGTCATGCTTGGCTTGTTAGCTTTTACCCTGAAAAAGCACGCCGTCTTTCGGCCATCCCCAAGGTGAACGGCGGGGATCAGCTAGTTCCAAGTTTATAGTTAAAAGTTACAAGATGACGAACGACTGAACAGAAGTTAACAAGAAAACATCACACAGAGCTCACAAAGAAGATCACGAAATCACACAGAGGTATTTATAATATTCTCCTCTGTGCCCTTCATGAAAAAACTCCGTGACCTCTGCGTGATGGTCTTAAAAATATACGAGCAAACTGAGAGATATGCCTTAAGTCATTGATTCTTCGAACCACAACGGCATAACAAAATCCGCGCTTACCTTTGATAAAAAAGAGGGAAACAGCGACC
Source organism: uncultured Micavibrio sp. (assembly GCA_964633355.1). Taxonomy (GTDB): domain Bacteria; phylum Pseudomonadota; class Alphaproteobacteria; order Micavibrionales; family Micavibrionaceae; genus Micavibrio_B. The sequence goes on from CAZWGO010000002.1 coordinate 52,098, forward strand.
CATCTTCAAAAAAACGACAAACGAAATAGTAAGAACGACGAACGAAATAGACAAATTAAAATCTAGGCCGTCTTTTTGCTCAATCTCGCTTTAGCCTTTTCGGCCCCAATCAATGGAAGAAGATCGCGAAGTTCAGGACCGTGATCCATACCGGTCAAAGCTTTACGGAGCGGCATAAAGAGTTCTTTCCCTTTGCGGCCTGTCTCAGCCTTGATGGAGTCCGTCCATGTCTTCCATGTCTCGGTCGTCCATGGTTCGGCAGGCATCAATTCAACCGCTTTGCTGGCGAAATCATCATCTTCTACAAGAGGCGTTACGGGACCTTTTGCAACCTGCCACCAATCCTTGATATCGCGGAAAAGGTTCAAATTAGCGCGGACAGAATTCCAGAAATTCTCATCCAATTCTTCAAGGCCAATTTCTTTGAGACGGTCTTTGACTTTTTCATACGGCATATGGTGAATGATCTTGGCATTCAAACGCTCAAGTTCGTCCGTGTCGAATTTCGGTGTCGCGCGGGAGAACTTGGAGAAATCAAAGCTCTCAATGAGCGGCGTATAATCCGTATACGGCTCGATCGGATCGGAGGTTCCAAGGCGCGCCATCAGACTTGGGATCGCCATAGCTTCGAGGCCCTCATCGTCACGTAGATCGACGACACTGATAGAGCCCATGCGTTTGGATAGTTTCCCGCCTTCCGGATCGGAGAGAAGGGCGAGGTGAGCGAATTCCGGCGGTTTAAAGCCAAGCGCTTCGAACATTTGGATGTGGGAGGCTGTATTAGTCACATGGTCTTCGCCGCGCACAATATGCGTAATGTTGAAATCCATATCATCGATAACAGAGCAAAGGTGATAAAGCGGGGTTCCGTCTTCACGGATCAAAACCGGGTCGGATAATCCCGCGCCGTCGAATTCCACTGGTCCGCGAACGAGATCATGCCATTTGATTTTGGTCGGGTTCATCAGGAAACGCCAATGCGGCTTGCGGCCTTCCGCTTCCAGTTTTTGCTTTTGCTCATCGGTGAGTTTAAGCGCGGCGCGATCATAGATCGGCGGCTGACCTTGGGATAGTTGGGCTTTGCGTTTCAGGCCCAGCTCGTCCGGCGTTTCATAACAGGCATAAAGACGTCCGTCTTTTTTCAATTGTTCGATCACGACATTATAACGATCAAGACGCTTGCTCTGCCAGGCTTCTTCGTCCCAGTCGAGGCCGAGCCATGTCAGGCTTTCGCGAATGCCGTCTTCGTATATTTTCTTGGAGCGCTCTGTATCCGTATCATCGATACGCAGCAAATAATGGCCTTTGTTCTTCTTGGCGAAGAGCCATGTAATCAAGGCTGTGCGGACATTACCGACATGCAGCATACCGGTGGGAGAAGGAGCAAAGCGAACGCGAACTGTCATAGGAGGCTTTCTATATAATTAATCAGGATTTTTCAACGTGACCGTTGACGATAGGGTAGCGGCGGTCGCGGCCAAAAGCGCGCGGGCTGATCTTGGGTCCCGGTGCGGATTGGCGGCGCTTATATTCTGCGCGGTCAAGAAGCTGGTTAACCTGCTTGACGGTGGCGGGATCGTGTCCGCGGGTTATCATTTCCTCAACGCCGAGATCGTCTTCGATAATGCCCATCAGGATTTCATCCAATATATCGTAAGGCGGAAGCGAGTCCTGATCTTTCTGATCGGGTTTCAATTCCGCGCTGGGAGCTTTGGTCAGAATGCGTTCATTAATAACTTCGCCATCGGGACCGAGCGCATTCACCGGTTTGGCAGAGTTACGCCATGTCGCAAGATTGTAAACTTGCGTTTTATAAAGGTCCTTAAGCGGATTGAAACCGCCGCACATATCGCCGTACAGGGTGGAATAACCCGCGGCAATCTCGCTTTTGTTACCTGTCGTCAGAACCATCGCGCCGCTTTGGTTGGATATCGACATTAAAATAGTGCCGCGAATACGCGATTGCATATTTTCATGCGCGAGGCCTGAGATATTAGGCATAGAAGATTTGAAAGCTTCCATCATTGGTTCAATGGATACGGTTTCGAAATGCACGCCAAGCTTGCGTGCGCAATCCGTAGCGTCTGTTATGCTGTCGTCGGACGTATAAGGCGAGGGCATCATGACGCATTTGACATGCGCCGAGCCTAAAGCGTCGGTGGCAATCGCCGCGACAAGTGCGCTGTCAATGCCGCCAGACATGCCGATCAAAACATCTTTCATTCTGCTTTTGTGAATGTAATCGCGTGTTGCCAGCATGACCGCCTGATATATGGACTCCGTTTCAGGATGAACGGGATGCATATCCTCAGTCGCAATCAGCCAGTTGCCGTTGGCGCGGCGTTCGACCAATGTTAAATCCTGAAACTCTTCGACGAATTCTTCACATTGAAGAATGACCTGTCCAGTTTCATTCATCATGAAACTTGCACCATCAAAGACCAATTCATCTTGTCCGCCAAACTGGTTCACATAGATCAGCGGAAGGCCGGTCTTTGTGGCGCGCAGACGCGCATGTTGATAACGGATATCATGCTTGTGTCCTTCATATGGGCTGGCATTGGTGACGATCAATATATCAGCGCCCTTGGCTTTTAGATTGTCGGCGACTTCGGGATACCACATGTCTTCGCAGATCATGACGCCAAGTTTTAAGCCCATAAATGACATGGGTTCCGGCAATGGTCCGGGTTTAAAATAGCGGTTCTCGTCGAAAATACCGTAATTAGGAAGATCGTGTTTAGTTTGTGTCGCCAATATATAACCCTGATGAATTAAATGCACAGCATTATAAAGACATTTATGTTCGCGGTTCCAGCTTGGCGCGGTGATAAGCATGGCCGTTGCGCGGCCGCGACTTTCTTCAACCAATGTTTTCACGACATTGTCGACATCGTTCAGAAAAGACTGTTTTAAAAGCAAATCTTCCGGTGGATAGCCTGTTGTTACCAACTCAGGAAATACGATAAGATTGGCATGTCTTGGAGCTTGATCGCGCACGCGGCGGATCAGGTCTAGATTCCCTTTGAGGTCGCCGACCTTAGGATTTATTTGCGCAATCGTAATGACGAAAGGCTTGTCCATTTCTATTCAGCCGCCTGAAGAAGATTGAGCTTCTTATCTTTACGGATCGACTTCAATTCATCGGCGACAAGGAAGGAAAGCTCGGCAGCTTGCGCCGCATTCAAGCGCGGATCGCAGAATGTGTGATAGCGATCTGCTAGATTTTCTTCCGTTACTTCCGACAGTCCGCCAACGCATTCGGTTACATTCTGGCCTGTCATCTCGACATGAATACCGCCCGGGATCGTGCCTTCTGTTTTATGAACGGTAAAGAAGTCGCGCACCTCGCTCATAATGTCGTCAAAGCGGCGGGTTTTGTAACCGGTCGATGATTTCATCGTGTTGCCATGCATCGGGTCGGAAACCCATGTGACGATGCGGCCTTCACGCTTAACGGCTTGAACGAGCGGAGTGAGTTTATCAATCACCTGTCCGGCGCCCATACGTGCGATCAATGTCAAACGGCCCGGCTCGTTCTCAGGGTTTAAACGATCTATTTGACGAATGAGTGTGTCGGCATCGAGGTTTGGCGGGCATTTCAAGCCGAGTGGGTTTTTGATCCCGCGCACGAATTCAATTTGGGCATGATCGTCCTGATTTGTACGTGCGCCGATCCATAAGAAGTGAGCGGAGGTGTCATACCAATCGCCTGTCGTACTATCGATGCGAGTCATTGCCTGCTCATAAGGCAGTAGCAGCGCTTCATGGCAGGTATAGAAATCTGTTTGTTTTAAAATATGCGGAACTGTTTGTTTGGTAAAACCGCAAGCCGTCATGAAGTCGAGCGCTTGCTCGATCTGGTTGGCCAGTTTCTGATACCGCTCGGTCGTTTCATTATCCTGAATGAATTCCAGATTCCATTTATTGATAGAATGAAGATCCGCATAACCACCGGTTGCGAAAGCACGCAACAAATTGAGCGTTGCAGCCGATTGATTATAAGCGCGCAGCATTCTCCAAGGATTAGGCTCTCGGCTTTCCTCGTTAAAATCATATCCGTTGATAATATCGCCGCGATAAACGGGAAGGGTTTTCCCATCGATTGTTTCCGTGCCTTCGGAACGCGGCTTGGCGAATTGTCCGGCCATGCGGCCCATTTTGACAACCGGGATCGATCCGGCGAAAGTCATGACGACCGACATTTGCAAAAGGACACGGAATGTATCGCGAATTTTATTCGCGCCGAATTCGGAGAAGCTTTCCGCGCAGTCGCCGCCTTGCAAGACGAATGAATTGCCAAGGGCGGCATCGGCGAGCTGGGCTTTGAGCGCGCGCGCTTCACCAGCAAAGACAAGCGGCGGCATTTTGGCGAGATCTTTCTCGGCGGCGGCCAGGGCGCTTTCGTCGGCGTAAGTGGGCAATTGCTTGGCTGGCTTAAGGCGCCAGCTATCCGGGGACCATTTTTCTTTCATGATTTCAAAGAATTAGGCCATTTACCCCCGTTTCGCAAGTGTTTCCGGCGGGTGAGGCGCGGCTCCGGCATGCAAAAAGATGAATTCTTCGGCTGTGGTCGGATGAACGGGTAAAGTACTGTCAAAATGGGCCTTTGTGGCGCCCGCATTCAGGGCAATGCCTGCCATCTGGATAAGCTCACCAGCGCCGGGGCCTGCCATATGAACGCCCAGAACCTTATCCGTATTGGCGCAGACAACCAGCTTGATCAGAACCTTCGATTCTTTGCCAGTGATCGTGTGGCGAAGAGGGCGGAAAGTGGATTTATAAACGGTATGCGCAATTTCCCTTTTAGCAGCTTGCTGTTCGGTTAGGCCGACCGTACCGATCTCGGGTTTTGAGAAAACCGCGGTCGGGATGAGATCGAAATTCGTATAGCGGACTTTGGCGTTAAATAGCGTATCGGCCAAAGCATGGCCTTGCGCGATAGCGACCGGTGTGAGTTGCGGCGAATTTGTAACATCGCCAACAGCGTAGATATGGGCTTTCGATGTGACATGCTCGGTGCTGGTTTTAATATACCCTTTATCGTCCAATTCGATACCGGCTTTATCCAGATTTAAATTGGCAACATTGGGTGTGCGGCCTGTTGCGGCCATAACGAGATCTGCTGAGATGGTTTCACCGTCGTCGCAGATAACGGAAGTTTCGGTAATTTCGGCAATTTTTTTGTTCATCAGGAATTTGATACCTTGTTTTTTCATCTCTTCCAGAAGGTGATCCTGAATATCGATGTCAAAACCTTTGAGCAGGAAATCGCCGCGATGGACAATGGTTACATTGCAACCTATCCCATGCAGGATATGCGCGAATTCCAAGGCTATATAGCCGGCGCCGAGGATAACGATATTCTTTGGTAATTCTTCAAGTGCAAACATATCGTCCGAGGTCTTGGCAAATTCAGCGCCTTTGATGTCTGGTCTTTGCGGCTGGCCACCAACGGCGATTAAAATGCGCTCTGCCGTTACTTCCTGATCGCCTATCAGGATTGTGTGGTCGTCTTTGAAGCTCGCATAGCCTTCATAAACGCTGACTTTATTGATGTTTAGAATCTCGCGATAAATATTACTTAGGCGTGAGATTTCCTTATCCTTATTCTGTTTCAGCGTTCTCCAGTCAAATTTTGTAGATGATGTCCAACCGTAATTGGCGGACTCTTCCATGTCGGTGCCGTAATCGGCAGCATAGGAAAAAATCTTTTTGGGAATACATCCGATATTAACGCATGTGCCACCGAAATGCGTAGCTTCGGCAATGCCCACTTTAGCACCGAGAGACGCTGCGATCCGCGCCGAGCGCACACCGCCTGAGCCTGCACCAATCACGAAATAGTCAAAGTCATAAGCCATTTTTATTCTTCCATCTGTTATGTAGCCATAGCCATTGGGTAGGGCGCTCGGTGATCCATTCTTCCAGCATCATATGGGCTTCCGTGATCACGTCTTCAAGCGCCCGGTCTTTTATATTCATCGGCGGAAAGATCGTGATGTGGAAATGTGCGCCTTTCATGCGCTCGACGCGTGCCGGATGTAACGGGCAATCGAATTTCTGGGCGAGTTGAACGAAGGCGGGGCTCGTCATGGCGGTGCGGCCAAAAAAAGGCATGGCGATGCCCTGATTGTATTTTTGATCGATCAAAATCCCTATATGTCGTTTTGCTTTCAAGGCCGATACTACATCACGCATGCCTTGTGACGATTTGGGATAGGTTTTGATTTTCTCTCCTATGCTGCGGCACTCCTGTAAAATCCCTTCTACATAAGGATTATTTGGGGTCCGATAGATGAGGTCCAGATGCATGCCAAGAAAATAGGCATAGGCCCCTGAAATTTCCCAATTCGCTAAATGTCCCGTGAAGAGAATACTAGGGCCGCCTGAAGCAAGTATGTTTTGGATATGCTCGTCGCCGACAGATGTAACACGCTCTGCGGCTATTTTTTCCAGATGGGGATATTCGGCAAAAGTCCGCCCAATATTATCCCACATATCACGAATTATTTGTTTGTATTCAGAGTCTGTTTTACCAGGAAGAGCGGCTTTCATGTTCCGCAATGCTTTTCGGTTGACCGATAGTTTCGGCCCTAAAGTGCGCGAAATAAATCCACCCAGATTGGATGCATGGTCGAGGGACAATCTCCGGAATAATCCAATTAATCCAGCAACTAAAATCCCTTCCACGGCATAGCGAAAGGACTTCATGGATTTAATTTGCCCTTGATAAAATCAACTATCGTGTCGGGACTATCAAATATGATTTCGACCGGCAGGACATCCACAAATTGTTTGCGGAAAAAATCGGGCAGGCGGGCATAATCTTTTTCTGTGGTAATCAGTCGGGCGTTTTTCTTTTCTGCCAGATTTCCAAGATCGACGATATCGCGCGGGGTATAGCCATGATGATCGCCGAATGATTTGAAATCTATGATATTCAATCCTTCATTTTTGAGCGAGGTTTCAAATTTTTGCGGGAAGCCTATGCCGCAAAAAGCGATATATGGCTGGGTTTTGGAAAGATTGAAGTCGCTTTTGACTTTTAAAGAGGCATGAAATGTCGGTTTGTTTGGGGGTGTTTTTGAAGCAAGATTTTGTTCATCGGTACCGATGATGATAAAGGCATCTGTCAGAGAATACCCGTCTTCCAATGGCTGACGCAGAGGGCCTTGCGGGACGACGGCTTCGTTGCCAAAGCCCATCGTGCCATCGATGACGCAGAAAGTAATGTCTTTTGTCAGCGAATAATTCTGCATCCCGTCATCCATCAGGATTAAATCGGCTTCAAGATTTTGTGCCAGCATGCCGCCGGCATAGCGGTTTTTTGAAACGATTGTCGGCGCATAGCGCGATAATAAAAGTGCTTCATCGCCCCAGAGGGCGGGATCATGCGTATCGTCGACACGCTCTGGCCCTGATATCTTGCCGCGATACCCTCGTGTCAGGAAAAATGGAGACAGTGATATTTTCGACGACTGGATAAGTTGTAGAAGCGCAATTGCGGTCGGTGTCTTGCCGCTGCCGCCGGAGACGATATTGCCGACGCAGATAACCGGAATCGCCAATTTTTTTGCTTGGGATTTTTCCCTGTGCCTGCGTCCCAGTTTTGTATAAAGGTCGGCAACAGGAGACAATATTTTTTCAAAACCGGAAGATTTTTTATACCAGAAGCCGGGCGTTTTCATGATGCGACTTTCGGGGCAGGAAGGTGGGCTTCTAGGAAAACAGGCTCAAGCTCGTAAAGAACTTTTTCTAAAACATTGGCCTTGGCCGTAGCAAATTCAAATCCCGCCTTTTGCAATTGCGCCAATTCATCTGGATTAGAAAGCAAGCGTTTTATCATTGCCGCCAGATTCTCCTTTTCTTTGACAAGCATGGCAGCGCCCGCTGCATCCATCTCGTCATACAGCTCTTGCGAATTTTGGACGTACGGGCCATGCAAAGCGGCGCAGCCAAGGAGCGCAGGTTCAATCGGATTATGGCCGCCGCCGCCGTCATGGCTGAAACTTCTGCCGATAACGGCCAGCGGTGCGATTTTATATAGAAGACCTAATTCACCCATAGTATCGACAATATAGACCTGATCATCCGGTGATGGCAGTTTTTTATTAGGGCCGCGCAAACATGTCTTTAAGGCGTTTCCGGTCACAGTTTGCACGAGATCATCTCTTCTGTCCGGATGGCGCGGTGCAAGGATGGTCAAGACGTTTGGAAAACGAATACTCAATTCCTTATGGACGTGACAGGCCAGCTCTTCTTCCCCGTCATGGGAGCTGGCGTAAAGCCATACCGGACGGTCCGCTATGGCGGTTTCCAATGCTCTCATTTGCGCGTCATCTGCCGTAAGCGGTTGCGCTGCGTATTTGATATTATCGGTCACTACAACATTATGCGGCGTGAATTCTGAATAGAATTCCGCATCCTGTTTGCTTTGGGCTAAAATGACAAGAAAAGAGGATAGAAGATTGCGGGCGAGGTTCGGCGCACGTTTCCAGTTGCGGAAGGATTTCGGAGACATATGTGCATTGATGAGAGCTGCTGGTATATGGCGCTTTTTAAGAAAGGTCAGCATGCTCGGCCACAGCTCTGACTCAGCCCAAAGTGCAAGACTTGGGTGCCAATGATCGAGAAAGGATCTTATCCAGTCCGGATGATCGACAGGGGCGTATTGGTGAAAGGCGCGGTCGGGAAGTTTTTGTAATAAAATTTCTGCCGAGGTTTTTGTGACGCTGGTGACAAGGATGTTAAGCTGCTTGTTCTGACTGAGCATCAGGTTAATAAGGCTCATGATCGATTGTGCTTCGCCTACACTGGCGACATGCATCCAGACAAGCGGACCTGCGGGGCGAGGCAGGGACGCAATACCTTTGCGTTCGCCCAGACGCTCGGGGTCTTCCTTTCCTTTTTTAACGCGATGAGACAACATCGATTTGAGGATCGGCGTACCCAGAACCATCGTCTTTTTATATAGCCAGAAAGCATCCATTTATTTGTCTTTAATCCAAGAAAAAATCAGGCCCCGAGCATAGGGCCTGATCATTCTAAATCCAATGGTGAATTGATATATTATTTTGTTTGTTTACAGACGAGTTGGCCGCCTTCTTCTTGGGCGCTACAGCCCGGGTTTGGACATTCAATCGTCATGATTTTCGTATTCTGTGGCCATGGAACATTAAGTTTTTTGCCGGGTGCGCATTTATTGCCAGCGCCTTGACCGGGGCATTCCTGAGGAATTTGGCTGTAAGGCAATCTTTTGCAAAGTTCCGGATCGACCTTGCTATAGTTTGCCAGTTTCGGTCCCGGAGCATCCGCCGTGCCCATTGTATTTTCTTTTGCTGTCGTGAAGTTGAACAGGCCAGTCGTATCTGTTGTATCGTCTTTGCCGGTGCAGGATTTTTCCTGGCCGTTTTCATCGACATATTTACGTGATTCTTTTGCGGTGCCTGAGGCGCCGGCTTCTGAAATGGAAGGAAGATTACCACCGGCAAAATTACCACATTGGGATTTTGCCCAATATTTGCTCATTTCCGCGCATTTGAAATCAGAGCTGGCGGTTGGTTTGCTCGTGTCTTTTGAACCGCTCGTCCCGCTGGTAATTGGGCCGACGAACTCATTGACGATATTAGCGTTATCAGCGACATCAGTTTCAAATTTATCTTTGCTGGAAGAGCTCCCACTGCTTTCTTCAAGACCTAGCTTGTCCATCGTGACGCCAAGTTGTTTTTTGTAACAGGTATTATCGAAGATAGAATCAGGAGCCGTGATGATCGTCTGGTTGACGTAGTTCTCTCGCTGCGCTTCCATCCAGGCTTTTTGCTTCATGCGCTCGAAAACTTCACTGTCACAAACAGGATCGCTGACCGAGCTATTTGTGGATGATGCGTTATTACTTGCAGCAGGTGTCGTCGTAACCAGAGGATTTGCCTGTGCGGGACCGGATAAAACCAAAAAAGCGGCAAGAACCAATAAAAGTAATCTGTTAGACGCCATGCAAACCCTCGCTTAATAGCAAATCCGTATTTCTGCCATCATAGGCAAAAAAACAATATTTGTCATGCCCGTTTCCTCGAGCTTAATTTCTAATAGTTTACCTGAAATTCGGGTAGAAAAGCAAAGAACTAAAGCAAGTAATGGGAGTTACGAGTCCAGATCGATGTCAAGAATAGCCATATTGAAGTCATAGGCTAACTCACCTTCGTCCTCATCCTTATAAATAACGCCCAAAAATTCGCCGTTTAAAAGAACTTCCAGGGAATCGGCGGTCTGACGGGGGCGCAACGCCAATCCCGGGTTGCCGAATTTCTTCTGCAGGTATTTCTCTAGTTTCGTCGTTTCTGTTTTATCAAAGCCCATAATTCACCTCTTTTGCGGCATTACCCTAGACTGCCGCCGGATTTTGTACAAGGGGAGAGGCAACGATTTCCTGTATTCTACGGGCCAAAGTTTTCCGGTCTTCACCGGCAGTGATCGGAACCGGCTCATGAAAAACAATTTGCAAATGGGCACCTGACAAGCGGGTGAAATTCAGGACGTGGGGGCCAAGCTCGATAGGATTGTCACGGTCCCAGGCATACAGATCGCGCAATTCTTTTGTAGAAGCGATCTGGCCGTCTACTTTGATCAAATTGATCGTAAATGGCTGGATTTGTAAACCTTTTCCGGCATAGGCCAGCGGCAGGGCGAATAGGGATGATTTGAAAGGCAGAACGCTTTCTCCGCGTGTCGATGTGCCTTCAGGAAATAAAATGATGTTATTTCCGCGTTCGATCATGCCACGAATGTCGTTGGTGGCATTTGATGCCTGACCGGAAGAACGGCTAATAAAGATCGTTTGCTGCAGATTGCTAAGAAACTTGATAACCGGCGATTTGGCCAGATCGTCTTTGGCCACAAAAGATCCTCTAAGAAATCCGCCTAGAATAAATATATCGAAATGAGAAAGATGGTTACCGACGTAAAGTGTTTGTTCTTTGCGCGATGGTTTCCCAACTACATTAAGTTTAAAACCGAATATGCGTGTTAGGGATTTATGCCAGAGTTGCGGAATAATATAGGAAATAGGGCCGCGAGTTAATTTAATGATCAAATACTGAGCTGGCGCGGCCAGAAATGTTACGGCTGCCAATTGAAATATCTTTATTTTTGTACGCATTTGATCGGGCAATCTCAGGAAGCTACTTTTTCTTTATGACCAAGAATTTCAGGAATTTTCTCAGCGAAAGAGCTTTTTTTGGGCATGGGGCGGCCATTCTGACGCTCCCAGTGTTTAAGATATTTTTCTGACAATGCGTAAGTCGGCATTACGATACAGACATCTATTGTATTGAACTGATGGTCGATGTAGGCCCCGTCGCCGATCATGGCGCCTACACGAAGATAGCCCTTGATCAGAGAAGGAAGGCTATGAAATATTTCGCGCGTATCCAGTGCTTCCTTTGGGTATCTGTTCATATCAACGCAGCGTCCCGGCAACCCTGTGGGGCACAGCGCTTCAGGTGCTTTGTGGAAATGATACAAATAAGCCAGTTGCTTTTGAATGGCGTCAACATCGGTTCCGTGGAAGCTCGCGCAGCCAAACATTAAATCGATGTTATGATCTGTGACATAGGCGGTAATGCCTTGCCACATTCGTTGCAGCATCTGGCGTGTCCGATATTCAGGTAGAATGCAGGATCTTCCCAATTCAAGAAGTTTTCCGCCACAGGTTAGAAACGGCATGATATTAAATTCACCGCTGGTATAGAAACTTTGTCCTGATGGAATGCGGTCCTGACGGATAAGGCGGTATGTGCCTATAATATAGTCTTCCGGATTTGTGCCACGCGTAGGATCTACAGTTATTAAATGATCTGCCATGTCGTCGTATTTATCAAAATCACGTCGCTCCATGGCTGAGCTATTGGTCGGAATAGCGCCGCATTCTTCATAGAAAACTTTATAACGAAGTCTCTGCGCGGCTAGGATTTCTTCTGGAGTTTCAGCCAATCTAACTGAAACAGTTTCTGGCATTTCCTTGGATGAGGGGCCAGAGTCGGGGATTTGCTCTAACATGAAACCTTTGCTTGTCGCGACCTTGTGGATCGAACTTGGCTACATCCTACTTTTTCTCGCACATGCGTCAAGAAAATTAGGCTGCAAATCATGCTTTCCCACATCGAAACTGGTGTTCCCGACAGGATTTGAACCTGTGGCCTTCAGTTTAGGAAGAACCAGTTCTATTTATATTTTTTCATTTGCTAGCAACACCTTAATAGATATTGCTTGTACTATTGAGTGGTCAGTTAGCCATCGTTATATGTGAGATAATCTGTCTTTTTATCCTTCCGAATAGTACGTCTCCTAGGTGTTAAGTTTGAGTAAGGCTGGTTCCGATACGTTCCAGCTCGATATCTCCCCCTTTACCTCTTTCATTCGTATATTTTATCGTCATCGAGTTGGGTTTTTCCAGCTTGATGGTGGCCTTAGCGCACCCCAACGTTTGAGGGGGGTTCAGTTCCGAATTGGCGTTGTTAGGATTCGTCGTGTAAAGATATCTGATTGTTAGTGTTCTGGACTTATCGCAATAGGCAGGGAAAGCCACATAGCTCTTGCCTTCCATTTTGTCAGTTTCAAGAACGAAGCAAATGTCCAACCAGTTCTGCCTGATTTTCATTGTCCCCTCAATCGGGCCGTTGTTATCTGCCATTGGGTGCAATGATTTTATGATAGGTTTCCATTCCCCATCTATATTCAAGAAGAGCCAGTGTGTGTCAGGCTTGCCCAGTTTCGACAAGCAGTGCCATGAATTTAGAAGTCCATATATTACAATGGCTTCTACCGCACCTAACAGTGTTCCAAACCCTATTGCTCCCAGTCCCAGAAAGTGTCCAGCACTAATTACAGCAAGCGTTAGAAAGACTATGCAACCAATCTTAAACTTTAGGGTCAATAACTGGTGCATCTATCTTGCTTTCAGATAATAACTTGCAACCATTATGAACTTCTGAGCAGTCATTCTGTCCCACTTCTGAGATGGGGAGAATAAGGGCTTTATCCCATTAACTTCAGTCCATTTTTCTCGCGCATTAAATAGTATATCTGCTGCTGTTCTCTCATCACTCAAGTTGTGTTCCAAATACTCGATTACACTAGCGACATCGTCAAAGATTTCAGCGTTTCCGAATAGATTATCAGGAACGTTATATACCAAACATTCTATTAAATATGACGGTGTATCTAACACTGCCTCTCTGGCTAACTTTCCCAGCTTCGTGTCAGACAACATCTCATCCCGTAGACGTTTCAATATGCGAACTACTTTTTTGAAACGGAAGAAGCTGTTTTTCCTCTTCTTAACTCCATTCTCATAGTGCTGCTTAGGGTAGTTGTTTTTCTCTATCCCTGACTGCGTTAAAAACCATATCCCATCTTGTTCTTGTGAATATGTGTACAGCGCAAAGGCTGAATGAGCAGGGGAGTACTTTCTATATGTGAAGGCAGGAACGATATCAACGCTCACCTCGCCATCCTTATCTTTATTTAAATGAATAGCTTTCTCGCCTTCGGTAACCAGACCTTTATAGCCCTTATCTAGACATTCAAATATATGGCGTTTGAAAGAATGATAGTCAAAATCCAGAGGAGTCAATCCTACCTGCTCAAGCGAGGGTGTTCCATACGTCTGGTCATATCTAATTATGTCACTCAAGCAGATGCACAAATCCAAATCACTATTGAAACGGACATTTGTATTGTTATGGTAACTTCCTTGGGGGATTATTTCCCACTTGTGCTGAGCTAAGAATCTACTTCCCTGAATAGCAGCTGAGACTTTTTTCTTTGCTGAGTCGATTTTTCCCTCTTCATTGTCGCTTGCAGGTGCAGACCAAGCGATGAATCGCTTCCCCCAGCCATTATTATCAACAATCTTCGAGGTTTGAGGGGTATTCGGGAATATTTGATTAAATCGATTATCAGCCATGCTTTCTCCTATGAGCTACGTACCTGATAATTAAATTACAAATCTCGATAAAGACAAGGAAATAATTCAGTTGTTCACATGACTACGTGTTAACCGTCAAAAGGTCGTCGAAGTTAGTCGTATAACACGGGGATAGGTTCTCTCTTTTCATGCTCCACTTTCCCGTTTCAGGCATAACTCCAGCTGTCATTGTGTCCCTGCCGTACTTGAGGTTGACCGTATCCAACGCGAACATGAGTTTTGCAGACTTTTCATGGTCTATGTTCGAGAAAAGGCGAGGTGGCATATCTTGCTTTTCGTATATATCAGTGAATATTACTCCCGCTTTAGAATAACGATAGCCTGACCTATATATCTGAGCGGCGGCCTTTGTAGCTATATTGATAAGTTCTAACGTATCGTCAGTCGGTTCCAGTCTAACGGTTATTTTGTTTGAATAAGAGGGGTCACCATTAAACTTATTCGTATGCATGAATACCTCTAGGGCCGCTCCTGCTAGATTATGCCTACGTAACTTTGAAGCTGCTCTGGTGATATAGGTGACAATGGCCTGACGCATTTCTTCCCATTCTGTAATGGCTCTACCAAACGACCTTGTGCAAGCTAATGACTTTTTCGTCATAGGGTTCAGACTAAAGGGGTAACATGCCATTCCCTGAAGTTCTTTTTGAGTCCTTAATCCTACAACAGTAAGCATCTGTCTGACATTATCGGCTGGCATATTCACAAAGTCTTCTACGGTATGAACACCCATTCGTTCTAGCTTTGCCTTAGAGGCTCTACCAAGTCCCCAGACTTTGTCGATTGGAATATTTGGATATGCTTTTCTCCTCGCTTCAGGTGTTGAGAAATCGCATACACCCGAGCCGTGGCGGTCCAGCTTTGCAACGGCATTGCCTAGCTTTGCAATAGTTTTGGTAGGTCCGATGCCTACACAGGTCGGTATCTTTGCAATTTGTCGTACTTTGTGACGGACATTTACGGCCCATGTATAAAGCTCTAACCAAGGCAACCAGCGCAAATCAAGAAACATCTCATCAATCGAATAGGGTTCGACCTGTGGGGAGTGGTCGAGGAGGACTTGATACATTCGTCTGCTCATATCGCCATATAGAGCATAGTTGGAACTCATAGCGATAATCTGCTTGAACTCAGGACGCTTCTTTGCCATGTGCCAAGGTTCACCCATCTTCAAGCCGAGGTCTTTTGCTTCGTTGGTCCGTGAGATGACACAGCCATCGTTATTCGATAGGACAACAAGAGGCTTTCCCTTGAGCCTTGGATTGAAGGCACGTTCGCATGAACAATAAAACGAATTACCATCTATAAGGGCATACATCAGATTTTCACCCTTATGAGTGTTCGTACAGTTCCCCAGACCTCGATGTCTTCTCCAATCTCTATCGGTTGGCGCTTTGAAGGTTGAAGCCACCATTTGCCATCACGTTCGACTAGGATTGCTAGGATGGGGTCGGCATATCTCATGGCAACGCATATACGTCCCGATATCGGAACACCGTCAGCATCAATAATCAGGATATCGTCATCCCAAATACCGCGCTCTCGTAAGGCTTGTCCCTTAACCCTGACCGCATAATAACTTGGCTTGCGAAGGTCCAACCACGAGGGAAGGTCCAAGACCTGCTCGATGTAGTCTTGCGCTGGACTCTGGAAGCCCGTTGTCTCATCGCCCTGATAGGTTGGTTTGAAGTCATCATTATCCATGCAAACAGCCTGCATGAGAATTTAGAAGCTAATCAACAAAAAAGAGAACAGTAAGAGAACAAACCTGTATAGTGATGGGATGAGGCATTATTATGTAATTAAATTGCTCGGGTTAAATAAGTAACTGTGTTTCTATGGCTTCAGGGGGCTGGTCAGTAATGGCAGGGTCTTTAACCTTTGAGCTGTTCATAGACTTGTTACGTCTTGAAATAGTCAGCTCTGAATCATCTGGTAGCTGGAAGTGTTCTTTACCGCCATGTTCAATCCAACCTTCAGGGTCACGCAGAATTATTGGAGTTCTGTCATGCAAAGGTTCAGTTAGGTTGCTAGGAGGTCCGGTGATAATCGAGAATGAAAAGAGTTTTTCATTATCGGCTTCTTTGAAATTCCAGATACCAGCTAACGATAGGAACGCGCCATCCTTGCGATGTACTTCATAAGGAATTTTATTCTTAGGGTCTGTAACGTCCCATTCAAAAAAGCCCAACACAGGAATGATACATCTCCGCTCTTGATAAGCTTTCGAATAGACGCTTAGGCTATCGACGGTCTCAGAGCGTGCATTGTAATACCTAGCTCCGTCCTTTGGACTATTTCCCCATGCTGGTATCAGCCCGAAGTGCGCTATCTCAAGTTTCACCCCTTCGGATTTGCTCGAGCGGAGGATAGGACTTGTATCGGTTATCGCTACATTGGGATTGTAAGGAAAGTTCCTAAGTTGCTTGATGCCGTATCTGGCAACAAGAGCTTCAATGTCTTTTATTGAGCGGAAACGTGAACACATGAAAAGATATATAGTATTTTGCTGCAAAAATATGAGAGGGTATTGAATAAATAGGTTAATTCAGTTTCCCCCATGGCCCTCGGTCTCCGTAGATGGGAGTTTTGGCTTTATCTCTCTCGAGGGAAGGATGTCAAAGAAGAACACATGGACGGTTATCAACCTTTTTGGGTCGTCCTTTGCACAGTAAATGATACGCCACTCGCCTTTTTCCTTAATGCTTAGTCTCTTAACATATGTAGGATAGCCTAGAAGCTCTTTCTCCATCTTAGTAAGTAAGTCGGTGAAGCCTTTCACTGAATCGTTGAACACGATAAGGCTAGCCTTGCAATCACGCCAAGTCATATAAGAGAACATCTGGTCTAGCGCAGGAGCTACTCCTCCTTTACCGCTCCATTTCTTAGCTTCGCCAATGAAGGCTTCTCGATTTTTGTAATTCAAACATATGTCTATCTTGCCAGTGCGTCTGAAGGTTTCTCCTGTGACTTCACCTTCAAATTGTCCGTTCATAAATGCTAAGATAATATCCCTAAGTTCCTCTTCATCAAACTTGGAAAAGGTTTCAGGGGCCGCTTCCATAGTTCTGCCGACATGTCGAATGAAGTTAGTGATAAGTTCATAGTCCTTCTCAGACAGATGATACTCAGGTTCAGTTGAGTTAGGAGTGGAGGGGTTACTCTTTAGTGCTACAGGTGGCCTCAATTTGACAGGAACCATTGCAGGAGCATTTGGGTCAATCTTCAGAGGTATTTCGAGGTTATCAGTCAGTCTGGAGAGCATTGCCAATCGAGCTTTACGCAGCTCGATACGCTCATCAATCTTTGGTTTTAGATTTGAATTAAACTGCTCAGCTTCGCTTTGTAGAGTTTCAGCATAGTGCTTAAGAGTAGCTAGAAGCTCTTCTACCTCCTTATTGATTTTCTGATTAAGCTGGTCTTCTGGCATGTCAGGCAAGAATTTTACTGAATAGACCAATTCGCCAGACATGCTGTCGCGGCTCTCTATCCTGTCAATCATAGGTCGCGCTCTATCTGCGCTCATAGGACTGTAGTCTAACAGACCAATGCCTCCAGAGAATGGAACATAAATATCTATTATGCAGCCTCTCTCTGCACTGACATTAGCCTGCGGCCTTCCGTCAAGTATAAGAATCTTTTGCGAAGGTTGGCCCTTGTTTTGAACATATATAGTATCTTCTTTAATCGGAGACCTGCGAACAGCATCGGTATCAATCTGTATCGATGGACCCATGAATTTTTGAAATACGTGTTCTGCGATAGTGGAGTCTTCATTGTCTCGGAAAAGGTTGTCAGTCAGGCTATCAACGTATGGTCCCATAAGTCCTTCGCGGCGTTTGTATTCTGTAGAAATCGGGCCGTATTTATTAAAAAGGGTTTCCATGTTTATTTCGACTTTGGGATTAGTGAGATGAAACCTCCACGATAGAGAACCTTCTCGCTTTCACAAAGTCTCATTAGAGCTTGCCCGTATGGGACGGAATGACGATAGATGAATGTGTCTCACATGAATTGTCTCATTGACAGGGAGTGTACATTCTCATATGGTTTAAGAAGCTAGTGAGACAAAAGGAGAATGGAATGCTCATAGGATATGCCCGTACATCTACAATCGACCAAGAAGCAGGGTTGGAAGCTCAGCTTAGAGAGCTGGAGAAGCTAGGCTGCGATAAAGTCTTCCATGAGAAGGTTTCGTCCGTACAGACCCGCAAGCAACTAGAAGCTGCTTTGGACTACCTTAGAGATGGTGACACCCTTGTAACTACTAAGCTCGATAGACTGGCAAGGTCCGTAGGTCACTTAGGACAGATTCTCGAAGTCGTCCAGAAAAAGAAAGCTCACCTTAGAATTCTTGACATCAACATCGACACTGGCAGCGCGACCGGAGAACTGGTCCTGAATCTGTTAGGGGCAATCGCACAGTTCGAGAGAAAGATTATGTTGGAGCGTCAACGCGAAGGAATAGCCAAGGCAAAGTCTGACGGTAAGTACAAAGGACGTAAGGCGACTGCTGTAGAAAAGTCTGATGAGGTCATTCAACTCAAGAATGCTGGAGAGCGTCCTGCTGACATAGCCAAACGACTGAACATAGGACGAGCTTCTGTGTATCGAATCCTTCAGGGGCAAGAGGCATGATTTAGAATGCTGTTTCTAGGTACGTATGGGGGGCTATTTATGGGGGTCTGGCAGGGGGTCCGCTAGGGTAGTAGCCTAGAGGGTCAGAACGACTCTGTGAGAGGGGTGACCAACAGTAAGAGATGGGTGCTGTAGGATGCCATTTCTACTGCTCCCGTGACTCCGTACAGAGGTTCTGAGAGTTGTCGGGCAGGTTGGTGGCCTAAAAGCTCAGAACGATTCTGGAGGGCAAAGTATAGACAATTACTGGGTTCATCTATCCAACATTAGACGCTGAAAAGACCTCAATTCTAAGTGGTTGTTTTTGATAGGCTTTCTTCATTATCCAGTTATAGGAAGACCACTGGGTTGATATACCTATTAGATACCTATGGGATAGCCGACAGGCGAGACAATAGATAACCTGTCTGTACTCCGTCACTAACGTAGCATCTATCGACAGAGATTATTCATTATCCAATATAAGAAGACTGGGAGTTGAGAGAGACAGACAATGGAAAGGCTACATGTAATCAATGAAGGAATTATTCATTATCCAATAATAGGAAGGTACTGGGTTGATATACCTATAGATACCTATGGGATAGCCGACAGGCGAGACAATAGATAACCTATAGACACTCTGTCAGTAACGACGAGGATGCTGAAGGCTCTGTAAAAAGTAGCTACTAGCTCTTAAAGACAACATACATAAAGATACCTCATCCAGACCTGTGAGAAGACTTACGGATGTCTAGTCTATCGAGGGTCTACTTACTGGTTCTAACGAGCTTGAGGTAGCTGTAATGTCCTAAGCCAATAAGCATTGGGGGAAACAAGATAATCTTCCATACCGTATACCAGTCACTATCGTACATGTAGCCAAATGGGTCAAAGGTGAGAACGTAGCTCAGAACTAGAAAGCACCAGAATCCGCATCCCCAAAGATATAGTCGAGAAGACAAACTGAGGGTTCTGTACTTATCTATAAGTTCATTACGATATGCGTAGATCAGAACAGCGGCCAGACCGATTATTGCAAGTGAGAAGATTGCAATGGGGAGAGCCATGCCTGAGCCTATGAACTTGATGAGAGTCAAGAAAACAACCGCTGGAAGTATGTACCAAACCAAAATGACTCGAATGCGTTCGCCTAGATTTTTAGGGGTGTTATCGTCTTGCATCTTTAAATAGCTCCGAATGAAAAAGTCACCAGTAAGATTGCTCTCGCTGGCGACTGGGTGTTTTCATCCGTATCAAGAGATTCGGCGCGATGCTTTTAGCTTTCGCATTGGACATGACATCGCCACCCAGCCATGAGCTGAGGGCGACACACTTCCGGCTGTGTCTTTGCCGCTCTTGATGGGGATGAAAAGCCCCAGACTGCCAATCCGACAATCGGCCTGATATTGCCGCAAATCCAACAACAAATCCAACATTAATCCTGAGAGGTCTGAAATGAGCATGTTTCTGACCGAAGAGGACATCATCAATTTAACTGGTAAACAAAGGAGAAATGCCCAGATGAAAGAACTGAATATATTAGGAATAACCTTTCGCAAGAGAGGGGATGGTTCGCTGGTCGTAATGACTGCACACGTCGAAAAGATACTTGATGGGAAGATTCCGTCAGGTTTAGAATCTACGAACGAAGTTGAGCCGAATTGGGGAGTAGTCTAATGGCAAGGAAAAGAAACAAAGAGAATGCAGGTCTTCCTAAACGCTGGAGATACACCCGCAACGCTTATTACTATCAAGTCCCTGTAGGCGAAGAGAGTTCATGGGATTTCAAAAAGACCTTCAGGCTTGGAAAGACATCTACCGAGGCATACGTGGTATGGGCTGAAAGACAGGTCTATATGGACAAAGCCAAGACTGTGGCAGAGCTGCTAGATAGGTATGCGTTGGAAGTAGTTCCTCAGAAGAAAGTATCCACTCAGCTTCGTGAAGTTCATCATGTTCGTAAACTGCGTGAGGTGTTCGGTCACATGCCTTTGAAGAGTCTCAAGCCTCAACATATCTATCAGTACAATGATAAGCGAAGTCAGAAGATAACCCGTGAAGATGGGAAAGTTACTGGTGGTGCAACAACTGCGAGGCATGAAATTGCAGTCTTAAAGCATGCCTATACTAAAGCGGTTGAGTGGGGATATATCGACAGGCATCCATTTAAGGGCGAGGTTCGTCTTAAAGGTTCCACGCCAAGGACTAGATATGTCGAGCACTGGGAAGTAAGGGAATGTCTTGGATTATCCAACAAGCGAAGTAAGGGCAGCGTTAGCCTAGTTCAGGCGTATATAAGATTGAAATTAATACTGCCTCTTCGCAAGGGAGACCTGTTGAAGATAAAGGAGGTGGATTTGAAAGAGGACGGTATCCATGTCCAAATCAGTAAGACTGGAGTTTCTAAAATATTTGCATGGACACCAGACCTGAAAAGGGCAGTAGATGCGGTCAAGGCTGCCAGAGGAGTTCATATCTCGCCATACTTATTCTGTACCACCAAGGGTAGGAGTTATATCGATGAGAAGACTGGCAAGGTCGAGGGCTGGGATTCAATGTGGCAAAGGTTCATGAAGCGAGTGCTTTCAGAAACTCAGGTCAATGAGAGCTTCACAGAGCATGACTTAAGGGCGAAGTCGGCTAGTGATGCAGAATCAACTCATGCTGCAAGTATCCTGCTAGCTCATAAGGACTCTAAGGTAACTGCTGACCATTATCGTAGGAAGGTAGAGGTGATTATTCCGGCAAAGGACCTGTTTGAATAGTACACATGCGATTGAATAGTACATTCACAGATTTTGGAGGTGGCCTAAACTGTTGCAGGAGTGGTGTTCCCGACAGGATTTGAACCTGTGGCCTTCAGTTTAGGAAACCGATGCTCTATCCACCTGAGCTACGGGAACGGATGGTTAGCGAATGTAAATTTGGACTTCGCTGGATGTCGCGTCGGAGCTTGGCGCTGTGGAGATATCGATCTGATCTCCTGGAACGCCCATTTCAGTCATGCTGCGCAGGACTTTTTCGGCATTACGGCGGGCCTTGGTGTTCTCGATAGCCATTTGCGCCGTATTACCAACGCTTGGGTGAACCGCGACGACTTCGTAACGCGCATTCGGGTACTTTGCCATCGCTTCATTCATGCCCATATACAGGGCTTGTTGATAATTCACGTTTGGACGGTCAAAGCGGATTTTAGCCAAGGGGCGTGGGTTGCTCGGAGCTGGCGGAGCGGCAGGTGTTGCAGTCGCGGCCTGCTGCAGAATAGTCGATTCTTTCGCAACGGAAGAGAACGGGCGGTTAGCCAGATTTTTTCCGTATAAATCACCATTGGAAACGGCAAGCGTCAGTGTGCGAAGATTGTTACGTTCTGTATTCAGATAAGCCGAAGTTCTGGAAGTATCATCGCTAATATTATTTTGCAGACGATCAATTACAGTAACCGTATTATTGATGCTGTCCTCCATCTGGGCAAGAAGAACATGATCTTCTTCAACCGCGCCTGTCAGGCCGTAAGCTGCGCGTGTTCCTTCTAATAAGAAAGAGGCCATGGATGAAGCGTTTGCCGCTTCGATGGACAAATCGTTCAAACGCTGTGCATTGTTTTCAAGTTGATCGAGACTCGATTGAGCTGTCGATAAGCGTTGCAGCAGGCGAGGATTACCGGGTGTCGTTCCTGACTGTAATTGAGTGCTGATGGTCGCAACGCTCGCATAATATTCTGCCGAGGTCGTTTGGTTGGTTTTTTGAAGATTTAGAAGTTTTTGGGAAATAGAACCGACATTCGATTGCAATCCTGTCAGGTCGCGCTGAATATCATTGATCTTGCGCGATACCATCGTACTGCCTTGCTCGTAATACGATCCAAGCAATTGATTGGGTGTAATGACTGGCGACAATGTCGGCTTCGCGTAAACCTGGCTTGCCAAAGAAGCGGGCAGGGGGTCGTTGCTAACGATCAGTGCAGGTGTACGGGCAAAAGCCGGGTTTGCGGCGGATATCACGAAAACTGATACGGATAGAACCAGTGTCGATAAAAAGGGTGATTTTAACATTTCTGAATGATCTCTCTAAAAACTGCCGCCGAATCCGTAAGCGGAATCGCTAAATCTTTGTAACTTATGGAATTGTGACCTTTGATTGTCAAGCAGCATATCGGGTTATTCCACATTCATTGCAGATAAATTCCTTTTGATTTACGAAATTATTTCAGCCTGTTAGGGGAGTTTGGACGAAAGCGCTTTAAGCTAAATTTAGACTCTTTTTCTCTTGCATCTTGGAAAGGCTTCGCATAGTTTCTGGCAACTTTTTCAAAAGACGCACCCGTAGCTCAACTGGATAGAGCACCTGACTACGGATCAGGAGGTTAGGAGTTCGAACCTCTTCGGGTGCGCCATTATCAATATAATTTCAGTTATTTACGAAGAATTTCTAAGGTTTTGGCTTAGTCTTCGAGGCTTAGGCCGCCACTTGCATTTAATATGTCGCCTTCTGAATTTCTTTGTAAAGCGTCAGTCGCAATATCCAGTACAATATTGAATTCCGATATATCCAGCTTCTTTTTGGCATGTTTTGGCAGCATTATCTTATTAGAGATGCAATATTCTATAAGGGCAGAGCTTATAAAATCTGCTGTGAGATTGAAGTATTTATGCTCCAGAGTTTTACCATCGAAGAATGTGACGATAACCGATCTCGCTTTTTGCTCAATATTGTATTGCTTTTGTATATTACTCAGTTGTTGTTTCATCGGGTGGTGTTCGTATTCTGAGGTTCCTGCGAAACTGGCGCGGATGATATTCCCCGATGAAAAGGTCATGTCGAACTTTTTGCCATAATTAACCAGCGCTTCCGTGGATTCGCTATGGGAAAAAACAATTCTTCTAACTTCTTGGGGCATAAGCGAAACTTACTTTTAAATCTGGTTTTATAATAAGTTAGCTGAAAGTGGAAATAAAGAAATATTAATAAATTGCCGTTACCCTCTTTAAACGGGCCCGCCCATTTCTGCGTTTTTCTATGTTTCAATCCAATTTAAGTGAGCAAAATGGAAGAAGTAGCTGTTTTCACAGGTAGTATGGATCCCGAGGTAGGTGGCAAGGCCACTCCTGATCAGCCTAGTGCGACTCTAACCCCGGCTGAGATGAATGCCGTAGCTGCTCAGTTAAATCTACAGGAAGAAGCCGCAAAAGGGCGTATCGGCGACAGGCTTGTCGGCCAAGGCATTATCACGCCCGATCAATTGAATGTTGCTCTGACGGAAAAGAAAATCTCGGGCAAAATGTTGGGACAAGTTCTCGTCGATCTGGGTTTTATTAACGAAGGCATGCTCTCAAAATTTCTCGCTGAGGCTGCCGGTTTCGACGTTTTCGATGCTAAAAGCACAATTTTTGACGGAGATGCGCTCGGGCTTTTAAGAAAAGAAGACGCGGCTAAGCTTGGTGTTCTTCCTGTGTCTTATCGTGATGGGCAACTCGTTATCGCTCTGGTCGATCCTTATGACGTAGTCGCGACTGATAGTTTGCGCCGCATTTTACCAAAAGGCACAAGCATAAAAGTCATGGTCACTTCGCCAAGCGCGTTGAATGACTCGATCGATGCTGCCTACGGATATTCAAGTTCTATTTCGGACATTCTAAAAGAATTGGAAAAAGAGGGTTCCGAAGATATTAGCAAGGTCAAAGAGGAGGCTGCTTATCAGCACCCGATCGTGCGTTTGGTTAATGCTCTTGTGTTTGATGCTGTGAAGCTCGGCGTATCGGATCTTCACTTTGAACCGGAAGAGAATTTCGTTCGACTTCGCTATCGTCTCGACGGTGTTTTATATACCTCGCAAATCCTTCACAGGCGCCTGTGGAACGGTATTTCCCAGCGTATCAAGATTATTTCCAATTTGAACATTGCCGATAAAATGTCGGCGCAGGATGGTCGCTTTAATTTGAATATCGGCGGGCGTGAAGCCGATTTTCGTGTTTCATCTTTACCGACAGTATGGGGCGAAAATATAGTCCTGCGGGTTCTGGATAAAAGCAATAACATCATGCCGCTGGATAAATTAGGTTTCAGTCCGCACAACCTTAAGAATATTCAAACGGCGCAGAGTAAACCTGAAGGTATCATTATCGTTACCGGTCCGACAGGTAGTGGTAAATCAACATCTCTTTATTCGATGTTGAACGCCATCAACAATGTCGACGTTAATATTCAGACACTTGAAGATCCTGTCGAATACTCTCTTCCCATGATCCGCCAGACACATGTCAAAGAAGGTATTCTTGATTTTGCCGATGGTATTAAAGCTCTTTTGCGTCAGGATCCGGATATTATCTTTATCGGTGAGATTCGCGACGGCATTACAGGCGAGATGGCTCTGAAAGCGGCTATGACGGGTCACCAGGTTTATACAACCCTTCACACAAACGACTCTTTCGGGGCGATTCCGCGTCTTGTCGATCTGGGGCTAAAGCCGGGTATGATTGCCGGAACTATTATAGCCGTTTTTGCGCAGCGTCTGGTTCGCCGCCTTTGTGTCAATTGTAAAGAAGAGCATGTTGCCACAGAGGAAGAATGTAAAATTCTGGGGGTTGATACGGCCAGCCCGCCTAAAATTTTCCATGCGAAGGCCGGGGGGTGTCCAATGTGTAAGGGGCAGGGATATAAAGGCCGCGTTGCGGTTGCAGAAATTTTGCTTCTTAACGATGATTTAGACGAAATCATCGCGCGCGGAGGGACGAAAGTTGAATTACGCCGGATGGCAAAACAACAGGGATTCAAAAGTATGAGGGATGATGGTATGATCAAAGTCCTAGACGGCTTGACCAGTATTCCGGAAGTCGCTGGCAACATCGATATTACAAAAGAATAACACGAATTGCAGGGTGTAAGATTTGGAACGGTATAAATATAAAGCTTACAATGTAAAAGGTCGCGCCATTCATGGTGTCGTATCTGCCGCAAATGAAACGGATCTGTTCAACCAGTTGCAATCGGCAGGGCTTGAACTTGTTACCTGTAGCGCGATCAAGCAAAATTCAAAAAGCCTGTCACTTGGGCGAAAGAAAGTAAAAATCCGTGATTTAATCCAG
This sequence comes from uncultured Micavibrio sp., assembly GCA_964633355.1. Taxonomy (GTDB): domain Bacteria; phylum Pseudomonadota; class Alphaproteobacteria; order Micavibrionales; family Micavibrionaceae; genus Micavibrio_B. Next base: position 77,787 of record CAZWGO010000002.1, read on the forward strand.
CTGTTTTTGGCTTTGGAGCAAATGCAATCTGCCGGTGTACCGATGCTCGAGGCTTTGAGTGATATTCGCGAAAGTATGGATAACCAGACATTGGCCGATATTATGTCGGATATTTACCGGAATGTTTCGGAAGGAAGCTCTCTCTCCGAATCCATGGCGGCTCACCCCAAAGTATTTGGAAATCTTTACATATCCTTGATCAAGGCCGGTGAGGGCACAGGGGATTTAAGTAAATCCTATCTGATGCTGATCAAATACCTGAAATGGGTCGACGATATGTCGAGCAAGATTAAAAAAGCGATTCGCTATCCAATCGTTTTGGGTTTGGCGGTTATTCTGACATGTGTTGTCATGATGGGATATGTCGTCCCTCAGATCGTAGGATTTATTGCCAATCTGGGGCAGGATTTACCATTTTATACGATTGCGCTTGTCGCAACATCGACGTTTTTCCAACAATATTGGTGGGTTATTCTGTTTGCTCCCGTCATTATCGTTATTGCATATAAAATCCTGAGAAGGATGTCTGCGGATTTTGCTTATCGCGCCGATATTATTTTTCTGAGGCTGCCAGTGGCGGGGAATCTAATTAAAAAAGTCAATATTGCCCGTTATTCTCAAACCTTTGCGGCGCTCTATTCAAGTGGTATTCCAGTTGTGAATTGCCTGAAAGCGGCACAGGATACTATTTCGAATCTTGGTTTGAATGAAGCGCTGGAATTGACGCTCAACAAAGTTCAGACTGGGTCTACTCTCTCCGAAGGTTTTAATGCTTCAGGTGAATTCCCGACTCTGGTTGTCAGGATGGTGCGGATTGGAGAGGAGTCGGGTAATCTGTCTCCCGTTTTCGACCAGGTTTCCGAGTTTTACACAAAAGATGTCGATGAAGCTGTTCAAGGTATGATCGCAATGATCGAACCGGCATTGACTTTACTGCTTGGAGGTATGATCCTATGGATCGCTGCTGGGGTGTTCGGCCCGATTTATGGTAGCTTTGAAAATATGAATTTCTAACAGGTAAGTGGTTCTCTTGTCGTTTATTTCAGCTGCAAAATGCGTTTTACTACTTACGGACGACTCGCTTTGTATCTACAAAGTCAGCTCCAGAAGCGCGAATCTTGTCCATAATTTTGGTTGGCGAACGCCCGACTTTGAAGTGAATGTAGCCGATGTCCTCAACCGCGAGGCCGGAACAGGCTCCATATATATTCTTAATGACACCGTGGAGCAGCATTACCGCAAAGAAAAAGTGGGCAAGCTCAATATAGTCGATAAAAAGAATATTATAGCCCGTCGTCTCAACATGGCGTTTCCGAGCTATCCGACACGCGCTTTTGTGGAAATAAAAGACAAAAGTAAAAAGAAAAAATCAGGCGATCAGGAAACTTTGTATTTATTTTCAGCGGTGCCTTCGACGGACGCGCTGAGAAAGTTACTCGATGCGATCAAGCGATCCGACTGTACCGTCTCAAGCTATTGTTTGCTTCCGATGGAATCGGTTGAGCTGGTTGAAAAATTATCTTCTAAATTGGCCAAGGAAAACCGGCAAACGGAAAGATCAGTATGGTCGATCCTGATCGGTCAGCATCATGGCGGCGGACTACGTCAGGTTGTTATCAAAGGCGACCAGATTGCCCTGACTCGTATTACCCCTGTATCTCAACCGGTGGAGGGTAACGGTGCCCAATGGGCATCCGATGTCGTTCAGGAGATACAGTCGACCATCAGCTATCTGGCGCGTTTTGGCTACACTCAGAATGACGGGCTTGATATTATGATGGTTGCGAAACCGGATTATGGCGCGCTGGTTGAGGGTATGCTCAATATACGCTGCCAGTTTCATTTGCTGACATTGCAAAGAGCTGCTGAGCTTGCTGGTTTGAATGTTGGGCGGGATTTGGATCCTCATTATGCCGAGGCCTTGCATGTGGCTTGGTTTGCAAAAAAACTTCGTCCATCTATGCCGATGAAGTCTCGGGAAATCGAGAATATTTCCAAACCGCGTAAGGCTGCGTTTTTGGCTGCGCTTATATTGACCGCTGCAATGGGTTATTTCCTCTTCAACTTGTCTATCGAATATCAGGCAATAAACGCGGCAAAGCAGAATGTTGCTGAAGTACAAAGAATGCAGGTCCTTGCCGATCAAATTTATCAGGAAGAGATCAAGCGCAAAGAGTCGCTCGGTATAGATATCAAGCTTATTCAAAGCTCTATATCCATATATAAAAATTTCGATCAGATGACGTTCGATCCGCTTCCAGCTCTCGAAATAATAGGCGCGCAATTAAAAGATTTGCGCATCGACGAGATCCTAATTGATCAAAGCGAGGCGCCAAACACAACGGGCGCGGTCAATGCCGACGGAAGTGCCGCTAATAATAAGGCTGTCAGAATTATTCTAAAGTTTACATTCCCGGGCACGACGAAGCCTCAGGATGGCAACAAGCAATTGGAGAATTTTAACAACAGGCTTACGCAGAAACTGAGCGGATACAGCGTTACGGTATTAAAACAACTGGCAGATTTGACCTACACAGGAACTGTTGTAAGCGAGACAGGTATTAGCGCCGAACGCAGAAAAGCTTCTGACGTATACACCGGGGAAATTGAAATCAAAAAGGAAATTGTAAATGCTGGAAATACTGGGGCGAAATAGACTTATCGTCTTGGCAGGGCTGGTATTGCTCTGCGGTGGCTCGGCATATTCATTATATGAATATCTTATTCCTCAAAAAATTGAGGCTGAAGGCGTTTTAAGCACGGCGAAATCAGCCTTGCAACAAAAGCGGGTCGAAATCCAGAAGTTAAAAGAGGAATATGCCTTATTGCAAACGCAATTAAGAGATTTCAAGGATATAGAAGCGAGAGGCTTTTTCAACGATCAGGGCAGGGTTGAAGCGCAGACTAATTTTGAAAAAATACGCGCCGCATCTGGCGTTATCATCGCAAAATATAGTATCGCCACCGGGCAATTAATTGAAGATCCCCGTGCCAGTGAAGCCGGATATGTTATTTTGACAAGCCCGATCAAAGTCGAACTGGACAGTCTTGAAGATACGGATGTTTACAGTTTTATAAAGTTGATACAGGAAAGATATCCGGGAAAGATCGATCTTACCCGCCTTGGAATGTCCAAAGCTGAAAAGCTTACGTCAGATACTCTGCGCAATATTAATCGGGGAAAGGCCGTTAATCTTATCAAGACATCGATTGAGCTTGAATGGAAGACAATGGCGGCGAGATCTTCCGTCTCTCCGGAGACAACCGCAGCGAGTCAATCAAGCTCACCTGAGGGAGCTGCGCAATGATTAAGAAAAAAAGTTTTCTTTCATATGTAGTGATATGTGCTTCGTTAGGCATTGGGCATATATCTTATGCGCAGGATCTCCCGCAGCAATTAAAGCAATCGCAGATTCAGCCATCGCAATTGGGAGTGCTGGCGAATACGCTTGCGCCCGAAGTCCTGATTTTAAAGCATATCGAGCAAGAACTAAAAGAAAAATATAAAAAAGAAATATATACGCCGCCGGCTATACAATCCTTATTTTTCAATCCAAATGAACAGGCATTGCTTCGTGAGGCGCGTAGCGGTTTTAATACCAATGTGATGGATGATGGAAGTCCGGCAGAGGATCTTGGCGAAAGACTAAGCCTACAAAGAGATGAACCTGTCGCTGCTGAATCAAGTATCACGGCCAGAGCTTTATCTTTGGGGGGGATCGTATTTCTTACGCCTGATGATTGGACCATCTGGCTAAATAATCGCCGGATTACAGCGGCAAATCTGCCGAAAGAGGCAATAGATCTTCGGGTATACAAAGATTTTATCGAACTAAAATGGTTTGATATAAAAAGTAACAAAATTTTCCCGATCAGATTGCGTCCTAATCAAACATTCAATCTTGATGCTCAAACTTTCATGCCAGGCTAAATCATGAGTAATGTCGTTGTAAATGTTGAAAACCTTAAAGCTGCATATGATAAGCGGCAGGTCCTTCATGGCGTCAGTATGGGGATTCAAAAAGCCGAAACTTATGGGCTTATCGGTTTGAATGGCGCGGGTAAAACGACATTGATCAAGATATTACTCGGTCTTAAAGATGAAATTTCTGGAAATATAAGCATTCTGGATGCGGATAGAAATAATAAATCGGTTAAGTCGCAAATATCTTATCTACCTGAAAGATTCGATCCGCCATGGTTTTTGACAGGAGGCGAATTTATAAAGTTTTCTGCAGAATTATATGGGCGTAAAGTCGAAAAAACGTTGATGGAAGACTATGCTTCAAGCTTGGCGCTTGATCCGTCTGTTTTATCCCGCAAAGTTCAAACATATTCCAAGGGCATGCGTCAAAAATTGGGACTTATAGCCACCATTCTTACCAGTTGTTCCGTTCTTATTCTGGACGAGCCAATGAGCGGTCTGGATCCCTTGGCAAGAGCCTTGGTTAAAAATCTTTTATTGAAAGTAAAAGGCGAGGGGCGGACGGTTATTCTATCGAGCCATATTCTGGCCGATATGGATGAGATTTGTGACAATATTTCGGTTATTCATGATGGGGTTATTCATTACAGTGGAACTCCATCTGGCTTTAAAACTGAAATGAATGAACACAGCCTTGAACGGGCATTTCTTCATATTGTCAATAATGCCAATGAGGCTGTCCGGGGGGCTGCATGATTAGATCCCGCTTTGCAAAAAAAGCGTTCGCGTATAAAGTTACAGGACGATTCCATTTCCCAGAAAAAATTATACCATGATCGATTCCGATAAAGACCTTCACCTAGACGATGACCAGCTGGATGCAGCAGACGATCTGTCGGCAAGCGATTTGGCTGATGAAAATGATTTCGATGATGATAATGATGATGACAATATTTTTACGCATCCCGAGAAGCGGAAAAAAACTTCGGGAATCTTAGGGGGCGGAATAATTATACTATCCCTTCTGGCAGGGGCTTCCTTTTACTTTTATAATAAAGAAAATGCAATTTTACCTCAGCCTGCGGTTTCCGCGGTTGCACCGGCGCCTGTTTCTGAAAGCGCGCCCATTGAGAATGCTCAAGGCGTTATGCCGACACCCGCGAGTGATTTTGAACAACCTGCAGTTTCCGGTGATGCTGATGCTATAGTTTTAAATCAGGACGCTCCTTTAAGTGAAATTGCAGGGCAGGATGTTCCCGCTATCCGCGAAAATATTTCTGCATCTCCGGTAACGCCAATTTCTGAAAACACGGCATCAGCGATCTCTGATAAACAGGATGCAGTCGCAGAGGCAACGGGCGAAGAAGCGAAGTCAGAACCCGCTCAGCCGAAGGAGATAGAGATTGCAGAAGCAGATAAATCTCTGACACCGCCTGCGCAAGATAATCTTGCTCCAGTAACGTCCACGAAGCCTGAATCAAAACCAAAAAATGAACTTGAGGCGGCAAGAGAAACGATAAACCTTCCCAAGAAGGTTGAGAAAAAAGATAACGTCCCCGCGACAGTTTATTTTGACGCCCCTAAAGGGAAAGCTTTAAGAGATATTCCGCCGCCGAGCATCAATCCAGAATTGGAGCCGGGACAAAGCATTATCATCGTCCATAAAGGTAATGCCGATGGCAATGAAATGATTGTCGAAAGAGGGAAGGATAATGAGATAATAGAATCTCGACTTGTGAATGCAAGCAGGGCAGCGAGTCTCGGCAATAATGAGGCGGCTCTGGCTTTTTATAATGAAGTTTACAAAAAGAACCCCAATGATTTGCGTATCTTGATGGGACGTTCCGTTACATTGCAGAAGCTCGGAGAAACACAAAAAGCGATCGAAGGGTATAGGCAAATACTTGATATCGAACCTGATAATCCAGAGGCGCTCACCAATCTTATGGGCCTCGTCGGTAAAACCCAGCCAGCGGTTGCTTTGCAGAATTTGCTCGATCTGAAGGAAAGATATCCACGGAGCGCTGCTGTGGCGGCTCAACTGGGACTTGCGTTTGCTGAATCCGGCAATCCTCAGGATGGATTAAAGCATTTGAACGCGGCGGTTACGCTTCAGCCGGAAAATCCTCTTCATTACTTTAATATGGCTGTTATTTACGACCGTCTTAAAGACAGGGCAAATGCGATAAAGTTTTATGAGCAGGCACTTGATGTTTATTCGGTAAATGGAGAGCCTTCATCTGGTGGATTTTCGCGTGAACAGGTTTATGACAGGTTGGCTGCACTTCGGGGGAATTAGTCGTGAATGACGACACCCTTATTTTTCAAATCATATTCATTATTGTTTATGGCTTGTCCGGACTCTGCGCAGGCAGTTTTGCATCTGCAATTATTTACCGCGAAAAAAGCAATCTCCCATGGTTTAAATTAGGCGGGCCATCCTCAAGATCTGCGTGCCTGCTTTGTGGAACGACATTAGGTTTTCGTGATCTCGTTCCGGTTATTTCGTGGCTTTCGACAAAGGGCAGATGCAGGCATTGTACAGGAGCCATACCGGTTTTCTATCCTTTAATAGAATTGCTATGCGCTTTTTGCGCTATTATGGTTTTTCTGTGGTCTGGTATCAGCATAGTATCCGTGACATTTCTCTTTTGTCTGCCCTTTTTGGTGTCCATTATTTACCTAGGGGTATTCCAGAGACGGTTTTCGTTCAGACTTGTTATAATAGTCGGCGCGATAGGGCTGTTGGCATTCGGATTACAGCTTGGTTTTAATTAAATTAGATTTGTTTACTATATCTTTGTTTTTATGAGTTTAAAGTTAGGCTAACAGGGAGAAGGCCATGGATATAACCCAATTACTCGCGTTTGTTATGCAAAACAACGCGTCCGATTTGCATCTTAGTTCGGGTAATCCCCCTATCATACGCGTGCACGGAACTCTGAAGCGTTTGAAAGCGGATGTTCTGACATCTGATAATATTCGTGCCATGCTTTATTCTATTATGACGGATGAGCAGCGCGGCGAGTATGAGAAAAACTTTGAAATGGATTTTGCCGTAGCTTTTGGTGAGAAGGCCCGTTTCCGCGTTAATGCATTTATGAACCGTAATGGTACTGCCGCAGTTTTGCGGACCATTCCTTCCGTTATTCCGACAATGCAAGAACTGGAATTACCGGCAGTTATCCGCCGCTTCGCTGAATTGGAAAAGGGCCTTATCCTTGTCACCGGAGCCACGGGTTCGGGTAAATCGACAACGCTTGCCGCTATCATCAATCACATTAATGAAAATACAGCCAAGCATATTCTGACTATCGAGGATCCGGTTGAATTTTTTCACACATCGAAAAAATCCCTCGTCAATCACCGCGAGCTCGGTGCGGATACTAAATCCTTTGCAAGAGCGCTTAAAAGCGCCTTGCGGGAAGATCCTGACGTTATTCTCGTCGGCGAGATGCGCGACCATGAAACTATTGCGCTTGCCTTGACGGCTGCGGAAACAGGACACTTGGTTCTTGGCACGTTGCACGCCAACACGGCCGCTAAAACAATCGACCGTATTATCGATGTATTTCCGGCTGCGGAAAAAGAAATGATCCGTGCGATGCTTTCCAGTTCTCTGCAGGGCGTTATTGCCCAGATACTTTTGAAAAAGCCGGGCGGCACGGGCAGGGTCGGCGCTTTTGAAATTCTGGTCGGGACAGGCGCGGTAAGAAACCTTATCCGTGAAAATCAGATTCCGCAGCTTTATTCTATGCTACAAACCGGATCCCGCTACGGCATGATTACGATGGAGGACGCTGTTAAAAACTTGCTCGAGCAAGGATTGGTCGATCCGGAATCCGCACGCCTTGCCCTTTTGAAAACAACGGATGAAGATGAGAGCACGGCGACAAACAGAGCCAGCGCGACTTTAGGTGGCGGACAAGTCAAGCCCGGCCAACCGGCAGCTCCGGTTGCCGCAGCTGAAGAAGAGGGGTATTCGTTTTGAGTTCGCCCCTAGTCTTTGGCTATTTGACGATGATGAACGAAAAAAGGGCGACGGATCTTTATCTGACGGTCGGCCATCCTCCGGCATTGAGAATTGAAGACAGGATGGAGAAATTGGGCGACCAGGCTCTTCAATCTGCCGATCTCGATGAAATATTGAATAACATTCTAACTCTTCGCCAAAAACGGGAGTTTGAAACCAATATGGAGCTTAATTCCGCGCTTGATATGGGCGCCTATGGACGCTTCCGTGTTAATGTTATGAAGCAGCGCCAAAATCCTGCTTTGGTTATCAGGCGCATTGTCTCCAAGATACCTGACTTTGAAGAGCTAAATCTTCCTCCTCTGTTCGAGCAACTGGCCATGCAAAAAAGAGGTTTGATACTTGTCACCGGTATGACCGGATCGGGCAAATCGACAACGCTTGCTTCCATGATCGACTATCGGAACAGGAATAGCCAAGGCCATATCATCACAATTGAAGACCCCATTGAATATCACCACGAGCATCAGAGAAGCATTATTTCTCAGCGTGAAGTTGGCGTCGATACGGAAAATTATTCGATCGCTCTCAAGAACGCTTTAAGGCAAAGGCCTGATGTCATTCTGGTGGGTGAGATACGCGATCGCGAGGTGATGGAGCAGGCTTTAACGGCTTCTGAAACAGGACATTTATGCCTTGCGACCATTCATACAAACAACTCTTATCAGGCAATTCAGCGAGTTGTTAATCTTTTTCCCGAGGAGCAGCGCCACCAGATATGTTTTAGCATCGCATCAAACCTGAAGGCGATCATATCTCAGAGACTCATCCCGACGATCATTCCCGGCCAGACGATAGCCTTGGAAATACTCTTGAATGAAGGCCATGTGCGGGAACTTATTCATGACGGAAAATTCAGCAAAATCAAGGATATAATCGAGGCTAATCAATCGGCAGGCATGTGCAGTTTCGATCAGTCCCTCTTGGTCCTTTTTGAACAAGGATTGATTTCAGAAGAGACTGCCTTGTCCCAATCAGATTTGCCGGGTGATCTCATGATTAAAATCAAGCAAGTTAAAATGGGCGCTAAAGTCGATGTGTTAACAAGGCTTGATATCGCGGGCATGAAAATCTCCGACTAATGTAAAAGACTATGCTCTGGCAAAGATACAGAAAATAGGCTATCTTTTGACAACTTCGCCGTGATTCTTGCGGTTTCCGATTCGTCTCGTACCTTTTAAATACAGGTTTTTATATGAAGAGTGCATTTTCCTTCCGTACCGTTCTGATCACATCAGCCTGCGCCTCGGTTATTTTAAGTATGGCCGCTTGCCAGCTCACAGAAAATACGCTGAAAGCCGATCGAACAACTAATCAGGAAGTTCAGGATTATCGCGATATGCTGGCGCCGCGTGAAGTGCCTCTTGAAGATTCTGCCGCCAACGGTGTGCCTGATTTAAAGCCTTACGTTGCGGATACTTCTGCGAATTTGAAGCCGATGCCTCTCGTTTCCATTGCTATCAATCAAAGCATTCCTCTTCGGGACGCTCTCTTTGAACTCTCCAAGCAGGCAGATTACGATATTCAATTGGACCCGCGCATCAAAGGTTCGATTATTTATACGGCCAGAAATAAACCCTTCGATATGGTTTTGAGCCAGATAAGCGAAATTTCAGGGCTTCGGTATAAATTTGAAGACGATACGGTAAAAATCGAGCTTGATACGCCATATACAAAAAACTACAAGGTTGAGTATCTGGCCATGACCAGAGAAAGCTCCAGCTCGGTCACGACGTCTACCGAGGTCGCTGGAGGCGAGGGTGGCGGCGCCACAACCGGCTCATCCTATTCAATTAGCGGAGAAGCTAAATCAGATTTCTGGGGTGAGTTAAACACGAATATACAACAAATTTTGACTTCAAATTCCCAATTAAATTATCAGATAACATCTTCCGACCCCGAATTGAACATGTCTTCTTCTGCGCCACCTCCAGTACCGCCCTTGGATGAAGGTAGCCTGAATGAAGAGGCACCACAGGCTGGAGAAGAAAGAAGCTCGCTGGTTTCTAACTACAGCGCGGGTCAAAGCGTCCCGGCGATTCCTTTGAATACATCGGACCCTACATCTGCGGCGAACAATCCAACAGGATCTTCGGTTCCTCCGACGACGTCCCCGCCGGACGATCAATCGGCTAACCAAACTGCGACGCCGACCACGGCTGTCCCGCAACAAGTTCAATTGAATGTCAATTCTTTGCCGTCTGTCAGCTCTTCGGAAGAAGGCGGCACAACCTATCAACCAAGCTATTCACTCAACAAGCAGGCGGGCCTTATTTCTATCTATGCTACGCAGCGTGCGCACGACCAGATATCGACCTATCTGGATCTAATGCGCAAGTCAGTAACGTCTCAGGTTCTCATCGAAGCCAAGGTTCTTGAAGTCGAGCTAAGTGATGAATTTACCTATGGTATTGACTGGTCCATTTTAAACGATAGCGATACATTTGGTGCTTCTTTAAATATTGCAAGAGGTGCTCTCACACCTGGCGAGCCAGCGACTTTTGTTATTCAAAATGGCAGCAACGGCCTTGAAAACCTTGTTTCAGCTATCCAGCGTTTCGGCACCGTACATGCGCTTGCCAGCCCGCGCCTGACAGTATTGAACAATCAATCTGCAATTTTAAACGTGGCAGAAAATCAGGTTTATTTCGAGCTTGATGCCACCAGAGAAGAAGATGAAGAGACAGGGAATACTGACCTGACAATCGACTCTGAAATCAAAAACGTCCCTGAAGGCGTCTTAATCAATGTCATGCCGTCCATCGATCTGGAAAGAAACATGGTGTCGATGCAGGTTCGTCCAACTATTTCTCGGATTACTGGATTTGTTGACGATCCGGCAGTTCAGGTAATTCTGGCTTCTGTTGGAATGGGAGATTCAGGTATTGCCTCATCCATCCCTATCGTAAGCACCAAAGAAGTTGATACCATGCTGAATATGCGTTCAGGCGAAACACTTGTCATGGGCGGTCTTTTGGAAGACAGGACTGAGTCGGGGCAGCGCGCTGTTCCGATTTTAGGAGAAGTTCCTATTCTTGGTGCCGCTTTCCGTGGACAAGAAGATCAGGTCACAAAAAACGAAGTTATCATCTTGATCAAAGCCACAATTCTTCGAAACGGCCAGGACTCAATTCATAACACTGACAAAGAACTGTACAGAGTTTATTCTCAAGATCGCAGACCATTTAAGCTTTAATAGAAATGAATTCGACACTTGTTAAATATGTTCTGACGGCAGCGAGAAGAGATAAGCTATTCCTGTCCCTGATAGGTATCATGGTTCTGGGAGGCTTTATTTCTCTTTTCCTGTCGTCCTCGGCGATTGTTGAAAAAGAATTATTCTCCGTTGTTTATCTTGCGGGCAGCCTGCGTCTTCTCGGTTTGACAGGATTGGTTTTATTCGTCGTGTTCTTTATTCGAAGGTCTTTTGACTCGCGCGATGTCGAATATTTATTAACCCGACCCGTCAGTCGCAATAGTTTTATCCTATCACATGCTGCCGGATTTTCCATCCTTGCTTTTATTGTGTCACTTGCGCTTTGTTTGGGGCTTGGATTTGTCGCTAATAAAATCGGCAACGCTGAAGGTGTTATCTATTGGTCAACTGGCGTTATTTGCGAATATTTGCTTATTGTAAATGTCGCCTTGTTTTTCTCGATGGTTCTGTCGAGTCCTGTCGCCGCATCCCTTGCCACGCTTGGGTTTTATATTCTCGGGCGCCTGATGGGGCAGTTATTGTTCGTTGCGAAAACTCCCTCGGAAGGTTTTATCGGCTATCAGCTTATGACATATATTTTTCAGGCGGTTTCAACTTTATTTCCAAGATTGGATCTGATGACGCAAACATCCTGGCTTTTATATGGCGTTGATGGAATTAAAGATTATATTTTCATCCTGACGCAAACGGCTTTATTCGTCGTTTTGATATTGGTTGCGACACTCGTGGACTTAAGAAAACGGCAATTCTAGAATGGCCTTTCATCATCGAAATCTGAAATTATACTTAGCATTATTCATCATCACTTCATTGAATATCGGCCTGTGGTTTTATTCGAGTAATATATATACGAAATGGACCAACGTGCCGCCGGCACCTAAGATGTCATCTGCCAAGATATCTTTTTTAGACGATATATCTTTAGGTTACAGGGTGTATGGGCTGGCCCTGCAGAATTTTGGAAGCATAGGCCAGACGCAAAATCTAAAGGCTTATAACTACGATAATTTGGGTAGATGGTTTGTTTTGATGGATGCTCTCGATTCAAAATCCCATTTTATGCCCTACATGGCCGCTTATTATTTTGGGGCGACGCCCGACGAGAAACAGTTAAAGCCTGTCATTGCCTATCTGGAAAAAGCGGGGATGAAGCCGGGTCCGCAAAACTGGCGCTGGCTGGCACAGGCGGCTTATCTGGCGCGCCATAGAATGAAGGATATGGACGAGGCTCTAAGAATTGCCCGCAAGCTTGGCTCGATCTATAAGCCGCCAATGCCGATCTGGACCCGCAATATGGAGCCTATGTTAAAAGCCGATTTGGGCGACAAGCAGGCGGCATATTTGCTTATGCTCGAAATCCTTAAAACGGACGGGGAGAGAATGAGCGTCTCCGAATATAACGCCAATATCAATCTGACCTGCGAAGTCATATTAGGCAAGGAAGACGCGGCTAAAAGCCCGCTTTGCCAGAAGGCACCGAAGGAATAGATGGCATTTTATGAAATTTTTACGAAGCTAGGACTTTGTTAAGTTTTTCATGAGAATATAGATTGCCCGGGATAGATTTATCCCGATTTCCATGTATACTGTGAGCTACCCATTTCGGGGAAATTTTTAGGAGGAACTAGAATGACTGCAACTACAAACTCGAGACAGGGTGAAAAGGGTTTTACGCTTGTCGAACTTTCCATTGTTATGATTATTATCGGTCTATTGATCGGCGGTATTTTGAAAGGTCAGGAACTGATCGCTAACGCGCGTCTGGCTTCGACAGTTTCTAAAATCAAAGCGATCGACGCGGCGATGAACACGTTCCGCGATTCTTACGCGGCATTGCCGGGTGATATTACATCGCCACAAACGCGTTTGCCAAATTGCCTTGCTGGAACAATGTGTGCAGCTGTCACTGCCGCCGCTCTAGGTAACAACCAAATTGGTCCATTGAATAGTGCGGGTGCTGCTCAGGCTAATACATCCGAAAATATTGCAGCCTGGACACAACTTGCCGCTACGGACCTTCTGGGTGGAATTCGTAACCCTGCGTCTGGTTCGCCTGTTGAATCCGGAGCAACCGTTCCTTCCGCGGAAGTCCCCGGGCAAATCTTTATCGGCTATCAAAACGGTGTTGTAAGGCCAACGGCCACACCAGGCACGGGTACAGTTCCAAGAGGCGGTCACTATTTGTTGATCCATAACGGTATTGCTGCGGCAGGTGCTACTTCTACTATTGCTACTGCAACTACTGGTGCTGCTGCGGGTACAGGTAGCTTGACCCCGGGTCAAGCCTCCCGTATCGATGCGAAACTTGATGATGGTGCGCCAAACGTTGGTTCCGTTATTGCTATGGGTTCCGTTTCTACAGGTACTCCGCCAATTGGCTGTGTTTCAGCTAACACTGATGCTGCGACCTATGCTACAGCGGTCACAGCAACTTCATGTGGTGTTTACATCCGCGTTCAGCAATAATCGGCTAGTATAACGAATACAAAAACCCCGCCAATCGGCGGGGGTTTTTCTTGTCTGAATTTGATAGAAAAAAACTATTTTGTGTTTTTATAACGCTCGATGCCTTCTAAAATCATCGACTGTGCTTTGGCGGCATTGTCCCATCCAATGACTTTCGACCATTTACCCGGCTCAAGATCTTTATAGTGCGTAAAGAAATGGCCAATCTTGTCTTTCAGGATCGGGCGCAATTGATCGATATCCTCGATATTGTCGTGATAAGGGTAAAGCTTGTGATGAGGCACAGCGATGATTTTTTCATCCTGCCCTTTATCGTCTTCCATGAGGAGAACGCCGATCGGGCGGCAGCGCATCACGGAACCCGGCATAACCGCCATACGGCTGATCACCAGTACGTCAACTGGGTCGCCATCACCGGATAATGTGTGCGGGATAAAACCGTAATTACCCGGATAGTACATGGCGGTGTGAAGAAAGCGGTCTACGAACATAGCCCCGGATTCTTTATCCAGTTCATACTTGATCGGTTCGCCGCCCATCGGGTTTTCGATGATAACGTTTACGTCTTCAGGGGCGTTTTCGCCGATTGAGATTTTTGATATATCCATGTTAAGTCCGGGATCTTCTTTTACTTAAGGTTGCTGATAACAGCGGCGCCCATTTCCACAGTGGAAACGACTTTGCTGCCTTGCGACATGATATCGCCTGTTCTGATGCCGGATGCAAGAACCGATTTAACCGAATCTTCAATTTTTTGAGCGATTTCAGGCATTTCCAGTGAATGTTTTAACGCCATAGCAAAGCTCAAAACGGTCGCCAGAGGGTTAGCCTTGCCTTGACCGGCAATATCGGGGGCCGAGCCGTGAACAGGCTCATAAACAGCCGTAGCGCCCTTGGCTCCAAGCGAGGCGGAAGGAAGCATGCCCAAAGATCCGGTCAGCATGGCCGCTTCATCCGACAGGATATCGCCAAACAGATTATCAGTGACAATCACGTCAAACTGCTTGGGATTTTTCAAAAGCTGCATAGCGCAATTATCGGCATACATATGGCTTAGCTCAACATCCGGATATTCGGCGGCGTGCAGCTTGGTCATTTCCTCGCGCCATAACTTGCCGCTTTCCATGACATTGGCTTTTTCGCAGGACGTAACCTTATTGTTACGTTTGCGTGCCGCTTCAAAAGCCACGCGCCCGACGCGGATAATTTCATTGGTGGTATAGACTTGCGTATTAATCCCCTGACGCTGCCCGTCCGGTAAATCGAAAATCCCGCGAGGCTCTCCAAAATAAACGCCGCCTGTCAATTCACGGACAATGAGAATATCAAGCCCGGAGACAATTTCAGTTTTCAACGTCGAAGCTTCGGCTAAAGCATCGAAGACGATAGCGGGACGCAAATTAGCAAACAGCTCAAGGTCTTTGCGCAATTTTAAAAGTCCGGCTTCAGGGCGGATATTGTAATCAACCTTATCCCATTTAGGACCGCCCACCGCGCCAAGAATAACGGCATCCGCCGCTTTGCATGCGGCGATGGTTTCATCTGTCATCGGAACGCCATCGGCATCGATGGAAGATCCGCCAACCAAACGCTCTTCGCAAGAAATCTTATGGTTTGAATTTCCATTGATCCATGTGATCAACTTCTTAACTTCGCCCATGACTTCGGGGCCAATGCCGTCTCCGGCAAGTAAAATAATATTTTTTTGCATGTTGTTCCTTTTTTATTGCCACGAAGGCGCGAAGACACAAAGTTTTATATTCTCTTCGAGCCCTTCGTGTCTTCGTGGCTAATTATTCCAAAGCCAAGGTTTGCTGTCTTTATTCTTTGCTTCATAAGAAGAAATAAAGCTTTCTTTCTCAAGTGTCAGGCCAATATCGTCGAGGCCATTGATAAGGCAATGTTTGCGAAAAGGGTCGATCTCAAATTCAAACACTCTATTACCGCACACGACTTTTTGTTCGGCCAGATTGATGGAGATCGGCTGGCCGCTGCCCGCGGCATTCATCAAAAAATCTACTTCCTCTTGTTTTAATTGAAGTGGCAGAATGCCGTTTTTGAAACAGTTATTGTAAAAAATATCACCGAAGCTTGGCGCGATGATACAGCGCAAACCGAAATCGAGCAGCGACCAGGGGGCATGTTCACGGGAAGACCCGCAGCCGAAATTCTCTCCGGCAATCAGAATTTGCGCATGATTGAACGGCTCCTTGTTCAACACAAATTCAGGATTGGGTTTGCCCTCCATATCAAAGCGCATCTCATAAAATAATCCTTCCGCCAATCCTGTACGCTTAATCGTGCGCAGGAATTGCTTCGGAATAATCATGTCGGTATCGACATTAGGAATAGGCAAAGGTGCGGCTGTGCCGGTGAGGGTGGAAAAAGGGGTCATGAAAATTTCCTTATATCTGTCAGCTTTCCGGTAATCGCGGCGGCGGCAGCCATGACCGGAGACATTAAATGCGTACGCGCTCCGCGTCCCTGACGGCCTTCGAAGTTGCGATTGGAAGTCGATGCACAACGTTCACCCGGTTTTAATCTGTCTTCGTTCATACCAAGGCACATAGAACATCCGGCTTCTCGCCAGTCAAATCCGGCTTCGATAAATATTTTATCGAGCCCTTCAAGTTCCGCCTGTTCTTTGACAAGGCCGGAGCCGGGGACGATCATGGCCTGAACAGTTGAAGAAACTTTTTTGCCTTCAACCACTTTCGCGACTTCACGCAAATCTTCAATCCGCGCATTGGTACAAGAGCCGATAAACACATGATCGACTGGTACATCTTCGAATTTCGTCCCCGGTATCAATCCCATATAATCAAGGGCGCGTTCCATCGCAGTTTTTTTCTCGGCGTCTGTAATTTCTGCCGGATTAGGAACGACATCCGTGATCGCCAGAACATCCTGAGGCGACGTGCCCCATGTAATCAGCGGCGGGATATCTTTTGCATCGAGAAAAACTTCTTCATCGTAAGACGCGCCTGCATCGGAGGGCAGGGACGACCAATAGCCAACGGCCTGTTCCCAATGTTCCTCTTTCGGAGCCATGGGACGGCCTTTGATATAGGCGAAAGTTTTAGCGTCCGGCGCGATGATACCTGCGCGCGCTCCGGCTTCAATCGACATGTTGCAAATCGTCATCCGATTTTCCATCGTCAGATTGCGAATAACATTCCCTGCATATTCGATGACATAGCCCGTTCCGCCAGCCGTGCCGATCTTGCCAATGATGGCGAGAATAACATCCTTGGCTGTAACGCCGAGACCTAACTCTCCTTCAACCGTAATGCGCATGGTCTTTGCAGGTTTCTGAATAAGTGTCTGCGTCGCCATGACATGTTCAACTTCCGACGTACCGATACCGAAGGCCAGCGCTCCAAAGGCTCCATGCGTCGATGTATGGCTGTCACCACAGACAATCGTCATGCCCGGCTGGGTCATCCCCTGCTCGGGGCCGATAATATGCACGATGCCTTGTCGCTTATCATTCATGCCGAAATAGGTAACGCCAAATTCTTTCGTGTTTTCTTCCAAAGTCTGGATCTGCAGGCGGCTGTCCGGATCGCGGATGGCGGCCACATTGGTCCGGTCTGGGCTGGTAGGGACATTATGGTCGGCCACGGCGAGGGTGGCGTCTGTCCGGCGAAGTCTGCGTTTAGCCAGTTTCAGCCCTTCAAAGGCTTGCGGAGACGTCACTTCATGGACCAGATGGCGGTCGATATAGATCAGGCAGGTGCCGTCCTGACCCTTATGGACCACATGGTCATCCCAGATTTTTTCGAACAAAGTGCGCGGTTTGGCTAGCAAAGGAAGCTCCTTAAATAACTGATAGTTATTGTATAAAGCATCAAACTGTAATAATTCAACGCCAACAGCGTAATTTTAATTGACGCTTGTCTAATAAATGATTATGTTAATCAAAATTTAATGCGTAGAGGTGTGAAATGAGCAAATCAATAAACGGAATTTTTATGGCTGGCGCTGCATTTTTAGGGCTGTCCGCCTGCAGCGATGAGAGACATGTTGATCCTATTGTCGCTCATTGTGTACGCGACAATACAAACATTGAATTAAAAGACCCAAAACAAAGATTTAAAATCATAAATTCTCAAGACGGCACTCCCGTTAAATTTACAGGCGAGCCTCTGGCCATTGCTCACGCTGGAACTACTAGAATATGGACCACGCTAGTTTCGAAGAACGATGAGGATGGCAATCCAGCTTATGGTTGGCAGGTTGCTCAAGGCGATAGATTTCAAGTAAAATTATCGGATGACGGTAAAGAAATAACACAATGTCAGGTAGGGAACGAAATCTACACAAGCCTAGATATCTAAAATTTTATCTATTCCTTAGACCATCTTAATCTCGCACATGCACAATCCTTGTAAGGGTAACTTTACAGGGATTTTGTTTATATGCTTTCAGTGAATTCAAGTTTTTTATGCAACGATAAAGGTACGGTCGGCATCCTGTTCGATGATCCGAATTTTGTCCGGTCGGATACGATTATTTTCAACGAGGCGACGGGCCATGTGCATGCGCTTCTCAACAACGCCCAGATGCTGATCGGCCATATTAGCGGCCATATGATCAAGGCGTTCAGCAATCAAAACAGCGTGATGTTAACGAGCCAGCGCAGTGACGGCTCGATGCTGGATTTGGAAGCGCGTTTAGTTATCGTGCATTAATAAAGCCTTCTCCCGGAGGGAGAGGGGGCACAACAAAAAACCGCCCAATTAGGGCGGTTTTTCTTATTCTATAAAACTGATCTTATTCTGCTGTTTTTGCAGCTTCGGCAGCGGCGGCTTCAGCAGCTGCTGCGGCTTTCACTTTGGAAGCTTTCGATGTTTTTTCAACTTTAGGAGCTGCTTTTTTAGCGGCTTTTTCTGCTTTTTTAGCGGCTGATTTTTGTGTCGCTGTCAATTGGTTCTCATCCATTACGCGAGCTTCTGTTTTCTCGGTAATACGGGCAGACTTACCACGCAGGCCACGCAGGTAGTAAAGTTTCGCACGGCGAACTTTACCTTTACGGACAACTTCGATTTTCTCGATACGCGGTGAGAAAAGAGGGAATACGCGTTCTACGCCTTCGCCGTAAGAGATTTTACGAACGGTAAATTTCGCGTTGATGTTTGTGCCCATGCGGGAAATGCAGACGCCTTCATACGCCTGGATACGCTCGCGCTCACCTTCAACAATTTTAATGGAAACTTTAAGAGTGTCGCCCGGGCCGAACTCAGGAATAGGCGCTTTGCCTTCTGTGAGTTTCGCCAGTTGATCGGCTTCGAATTTTTGTACTGTATTCATGTCTTGCTCCTATTAGAGGACCGCCTTAATTGACGATGCCATTGGTGATTTATAAAGCAGGGCGGTTATAACGTTATTTGATAAGCGATATCAAGGCTTTTTCGTATATTTGGACCATAAATCGGGCCTTTTGGCCTTGGTCAGCTCTTCGGCCTGAGTTTTACGCCATTTATCGACATTGCCGTGGTGCCCGGAGGTCAAAACGAAGGGTACCTCCCGGGTTTCCCCCGAAGAATCCGTCCAGCTGGCGGGCCGCGTATAATGCGGGTATTCGAGTAATCCTTCGCTAAAACTCTCATCATCCGGCGTTTCGGCGTTACCGACCGCTCCGGGGAGAAGGCGGATCACCGAATCCATCAGGATCATTGCCGCCTGTTCGCCGCCCGTTAAAACATAGTCGCCGATACTAACCTCTTCAAACCCATGCGCATCCAGAACCCGCTGGTCGATCCCTTCATAACGCCCGCACAAGATCGTCAGGTTTTCCTCGCGAGATAATTCCTGCGCCAGAGCTTGGGTAAGAGGAATTCCCCGCGGGCTCATATAAATTTTACGACCCGGATTAGGAATGGAGAGTATCGCTGCCTCGACAATATCGGGCTTCATCACCATACCTGCGCCGCCGCCGAAAGGCACGTCATCGACCGTCTTATGCTTGTCATACGCAAAGTCGCGGATATTGATCGCCGCGTAATCCCAGATATTTTCCTTATGCGCCCGGCCTGTGACCGATACGCCGAGAAAGCCCGGGAACATATCTGGAAACAATGTAAGAATATTTACCTTCCACGTCATGCAAGAAATTCTTCTATCTGATCGACGATAACGAATTTCTGGTCGGGATGGACGTCGCCGACATAAGGCTCCATAAACGGAAGATAGTAGGGCTTGCCGGAAATCGGCTGAATTTCTAAAAGATCGGACGCGCCGAAATTTTCAACGGCTAAAATTTTGCCGATCACGGCGCCTTGCTTGTTCTGCACATCAAGCCCGACAAGATCTTCATGATAGAAACCGTCTTCCGCTGCCGGCAATTGATCGCGCTCGATAAACAATTCGATGTTGCGGAATTTTTCAGCCTCGGTGCGGTCTGAAATACCTTCTATTTCAGCCAGAAACTGGCCTTTGACGGAGTTTTTTAAAGTAAGGGTGATAGGCTTGTTATCTGCCGTCATCAGCGGATTGTAACTGGCCAGTTCAGACGGGTCTTCAAGAAAGCAATCCACTTTCACAAGACCGCGTACGCCATGAGCCGTTCTGATTTTAGCAATACAGATTTTAGAGCTCATGGCGTTACGTTCATTACTTAAGCAGCTGTTTCTTCAGCAGCAGCTTCCGGAGCGGCTTCTGCTTCTACTTCTGGCTCAGGAGCCGGCTTGTTAGCTGCTTCACGGGCGGCTTCTTCACGCGCTTCTTGCTTCTCTGCACGTTCTTTTGCGCGCTCAACAGCTTTCGCTTTTGGCTGTGCTTTGGCAATGCTTTGTTTTTGAGCTGGCATGGCGATCAAGCCGGCTTTGCCGAGGAAGATGGCAACGCGGTCAGTCGCTTGTGCGCCTTGTGACAACCAATGTTGTACGCGCTCTGTGTTCAATACAACGCGCTTCTCATCTGTTTTGTTCAAAAGCGGGTTGTAGCTTCCAACTTTTTCGATGAAGCGTCCGTCGCGTGGGTTGCGGCTGTCCGCTACGACGATGGCGTAGTATGGAAGTTTTTTACGACCCTGACGGGATAGTCTGATTTTGATAGCCATAGTTTTAGTCCTTTCGAGTTTAGTTTGGTTTGTGTTTTAATTGGTAATTCTATTTTTTGCGGTTCTTCTTCGTTCCGCCACGCTGGAAAGATCCCATTCCTGGCATCCCGGGCATACTCGGCATTCCCTTCATTGCGCCGGGCATTCCCGGCATCGGCGGCAATCCTTGTTCTTCGCGCATCATTTCCAGCTTGTCCTGATCGTCCTTGCCCATGAAACCTTTCATCGCCGACATCATGCCGCCCATGCCCATTTTGCGCATTTTTTTCATGACGGTTTCCATCTGCTCGTATTGTTTGACGAGCTTGTTAACATCCTGAACCGTAACGCCGGAGCCTGCCGCAATACGTTTGCGGCGGGAAGCATTGAGCAATACCGGTTTTGCACGTTCTTGCTTGGTCATCGACAGAATAATAGCTTCCTGACGTTTCATGATTGAACTATCGATATTCGCGCCATCGATCTGGTCGGCCATTTTACCAAGGCCCGGCAGCATCTTCATAATGCTGCCCATACCGCCCATGCGTTTCAACTGGTTGAATTGCGCAAGCATATCGTTGAAATCGAATTTGCCTTTTTCGAATTTCGCAGCCATGGCTGCCGCGTCTTCCTGATTGATCGTCTCTACCGCGCGTTCAACGAGCGAGACGACGTCACCCATCCCAAGAATACGCGACGCGATACGATCGGGGTGGAACGGCTCAATCGCGTCCCATTTCTCGCCAGTACCCAAAAGCTTGATCGGCTTGCCGGTTACGGCACGCATAGACATCGCCGCACCGCCGCGCGCATCGCCGTCGATACGCGTCATGACGATACCGGACACATCGACGCGCTCATTGAAGATACGCGCTGTATTCACGGCATCCTGACCCGTCATAGCGTCAACCACCAGAAGGGTTTCGACAGGTTTGGTCAGGTCACGGATTTTAACGACTTCATCCATCAACACTTCGTCGATGGAGAGGCGGCCTGCCGTATCTAGGATAACAATATCGAAACCTTCTAGTCGTCCAGCTTCCATCGCACGCTTGGCAATTTCAAGCGGCGTCTGGCCTTTGATGATCGGCAGGGTGGCAATACCTGTTTGAACGCCCAATTGCTCCAACTGGTCTTGCGCGGCAGGGCGCTGCGTATCCAGCGACGCCATCAGAACTTTCTTACGGTTCTTATCAGTCAGGAATTTTGCAATCTTGGCGGTCGATGTCGTTTTACCAGAGCCCTGCAAACCGACCATTAAGTAAGCGACAGGCGGAACGCCGGTAAAAGACAACTCGACATTGTCCGAACCCAAAAGTTTAACAATCTCATCATTGACGATTTTAACGACCTGCTGGGCAGGGGAGACGGATTTGATAACGTCCTGTCCGACGGCGGCTGCGCGAACCTGCTCAACGAAGTCTTTAACAACCGGAAGCGCGACATCGGCCTCCAGCAACGCCACGCGAATTTCGCGCAAGGCCAGATTGACGTCTTCTTCGGTTAAAGCCCCGCGTCCGCGAAGCTTGTCGAATACGTTACCTAGTTTGTCCGACAGGGACTGAAACATAGAAAAACCTCAATAACAGTTAACCCCAATGAGCGAAACCTCGCAGATTGGGGGGTACCCTTAGGCACGTCAGCTCTGACGTATGGGATTTTTATTAAGGCTTATATGCCTTATGTCTGGACAAGGGTCAATTAATTTCGGACATATAAGCTCATGAAAACGCTCGATTTTATAAAAATGCAGTCACTTGGCAACGATTTCGTGGTTCTGGATGACCGGGAAACGTCCCTTAGCCTGAATCCTGAGGTTATAAAGAGCTTGGCGAACCGCCGCTCCGGAATCGGCTGCGACCAATTGATTGTGATCGAGGCTTCTTCAAAAGCCGATGCCTTCATGCGGATTTACAATGCGGACGGCTCGGAGGCGGGAGCTTGCGGCAATGCCACGCGTTGTATTGCCGATATTATTTTGAAAGAAGCGGGCAAGGATAGCATTGTCCTTGAAACGATTTCCGGCCTTCTAGAATGCATCCGCGTCGATGATAAAACGATAACGGCCGATATGGGCGAAGCCAAGCTTGGCTGGGATCAAATCCCCTTGGCGTATGAACGCGACACGCTTCATTTGAAAATCGGGGCGGGGCCTTTTTCCGATCCTGTTGCGGTCAACATGGGCAATCCCCATGCCGTGTTTTTTATCTCCGATGTTGAAAAACAAAAGATCGAAAACTATGGACCGCAATTGGAAACACACCCGCTTTTTCCCGAACGCGCCAATATAGAATTTGCCGAAGTATTAGATCGTCTAACAGTGCGCATGCGCGTGTGGGAGCGCGGGGCAGGGATTACGCTGGCTTGCGGTTCTGGTGCTTGTGCCACGGCGGTAGCCGCCATTCGCCGCGGCCTAACCGAGCGACAAGTAACGATCATCATGGATGGAGGCCTTTTAGGCATTGAATGGCGCGAAAGTGACGGCCATGTATTAATGACAGGCGGCTATGAATATGTCTTTTCTGGGCAGTATTTTATTTAATTCCTTCCTGTTTTAGTCCATAAACCTCTCATGTCTACCGAACCCAAAATCCAGACCTTTGGTTGTCGCCTCAATGCTTATGAAAGCGAGGTGATGAAGGGTCATGCAAAAGATGCAGGTTTGGAAAATTCCATGATCTTCAATACCTGTGCGGTCACGTTAGAGGCCGAGCGTCAGGCGCGTCAGGCTATCCGCAAGGCGCGTAAAGAAAATCCGGATATGAAGATTATCGTCACGGGTTGCGCAGCGCAGATCAATCCGAAAATGTTTACCGATATGCCGGAAGTCGATCAGGTCATCGGCAACGATATGAAACTGAAAGCCGAGACATGGGGCCTGAAAAAAGACGAAAAAGTTATCGTCAACGATATCATGTCGGTACGCGAAACTGCGTCCCATCTGATCGAAGGTTTTGAAGGCCACGCCCGCGCGTTTATTCAGGTACAAAACGGGTGCGATCACCGCTGCACCTTCTGCATCATTCCCTATGGCCGCGGAAATTCCCGCTCCGTGACAGTTGAAGAAATTACTCAGCAGGTGCGTAAACTTGTCGCTGCTGGATTTAATGAAATCGTTATGACCGGAGTGGACGTTACATCCTACGGCAAAGACTTACCGGGCGAACCGACCCTAGGCCAAATGATACACCGTGTTCTCACGTCTGTGCCGGAACTGCCACGCCTGCGCCTGTCATCGCTCGATCCTGTAGAAATCGATGATGATCTCTGGAGACTAATCGCCGAAGAGCCGCGTCTGATGCCGCATCTACATATGAGTTTGCAGGCGGGCGATGATATGATTTTAAAACGCATGAAACGCCGCCATCTGCGCCATGACGCGATTGCCATGTGCGACCGTGCACGAAGCTATCGTCCCGATATGGTGTTCGGTTGCGACATCATTGCGGGCTTTCCAACCGAAACCGACGAGATGTTTGAAAACACCTATAATCTTGTCAAGGAATGCGATTTAACTTTCCTGCATATTTTCCCGTATTCACCGCGCCCGATGACGCCGGCTGCGAAAATGCCGCAGGTCGATATCGCAATGCGGAAAGAACGCGCGGCTAAACTTCGTTCGCTTGGTGAAATTCAAATGGAACGCTTCCTAAAATCCCATGTTGGTTTTAATCGCCAGATTATTATTGAGAATGATAATATGGGCCGCACCGAGCATTTCGCTTCCGTCAAGCTTTCTCAGAATTTGCCAATTGGCTCTCTTGCCAATATTAAAATCACCGGAATTGATGGCCAGCATTTAACAGGTGAAGTTGCCGCTTGACCTTTATTATTTACGCGCTCAAAATAGACTTAATCATTATTTGGGGAATATTATGAGTAACGAAGAACGAAAAGTCATTCTTCATGATCTTCTTTATGAAGCTTACCAATTTTTGAATAAGCATGGTGAAGATAACTGGATTAAAGGCATAAAAGCTGCTCTATCTGAATTGGATAATAATCCTGAGCAGGGCTACGAAAATGCTTGTTCCATCTACAAAAATATCGTCAGTGGTGGGCGCGGTTTTTCAGAATTTAATATTTATCATGAAGATCAGGCTTGTAGAGTTAAAGAAAATTCTGAAATTGATACAATAAGAGAGAAGCTTTGGCGGCACATTGTAGAATAGTAAGACAAAAAATTAGATAAGGATTTTATAATGGTTTTCTGGCGCAAGAAAAACAATGCAGCAGCACAAGAGCAGGATGAACGGGATGACAAGATCCTTCATCATCCGCGCGAGCCCGATCTGGAGCCTGTCGAAGACGAAAGCGATATCAGCCCGGAGCTGAAGCACGATCTCGAACAAACGGAAACCGAGATTATCGATAGCGTCGAAGTAACGCCGATACCTGATAATATGTCTCCATCCCGTGAGCCGCGTGAAGTGGACGATAATGGAGGTGGTTGGTTTTCGCAATTGACCAAAGGTCTTTCGAAGTCGTCCAATAAACTTGATCTGGGCTTGAGCGATCTGTTTAAACGTAAGCTCGATGCCGCAAGTTACGAAACGCTTGAAGACATTCTTATCGAAGCTGATCTGGGCCCGAAAACAGCAGCGATGCTGGTCGATCAATTTCGTGCGCGCAAATTTGAAAAAGATGTAACCCCTGACGAAGTAAAGCTAATCTTGGCGCAGGACATCGCTGAAATTCTCAAGAAATCTGCTTATGCGCTTGAAACTAAAAAACCGGAAGACGGTCCGCGCGTTTACCTGATCTGCGGTGTCAATGGAGCTGGTAAAACAACCACTATCGGCAAGCTCGCTCATTTGCTTCATTTCAAGCTGAAGAAAAAAGTCATCATCGCGGCGGCAGATACATTCCGCGCGGCGGCGATCGAGCAACTCAAAGTCTGGGCGGATCGTACGATGTCGCCGCTTATTGCCAAGGATATTGGCGCAGATGCGGCCGCGGTTTCTTTCGAGGCCTATGAGAAAGCCATTGCCGATAACATGGATATCCTGATGATCGATACGGCGGGTCGTTTGCAGAATAAAACCAATTTGATGGAAGAGTTGCAAAAAGTCGTTCGCGTGATCAAGAAAAAGAACGAAACCGTGCCGCACGAAGTCATTTTGGTGCTTGATGCCACAACAGGCCAGAACGCGATTTCTCAAGTCGAGATATTTATGAGCATGGTTCAAATCACGGGTCTTGTCGTGACCAAGCTTGATGGTTCTGCCAAAGGCGGTGTCGTCGTCGCTCTGGCCGATCAATTCGGCATTCCCGTCTATGCCGTCGGCGTCGGCGAGGGGATTGAAGACCTTCAACCCTTCAGGCCGGAGGCATTTGCCAAGGCGTTGGTAGGACTTTCTTAAAACCTTTATTTTTAGTATACTGAAAATAAAGGACATTTATGATCAAGACACCTAAGGCCTTCAGAGCCAAGAAATTCACCAAAGCCGAAGACGCTTATTCCTATATAAAAGAAATTTACGATACGAATTCCACTTTCCTGCGCGAAAGTTTCCGCGAATTCGGCCTGTCCACGAAGATTGAAAAAGAACGCATCTCGGCGTGCTATCCTTATATGCGATTGAAAGTCGATGACTCCCGCCGCCTCGATACGCGCCTCGCTTATGGTTTCGTGTCCCATCCGGGGGTTTATGAAACCACGCTGACTCAGCCCGATATTTACGACCGCTATTATCTCGAGCAGATGAAATTGCTTCTTGCGACCCATAATGATGAAATTGAAATCGGTGTCAGCGATGTTAAAATTCCGATCCATTTTGCGCTTGGCGAAGGCTTTCATATCGAGAAAGACCTGACCCGCGATCACATGGAAATGATGCCGAATATCTTCGATATTCCTGATCTTGCCCTGATGGACGACGAAATTGCCAATGGGACTTATCATGTGAAAGAGGGGCAGGCGGCTCCGCTGGCGCTGTTTACCGCCCCGCGTGTTGATTTAAGCCTGATGCGCCTTCGCCATTATACGGCGACAAGCGCCGCGCATTTTCAAAATTATGTGATCCTGACGAACTATCAATTCTATATCGATGAGTTTTCACGCATTTGTAACAACATCATGGCGCATGGCGACCCGTCTGGGATCGATAGCGAATATGAAGCCTTCGTCGAACCCGGCAACAAGATAACCTATAATAAGAATGTAAATGGATTGCCTTCGGATGCGCCGGGCGAGGCGCTACGCCGCATGCCGCAAATGCCGGCCTATCACCTGAAACGCAAAGACGGCTCGGGCATTACGATGATCAATATCGGTGTTGGTCCCTCCAACGCCAAAACCATTACCGATCACGTCGCGGTTTTACGTCCCCATGCCTGGCTGATGCTCGGGCACTGTGCAGGGCTTCGTAATTCCCAAAGTATCGGTGATTATGTGTTGGCGCACGGATATCTAAGAGAGGACAATGTCTTATTCCGTGACCTTCACCCGAGTATTCCGGTTCCCGCCTTGTCGGAAATCCAGATTGCGCTTGAGCAAGCGGTTTCTCAAGTAACCGGCCTAAATGGTTATGATCTAAAGAAAATCATGCGTACCGGAACGGTCGCTACGGTCGATGACCGCAACTGGGAGCTGCGTCCTGCCATCCGCCAGAACACCAAATTAAGCCAGAGCCGGGCGATCGCGCTCGACATGGAATCCGGCACGATTGCCGCCAACGGTTTCCGCTTCCGCGTTCCTTACGGTACTTTGTTATGTGTGTCCGATAAGCCCTTGCACGGACAGCTAAAACTGCCCGGGATGGCTGAGAGTTTCTACCGCCAAAGGGTAGAGCAGCATTTGCAAATCGGCCTTTTGACGATGGCGCTATTGCGTGAAATAGGTCCGGAAAAGCTGCATAGCCGTAAATTGCGCAGTTTCAACGAAGTGGCTTTTCAGTAGTTGCGAGTACATAGTTGCAAGTTACAAGAATCTTGTAACTATGAAATTGTAACTTGTACTTAGACCGACAGGTCTAAAAGACTGCCGCGGCGGTTCCCGTTGACGTTCGATGTCGGGTCGGGCAGGCGCGCATCAGCGAAATCCTGCTGCTGGCGATAGTTTTTCTGGGTGTTATTCTCGGTTTTTGCGACGTTCGAGCCAAAGGCCTGGGTGGTTTGAAGGCGCTCTTTTACAGCGGCTTCGTCGCGAACAGGTGGCTGTTCGCGATTAAGATTCACATTCACTGTAGAAGTGGTAACTGGAGAAAGAGTAACCATGTGCCCCGAGAAGTTCCCTAGATGTTTATGATGATTCCCAGTTTATTACAAAACCTCTTAAGAAATCGTTTCACCTCATCCCCATATTTTTAATTTTAGATATTTTCGATATTAATTCTCTGTAAATCATTCGGGAGCATAATAGGTAAGACTAATAAAAGAATTCATAGAAATTCTAACAAATAGAGTGTGTGGAAATGGCTGCAACAGGGGCAGTTATTTTTAAATTTCATCAATCCCACGGGCGGTGTGAGGAAGCTAGAGTTGAGCATTAGGGAAGCACTTATGGCTTGGGGCACACTGGGACACACAAAAGACGTCGAACCGTTACTGGTTCGCCTTTACGACAGTCACCGTATTTATCAATTGGCAGAAGACAAGCAACCGGAAGCACGTTCCGAGTTGTCGCATATCGTATCCGGCCTTCTGGCTATGGATTTAAAGCAAACCGAAAAAGAATTAATCGCGGATATTCTGATCAACCTGATGCGTCAGGCGGAAAAAGATCTGCGTCAGGCCGTTGCCGAGCGCCTGTCCGTTCTCGAAAACGCGCCGCTACGCCTTGTCCTTTTCATGGCGCAAGATGAGATTGGCGTGGCAGAAGCTATCCTTCGCAGCTCGCCTGTTTTGAACGATCTCGATCTTTTATATCTCATCCAGTCAAAAGATTCCGATTACTGGCAGGCGATTGCCGCGCGCCATAATCTGAACGAACCTGTTGTCGATGCGCTGGCCGATACACGCGATATTGCAACGGCAACAACGCTGGCGCAAAACGAAACGGTTCATTTCAGCAATTTTGCTCTGCAGGTTTTGGCCGAGCTGGCGGAGAAATCCAAAGATGTCGCCCGTCCACTATTAACCAGACAGGATATTCCGGATGCCATCACGCGCAAGATTTATGCGCTTGTCGGTCAGGAAATGGAAAAAGCCATTTCCTCATCGCTGCAAAACGAGATGAGCGTTCTTGAATCCGTCAAGGACATCCTGCAGGAATTCGCCGCAGAGCCTAAGAACGACTTCGAACCGACACCCGCTATGATAAAGGCGGCCAATCTCTTTAAAGAGAAGGGGTTGTTGACATCCGAGCTTATGATCAAAACTCTCAAGCGTGGCCAGATTTCATCCTTTGTCGCGCAGATGTCGAGCGTGTCTACCATACGCGCGACGAAAATCATCGATCTTTTGAAACCTGAAAACGGTCACAGCATGGCGGCCTTGCTTCGTAGCCAGCGTATGACGCGCGATGATTTCATCTCAATTTATTTGATGACTTCCAAGATCCGTGGTAGCGCGGAAAGAACCGATCCGATAGCTTTTAATATGGCGGTTGCCTATTTCGAAGGTCTTGGTTATGAGCAAGCTTTAAAACTCATGGCGCAGTATAAGGCTTAGACAACTAGCCTTCTCCCTTCGGGAGAAGGTTGGATGAGGGGCGATATTTAAATCCGCACCAAGCTGCACCATTCTACCTCACCCTGACCCTCTCCCGAAGGGAGAGGGAAAAAGAAATTAGGCTGATTTTCTTCTGCGATAGCGCCGCAACGTCCGCAGGGTTTCTCCTTGCGCCCCTTTCGCATTCTTGTATAATTTTAATCAGTCTGCAAAAGACTGATTTTTCTTTGGGGCGATCATGCAACGACAATCTGGGAATGTTCTTTTTCTTATCCTGATCGCAGTAGCTCTTTTTGCAGCCCTTTCCTATGCGGTGACTTCATCTACTCGTAATGGAAGCACCTCTATTTCTAAAGACAAGGTGCGCGCTAATGCATCTCAGATAATTCAATTCGGCGCAGCCATGCGAAGTGCAATAATGCGTGTTAAAATATCCAGTGGCTGCACGGACTATACGCTTGATTTTACCAGTGCTATTTTTCAAACAACGAGTAACGTCGATTTAAACCTCGC
The DNA here is from genome assembly GCA_964633355.1 of uncultured Micavibrio sp. GTDB lineage: Bacteria > Pseudomonadota > Alphaproteobacteria > Micavibrionales > Micavibrionaceae > Micavibrio_B. The sequence continues at coordinate 107,596 of CAZWGO010000002.1, forward strand.
TAATTCCAATGCTCCGGCGACACTGATATGCCATATATTCGACGCAAAAGGTGGAGCTGTGGTGCCAACTATTCCTGTAGCTAATAGTTTGGCGCCAACATTGACCAATACAAAATCAGGGCATGTAAGGATTCTGGTCGGGCAAATAAAAGGTATCGGCACTGATGCTGCATCGGGCACCGAGTCAGCCAATGACTTATTGTATAATCAGCCGTTTTTAACGAGAGAGACATGTCTGGCTATCAATGACATTCTCAAGGTGACAAACCCCGGAGGAGAGCCTCCTATACCTGTAGTAAGCGGCTCCCTTGCTTCTTATAATGGCACATTGGCTTCAACATATATTGAAGAATACGCTGATCCTGAAATTCCATCTGTCGGGGCTTACTGTCGACAAAATACGACAGGTACTTATTACATATTTGTGCAGATTTTATCAGAACGTTAAGCCGCTTTTTTCTTCTGGCTCAAAGCCGCTACGCCCGGCAAAGTCTTACCTTCCATCCATTCGAGGAATGCGCCGCCGGCGGAGGACATATAGGTTACCTTATCTGCAACGCCTGCGTTTTCAAGCGCCGATACTGTATCGCCGCCGCCAGCCACGCTGACGATTTTACCTGACTCTGTCAGATCGGCGACGATTTGCGCGATGCCGTTTGTGCCGTTATCGAACGGTTTGACTTCAAACACGCCCATTGGTCCGTTCCAGATAACGGTTTTGCATTTCGCCAGTTTCTCACCGGCATTCTTGACGGCTTCAGGTCCGATATCGACGCCTTCCATATCGGCGGGAATTGCGTTTGAATTCACGACTTCAAACGGCGCGTCTTTGCCGAATTCTTTGACGGCGATGCGGTCCACGGGAAGAATGATTTCACATTTATTGGCCTTGGCTTTTTCGATGATCGCAAGCGCCTGATCTTTCATATCCTGTTCGCATAAGGATTTGCCGACTTCGGCACCCATGGCAAACGCAAATGTTGTCGCCATACCGCCGCCCAATATCAAATAGTCGGCTTTGGTTACCAGATTGTTGAGAAGGTCGAGCTTGGTAGAAATTTTGGAACCGCCGACAATGGCGGCGAGGGGGCGTTCGGGTTTGCCAAGTGCCTTGTTCAATGCCGTTAGCTCTTCTTCCATCAGAAAACCCGCATAGGTCGGCAAATAGTTTGCAATACCTTCCGTCGACGCATGAGCGCGGTGGGCGGCAGAGAAGGCGTCGTTCACATAGATATCGCCGAGCTTGGCCAATTCTTTCGCAAACTCCGCATCGTTCTTTTCTTCTTCCGGATGAAAACGAATATTTTCGAGAAGAAGGATTTCGCCCGGGTTGAGGGTATTGCGCTCGGCAATTGCATCTTCGCCAATGCTGTCATGAGCGAATTTTACTGTGCGTTCCCAGCTTTCCTCAAGAGCAGGTAAAATGAACTCTAAAGAAAATTCCGGCGTGACACCTTTTGGTCGACCGAAATGGGACAGGATAATCGTCTTCGCACCCATCTGCGCCAGAAACTCAATTGTGGGTTTCAGACGGTCGATACGGGTTGTGTCCGTCACTTCGCCATTTTCTGCCGGAACATTCAGATCTGCGCGCAGCAAAACGAATTTATTTTTAACATCGGCGGTTTTCAGGCTTTGGAAATCCATATCAAGTCCTCATTAAGTTAGGCTTTTGGCCGTTTCAGCCGCTTCAATTAAGCGCGATCTCATCGTCGGATCAAGAAAAGAATGACCTGAATCCGGAACAATTACATAGTCGGCTTCCGGCCATGCCAGATGCAGGCGGTGAGCGCTGTCGATCGGGCAGACGATATCATAGCGGGCATGGACGATTGTTGCCGGAATGGAGCGAATACGGTCGATTTTTTTAAGTAAGGCATTGTCGCCGGTCATTTGCTGGGTCGAAAAGTAATGCGCTTCAATTTTGGCCATGGCGAGGGCGTAATATCGTTGCTCATCCGTATTGATCGTCTGACTGGCTGGAAAGAAAGACGCACAGGCGCTTTCATAAGCATTCCACGACAGGGCGGCCTCGATGGAAATTTTTACGTCTTCGCTGTTCAGGCGTTTGTAATAAGCCGCCAGTAAATCGCTACGCTCGTTTTCAGGAATAAAATTCGCAAATTCTTCCCATGCTTCAGGGAAGATAGTGCGCATGCCATACATGAACCATTGCACTTCGCTTTCTTCCATCAAAAAAATACTGCGGAGTATCATGCTGATACATCTCTTTGGATGTTCAATTGCGTAAGCAAGGGCGAGGGTGCTGCCCCAAGAGCCGCCGAATAAATGCCAGCGCTCCACATTCAATTGTCTTCGCAAAGATTCCATATCTGCGATTAAATACGAGGTTGTATTATTCTCCAGATTACCGAGCGCTTGAGACCGTCCTGCGCCGCGCTGATCGAATATGATGATGCGGTAAACTTTGGGATCGAAAAAGCGGCGATGAGTAGAGGTGGCGCCTGCGCCGGGACCTCCATGTAAAACAAGAATTGGAATGCCGTCAGGATTTCCACTTTGTTCCCAGTAAAGCGTATGCTCGACATCGACCGACATAAAGCCCTGTGAATAAGGCATTATCGGTGGATATAATTCGCGCAAAGGCCGCGGGTGCAATGAAGATGCATAATTCTTATGGGTTTGGGTATGTGGCATTGTTTTTCTTTGGAGCGATGATTTCAGGCTCGGTCGGTTTCTCTATTTCTGGCGTTTTAGGCATTTGTATCGTGCGCATGCCGGCGGAATTTGGTGACGGTTCCGTTTGAGTTTTCGTTTCATTAAAAGGGCTTAGACGGCCAAGAATTTCAATTTGCTCCGGATGATCGATCTCGATAAACGGACCGTTATAAGATTGCACCCAGCCGCGCACGCGGATTTTTGTATTGGCCATTTGCAACGGATTGATTTTCTTTTTTGAAAAGGCCACCCGCAGGCTGGTCGGGATGCCGACGGTAAAATCCTTTTTATAATCGTCGCCGTAATTCAGGAAGATCATGTTGCGCGTAATCGCCGCGGCTTTGGGACTGCCTTCGATAACGGCAAAAGAATTTTCATGACCGATCGCTGTCTCCGGTGTCAAAACCTGCAAGGCATTATCCGCCCATAGGCCTTTCTTTGCATCGCGGGCTTTCGCTTCGATAGCCAGCATGGCGTCGCGCATTTCAGGATTGCCGGCTGTTGTTTTAACGCGTGCCAGACCTGCCGCCAGCAATTCTCCTTGGATCCATATCCGGGCCTGTTTCAATTCGGCCTGAACCAGCATCTGGTTCATCCGGTTGATACGGCCTTTATCCCTTGTCTTGGTCGTATAGAGTTTTAAATCCTTATCTTCGATCAGAAGGGCTAAAGTCTTGCTGGCTTCGAGCGTAATGTCTTTCTTGCCGGTCTGAAGATTGGGAATCTCTATCCCCGACAGGGAGTAGATGTTTTTGTCTTCGCCCATAAAGGTGAGGGGATCGATAACCTTAGCCACTTTGACGCTCACTGGCGACTGAGCAAGCTCGCGGAAGAAACCGGCAGGCACAGTTTCTGAAACGTATCTTGAATCGGCGTATGCCTGTGGTAGAAACAGGAGCGCTGCGAAGCAAACCATTAGACATTTTTTGAGCATAGGGAAAATTTATGGATTATCGAAAATTTTGCAAGTCTTTACAGGTCTGTGGTCTCATTTCATCCCTTGTTTTAAGTGCCTGTAGCGTCAATCCGGCCACAGGTCGTAACCAATTTACCGGCCTTATGCCAGCCGAAAGCGAAGCCCAAGTCGGTGCCAGTCAGCATGAGGAAATCGTCAAGCAATATGGCGGGCTGTATAAAGATCAAAAATTACAAAACTATGTGTCATCGGTCGGCTCTAAAGTCGCAAGGAATACCGAGCGCACAGATGTGACATATCAATTTTTCGTTCTCGACTCTCCGGTCGTCAACGCTTTCGCGCTGCCGGGCGGCTATGTTTATGTAACGCGCGGACTTTTGGCCGTGGCCAATGACGAAGCCGAATTAGCAGGCGTCTTGGGACATGAAATCGGTCACGTTACGGGACGCCATAGTGCCGCCCGTTATTCCCAAAGTGTCGTAACGGGATTGGGCACAACCTTGCTTGGCGCTTATCTTGGTAATTCTGCGGTAAGTCAAATGCTGGATGTAGGCAGTAATTTGTATATCAGTTCTTATTCCCGTGAGCAGGAAACCGAAGCTGATACGCTTGGCATTCGTTATCTCGACCGTTCAGGTTATGACCCAAAAGCTGTATCGGATTTTCTTGCCGCCATGGATCAGTATCAGGTATCGCAATCGGGCAAGGCAGAAAAAGCTGAAACGCCTAATTTCTTTTCAACCCATCCGCAAACAGCGGGACGCGTTGCAGCAGCATCTGCTGATGCAGCAAGATATCCAGGCAATGCAAAAGAGCGCGGAGCAGGGGCTTATCTGGCCGCAATCGACGGTATGACCTATGGAGATTCACCCGAGCAAGGTTTTGTCCGCGGGACGAATTTTTATCATCCGGTAATGGGTTTTACGTTCTCTGTGCCGCAAGGTTATAAAATCAAGAATTCGCCCGAGCAAATCGTTGCATCCAAGTCCGGCGGCGCATTAATCGTTGTCGATCAAGTGAAAGCGAATACAGCCGACCCGGCAAGTTACATCATGTATGACTGGTTGCAGGGCAAGCGCCAATTGACTCCGGAGAAAGTCAATATCAACGGGCATGATGCAGCAACGGCGTCGTTTGATACGACATTAAACGGCGCGCCGATTACATTGCGACTGGTGGCGATTAATTGGGGCAATGGCAGTGTTTTCCGCATGCAATTTGCAATTCCAAAAACCTTGCCTTCATCCGAAATCGAAGCGCTTAAAGCCACGACCTATAGTTTACGCAATTTATCGGCCAATGAAATTTCAGGTTTGAAAACGGAAAAAATCCGCGTTGTTGATGGTGCTCAAATTGGACAGACGACAGCCTTAATTCGCGCATTGAACAATCTCAAAACAAACGAGAATGTCGTCGCGGGACGTAAGTATAAAATTGTCGTTGAATAAATAAAAAGGCCAGGTTGGAGGGGGAAGTACCAACCTGGCCCGAACGACGCAAGCGCCGTCCTTTGATATGAAAGATAGCTCTTATGCAGCCGCGGTCAAGAGATCACGCGGATTTTTTACATTTTTATTCAACGATGTTTTTAGTTTCTCGATCGCGCGCGCTTCCAGCTGGCGGACACGTTCTTTGCTAACGCCAAGCTGTTTGCCCAGTTCTTCCAATGTCACCGTTTCATATTTCAAGTGACGTTGTTTGATAATTTCCTGCTCGCGGTCGCTCAGTTCAGACAGGGCAGACGCCAGCCATTTTGAACGGGTTTGCGAATCTTTCATCCCGATGACAATTTCTTCCGGATTAGGACGCGTATCGGCAAGAAAAGATTGATATTCGTCTTCGCCGTCCATGGAAATCGTCGCGTTCAATGATTGATCTCCGCCGTTCATGCGGCCTTCCATCTGTTCGACTTCCTTGGTGGACACCCCGAGAAGGCCGGAGATTTTATCCCGCGCTTCATTGGTCAAGCCGCCCTGATTATTCATACTTTGACCACCCTCAATTTTTGCGCGTAAGCGACGCAAATTGAAGAAGAGGGACTTTTGAGCCGCCGTTGTACCTGTCCGAACGATCGACCAGTTCCGTAATACATAGTCCTGCATGGCGGAGCGTATCCACCACGCTGCATACGTGGAAAAACGGACGTCACGCTCAGGTTCAAAGCGATTGGCCGCTTGCATCAAACCCATATTACCTTCCTGAATAAGGTCGCCCATAGGAAGACCATAATGGCGAAAGCGGGAAGCCGCGGCAATTACCAGGCGTGTGTATGACTTTACAAGTTCATGCAGGGCGCGCTCGTCTTTTTGATCGCGCCATCTGCGCGCCAGATCCTGCTCGTGGTCGCGCTCTAACATCGGTTCGCTCATAGAGGAACGGATGTAGGATAAATTTGCTTTTTGGGTTTGTTGATCGTCTATATACGCCATGGAGGGACCCCTTTTCTTTTTTTCAAACCGGTCTAGTTTGATTTGTTAATGTTCTTCTGCTGCATTGCCAACGTTTGGCATTCGATTTTGTATTCGTCAAAAATCGAAAAAAGTTATCTTGTTAACGAAAAATTTCTGATTATTCCCCCACATCTCCGATATGCGAAATTGGCTAGTTAAAACCAATGCTTGAGCGCGTGAAAGGTTCCAAAACAGGAATGCTTCACGTGAAGCATTTATTCCTATTTCCGAAATATGGTTATTTAAAACAAAAAAACCGCCCGGTGAGGGCGGCTTTTCATCATGTTCATAATAGTTCGTTTGGAGATTAAGCGGCTTGAGCAGCTTTATCTTCAATAGCTTTGGCCTCAATGGCTTTGTCTTCAATCGCCTTCTCTTCGGCTTTGGACTTGCGGCCGCCACGGATAAGTTTTTCCAGACGCTCGGTCGCCTCGATTTCCGTAATTCGATCTACTGCGGCAACTTCGCGTGCAAGACGCTCCATGGCTGATTGGTAGATCTGGCGCTCTGAATAAGATTGCTCGGATTCATCGTTCGAGCGTTTCAGATCGCGGAGAACTTCGGCGATGGATACTGGATCACCGGAATTGATCTTGGTTTCGTATTCTTGAGCGCGGCGGGACCACATGGCGCGGCGGATTTGAGCGCGGCCTTGCAATGTTTTCAGCGCATCCTGCATACGGTTGGTTGTCGACAGGCGACGCAGACCGGAAGCATGAGCCTTGAATACCGGAACTTTCAGGCGCATACGGTCTTTTTCGAAGACGATGGCATAAAGCTTGATTTCCATACCACTGATCACAGCTGTTTCAATCGCTTCAATCTGACCAACACCATGGGCAGGATAAACGACATAGTCGCCTTTTTTGTATTCGATTTTCTCATTTGCCGGAGCAGGGGCCATCTGGCGAACCGGTGTCATTGGTGCCAAAGACTTATTGGTTACCTGAATCGGGCGATAAGCAGGGCGCATCATCAATGAAGAGGATGTTGTGGAAACCGGCTTATAACCTTCCGTCGTTTTTTGCATAACGACAGGAGATTTTTTGACTTCAGCATTTTGGTTGGTCGGGGCTTTTACGACGATTTCTTTGGCTTTAACCGGCGTTTTCGCAACTGGAGCCGCTTTTACGGCTTTCTCAACGATTTTCGGCTGAGCTTTTACTTGTGCCTTAACCGGAGCAGGAGCTGCTTTTTTGGCAACAGGCTTTACGGCTTGCTTAACAACGGGCTTTGCGGCGATTTTTTTAACAAGCGCAGTCTTTTTGGCAACCGGTTTAACGGCGGCTTTCGAGGTCACTTTGGAGACAGGCTTTTTGACAGCTTTCGGAGCGGCTTTGGCCACTGTTTTTGCTTTAGCAGTTGATTTAGCTGGAGCTGTTTTTTTCTTTATCGCCATGCCTATAGTTCCTTGTGCCTGATGTTTAACTTTAAGGTAGTGTCTTAGTTTCTAGTCTCTGCGTATCGAATTCACATGGAATTCGGTATGATTTTGTTGCCATAACGTTGATAATTAAGCTGGGTAAGAAAATTACCAAGCGAAAAAGAAAGCAAAATCAAAGGGTTAATCTTCCCAGAGTCTGCGTACATCGTTGAAGCAAGTTGAGAGAATATAGCAGAAATTAGGAAAATTTCAACTTTTCTTTAAAATTATTTAATTTGGTTCTGAAAAACGTGATTATGTGATTGATTTCAATCACCTTCTCCGGGGTTTGCGGAAAAGCTTTCCATCTTGTTGGGTACGTCTTTCAAGTCGTCCGCGCCGGGCAGAGCATCTTTTTTCTTTGTCAGATTCGGCCACGGTCCGGTCGAATATTCGCGGTTCAGCTCGAGCCACGCCTCGGCCTTGGCATCCGTATCGGGCAAAATGGCCTCGATCGGGCATTCAGGCTCGCAGACGCCACAATCGATACATTCGTCCGGGTTGATGACGAGCATGTTCTCGCCCTCATAGAAGCAATCCACCGGACAGACTTCTACACAGTCAGTGTATTTACATAGTATGCAGACATCGGTCACGACAAAGGTCATGGGGAGGGTTTAAGGGGAACGTGAAGGGAAATCAAGGATTTTGAAACCACAGCGGACACAGAGTTCTTTCAATCGTCATCCCGTTGAAAAACGGGATCCAGATGGTGTGGCTAGGATATCTGGATTCCGGCTTTCGCCGGAATGACGGGTAGGGTCATTGCGAGCGAAGCGCGGCAATCCAGAAGTTTCAGCATCTGGATTGCTTCGTCGTTACACTCCTCGCAATGACGCTTTAGAATTTGAGAGTATTTTCTGACAGCTTTGCTTTCGCCCCCACAGGCAACGTATACAAATCCTTCCCATGGCCGAAAGGCGCATTTATCAAAACCGGGATTTTCAGGTCGGCAGTAACGGCTTCGACGCAATCTTTTAGTGTGAAGCCATATTTGTTAGTTCCGGTGTCCTTCAGGTCGGTGAAGGACCCGAGGATGAGGGCTTTGATCTCGTGGAGGGCTCCGGCATTGCGGAGTTGCCAGAGATAGCGGTCGATATGGGAGGTTTCTTCTGCGATATCTTCGAGGAACAATATGGCGTTTTTGAAGTCGGGTTGATACGGAGTTCCGAGTAGCGAGCAGAGAACAGCAAGATTGCCGCCTATCGAATGGCCCTTTGCATTGCCAGGTTTCAGAATTTTAGCTTTTGGCATCTCCAGTGTTTTTGTTTTGCCTTCGAGGAGGTCAAAACATTGATCGATTTGTTTTTTAGGCAGGGAAAGAAAGCTGCGTGCCATCGGGCCGTGATAAGTGACCAGTCCGGTTTTTGTATGAATAGCGTTGAGCAGGGCGGTTATATCGCTGTAGCCCATGATGATTTTAGGATTGGCGGCGATGCGGTCAAAATTTAAATGCTCGAGCATGGTGCCAGCACGGTTACCGCCATTGGAGAAGAAGATCGCCTTAATATCCTTGCGGCGAAGAAGATCGTGGAAAGCGGCGGCTTTTTCTATGCCGGTTCCGGCGGATTGATGCAGGGTCAGGAAAGCCTGCGGGTGGATGAAAACTTTATAGCCGCGTTTTGTTAAGAGGGATTCAAGCTTATCGATGTTGTCTTTATTGGCGCGGCTGGACGGGGCCATGATGCCGATTGTGTCGCCGGGGAGGAGAGAAGATGGGATGGTGGTCATAGATTCTTTTTACCACGGCCAGCAGAGTGGACACAGGGAGATTTTAATGAATATTGTTAGGCGTGCGAATGTTGACATAATTTCGTGTCATGTTTATAAGGCGATTATGCGTACACCGACCTCCAAAAGTATTCCGGCTATAGAAGCTATTATAGAAACAGTTCTCGATCACGCGCCTGTGTTGCGCTTTGGTCTTGCGACGCGTAATCATGCCGACGCTGTTATGGAAGAAGTAGTTGCTAATTTGTCTTTGCTCAATTTGAGCATTGAGGGCAAAGATGTACCGCATGTCTCGAGTTCCATGATTGCGTATCATGACCGCGAAAGTCGATATTTTCTAAGCGAGGTGACGACATCCGAGAACGCCCTCAAGGACCGTGACAATTTTTACTATGAACCTGAAGCGTATATACGCGACAGGATCGCAGGTTTGTCCGGCATGCCCGAAGACTATGATCGTACCAGTCTACGTTTTGCCACCCGCCTTAATGCTGATCTGGTGATGCGTATTGCCGTAGCCTATGCCAGCGAAGAGCAGATAAAGATCATGTTCGCGGCCCAAGATGATTTTATGCGTAAGCTTGATGCATTAATTGAGGCGACGCCACTTGCGCTAAATAAAAAGGGCTCAATATTCGTCAGATATCAACCACTTTTAAAAATAACGAGCAACTTTGAGGAATGGTATGAAGGCGACAGCCCGCTTGTTAATCAGAACCGGCTATATTCTTATCTGGCGCACCATCCGGATTACAGTCAAAGAGACGAACATAAGCCGCTAAGCGCTATCAAGGAAGCTGCGCTTAAGGCTCCAGCTCTATATAAAACAAATTTTGAGGATGCCACGGCAAAGATATTATATGATGAATACGGAATAGATATTCCTAACAGTACCGTCAGTGCCATGATTTGGGGTAACGCTAAAACACCGCTGAATAGTAGGGATATGAGAGAGATACACGAAGCTCATACACAGGGTTACAGATCGCATCGTATACAGTTTAGGGCTGCGGGTGAGCAGATCCATCCTTTGGCGGAGGTGATGCGGCAGGATGCTCAAGCTGCTGGCCCGCTTAATCCAGAGCGCATTAAAGTGCCTAACCGTTGGAACGAAGTTTATGCGGAGGAAACGCGCCAAACGCAAGGTCAGTCCAGCTTGGCAGGGTCGCCTTATCAAGACCAGCCGCATACCGGACGCCAGCCTGCGCCGTTTCGTAAAAATTTTGACTAATAATTATTTTCGACGATCACTTTAGTTGCTTCTTCAAATCCTTATACGCTTCCAAGGCCCGGTCTCTTGCGTCTGAATGTTCGACCAGTGCATGCGGATAGGTTTTCCCCAAAACCACTTTAGCTTTTTGCAAGACGTCTTGCGGTGCGTCCCATGGATGATGGATGTATTTGTCATGCATATCTTTAAGTTCAGGAACCCATTTGCGGACGTATGCGCCGTCGGTGTCAAATTTCTCACCCTGCAATACCGGATTGAAAATACGGAAGTATGGCGCGGCATCGGCGCCACAGCCAGCGACCCATTGCCAGTTAAAGGCGTTAACGGCGAGATCACCATCAACCAAAGTATCCCAAAACCATTTTTCTCCGTCTACCCAGTTGATTTGCAGATGCTTGATCAGGAAGCTCGCGACGACCATGCGGATGCGGTTATGCATGTAGCCGGTTTCCCAAAGTTCGCGCATTCCGGCATCGACGATAGGATATCCTGTCTGGCCTTGTTGCCATGCTCTGAGGTTTTTAGCCGAATTCGACCAGTCCATACGGGCGAATTTTTTATCCCAAGGTTGGTCGGGAAGTTCGGGGAAATGGTGCATGAGATAGTAAGAGAATTCGCGCCACCCCATTTCTGAATGAAAGGTATCCAGATCGTTCTCATTATGATGTTCGTGGCCCGCGTGTTTTGCCGCATGCCAGACTTGGTTTGGGGAGACTTCTCCAAAATGGGTGTGCGGGGATAAATGGGAGAGGACATCAAGGCCGGGAAAGTTGCGTCCTTCCTTATAATTTCTGAAACCTTTTTTTAGAAAGTGATTGAGCGTTTTATGGGCCCCATCTTCGCCAATGTCCCAATGAGCTTCCATCTTTTTATCCCAGCGAGGTTTTGTGGGTAGAAGATTTAAATCTTCAATCAAAAGCGATTTGACTTTTTTAAATTTGAGATGGGAAGGTTTTTTATGCGGCGCGCGTGGTTCGTCCTGTTTCAGGCAACCTTTGCGATAGAAGGGTGTAAAGACTTTATAGGGCGTACCATCGGCTTTTGTCACCTGCCACGGCTCCCAAAGAAGATTGGCCTGAAAAGTTTCGACCGTCAGCCCGCCTTTCTCAAGCGACTTTTGAAGCGTGTCGTCAATCGCGGCAAGATAAGGTTCGTAACGGCGGTTCCAGAAAACATTTGTTGCGCCCGTTTCTTCGATGACATCTTTCAAGGATTTTTTATCTTTCAAAATAACCAGATGGCCATCAAGACTTTTATTCAAGGCATGAAGAGAGTGGTGCAGCCAGAATTTGCTCGCCGCTCCCGTATTCCAATTTGGTGCCTCTTTCTCTTCGTAAATATAGACAGGGACAATCGGTCCGGCCTTGCCCGCAGCAATCAAGGCAGGGTTATCGGACAGGCGCAAATCGCGGCGGAAGAGGAGGATGGAGGTCATGTGGTTACGAGAACATAGTTACAAGTTACAAGAAAAATATCTTTCAACTATGTACTTGAAACTTGCAACTCGTAAATCAACCATCTTTCGTGATCTGGCCGATCAGTTCTTTTAAAACATCATCGGCTTTTTCATTGGCGACCTGGCAAGTGCCTGCCGCGTTATGGCCACCACCACCATATTTCAGGCAAAGCTCTCCGACATTGGTATTGCTGGAGCGATTGATAATCGATTTACCGATGGCGAAGACTGTATTCTGTTTTCCCTTGCCCCACATTTCATGAATGGAAATATTGCAGTCGGGGAAAAGGGCGTAGATAAAGAAGCGGTTGCCTGCCCAGATTTTTTCTTCTTCGCGCAGGTCGAGCACAATCAGATTGTCATGAATCTTGGCGCAGCGCTCCAGTTGCTCTTTGTGTTTAACATGGTGTTCCATGTAAAGATCGACACGTTCTTTAACGTCGGGTAGTTTCAGGATGTCATCAATATGATGATCGCGGCAGGTATCGATCAGCTTCATCATCAATTGATAGTTGGAAATATTGAAATCCTGAAAACGGCCAAGGCCGGTTCTGGCATCCATGATAAAAGACAGAAGCTCCCAGCCTTTCGGGTCAAGGATATCTTCCTTTGAAAACTGCGCGGCATCGGCTTTATCAACGGCTTCCATCATCGCATCCGACACTTTCGGGAAACGCGCCTTGCCGCCGAAATAATCATAGACGACGCGCGCCGCCGAAGGGGCTTTCGCATCGATCACATGGTTTGCCTTTGAACCTGTAGAGCGGGAGACTTCACTGGCATGGTGGTCGAAGGCGAGATAAGCGCCGGGAACGAAGGGTAAATTCGTCGTGATATCGTTGGAGGTAACTTCGATAAGTCCGTCCTGCATATCTTTCGGGTGCGCGAACATAATATCGTCGATCAGGTCGAGCTCTTTAAGCAAAATTCCGCATACAAGTCCGTCCATATCGCTCCTTGTAATCAGGCGATAGCGTTTATTCGGTTCCGGCATGATTTTGGCGGGCTGCAGCATTTGAGGTTCTCCCAATGAATTGAAGTATCATCTAGCTTATGAGGAAAAATATAACGCAATCTTAAAATAGAAAAGAAACTTTAACCTAAAACTGATAGGCTGTAATGACAAATTTAAGGGAAGGTTAAACGTTGTTTCTCCGAGCATATTCTAAAGAGTCAGGTTTTACGCTCGTCGAGCTATCCATCGTCATGATTATTGTCGGATTGTTGATCGGAGGAGTTCTTAAAGGGCAAGAGCTTTATAATAATGCTGTCATTTCAAAGGTCGCCACGGCTTTTACGAACTCTGAAGCGGCAGTTGAGACTTTTTATGACATGTATAAGCGCAATCCCGGCGATATGCCAAACGCTTCCACAGTCTGGCCCGGAGCCGATGATGGTAATGGTGACGGCTTTATTGATGATGAAAGCTTTAATGATCCTGTCCTTATCGAAGAAGGAATCGTGTTCCAGCATCTTTCAAAAGCCGATCTGATCTCAGGAGGATATACAGGGAAGCTTGATGATAACGGCCTTTGGGTTGGCGGGCAGACAGGGCCTGGCTTCGATATGGGCCAAGGAAGCTTTTCCCTTGGCTGGATTGGGGCGGCGCCAAATCCGACCACCTGGTACGGCCAAAGCGGCCATAGCTTCGTTTACGGAAAGCCGCAGGGTCGCTATCCAACAGGACCTCTATTAAGTGGTATTGAAACCAGAAAGCTCGATCAGAAAATCGATGATGGGAATCCAACATCGGGGCGGTTGATTGCGGCTTCAGGTGGCGGGGCATTGCCCTGCACGGCCCCTAATGTCAGCCCAGCGGCTGCGGTTGCGGGATCGGCAGAGTACGCGAATGCCGCAGGACAGAACTGTACCATTTTATATGTTCTGGGCTTTAAGCGTAGATAGGCCGGCTGAGCCTTAAATTTGTAAGGTTATGGAAGCAAGAAAAACCCCGCCAATCGGCGGGTTTTAAAAATCCTAGCTGGCTGTAACAGTCTCTTTATCTTTGTCTTCTTTATCCTTGGCTTTTTTTGCCTTTTTCTTGTCGGAATGGACATAAACAGGTTTCGCGCCGTTTTTCACTGTATCTTCGTTAATGACGACTTCTTCAACGTCTTCCAGATCAGGCAGTTCGTACATCGTATCGAGAAGCATGATTTCCATGATGGAGCGAAGACCACGGGCACCTGTTTTGCGAACGATCGCGCGCTTGGCGATTTCACTCAGTGCTTCAGGCGTGAAGGTTAGTTTCGTGTTTTCCATCTCGAACAGGCGGCCATATTGTTTGATCAGCGCATTCTTCGGTTCTGTCAGGATGGAAATCAAAGCGTCTTCGTCCAGATCGTCGAGAGTTGCGACAACTGGCAGACGACCGACGAATTCAGGGATAAGGCCGAATTTCAAAAGATCTTCGGTCTCCAGAAGACGCATCATCGTGCCAACGCCTTTTTCTTCAGTGTCTTTAATTTCTGCACCGAAACCAATCGCAGTTCCGCCTTTGGAACGCATGCCGATGATTTTATCGATACCGGCAAACGCACCGCCGCAGATGAAAAGGATATTCGTCGTGTCGACTTGCAGGAATTCTTGTTGCGGGTGTTTACGTCCACCCTGAGGAGGGACGGAAGCAATCGTGCCTTCCATCAATTTCAAAAGGGCTTGCTGAACGCCTTCACCGGAAACGTCGCGTGTGATGGATGGATTATCAGATTTGCGCGAGATTTTATCGATCTCATCGATGTAAACAATGCCACGTTGGGCGCGTTCGACGTTGTAATCGCAATTCTGCAAAAGTTTCAGAACGATATTCTCGACGTCTTCACCGACATAACCGGCTTCGGTCAATGTCGTGGCATCTGCCATTGTAAACGGCACATCCAGAATACGGGCGAGGGTTTGCGCCAGAAGCGTTTTACCCGAACCGGTCGGGCCGACGAGAAGGATGTTCGATTTATTGATTTCGACATCCGCGCCCTTGCCGCCGATTTCCAAACGCTTGTAGTGGTTGTGAACCGCAACAGACAAAACGCGTTTTGCGCGGTCTTGGCCGATGATGTAATCGTCGAGAACGGTTTTGATTTCGTTCGGTGTCGGGATGCCTTCGCTGCCTGTACGGACGAGCTGGCTTTTATCTTCTTCACGGATGATGTCCATGCAAAGCTCAACGCATTCATTACAAATGAAAACATTTGGTCCTGCGATGAGTTTTCTCACTTCGTGCTGGCTTTTGCCGCAGAAGGAGCAATAAAGGGTGTTCTTTGATTCAGAACCGGTTTTGGACATACTCTAACTTTCTTATAATCCTAAAGTGCTTCATAATTATTACCACTTTGCCAAGTGATGATGACTCGCGCAAGCCCTTCTTTTACCTACCTTATTCATCAATCTTTAAGGAAAGATGAAAGGGATTGCGCTATCAATGAATATAGAACTTGTATATTAGATAAGCAACCGAGCATATATGATATCTAAAGAGCTTTCATGACTTCCGCATTGCAACCATTGGACCAGATTATTGAGACTTTCGCCTTGCTGGACGACTGGGAAGGCCGCTTTCAATATGTTCTGGATTTAGGGAAAACCGTGCCGGATATGCCGGAGGCGCTCAAAACGCCGGAAACCGAAGTAAAAGGCTGTACGTCCAAAGTCTGGATGGCGCCGGAAATTCGAGACGGGGCGTTTCATTTTCAGGCCGATAGCAATGCCCAGATCGTCAAAGGCCTGATCGGGATTTTGATGTCGATTTATCAGGATAAGACCGTCGAGGAGATCAAATCAATCGATGTCGAGGGTATTTTCGGCGAGTTGGGGTTAGAGCAGAATTTAAGTCCCAACCGCCGCAACGGATTTTTCTCGATGGTTGAAAAGATCAGGGCGTTTTCTTGACCTGAACGGCGCGTAAAATTTCCGAATAAACATCACTGATCTCTTTATTTTCCGGCCCGGTCATTTCACCTTCAAGGGTAAGAATGGATTGCTTGCCGACCCACATTTGGCCTGTATATATGACGTCCTGTTCGCCGCGACGACCGGTGGCGAGGGCGATAGATGTTTTCATACCGTCTTTTATCACAGCCGCGTCATTGGCATAGGGAATCAAATTCGCTTCTTTAACCAATGCTCCGAGACGCTTTTTCAGGTCGTCTGGTGTCAGGATGCTTAGATCTTTAGGTTCGGCTTTATTGCATGTCAGGCGGAAATTGACACCCGACTGATCGATGCTCTGCGTAAACGTGGCAATCTCTTCACATTTATCAGGGGCGGAGGGCGAGCATTTTTTCTCGATAAAGGGTTTTTCGGGAAAAGTGACGGTGAAATCGCAATCGGGTGAGGTGTAGGTAAAAGGGGCGGCAAGGGCAGGAACTGAAAGTAATAACAATGCTGTCATTCCCGCGAAGGCGGGAATCCAGTTGCTTTTTCTGGATACCGGCTTTCGCCGGTATGACGTAAAAGGGTTCATTCCGGTTTCTTCCATGTCGCAGCATCAGCCGGCGTTTGTTCGCGGGTTGCAAGATTTTTCACCTGATGGCCATCGGCAAAAGGCATCCAGACAAAAGGAATTTGTTTTTTAATCGCGTACTTCAACTGGTCGTCAAGTTTGCGGGCGGCGTGATACAGTTCAACTTTATAACCGCGTTTGCGTAAAGTGCGGGCTGTCTCGGCGGCGTGGGGCTGTTCGGCTTCTGATGGAATAACCATCATGAGGTCCGCCGGAGATTTCTGGCCGATGCCGAGCTTTTCCTTATGCGTTTGGCGCATGACATCGAAAAGGCGTGAAAAGCCAATGGAAATTCCAACGCCCGGAAGATGCTTATTGATATAGCCGGATGCCAGATCGTCATAACGTCCGCCGGAGCAGACGGAGCCTGTAAATTCAGGCACGTCTAGAAGCTGGGTTTCATAGACAGTGCCAGTATAGTAATCGAGGCCACGGACTATGGAGAGGTCGGCGACAACAGCGCCGTCTGGAAGATGTGAAAGGTTATTGAGAACGAATGACAATTCTTCGATACCTTCTTCCAGCATCTGGATTGCCACGTCGCTGACGCTCCTCGCAATGACGTCATTGCGAGTGATAAAATCACGAAGCAATCCAGATATCTTAGCATAGCCAGCTTTGACTTCTGCAAGCTCGAGGATTTGTTTGATCTGGATTTCAGGTAAGCCTGATTTGTGAAGCTCATCTGAAACCTTGTCTTTGCCGATTTTCTCGAGTTTATCAACAGCGCGGATCACGGAAACAGTATCTATAATTCCAAGGCTTGCTAAAAACCCCATTAGAATTTTACGATTGTTAATCCGCAACTGAACACGTCCGATATCTAGACTCTCAATTGCCTCATAACAAACCGCCGCCACCTCTGCATCAAACGAGATCGGCAGATTATCGACATTGATAACGTCGATATCACATTGGTAGAATTCACGCATGCGGCCCATTTGCGGCCGCTCGCCGCGCCAGACTCGCTGCATCTGGTAGCGTTTGAACGGGAAGACGAGGTCGTTGAATCTTTGGGCAACGTAACGGGCGAGGGGCACCGTCTGGTCAAAGTGAAGGGCGAGCCGGGCTTCGTTCTTGTCTTTCTCATCCTTATGCAGGCGCTCGATGACATAGATTTCTTTATCGACTTCGCCCTTGGCGGTCAGGACGTCGATTTCTTCGACGCTCGGGGTTTCGATGGAGCAATAGCCATAGCTCTCAAACACGCGGCGGATGGAATCGAACCAGCGTTGTTCGACAATGCGTTCTTCGGGGAGCCATTCGGGAAAGCCGCTAACGGGCTTGGGTTTGTAAATCTTGCGTTCGGTCATAGGTCACATTTACCCTATTTGTCATTCTGCCGTCTATAGTCCTCTCCCTTCGGGAGAGGATTTAGGTGAGGGGCGATGGTTCAGAAATAGAGACCAGCCGTCACATTGTTCCCTCACCCAACCCTCTCCCGAAGGGAGAGGGCTTTTAAGACGAATAACAATTGTGTAATAGACATCATGTCCATCGCCTATCGCCCAGAAATCGACGGTCTGAGAGCCGTTGCCGTTTTATCCGTTCTGCTTTGCCATGCCAATTTCACGCTTTTTAGCGGCGGCTATGTCGGGGGCGATATATTTTTTGTGATTTCCGGTTTTTTGATTACGTCTCTGATCAAGAAAGACCTTGAGGTAGGAAATTTCAGTCTTATCAATTTCTGGGAGAGGCGTATCCGGCGCATCCTGCCACCGCTCTTCGCGGTTGTCGCCTCCACGCTGATCGCGGGATGGTTTTTATACCTGCCGAGCGATTACCGCCTGCTGGGAGAACAGTCCGCGGCACAATCCATCTTTGCTTCGAATATTCTATTCAAGACGCAGGCCGGATATTTCGATACAACGAACATCATCAAGCCGCTTCTTCATACATGGTCGCTGGCCGTAGAAGAGCAGTTCTATCTTTTCTTTCCGATCGCCATTTTTGCCGTCTGGAAATATCGCCGTGACAAAATGTTCAAATATTTTACTATTTTCTCCATCCTGTCATTTATCGCGGCGGCTTTTATCGTCCGTAATTCTCCATCCTCTGCTTTTTATCTCCTTCCGTTCAGGGCTTGGGAATTACTGATCGGTTCTTTGCTGGCTCTTCGGCCTTTTAGTATACAAGGTTTTAAAAAAGAAATTCTTGGCTGGCTGGGCGTTACAAGTATTGTGATTGCTGTTTTGCTGTATGACGATAAAACGCTTTTCCCGGGCGCAACAGCTTTGCTGCCTTGCTTTGGTGCCGCGGCGATTATCGCTTCGAATGCCAATAGGTTGAATGTTGTTGGCAAGATACTCTCGATGCGTATTCCTGTATTTATCGGGCTAGTTTCTTATTCACTCTATCTATGGCACTGGCCGATTTTAGCCTTTACGCGTTATAGCGGCTTGATTGAATTTACTGTGCCTGTCGCTCTTGCCTGCCTGTCCGCCTCATTCGTTCTGGCTGTTTTATCATGGAAATTTATCGAAGCGCCGTTTCGTAAGAAACAGATTTTTGTAACGACAAAAAGTATTTACCTGGCTGCTGTTGCTTCGCTTTTGCTTATGGCAGGCGCAGGACTTGCGATTTATTTCACTCAAGGCGCACCGCAACGTCTGCCTGAGAATGTTTCGAATTATGCGGCTGGGATTGATGACATCAATCCTCACCGCGCTGAATGCAATCAGCCAAAACTATCAAATTTTGAAAACGGCAAGATTTGTCAGTCGAATAAAGATAGCAATATCGAGCCGCAATTCGCTCTCTGGGGAGATAGTTTTGCGGATGCTTTGGCGCCTGCTTTTTACAAGCTATCTCAAGAGTATAAGCGCAACGGGTATGTATTGACTGCCCATGGCTGTCCGCCAATATTGGGGTATGCGCATAAGTCAGATGTCGGTTTTAACTGTGAAGGATTCAATGAAAAATCATTGCAGCTTATTCTTGAGAAAAAGATAAAAACGATTTTCCTGATTGCTAATTGGACCGATAGGTTGAGAGGGAATTATTCCGTTATCAAGGATATGAAATGGTATGAGGATTATCGCAGTGAATATGACGATATCACCATGGCGGCATTGAAAAGAACGATTGATGTACTACAAAAAAGCGGTGCCAAGGTTTATGTCGTGATTGATGTTCCCTTCGCGCCTTTTAATCCACCGCATGCTTTGGCGATCCAGAAGCTTTATACACCAAAAGATAAAGAGAAAGTCGTGACGCTGGAAAGCTATTTAAGCGGGCGACAACGCACGATCGATGAATTTGTTGGTAAGAATAAAAAATCGGATGTTGTGTTTATAGATCCCAAGGATTTCCTTTGTAACAAAAAGGAATGCCGTGTCAGCGATCAAGGAAAGAGTCTTTATTTTAACGAAGGGCATTTGTCGAATTACGGCGCTCTCTATCTGAAAGATATGTTTGCGGAGTATTTTAGAAAAGGTTTTTAACGGCGCTTGTCGAGTTCGAATAACCCTTCAAGACGCTCGACCAACGCACTCGCCAATTCGTCGGCATCGACGATTGTCATCGCTTTCTTGTAATAGCGTGTTACGTCATGGCCAATACCAATAGCGGTCAGGTCGATTTTATCGACGAGCTCAACCCAGTCGATGACGTGGCGCAAATCTTTCTCCAGAATATTGGATGGATTGACGGAGAGAGTTGAGTCGTCAACCGGTGCGCCGTCTGAAATCACTAGCAGGATTTTGCGTTCTTCGGGGCGATGGGCAAGGCGATTATACGCCCAGGCGAGCGCTTCGCCGTCGATATTCTCTTTGAGCAATCCTTCCTTTAGCATCAAGCCGAGGTTTTTACGGGCGCGGCGGTAAGGCGTATCTGCACTTTTATAAATGATGTGGCGCAAATCGTTCAGGCGGCCCGGTGCGTTGGGGCGACCGTTTTGAATCCATAAATCACGGGCCTTGCCGCCTTTCCATGCGCGGGTCGTGAATCCTAGAATTTCGACTTTAAGGCCGCAGCGCTCTAACGTGCGGGCCAGAATATCTGCGCACATGGCCGCGATGGTAATGGGCCGCCCGCGCATCGAACCGGAATTATCAAGCAGGATCGTGACAATCGTGTCTTTAAACTCGGTTTGTTTTTCCTGTTTGAAAGAGAGTGGAATGGTGGGGTTGGCAACAATACGCGCCAAGCGGGCGCTGTCGAGATAACCTTCTTCCAGATCGAATTGCCAGCTGCGCTGCTGCTTCGCGAGAAGCTTTCGCTGCAAGCGATTAGCGAGTTTGGCGACGACGGCTTGTAAATGAACAAGTTGTTTATCGAGAATGCCGCGCAGGCGTATCAGCTCTTCATCGTCGGCAAGGTCTTCGGCTTTGACGATCTCATCGAATTGAGTTGTATAAATCGCATAGGTGGTGCCGGGACCGACTGAAAAATCCGGACGCTGGGCTTTAATTTCAGAAGCCTGATCGCTGTCCTCGTCGTCATCCATGCGGATTGACTGGTCTTCGACTTCGCCACTTTCACTGGAATCCGATTGCTCGTCTTCAAAATCTTCTTCAGCCATATCGCCGCCGGAAGACTTGTCATCCTGTTTTTCTTCAGATTGAGAATCCTTTTCATCAGGCTTCTCTTGCTGTTTTTGCTCCTGCTGGTTTTGCTCGTTTTCCTGTTCTTCATCCGGTGAAACGGAGGGATCGCTCGCATCCATTTCAAGTTTTTTCAAAAGAGTTTTAACCGAGGAAGAAAATTCTTTTTGGCTACCAAGTTTTGATTTCAGTTCGGCGAAATTATCAAGTCCGAGTTTCTCGGTAATCCATGGCCGCCACAGATCGGCCAGATTTTGCGCGGCTGTGGGAAGTTTTTCGCCTGTCAAATCGGAACGAACAATCGCATGAAGCGCATCTGGGAGGGTATCGTTATGGCGATCTGTCTGGTTGTGATAGCCAAGACGGTTGGCTTTGTTCTCCAGCACGGCATTGAGATTTTGCTCGACGCCTTTCATTTCTATCGCGCCGAGAGCTTCGACACGGGCTTGCTCAAGCGCGTCATAAACGGCGCGGGCGCGGTCATTGCTCGGTGCCGTTTTGGCATGAAGCTTGGCGTTATGATGACGAATACGCAAAGCTTCGGCATCGGCGGCCCCGCGCATAATCGCTTTGTCGGTATCGGATAATTTGATGTCAGGGACGGGCAGGCGAACCTTGTCCGGCTGCGTCAAGGCAAGGCGGCGATCACCGCTTTCAACCGCGCTGAAGGCAATCTCGACCTGTGGCTTTCCGGCAACGGCGCGAAGGGCGGCAGCAGTGACGTCCTTAAAGCGTTCGAGTTTGTCTTGCGGTCCGTTGGTCACTTCAGTAATTCAACGCCAAAGCAGCGTTGGTAATATTCTGCTAGAATAGAGTGTTCCATTTCATCGCATTTGTTCATAAAGCTGAGTTTGAAGGCGAGTTCGCGGTCATGGAAAATCTGGAAGTTATCAGCCCATGCGATAACGGTACGCGGAGACATCAAAGTTGATAAATCGCCGTTTTTAAAGCCTTCGCGAGTGAGGGCGGCCATGCGAACCATGGCATCAATATCTTTAAGGCCCGCTTCATTCTCCATCGTCGGGACTTTGGCCGCCACGATTTTGACTTCGTCTGCATGCGGCAGGTAGTTGAGAATAGTGACGATATTCCAGCGGTCCATCTGGCCTTGGTTGAGTTGTTGGGTTCCGTGATAGAGGCCAGTCGTATCGCCAAGACCAACCGTATTGGCGGTCGCAAATAAACGAAACGCCGGGTGAGGGCGGATCACGACGTTCTGGTCGAGCAAGGTCAAACGTCCCTCGGCTTCAAGAACGCGTTGGATCACGAACATCACATCCGGGCGGCCTGCATCGTATTCGTCAAAAACAAGCGCGACAGGGTTTTGCAAAGCCCAAGGTAGCAAGCCTTCTTTGTATTCCGTGATTTGCTTGCCTTCGCGCAAGACAATCATGTCTTTACCGATCAGGTCGATACGGGAAACGTGAGAATCCAGATTGATACGAACGCATGGCCAGTTCAAGCGGGCGGCGACTTGTTCGATATGGGTAGATTTGCCTGTACCGTGGAAACCCTGAACCATCACGCGGCGATTGAAGCGGAAGCCGGCAAGGATAGCGAGTGTCGTATCGTGATCGAATTGATAGGCAGGATCGATGGCAGGCACATTCGGCATTTCATGCGCGAAACCGGGGACTTCCCAATCGATCTCCAGCCCGAATGTTTCTTTTACATTGAACATCTTATCCGGGATAGAATTATAGCGAGGCGCATTCGGTACAAGCTGCGTCACATCAAATGACAGGCTCATTGGTTCTTGTTTTAATTCTGCCACTTAATTTTTCCTTATGCGGGCTGAGTCATGTCGCCAAATTTCTGATAGGCGAGCTTTAATACTGTATAGGCCATATTGATTTTTTTGAGAAGTTCTTCGGCATTGGGATCATCCCTGTTCAGATCAGGGTGATGTTTTTTTGCCAAAGCCTTATAGCGGGCTTTGATCTTGTCCAGATCAACCGGCGGCTCCAGCCCCATAATCGCCAAGGCTTCGAATTCAGGGGTCTGGCGGTTTCCGGCATAGCGGCTTCGATCCTGAGTATAATCTTTGGGCGGCTCGTCATCGGTAAAGTGGTAAGTCTGCCATGCCTTGCGTTTGATGGCTTCGGCGTTTCCGGCGGCGTCAGAGCGGCGGGTAGGGCGGTCCCAAACGGTCGCTCGGGCGATATGTTCTTCCATATCGGCGATACTCATACCCTCGAAGAAATTCCACGCCTTATTGTATTCCTGCACATGCTCCTTACAGAACCAGTAATAATCCGAAAGTTCACGGTTTTTGGGAGCGCGGTGCTCGCCATGCTCCGCGCAGCCCGGCATTTCGCAGGCTCGGGATTTAGGTGAATTAGTCCCTTCGGGCTTTTCTGCCTTATCAGCAAATTCAGGAGAGTTCGGTTTCAGGTGTATTTTAGGCATTAACTTCTATAATAAAGGATTATGACCGAAGAATTCCAGACTATCCGTGAGCAAATGATAAATAAATTAACCGAGAGCTTCTCGCCAGAAGTTCTTGAGGTAATTGACGATTCTCACAAACATATCGGTCACGCAGGCCATAACGGTGAAGGAGAGAGCCATTTCAGGGTCGTTATCGTTTCAAAGCTGTTTGCGGGTAAAACCCATGTTGAGAAGCACCGAATGGTTTATGCTGTATTGGAAGGCTTCATCCCGCCTGTCCATGCTTTGCAAATAAAGGCAAATGCCGCCTAAATATGGAATTTTAATACACCTGATGGGTGTATTTGATAATAATTCTTGCCGCATAGGTTGTAATTAGTGAAATTTTAGGTATATAGTCTCTTAGGACATAGTCTTATGGGAGGATAAAATGAACTTTAATCAAACAATGAATTATCATTCAATTGATAATCACCCTTATAAATCTGAAGAACATGACGAAGGGCCAAAGAGTACGCTCGTCAGTAAAAATATAACCATACTAGGGCGGCGAACATCAGTCAGGCTCGAGCCGGAAATGTGGAACGCGCTGAAAGATATTTCGCGCCGTGAGCATTGCTCGATCCATGATATTTGCTCTCTGATCAATATCCGCAAGAATCCGCTCACGTCGTTAACGGCGGCAATACGCGTTTTCCTGATGCTGTATTATCGCGCGGCTTCGACGCAAGAAGGACATAGCAAAGCAGGCCATGGCAATTTCGAGAATATGAAGGCACGAGCTCGGATTACGGTTGATCTGAAAACGCTGCACCCTTCACCGGATAGGGGACTATCCGATGTGCCACAATCAGATTATAAATGGGTTTATTGATTAATTAACCCGCGTCATCGCAAGATATTTTTGCTGACGGCGCTTAATTAGACGCTCAGGGTCCCAAGGTGACATTTCATTGAGCGACTTTTCAATTTGGTTGCCAACGGCTTCGATAGTGGCGGCTTTACCGCGATGCGCTCCGCCGAGCGGCTCCTCGATAATACCGTCCACGAGTTTCATGCCTACTAGATCTTGAGCAGTCAGCTTCAACGCTGTTGCGGCTTCTTCCGCATTAGCCGCGGAGCGCCACAAGATAGAGGCGCAGCCTTCAGGCGAAATAACAGAATAAATCGAATGCTCGAGCATAAAGACGCGGTCTGCTGTCGCGATGGCAATCGCGCCGCCTGAACCACCTTCGCCGATAATGACAGACACCATAGGTGTGCGCAGGCGCAGGCAGGAAGCTATAGATTGGGCGATGGCTTCCGACTGGCCGCGTGCTTCGGCTTCAACGCCCGGATAGGCGCCAGCCGTATCGACAAGAGTTACGACAGGTAATTGGAATTGAGATGCCATTTCCATCAGGCGCTGTGCCTTGCGGTAACCTTCGGGCTTGGCCATACCGAAATTGTGTTTAATGCGGGTTTCTGTGTCGTGGCCTTTTTCATGGCCCATGACGACAACGGAGCGCCCACGGAAACGACCAAGGCCGCCGATCAACGCTTGATCGTCTGCGAATTGGCGGTCACCGGCGAGGGGTGTAAAATCTTCGATTAAAGCGGCCACATAATCGATGAAATGCGGACGGTCGCCATTACGCGCAACCTGTACTTTTTGCGCAGGAGTGAGCTTGCTGTAAGTTGTCTTCAGCAATTTCTCCGACTTGGTTTCAAGGCGGGTCAGTTCCTCCGCAATGTTGAAATCCTTGCTGCTGGTCATATGACGCAATTCAGCAATTTTCCCTTCGAGTTCCAGAATAGGTTTTTCGAAGTCCATGGCAGCCATGTTCAGTATCCTTTAGTTAGTTTAAAAACGTGGGGGACAATAACAAATCAGGCAGGTCCTGACAAATGGGATCCTGCCTGATTTGAATATTTTATGAGAAATGAGCCTTAAGCTGTTTTCTTACCGAGAGGATGTTTTTCCTCGACGGTTTTCTTGAGCTTCTTGCCAAGAATATGTGTGTAGATTTGTGTCGTCGCGATATCGGCATGACCCAGCATCTTCTGGACAGCGCGAAGGTCCGCACCATTGGAAAGCAGGTGAGTTGCGAAAGCGTGGCGCAGAATATGCGGAGATACGCGTTCTTCGTCGATTTTTGCAGCGCGTGCCAGATCTTTTAAGAGCTGGGCAAAACGTTGACGTGTCAAGTGACCGCTATCTGATGTACGGGATGGGAACAACCATTTGGACTGGTTTGCCATGTTTTCGCCGGATACGAATTGATTGCGAAGCTCGAGATAACGGGCAACAGCTTTTTGAGCAGAGTCGGACAATGGAACCATACGCTCACGTCCGCCTTTACCTTCAACCATAATGAATTGGTTTCCTTCGGAAATAGCGGCCATCGGCAAGCCTACGAGTTCGGAAACGCGAAGGCCTGTCGCATATAGCATTTCGAGAAGACATACCAGACGTACGCTTTCCGCGCCGCCTTGTTCGCTTGCGGATTTGATCAAGGCATCGACTTCGCTCTCAGCCAATGTTTTTGGCAGGGTGCGTGTTTGTTTCGGTGATTCAATCGCAGATGTAGGATCATCCTGACGAACGTTTTCGGAAACGAGGTAACGGTAGAATTGGCGAAGCGCAGAGAGGCGGCGCGCAACTGTGCGAACGGCGATCTGGTTCTTGTTCTGGCCTTTTACATGGATTTTGCCAGCGAGGTCGGCAAGGTAAGATTTCAGATCGTCCGCTGTCGCGTTCTCGATCTCTTTCTTGCGGGTTTCGCGGATAAAGAGGCTGACATCAGCAAGGTCACGCCAGTAGGCATGACGTGTGTTCAATGCTGCGCCACGTTCTGTGGTGAGCATATCCAGAAAGGAATCTACCCATTTAGAAAGCGTTGGCTTCGGCATTGCCGGACGACCTGGACGTGCCATAATTAATTCTCCTATATTTTCTTATCGTTCTTAGTTTCAATCAAATCCGCCAGCACTTCATGTGCGAGGCTTCTATTCTCTTCACTCAACCCCACAGACTGCAGACCTTCGCTGATTCTGATTAAGGCAAGGGGATGAATCTGTGAAATCCTCTGCCCATTCAGTATCTGAAGTGAATAAATGATAACTTTTCCAGTATCTTGCTTTGCAACAGCCTGAGTAAGGTTATTCATTAATTCCTTAGAAGGCATTACATAATCGGTAGACCCTGTCAAGTTAAAAAGATTTTCATAAGACTTTTCGTTAATTTTACCCCCAGCTTCCTCATTCTCCAATATTAGAGAAAGGGCATAAAGTTGAGGGTTTTCAGGGTTTTCCTTTGATTTGGTTGCTTTTGAAGACTTTTTATCCTGATCAGTATTGGAAGAGGCTCCAAGCGCGGAAATGACATCCATATCGGTCATTGATTCTTTAGATTGGGCTTCAGACTGGCCAAAAGCCTTTGCAAACCATGGACCAGAGACATTGATTCTCGCTCTTATAAGGAGGCTTACGACTTCACGGGCTTCTTCGGTCGAAAAGGCATCGACATTTTTCAAAGAACCGAAAGAGGCGGCAAAAGGAAGCAAAGCCGCATTGCCGGAATTAGGCATAATCTTCAAAACTTCTTTTAATGCCGTATTATCTGCCGGAGATGCTTTTGCCTTGTTATATAAACTAAGCACAACCGGCCAGTAACCGGTTTGGTTGGAAAGTGAGGAAGCGCTTTGAGTAACAAACTCGTTGATGAAGTCTGTTGCCGGAATCATGCCTTTTTCAACAGCCGCCGCCAGCAAGCTTAGCTTTTCCGCTTGATCGGTTGGTGATTGTTTCAATAGCAGCGAAATAATTTGCGGTTTGAGCGGTTTAACATTGTCAGGCGTAAACAGGCTTTTGGAAATCAGCCCCGCCTTATTGGCTGATAAAATCTCGATAACCGACTTGCCATTTAATTCGGAAAGGCTGGCGGGGGATTTAATTTGTTTCGCGCTCGTGAACAAAGACGACGTCTTGGCGAAGGATTCCGATTCATCTCCAGTACTATCTGTCGTGAGCAAAATATCGCAAAATTTATTCAGGCCAGGCCAAAAGCTGGTCGATGAAGTCTGTTTTAAATCATCTGATAATGCTTTTTCTTCCAGACAGGCAAGGCCCATTTGCCCCATGCTGACCATGGCCTCCGTACCTGCCAGAGCCGCTTTACCGGATGGAATGTTTCCTTCAAGTTTCTTGTATAAAACAACGGTTTCATCGAAGGCGCCGAGATCAACCAATGTTGTAATGCGTGAGGAAAAAGCTTCATTTGCTTTGTCATCAGCAAGATTTTCTGCATCCGGTGCGGTCAACAGAGCGCGCAATAAAAGGCCGCGCATTGTCGGTGATGAAATATTGACATTCAGCATGCCTAAGTCTGATGCTAATGCCTTGCCTGTATAGTCTTTCCAAATATCTGAGCCGAGGCCGCCATCGGAAATTCGCGCATAAAGGCCAAGAGAATTGGCATTAATAGTGTTTTCCTGTTCGATATCCGCAGCGGCTTTTGAGATCGAATCCGCGCCGCTTTGGCGAGGCTTGATCTTGACCGGCAGGATCGGGCTATGGACAACGGCAGGCGCGGGCTGTGATTCTGCAAAAGCAGGCTGGATAAAAAAAGCGCTTGCCAGAAGGCAGGAGATGATCTTGCTGTTCATCTTATTTCAACTGGTCTGCTGAAAGGTCGCGCGTCACTGTAGTCGGCGTAACCGGCACGTCTGTGCTGGCGACATAGGCGAAGCTGCCGACGACAAGAGCAATTAGAATAAGGGTCAGAATTCCAAAGATTTTCATTATCATGTCCTTTAACGTATAACTGCGATGAAACTAGTAAACGAAATAGGGAAATGCAACAGGGTATGGGGACGCATACATAAAACTTCCCCCGCTATTTAAGACATTGTATGAAGGCCGAGCATGGAAATGAACGATCAAATTCAACACATAAACGACCATCTTTCAAAGCCGGTGGTTATTATCGGAATGATGGGAGCGGGGAAAACCACACTCGGGCGCAAACTGGCTGAAAAACTAGGCTGGCAGTTTTATGATTCGGATCTGGAAATCGAGAAAGAGCAGGGGATTTCGGTTAAGGAAATCTTCGAATTAAAAGGCGAGCCTGTTTTCCGCGCGCTGGAAAAAGACAAGATCGCCGCACTTCTCGGTTCAGGCCGCAAAATTCTGTCTGTTGGCGGCGGGGCGGTTACCGCACCGGATACAGCAGATAGCATATTTACGCGGGCGCTCTCTATCTGGATCGACGCGCCTATCAAAATGCTGGCCAAGAGAACTGCAGGAAACGGCGCGCGACCGTTGTTGGCCGGACGGGATGTCGAAGAGGCGTTATCCGAACGTATGGAACAAAGACGCCTTCTTTATCAACGCGCCGCCCTGCATCTCGACGGTTCAGCGGATATCAATACGGTCGCGAATAAAGCCATAGGACAGATTTACGATTATCTGCTACAAAATCCCGATGAAATTTGATTTTAAAAAGCTCGATGTCAAGCTTAGCGAGCGCTCTTACCCGATTTATATCGGCGCGAATATCCTTCATAAAACCGATATCTGGTGGCCGGAAACGAAAGCGCAAAAGGCTTTCATTATTACAGACGAAAATACTGCTGATTTATATGCGCAGCGTTTGCAAGTTATTCTGCCTATTGAATCCGTCGTCTGTAAGGTTCCAGCAGGAGAGAAGAGCAAATCATTTACTGAATACGAAACAATTCTTGAATGGATGATCGGCAACGGTCTGAACCGCCATTCTCTGGTTATAGCGCTGGGCGGCGGCGTTGTAGGCGATCTGGCTGGTTTTGTATCAGCCACCGCCATGCGCGGCGTCAAGTTTATCCAGATACCAACAACGCTGCTATCGCAAGTCGATAGTTCGGTCGGTGGTAAAACAGGGATTAATTCCAAACAAGGTAAGAATCTCATCGGCGCGTTTTACCAGCCGCAAGTTGTTGTGATTGACACCTTAACTTTAAAGACGTTGCCTGTTCGCGAAATGAAAGCCGGGTATGCCGAGATCGTAAAATACGGCCTGCTTGGTAATAGCCGGCTTTTCGAATGGCTGGAGCAAAACGGTCCCAAAGTTATCGCCGGTGATGATGATGCGCTGGTATATGCCATTGAGACGAGTTGCTCGATGAAAGCCGAAATCGTCCGTCAGGATGAGTTCGAGGAAACAGGTTTGCGTGCGCTTCTCAATCTTGGTCACACATTTGCTCATGCGCTGGAAACCTATTGTCAATATGACGGCAGGTTATTGCACGGCGAGGCGGTAGGAATAGGACTTGTCCTTGCAGCGCGGCTTTCAGCCAAGCTCGGTTATATTTCTGATGCCGATGCCGAAAGGGTGAAGTCTCATTTAATCTCTGTCGGCATGATGAGCGAGATCAAAGATATTCCCGATATCAACGCGAATCCGGAGCAACTACTCGAGCTGATGCGTAAGGACAAGAAGGCGAGTTCGGCGGGTCTTGTTTTTGTCCTGTTGAATAAACTCGGAAGGGCTAAGCTCGATAGCGAAGTGCCGGAAGAAAAAGTCCTGGAAGTTTTGAAAGGGTCACTCACATGACATTGCTTATTTCAACGCTGATAGTTCTATTTCTGCTGTTTTTATCGGCATTCTTCTCGGCGGGCGAAACGTCGATGACAGCGGTGTCTGAGCCGCGTATGCTGGCGGCGGAAAAGAATGGCAACCGCCTTGCCAAGATGGTCAATAAAATACTAATGCGCAAAGACCGGATGATCGGGGCGATGCTGCTTGGCAACAACCTCATCAATATTCTGGCCTCGGCCATTATGACGAATGTATTGATCGGCATGTTCGGTGAAGCCGGTGTTTTCTACGCTACGGGCGTCATGACAGTGCTTATCCTGATCTTCGCGGAAGTTTTACCGAAGACATTGGCGCTACACAGGCCGGATAATATGGCTATGTTTATGGCGCCTGTTATGCGCGTGATTATCATTCTGTTCTCCCCGATTACGCAATTGATTTCGTCTATCGTACACACGACGCTAAAGTTTTTTCGCGTCGATCTGAGCCAGATCGATGAAGAGGCCCAGATGGAAGTCTTACGCGGGGCGATTGAAATGCACCGCGGGCCGGAAGAGGAAACACAGAAACAGCGCGCAATGTTAAAATCCGTTATGGATCTGGCTGATGTCACGATTGAAGAGGTTATGATCCACCGCAAAAATGTCGCCATGATCGACGCGGCAACTGATGCAGAAGAAATTATCGACGAGGTTTTAAACAGTCCCTATACGCGCATGCCGGTTTGGAAAGATAAGCCGGATAATATTATCGGTTTGATCCATGTGAAATGGCTGCTGCGCGAATTAAAAACCGCCAATAACGATTATTCAAAAATCAGAATTGAGGATATCGCAGCGGAGCCGTGGTTCGTGCCAAACACAACGACGTTGTTCGATCAATTGCAGGCGTTCCGCGAACGCGGGGAGCATTTTGCTTTCGTAATCGACGAATATGGCAGCTTTATGGGCGTCGTGACGCTCGAAGATATTCTGGAAGATATCGTCGGCGATATAGATGACGAACATGATATGAGTATGCCCGGCGTGAAGAAACAGCCGAACGGGACGTATCTCGTCAACGGGACAGTTACAATCCGCGATATCAAGCGGGAGTTTGAATGGGATTTACCCGATGCCGATTATTCAACAATTGCCGGCTTAGTCCTATACGAGGCAAGAAAGCTGCCCGATGTAGGGCAAAGTTTCATGTTCCACAAATTCAAATTCGATGTGGTGCGCAGGCACAGAAACCAGATCACGCTGGTGCGTGTCACGCCGCCGCCGAAGAGCGCTATGCCTGAATAATTAACCTGTAATGGATACGCCGAAAATGCGCCCGACCGTAAATGTCAGCGCTGCTGCGGCATAGCCGATCAAGAGTTGACGAAGACCGGAGAACCCAAAGCCGCGTCCGGTAAACAGCGCCGTTCCCATGCCGATAATCAAAAGGCCAAGGCCACTGACGAGCAAGGAAGTAATAACGGCTTCATGCCCTTCTAAAAACATAAAGGGAGCCACGGGAAAAATCGCGCCGATGGCAAAAAGGAAAAAGGACGAGATTGCGGCGGTCCATGCAGACCCGCCCAGCTCGTCCGGATCGATACCAAGTTCTTCGCGCACAAGCGTATCGAGTGCACGGTCGGGGTCCGACATCAGGCGGTTGGCAAGCTCGGTAGCGTGTTCTTCAGTTAAGCCCTTGGCTTGATAGATCAGGATCAATTCCTGTTTTTCTTCTTCCGGATTTTCTTCCAGCTCGCTTTTTTCTTTATCGATTTGTTTTTGATGAAGCTCTCGTGAAGAATTCACGGAAAGCCATTCACCCATTGCCATGGAGCACGCGCCAGCGACCAGTCCGGCAAGACCTGTCAGAAGGATCGTCTGGGAAGCCACAGCAGCACCGGCCACGCCCATAACAAGCGAGAGATTGGACACAAGCCCGTCATTGGCCCCCAGAACAGCAGCCCGAAGCTCATTTCCACCCAGAAAATGGCGTTTTTCGAGCTTGGCGACATCCGCCCCCGGCATGCCGAGCTTGGTTTTTTTGGATAAAGCGCGCAAAATCAATGCGTGGGATTTTTCCTCGCGCGGCATGGCGCTGCGGCAGACTTCGTTCTGCCCGAAATATTTATTACTGTCTTTGGACTCAATCGTGGCAAGGCTTGGCAGTATAAAACTGGAACCCATTTTTAGGCCCAGCCAGATCATGAAGCGTGTGCGGGGAGAGACTTTTATTTTATCGGGATTGCCGCCCGCCTTGATCACCTGTTCACGCCAGAAAGCGGCATGTTTATCTTCAATGGCTGCCAGCTTCAGATAAACGGAAGAGGTGGCAAGGTTCTCTTCCTGCTCTGCCATAGCCTTATACATGGCTGAGGCGTCGATTTCGCCCTGAAGATTGTCGAGATAGCGGGATAAGGGATTGGTCATAGATTTTATTTACCACAGCGGACATAGTGTTCACAGAGAGTTTTATGGACTTTCGCCCAGCTTAATTATGGATTATATATAGTTCGACGGAATTTAGGGAGATTGCCGCCTATGCGGGAATGACAAGATGAGCAGATTTTTATTTCTAACAGTTTTATCTTTACTGACATTCGCAAAAATCGCGCATGCCGATTATTTCGTCTGGGCTGATGAGAAAACCGGATTAAGTGCATCTTTTCCCGATAGCTGGAAAATTATCTCCAACAAACAGCCGGATGATGTTTTGAGTGTAGCATTACCATCAGGTGCTGACGATGCACGTTGTTTCATTCGCGCCGATCTGGATAAAAGATTTGTCATCTATCCGCAGTATTTGCGCGACGAAGTGCAGCGCGTGGCATTTTCCAAGGATTACTGGAAAGATTATAATGCCACATATAATAACGTGCAGATTTTAGGTTATGGCGACGAAACGGGCCTTGGCAAAGGCTATGCCTCGACGCAGATGATTACCTATACGACGCCGCCGGACGAGCCGTTTGAAAACCGCGCTGCAATTATGTCGGTATCTAATTACTATGATAAGACTTATATAGCGCAATGTTCAGCGAAACAGGATTCATATCAGAAATATGCAACGGCGTTTCTAAGTTTCATGAAAACCATCGACATGAAGAAAGCCTATCATGAGCTTACGATAGGTAATCATCCAAGAAACTTTATCAACCAAGGCACTCTTGAGTTTAAGGACAAGAATGGCGTTAGTACCGGCAGGTATTGATTATTATATCTCGTTTGTACAAGCCATGAATGTAACCATGGCAAGTTGCCCTTGAGTTTTAACCAGATCATAGGTTCCTTTAATTGGTGAATCTGGAGTTCCTAAAATATCTGTATCCACAAACTTTGCTTCTTTTGAAAAGCTGACTTTTACACTGACGCCTGTCAGAGGAGGTCCCGCTATCGCATCTTCAGCTTTTATTACATAAGAAATAAAGTTTACAGTCTCCCCTTTTTTATCAAGAATTGCTGCAGCTCCGTTTGTCGCTCCGTAGTTGATGCCGGCTGATACTTTCGTGCGCGTATATACATGCTGGCCTTGTTCAAAACCTTCCGAAGCCGTAGTTTCTCCTAGCATAACGCTATCGACGGCTTTGGTAGCGCAAGTCCAAAGTTCTTTGCCTTCTTTCGTAAGAGCCGTGTTATTGGCATCTACCTTATCTGTAGCGGCGGTAGCTAATGATTTGTCTGTTTGAGCCATAACTGGTGTTGCAGCCAAAGAAGCTGCAAGTAATGCTGTACGAAGTGACATTGTTGAATTCCCTCTATAAAATTATTTCATTAATTTACATATTGTTAATGTTTTTTGTCAAGAAATATTCTTGGATTTTTATAAGTAATTGTTTTAGCGTGGGAAAATGCAAATTTACCTTCCTATCGCCGAAATGAGCGTGCCTGTTGAAACTATTATGGTTTTGGGCATGGTGGCGGGGTTTTTTACATCCGTGTTCGGGGTCGGCGGCGGGTTTTTAACTACGCCGTTTTTAATTTTTCTTGGCGTACCGCCATCTATTTCTGTCGGAACGCAGGCAAATCAATTGGTAGCATCGTCCGTATCAGGATCACTCATCCATTGGAGCCGCGGCAATATCGACGTCAAGCTGGGCTTTGTCATGTTGGCCGGATCGGTGGTCGGTTCCTTGATCGGCATTGCCTTGTTTAAAATTTTGCAGCATATCGGCCAGATCGATGCGGCGATCAATCTTCTCTATATCCTCTTTCTTGGTGGTATCGGTTCGATGATGCTTGTTGAAAGTATGTATGCGCTTCTGAAAAAGCAGACCGCCGAAAAGGGGCGTTCCAAGCTTTGGGTAACGCTTGGCGAAAAGCTTCCCTATAAAATGCATTTCCCCAAATCCAAAATGTATATCAGCGCGTGCCTGCCTGCAGGGATCGGCTTTCTCGGGGGATTGGTTACATCTTTAATGGGCGTCGGTGGCGGCTTCTTTATGGTGCCTGCGATGATTTATATTTTAGGTATGTCGACGATCATGGTAGCGGGAACGTCGCTGTTTCAAATTATGTTCACGACGATTTTTTCGACTATATTGCACGCGGTTGCCAACCATACGGTCGATCTGGTGCTGGCAGTTGTATTGATCGTCGGCGGGATACTCGGGTCGCAAATCGGGGTGAGGGCGGCAAAGCATATTCGCGGAGCCCCTGCGCGTTTGATGCTGGCGGCTATGTTGATGGTTGTGGCCGGAAAACTGGCCAGCGATCTTCTGATCCAACCCTATGAATTATTCACTATGCAGGTGCGGTGATGAAGTACCTGCTTATAGGGTTAATTTTGTTATTCCCGTTTCAAGTTTTTGCCCAAGGTAATGGCAATATAGTGATCGATCTGGCCGACGATCATGTTGATATCACGAGCGATTTTTCCGGCGAGGCCGTGACAGTATTCGGGACGACCGATCAGGATGGTGATATTGCCATTGTTCTGCGCGGTCCACAGGAACGTATCGTTATGCGCAAAAAACATCCGGCGCTTGGTATGTGGCTCAACCGTGAGTCCGTCGATTTTAAAAATGTTCCCCTGTTTTATAATTATTCGGTCAGTCGTTCTGAAAGTAATGTTGCCGATTCTGCAACGCTTGCTTCCTATGGCGTAGGGCTGAATGCCCTGAATTTCGATGCAGCCCGTTATGAAGAAAAATCAAGCATAAGCGAATTTCAAGAAGCGTTAATTCGCACGCAGCAAGCAAGAGGATTTTTTCCGCTAGCACCGTCACCGATACGATTTATGGGGCAGCGTCTTTTCAAAACGTCCTTTTATCTTCCTGCCAATGTT
Organism: uncultured Micavibrio sp.; assembly: GCA_964633355.1. Taxonomy (GTDB): domain Bacteria; phylum Pseudomonadota; class Alphaproteobacteria; order Micavibrionales; family Micavibrionaceae; genus Micavibrio_B. Next base: position 142,733 of record CAZWGO010000002.1, read on the forward strand.
CCGGTCGGAAGATACACGGTCGAAGCCTATCTGTTTAGAGAAGGTAATTTGGTTGATCGCAGCTTGATTAGTCTTGATGTCGGGCAGGCTGGATTGTCGGCGAATGTTTTAAATTTCGCTGCCGAACACAGCCTGGCTTATGCGTTACTGGGTTTATTTTTGGCGGCGGTCGCCGGATTTACAGCGTTCTGGATGTCGAGAAGTCAGAGAGCTTAAGTAATGAGACGCATAAGGAGAATTCATGGAACATAAAATTCGAAAAGGCGATGGGGGCGTTTACTTGGTTGTCGTTGATGAGACGGCGGAATTCGATCTGGCGCTACGTTATGCTGCGCGCTGTGCACAAAACCGCCGTGGCCATGTCGCACTTCTCCAGATTATCGACATGGAGGAATTTCAGGACTGGGGGAATGTGGAGGCGATGCTGCGTAAGGAGCTGCGCGAAAAAGCAGAAAAGCAAATTTGGGAAGCGTGCCGTAAGGTCCATGAATTGACCGGGCAGATTTCGGCTCTATATATAGCTGAAGGCGAAGCCAAGAATGCGGTGATCGAGACGATTAATTCCGATCCAAGCCTGGTTCAACTGGTGCTGGCGGGCGGGGTCGGTGTCAAAGGGCCGGGACCGCTAATTAACTATCTTATATCGAAAGGTCTTGGTGATTTGCAGGTTCCTGCAGTAATAGTACCCGGAAACTTTGATACCAACAGAATTGATGCGATTACTTAAATGTTTATACAAACTGAACCCACTCCCAATCCTCTGACCATAAAATTCATCCCGGGTGAGATCGTTCTCGAGCGTGGCGTGGCGGATTTCCCGACTGCAGAGTCGGCAACAGGCAGGTCGCCCTTGGCAGAACGTTTGTTTAAAATCGACGGCGTGCGCGGCGTATTCTTCGGCAGAGATTTCGTGTCCGTTACCAAAAACGAAGAGCGCGAATGGCTGACATTAAAGCCTTTGGTTCTTGGCGCTCTATTTGAGCATTTTACAACTGGTCAGAAAATTTTGAACGATGCGCCTGTCGGTAAAGACGCATCATCCGAAGAAGACAGCGATGTCGTCAAACAGATCAAGGAAATACTTGAGACACGCGTGCGTCCAGCAGTGGCGCGCGATGGCGGCGATATCGCATTCGAAGATTTCGATAAGGGTATTTTATTCCTGCGTATGCAAGGCGCCTGCGCCGGATGCCCGAGCTCTGTTGTCACGCTTAAAATGGGCATCGAAAATATGATGCATCATTATGTGCCGGAAGTTCTGGAAGTCAGGGCTGTACAGGATTGAAATCGGCTGCTTCCGTTTTCACCGGAAAATAAAGCAAAAAGCCCAACCAGCGATAACGCGGATCGTCATCGGGTAATTCACCCGCAACAGGTATCGTGCAATTGATACGCAGCCGCTCCGTTACTGGTATCTCAGGAAACCGAAGTTCGACGCGGCCTGAGCCGAGAAAAGCGGTTTGCGGCTGGATGCTGCCGGATGAAAAACATTTTGTCTTTTTCATATCATCTGCAGAAATTTGATCGCTGATCGTAAAACCGATATCAGGCATGGCATTCATGTAACTGGTATCGGGCGTAACATCCTTCACTGGGAATGGCATGGCATTCGATGTTGTACGAAATCTTTCCAGATCGCCAAAATCATCCGTCATGGTAAATCTTGGCAGTTTCATCATATCGGTCGATTGCGTGATAACGCCTGAGTTTTGGCCGAAGGCCGCTTGAAAACCTGCCTTTTGAACGGCGTTTACAAAGGCGGATGAATATTCACCGAGTGGGTAAGCGAAATAAAGAGGCTCTTGTCCCAATTGTTCACGATAGATGGATTTGGCCCGGTTTAGATCTTCGGTAATTTTTTCTTCTACCCAGCTGCCCAAATGCCCATAGGAAAATGTCGAAAGGCCGATCGTGACAAAATCATTTTCTTGCAGGTTTTTGAGTGTTTCCCATTCACTGGCTTCGGCAAGGCCGGGGCTAATGAATATAGTAAAAGGGATTTTATTTTGAACAAGCAAAGGTATGGCTTTGGAATAGGTTTCCTCGTCCGGTTCATCAAAGGTGAGTGCGATGGTATTAGGGGGAAGGCTTTCACCGCTCTTTTGCTTGGCGAGAAGATCGGGAAGAGGTAAAACAGTATAATTACCAAGGCCGATTTCTTCGATCTGCCGCGCGAATTTCTCAAAGGATAAGGAAGAGTCATCGCCGCTATCCGTGATCGAGAAATAGGCATAGACCGAGGATGATGAGTTATCTTCCAGTACATTCGCACGGGCTGGATAAGCCCCGATGCACAGGAAGGCAATAATCATAAATAATTGAAATATATTGCGGCCCATATGGGCAGACTATAGTAAAGAGGCGGAACCGAAACAATGAAAATGACGTGGCAGGAAGAATTGGATAAGGCAAAAAATCGTCGTATCGTATTGGCACTCGATACAGCTGTGACCGGCTGCGCGGTTTGCATCTCAGATGGAGAACAATTCTGGACGGAAACCGTCGAAACCGAGCGCGGGCAGGCGGAATGCCTTGTACCCATGATTAACCGCGTGATCCGTAAAGCTGGCTATACATATAACGATTTTGACCGCATCGCCGTCACGACAGGGCCAGGGTCTTTTACAGGCGTACGGGTTGGACTTTCGACCGCCAAGGCTTTGGGTTTGTCGATCAATAAGCCTGTTTTTGGATTTGACACTTTATCGGTCATTGCCAAGGCCAGTGGATTACAACGCGATACAGTTATAATGATCGATACCAAACGCGGCGATTTCTACGGACAGGCCTTTACAAAAGATTTACAGCCAATTGGTGAGCCGGAAATCTGGACAATGGACATGGCGGAGAATTCGGCTTTTGCCATTATCCGGGATGTTTTGCCCGATATCGAAGTAATGGCACGCATGGCGTCTGAGATCGAAAGCGATGAGATCATCTATCATCCGGAAAAGGCTCCGCATCCTCTTTATATAAGAGGGGCGGAAGTAAGCCAGTCTAAGCGGATTATACCAAAAATTGTAAAAACGGCTTAATTAGGCTGCTTTTTTACGCTCAATTTTTTGGTCGTATTCGCCGATTTCCTTGTAAGTAGATAAGGTTGCATCGATTTCTTCGAAGACGTTGAACATTTGGTCTTCGGAGGCAGGGCTTTCGACGACGACGACAAGAGATGGCTTGTTGGACGAAGCGCGGATCAGGCCCCAGCTTCCGTCTTCCAATGTAAAGCGCACGCCGTTGACTGTCACCACATCAACGATTTTTTGTCCGCAAACACTTTCGCCTTTGTCTTTTTTATCCTGATAGATTTTGGTCAATGTTTCGACCATGCCGTATTTAATATCGTCTGCGCAATAAGGCGCCATGGTCGGAGAGCCCCAAGTTTTCGGCAATGAGTCTTTCAAATCCGACATTGATTTATCGGCATTGCGATCCAGAATACGGCAGATAGTGACCGCTGTCAGGATACCGTCGTCATAGCCGCGGCCAATCGGCGCGTTTAAAAAGAAGTGACCGGATTTTTCAAATCCCGCCAAAGCACCGGATTCATTGACCTGACGTTTCATGTAGGAGTGTCCGGTTTTCCAGTATTGCGTTTTCGCGCCAAGCTCTTTCAGAACAGGGTCCGTATTGTAAAGCCCAGTTGATTTCACATCGGCGACAAAGGTCGCATTTTTGTGAATAGCTGCGAAGTCGCGGGCGCAGATAACACCCATTTTATCGGCAAAAATTTCATCGCCGGTATTATCGATAACGCCGCAGCGGTCGCCATCTCCATCGAATCCGAAGGCGATATCCGCGCCCGTTTCTTTGACCTTGGCCGACATGGCGTGGAGCATCTCCATGTCTTCAGGGTTCGGATTGTATTTCGGGAAGGTATAGTCGAGATCGCAATCCATCTCGATGACATCAACGCCAATACGGCGAAGCGCTTCGGGTGCATAAGCTCCGGCAGTTCCGTTACCGCACGCGACAACGGCTTTGATTTTACGTTTCAGTTTGCCATCTTTGGTGAGGTCGGCAATATAGCGTTCCTTGATATCGCCCACATATTCGTACGAGCCGCCTTCGCGCACGACATATTTCTCATCCATAACGATGTCCTTCAAATGAGACATCAATTCAGGGCCGAATGTCATAGGACGTTCAGTACCGATCTTGACGCCCGTCCAGCCGTTTTCGTTATGGCTGGCCGTGACCATGGCAACGGCAGGGGCGTCGAGTTCGAATTGGGAAAAATACGCGGTTGGTGAAAGGGCCAGACCGATATCGTAAACTTTACAGCCCGCTGCCATCAGGCCGATGATTAGCGCCTGTTTGATCGTTGCGCTGTAAGAGCGGTAATCATGGCCGACGACGACGGCGGGGGGATTTTTCTTCATTTCATGGACAATCGTGCCGATGCCCATGCCCAGAGCCTGAATACCGCGAAGGTTTATTTGTTCTGGAAAAAGCCAGCGCGCGTCATATTCACGGAAACCTTGTGGGGCGACAAAGATTTCGCGTTCATACGCTTCTGTGTTTGGCTTGAGGGACATTAAATAAACTCCTGAAATACTTTAAAAATATGATTGTTTAGTAATAGATTTTGCTGCATTTGCAAACGCCCAAAATCAATTTTAATTCCCTGAAGCAGAAAGTTTTTCTACATATTTATATCCGGGCTTGTTTTTCATGACTTCCAATAAGCCTTCCCATGTACCCACATCCATCCATTGCATGTCGCACGGGATGACAGAAAGATTGGATGATTTCTCCAGAACAGCTTTATCAAAGGATATTGGCTGAATTTCGGTTCCATTTTTGACATGGTCCAGAATATCCGGAGCATATAGGCGAAAAGCATTCAAAAGTGTCGAGGCTTTAAAGGCGAATATACCGCTATTCCATAAATACTGGCCGCTTTCAATTAAGGTTTTGGCCTTAGCTGTGTCCGGCTTTTCGATGAAGGCTTCAGCAGAGAACGGTTTCTGAGGATTGGTTTTGATATATCCATAGCCTGTCTCAGGTCTGTGCGGTGTAATGCCGAACAGGGCTATGCGACCATCTCGCGCTTCTTTCTCCGCTAAAAGAAGAGAAGTTTTTAGCGGTGTGATGTCTTCAATATAGTGATCTGAAGGCATGGCCAGCATGAGGGAATCCGGCGAAAAACGTTCGCTGACATAATAAGCCGCACGGGCGATAGCCGGACCGGTATTCAGCGGGTTTTTCTCGCTGATGATATGTGGGCAAGGGCGACCGAGATGAGTTTTCACCAGATCGATATATTGTTCATTTGTGACGATGACGGTTTCATTTAAGCTGGCGCCGGTCAGGTTTAAGGCGCGCTCAGTAGTTTTTTGAAAAAGAGATGTTTGAGGATCGATCAGGTTCAGGAATTGCTTCGGCCTATCCGCCTTGCTTAAAGGCCATAGCCGTTTTCCAGAGCCGCCACAAAGGATGACCGGTATTATTCTCCCCATAGAGGGCTAATAACACAATTTTGTATTTCCATGAAAGCAAGATATTAAACGCTTCTTAAAGTAATTCCAAGTATTGTAGTATTTATATAGTTGAATTACTGTCAAATTTAAGAGAATTACCTATAGGTGGAAATAAATGGCTGATAATCCTAAGAATAACGACATACTGGCTCTTACTACGGAAATTGTTTCAGCGCATTTATCCAATAATACTGTCCCCGCAGGTGAAATTCCCGCTCTTATCGAGCGGATTTATAAAACATTGTCAGGTGTCGGCGGCGATGTTTCGACGAGCAGCGTTACGGCTGAACGTCCACAGCCAGCCGTGCCGATCCGTAAATCCGTTATGCCGGAATATATTGTCTGTCTCGAGGACGGTAAAAAACTGAAAATGCTCAAACGTCACTTGAAAACAGCATATAAAATGACACCAGAACAGTATCGCGAACGCTGGGGCTTGCCAGCCGATTACCCAATGGTTGCGCCTAGCTATGCAAAAACCCGAAGCCGACTGGCTAAAGATATAGGCCTTGGTACTAAAGGCCGTAGTGAGCGGAAGAAAAAGTAATCAGCTTAATTCTTCACTTCTTTTAGCCGCTGCTGAAATTGCTTTTTGAATCAAAAGGCTTAGACCCCGAGGATCAGTTAATATCTCAAGAGCGGCTTCGGTCGTGCCGCCGGGGCTGGTTACGTTTTTGCGCAAGGTCTCCACTGGAATATCTTTTTGCGCCTCGGCAAGTGCTGCTGAACCGATAACAGTCTGGCGCGCCAGTTTCATGGCTAGATCTGCGGGCAGGCCTTGGTCAATGCCTGCTTTGGCAAGTTCTTCAATTAGCAGAAATACATAGGCAGGGCCTGAGCCGCTGACGGCCGTTACGGCGTCCATGAATTTTTCGTCGGTAACCCATTCGAATTGCCCGACATTTTCGAATAAGGCTTTAACTGCGGTTTTCTGGGGGGCTGTTACAATATGATTGGCGCAAGCTACCGTCATGCCTTTACCGACCATGGCGGGCGTGTTTGGCATCGTGCGTATAATCGCCTGACGATCTGGTAGAATATCTTGCAAATATTTCAATGTCTTACCTGCGGCAATTGAGACATAAAGTGAAGCAGTAACGCGATGGGTGAGCTCCGTTAAAACCTCATCCATAACTTGAGGTTTTACGGCCAAAACAATGATATTAAATTGTTTTACAGGGAGGCTTGCCAGGCTTTCATAACCGCGTTTGGTTGAAGGATCGAGCACAAAAATATGGTAGCCGATATTCTTGTTCCATTGCTCAAGAAGCGCAGAACCCATTTTGCCGCAGCCAACGAGAAGTATTTTTTGCTGAATAGCCAAGGCTAGGATCGTCCGGCAATCGGCATCATGGCCAAATTCAAATCATCTGAGTCAGGTGCAGTGGCCTGGCACAAGGAAAGGAATACAGGATAATTGCGGTCGCATTCATCTATCGCAATATGAATGAGCTCCTGTATGTGATCGGTGCCTGAGGACTGCATGCCGCGAAATAACTGCGTATAGCGAAAAGTAGGAGCTAGCGTTTCTGGTGGCAAATCGAAATGACCAAGCCAGAGGCCGGAATTGATATTGAGAACTGTTTCGGAAGCCAAAGCTTTATTCATGTCCGAAACCTGTAAGCCGTATTCGCAGCAGAACTGGAGCGCACCCATTATTTCATCCCACATGAACATCATTTTATAATTTCCATAATGTCCGCGCGCCTCAACGAATAATTCATCGCGATTGGCGCGGTTGAATGACAGCAAATCAGGGGCGTTAAGATATTCTTCGGCATCATCCAGCGGATTGACGACTTCTTCAAAAAAGGCTTCTGAAAGATCGGGCATGTTATTTCCGTCTCGAGGGTTTTACAGGTTTCTTTTTAGATGCAGTCACAAGCTTGGGCTTTGATTTTCCACCAACAGAGGCCTCTAGCTCGGCAACGCGAGCTTTCAGTTGCTCCTGTTCGGAGCGAAATTTGGAAATTGTCGCCTGCAAACGCTCTATTTCATCGCGCGTGGCAAGGTCCATGCGGGCCGTATAGGATTGGGCGCGTTCCTTAATATCGGAGCCAACTTGGCGGCGAACCGTGGAAATCAGGCTTGCCGCGCCGCCGGCCATGCGCGCCAGATCATCGAATAAACGGTTGTCAGAAGCCATGTGAGCGACTCTTTCAATATTGTTGTGGAAACGGGGACTGGTTTACCACTCGAAAATGATGCGGTGCAAGTTGTGGGGAAGAAAATTTACAACTGGTCCACAGGTAATTGGTTGGGCTAAGGTGGCTCAGATTTAGTATTACAGGAGTTATTATGATTATTGTAACGGGCGGCGCGGGTTTTATCGGGTCGAATTTAGTGGCCGGGCTCGAAGCGCAAGGTGTAACGGATATCGTTGTTTGTGATGTATTCGGCACGGATGATAAATGGCGCAACCTGTCCAAGCGGGCGCTGCGGGATATCGTGCCGCCGCAAGATTTGTTTCAATATCTTTCCCGTCACAAAACTGAAATCAAAGTTGTCTTTCATATGGGGGCGATTTCCGCGACGACCGAACGCGATGTCGACAAGATCGTCGAAAACAATTTCGTCTTTACACGAGATTTATGGCGCTGGTGCGCAAAAAATAATGTGCGGTTCATTTATGCATCGTCTGCCGCCACATACGGCGATGGCTCACAAGGTTTTAAAGATGACGATGCGCCGCAGGAATTGGCAAAGCTTCAACCTTTGAACGCTTATGGCTGGTCGAAACATGCATTCGATCGCCGCGTATCCGATCTCGTTTATGTCAGCAAGTCTGAAGCGACGCCGCCGCAATGGGCAGGGCTTAAATTCTTTAATGTCTACGGTCCGAATGAATATCACAAAGGTGATATGGCGAGCGTTATCAGCAAGCTCTACCCGCAAGTTGCGGCGGGAGCGCAGGCCAAGCTGTTTAAATCAGCCAATCCTAAATACGAAGACGGCGGACAATTGCGTGATTTCGTCTATGTCGATGATTGCGTGTCGGTCATGCTGTGGCTGTATGAGAATCCGAAAGTGTCGGGCCTTTTTAACGTCGGGACAGGCAAGGCGCGTAGTTTCAAAGATCTCGCGCTGGCGACTTTTGCCGCAGCCGGATTACCGCCGAAAATTCATTACAATGATATGCCAGAGCAACTGAAGGGCAAGTATCAATACTTTACCGAGGCTGATATGACGAAGCTTCGCGCCGCCGGATACGATAAGCCAATGACAGAGCTGGAAGACGGCGTATGTCAATTCGTTCAGCAATTCATGGCTAAGGAAGATCAGTACAGGTAATGGCTATTCAATTTCCAAACATAGACCCTGTCGCAATTCAATTGGGTCCTGTTGCAATTCATTGGTACGCGCTGGCGTATTTGGCGGGTATTCTCGGTGGCTGGTTTTTAGCCAAGCATATCGTCCGACTTGATCAAAATCGCTATCGCCCGAATGAAACAGATATTGATGATTTTATGACATGGGCCGTACTGGGCGTCATCCTTGGCGGGCGGATCGGTTATATCCTGTTTTATAACTTTCATATCTATGCGGAGAATCCGCTCGAAGTGTTGAAAATCTGGCAAGGTGGTATGTCATGGCACGGCGCGTTAATCGGCGTCATAACGGTGATCATTTCTTATGCGAAGATCAAAAAAGTTGAATTGTTCAGGCTGGCGGATTTGTTTGCGGTTGGCGCAACAATCGGATTTTTCTTCGGGCGGATTGCCAATTTCGTCAACGGAGAATTATTCGGGCGGGTGACGGAATCTTCGCTTGGAATCATCTTTCCGCGAGGCGGTGAATTGCCGCGCCATCCAAGCCAGCTTTATGAAGCGGCGCTCGAAGGTTTTGTACTTTTTATTATTCTCGTGACGATGGCACATATATCGAAAATCAGAAATACGCCGGGATTAATTTCCGCCGCGTTCCTGTTCTTCTATGGCGTGTTCCGCTTTATCATTGAGTTCTTCCGCGAGCCGGATGCCCAGCTCGGTTTTATCGTCGGTGATCTATCGATGGGGCAATTGCTCTGTATGCCGGTGATTGCCGGTGGCATTTTGGTGTTCTTCATTGCGCATCATTTAAAGAAAAAGCAAAGTCATGCCCAATCCATTGCATGATTTGATCGTACGCCAGATCAAATTAAACGGTCCGATCACGATCGCGACCTATATGGATTTATGCCTCGGTCATCCGGAGTATGGCTATTACCGCAAAGGCAATCCTGTCGGCGCGGCGGGGGATTTCATCACGGCGCCCGAAGTTAGTCAGCTATTTGGCGAAATGGTTGGTATCTGGGCAGCAGATATCATCGTAAAACTTGGCAATCCAAAAAAGATTTATCTATGCGAATTAGGTCCGGGCCACGGCACATTGATGAAGGATGTCATGCGTGTTTTGTCAAAGCTGGGCGCCGCTATCGAAGTTCATTTAGTAGAAATCAGTGAGACGTTAAAAGCGAAGCAGAAAAACCTTCTTTGCTTTCCCCGTGAAAACGGGGATCTCGGCGATGTTTCAGATCCCCGCCTGCGCGGGGAAAACAAGATTATATGGCATTCATCGGTTGAAACGCTGCCCGACGATGCGCCCATTATATTTATCGCCAATGAATTTTTTGATGCTTTGTCTTTCAGGCAAGCAGTGAAAACCAAAGTCGGTTGGCAAGAAGCCGTAATTGGTTTGAATGGTGATCAGCTTGCTTTTGGACTGGGAAGCTTGTTGGTTGGTGAAGACTTGCCCGACGCGCCGGAAAATAGCGTCTATGAGTTTTCACCGGCAAGAGAAACGATGTGGGAAGAAATCGTTGCGAGGATCAAAAAGCAAAAAGGCGCGGCGCTTGTTATCGATTACGGCCATCTCGAGCCGAAATTAGTCGGGACATTTCAGGCGGTTAAAAATCATCAATATGCCAACGTGCTCGAAAATCCGGGCGAGCAGGATTTAACCAGTCATGTCGATTTTTCTATTTTGAAGCATCTAGCCCAAAGTGTGCAGGTCGATCATTTTACGACGCAAAGCGAATTCCTCAAAATCATGGGGATTGAAATTCGTGCAGAAAATCTAGCTCATTCCAATCCGTCTTTGCGTGAAAATATTATGGCGGGTCTGCGGCGTTTGGTTCATCGGGATGAAATGGGGCAGTTGTTTAAAGTAATCGGAATATCAAAATGCACCTGACGTTCGAAGAATTTGACGATCCAAGAATTTCGTATGGTTTTTTTGGCCGTAAAGGTGGGGTGAGTGACGGTATTTATTCCAGCCTGAATGCAAGCTTTGCATCGGGCGATGATATCGCGGCAGTAAAAGAAAACCGCGAGCGTATCTGCAAGATACTTAATCTCGAAAATATTTCTACGCCATATCAAATTCATAGCCCCGATTGTATTATTTTGAATGGTGCGGAAGAAGGTAAGGTGCTTGGCGATGCTCTTGTCACATCGACGCCGAATGTGGCTATTGGAATTTTAACCGCCGATTGCGGGCCTGTGCTCTTTATTGGCGATGGCGCGAAGGGGCCTGTCATAGGGGCGGCGCATGCAGGCTGGGGTGGTGCAGTCAAAGGCGTTCTTGAGAACACGATTAAGAAAATGATCGACGAGGGGGCTTTTATAGAAACGATCAAGGCGGCTGTCGGTCCTTGTATCGGTCCTGAAAGTTATGAGGTCTCGGAAGGGTTTCAGGCGCCCTTTTTCGAAGAAGATCGCGACAGCATCATGTATTTCAAACCCGGCGCGCCGGATAAGCTCTGGTTCGATTTGCCCAGCTATATTAAATTCCGGCTGGAACGGGCAGGGATCAGGGATATTACCATGAGCGGCCTCGATACTTATAAAGAGGAAGAGGATTATTTCAGCTTCCGTCGCGCTACGCATAATCAGGAAAAAGACTACGGGCGCGAGCTGTCGGTTATTTCTATTAGATGACTTAGGCCCTTTTCTGAAGGGAGAGGAAGCAGAAAGCCGTTGCATTATTCCGGATAATTTCTAATAGTCGGGTTCTCACAAAAAGGGCAAGTTTTATGAAGTTAATATCCGGAAATTCCAATCTCCCGCTGGCGCAATCGATTGCGAAATATCTGGAAGTGCCATTGACCCAAGCTTCCATGCGCCGTTTTGCCGATATGGAAGTTTTTGTCGAGATTGACGAGAATATCCGCGGCGAAGACGTTTTCATTATTCAGTCGACCTGTTATCCGGCCAACGACAACTTAATGGAGCTTTTAATCGCGATTGATGCGCTGCGCCGCTCCTCGGCCCGCCGGATTACCGCTGTTATTCCTTATTTCGGGTACGCCCGCCAAGACCGCCGCACAGGTCCAAGAACGCCGATTTCCGCCAAGCTGGTCGCCAATATGATCACGACCGCTGGAGCAAGCCGCGTTTTGACGCTCGATCTTCATGCGGGTCAAATTCAGGGCTTTTTTGATATTCCGACCGATAATCTGATCATTTCGCCTGTCTTTATTCCCGATATCGAGAAATCTTATGCCGGGGAAGATCTAGTCATCGTGTCGCCGGATGTCGGCGGGGTTGTACGCGCCCGCGCCATCGCCAAGCGTTTGAATGCCGAACTGGCCATTATCGACAAGCGCCGCGAACGCGCAGGGGTCTCGGAAGTCATGCATGTGATCGGCGAAGTCGAAGGCAAGACCTGTATCATGATCGACGATATCGTCGATTCAGCCGGAACTTTATGCAATGGAGCGGAAGCGCTTATGAAGCATGGAGCTAAGTCGGTTTCTGCCTATGTCGTTCACGGGGTTCTGTCAGGTGGTGCCGTGGCAAGAGTTTCGTCTTCGGCGCTGTCACGCCTAGTGACGAGTGACTCGATCCCGGCCAGCGAGAGCATTAAGGCCTGCAAAAACATCGAGCAATTGACGATTGCGCCGCTTTTGGCGGAAGCCATTAAGCGGATCGCGGAAGACCGCTCGATTTCGGCGCTTTTTAAGTGAAATTAGCCCAATATATATTGGGCTCTACGAATTTCTTCTAAGGTAAGATTTCTTTGAGTGCAGGCTGTAAGGTTTTTATCAAAGGGTCTTTCAACGGGAATAGCATTCTTGGCGTTGAAGTCGATACAAGTTCTCACATAAACGGGTCCAGCATGTCCTTTATACATATCCGCATAGATGGTTTGTTCTTTTTTCTGAACAGTGATTTTTGTCGGTATAGATACAGCAGGGCTTAAAACAGTATTTACTTGCAGAGACGTTCCTTTTTTGCCCGATGCCCAGTCAGCCCCCAAAGATTGATCAGCTGCTTGCGCAACGGTATCTATAAAGCGGCCCGTAAGTTCTTCTCTATTAATTATAGAGGCGAACATTAGGCTTAATGTTCCCAAAGCACATCCAAGTCCTCCAGAGATGATCTTTCCAAATTGCTCATCGGTATTAAGGCACCCTTGGCGAATCTGGGCTGCGCTTGCTCCTATAAGCAGACCCATGCTTCCTCCGATTATACCGAATTTCTGAACAATTTCTGGGACGTATGTCGGCAGGGCATGATTTGTAAAGGCTGCTGTTAAAGCGCCCGTCATAGCAGCAAAAGCGGCCACACCTGCGCCTGTTTTTAGGTTAGATGAAATTTTCATTACGAATCCTTAATAGACATAACTATAAAAAGCAAGAAAAATCCCTGAAACGAGATCTTAAGTATTACTTGCAATTTAAGGTTAGAAAATACTATAACCACGCCAATGATCGGCACCCCTGGAGGCCGACGTAACTTATTGAAAAAAGGAAACTAACCATGTCATCTAAGCGCTATGCTTTGGCTGCACAAAAACGCGAACGGGCCGGTAAGGGGATTGCTCGTCAGCTTCGTCGCGAGAACCGTGTACCTGCCGTTATCTATGGAGACAATAAAGCTCCTGTCATCATTTCTTTGCCTGAAAAAGAAATGCGTCTTGAATTTCACAAAGGCCATATTTTTACGAACCTCGCCGAGCTTGATCTCGAAGGTGAAAAAATTCTGGCACTTGTTCGTGACGTTCAGTTGCACCCGGTTACAGACAAGATCGAAAGCGTCGATTTCCTCCGCGTCGGTCCGAAAACAAAAACAACCGTTTCCGTTCCTGTTCACTTCAAAGGTTTTGAAACTTCGGTTGCCGGTAAAGCTGGCGGCGTATTGAACGTGTCTTACCACGAACTCGAATTACGTTGTGTCGTGACAGACATTCCGGAAGCGATTGAGATTGATGCATCGAAAGCCGAATTCGGTACAGCTATTCACTTGTCTGAAGTAACCCTGCCAAAAGGCGCGGAAGCGGTCAGCAAAGAAGATATCGCTATTGCAACAATCGTTGAGCCGAAAGAATTCATCGAAGCCGAAATTACAGCGCCTAAATCAGATGCTGAAGTTGCGGCTGCGGCAGCAGCAGCGGCTCCTGCAGGTAAAGACGGCAAACCAGCCGCTAAACCAGCAGCAAAGAAATAATGCGAAGCGTCATCCCGTACAAGTGAATGTAATGAACGCTGATACGGGATCTAGAAAAACATGTAATCCGCGCATTTGCGCGGATTGCTTTTTTGTACTGGATATCGGATCGTGGTCCGGTATGACGGAGTGATAAACCATGCATCTTCTTGTTGGATTAGGTAACCCGGGTAAAGAATACGAACGTCATCGCCACAATATCGGCTTTATGGCGGTGGATTTGATTGCCGATAAATACGGTTTTCCGCCATTTAAAAAGAAGTATCAGGGTGATTATGCCGAAGGCATAATTGGTGGCAGCAAAGTCGCTATTTTGAAGCCGATGACTTTCATGAACAATTCGGGCAAGTCAGTTGGCGAAGCGGCGAAGTTTTATAAAATCCAGCCGGCAAATATTATAGCTTTTCATGACGAGCTTGATATCGCGCCATTTCGCGTAAAAGTTAAAACAGGCGGCGGCGCAGGCGGTCATAATGGATTGCGCTCCATGGATGATTGGCTCGGCACGCCAGATTATAAACGTGTTCGCCTCGGCATCGGACATCCGGGTGACAAAGATCGTGTCACAGGGTATGTTCTCGGCAATTTTGCAAAAGCAGAAGAAGATGAGCTGGAGAAATTACTGAAAGCTATTGTTGATACAATGCCGCTTTTACTGCAGAACAAAGACGAAGAATTTATGACGAAGGTGGCACTTACATTGCAGCCGCCGAAGCCTAAGAAAGAAAAGAAGGAAGAAAAAGATGGGATTTAATTGCGGAATTGTTGGTCTGCCGAATGTTGGAAAATCAACTTTGTTCAATGCTTTAACGGCAACAGCCGCCGCACAAGCAGCGAATTTTCCGTTCTGTACAATTGAACCGAATGTGGGCCGCGTCGCGGTTCCGGATAACCGTCTCGACCAACTGGCAGAGATCGGCAAGTCGCAAAAAATTATTCCGACCCAGTTAGAGATTGTCGATATTGCTGGCCTAGTCAAAGGGGCTTCGAAAGGCGAGGGGCTGGGTAATAAATTCTTGGCGAATATTCGTGAGACGGATGCGGTTATTCATGTCCTTCGTTGTTTCGATGACGAAAATATCACCCATGTCGAAGGTTCCGTCGATCCGATCCGTGATGCCGAGATCATTGAAATGGAATTGATGATTGCCGATATGGAGAGTTTAGAGCGCCAGATCGATAACATGACCAAAAAAGCCAAAGGCGACAAAACTTTGGCGGGCCAACTTGATTTGATGAAACGCGTGAAAGCCGCGCTTGATGAAGGAAAGCCTGCCCGCAGCGTTTCCCTGGCCGATGACGAAAAGCAAATGTTCGAGATGATGCAGCTACTCTCAGCCAAGCGCGTCGTTTATGTCGCAAATGTTTTAGAGAAAGATGTAGCGACAGGAAATGAGTGGACCAAAATAGTAGACGCCATGGCGAAAGCTCACGGAACTGAAGCTGTGGTAATCTGCGCCGAAATTGAATCTGAAATTGCGCAGCTGGGTTCTCCGGAAGACAAAAAGGAATTCCTTGATTCGCTGGGTCTTGAAGAGCCGGGTCTGGATAAAATTATCCGCGCCGGTTACACGACTTTGGGTCTGCAAACTTACTTTACCGTCGGCCCAAAAGAGGCTCGCGCCTGGACGATCCACAAGGGAACTAAAGCGCCTCAAGCTGCAGGAGTGATCCATACGGATTTTGAAAAAGGCTTTATCAAAGCTGAGGTTATCTCTTTTGCAGATTTTGTGACTTACAAAGGTGAGCAGGGAGCCAAGGATGTAGGAAAAGCCCGTCAAGAGGGCAAGGAATATATCGTAGCTGATGGCGATGTCGTCCATTTCCGGTTTAACGTCTGATATCTAAAATTATCATGGCCGAGGCCCTTTAAAACGGAGGTGAGTTAAGCTAATCTCCCTTTCACCAAGGAAAGGACCTTAACCCCATGAACAACAGCAAAATTTTACTCTCCGTTGCAGCTTTCGCGCTTTTGGCCGCGAGCCCGGCTTTTGCGACATCAGACTCTTCAATCGATACAGCGACAGCTCCTGCTGAAGCCGCGCCGACATTGGATGTGCCAACAGAACCAACTTCAGAAATGCCGGCGGATCCGACTGCTGTTCCGACGCTTGACACAACAGCGCCGACAATGACAGAAACTGTGCCAGCGACGATTGACACTGCGCCGACAGATACAACTGTTCCTGCCGAGACTACAACGGCCCCGGCGACGATCGATACAACGACGCCGACACCGGACACGACAGTTGCAGAACCTGCTGTCACCGAGCCTGTTGTTGAAGAGAAAAAAGAAGAACCAGCGAAACCAAAAGTTTCTCCTCCGGCGAAATTATCAGCCCTTGCCAAGAAATATGATTTGATGAGCCTTGATACAGATGGCAACAAATCTTTGAGCAAGGATGAATTCACAGCAAACGGTTTTGCGAATGCTAAAACCTTTGCCGGATTTGATCTTGACGGAAACGGCAAGTTGACCAACTACGAGATCAACGCTTACGCGGCGCGCATTGAAGCGAATAGCAATAAGTAATATACATAACTTGACAATTTATTGTCAGATTTGATAAAACTCCCTGATTATTTTCAGGGAGTTTTTTTATGAGTAAGAGATTTTTAAGCGAAGCGCAGGACAAGCATAACCGCCTCGTGGAAGGCGCTATATCCGGAGCTGTAGAATTTATCGCTTCTGCGCCTGATATGCATTTTGAATTTTGGTCAGTTTATAAAGGTGATTTGTGCAAGGAAGGTCATAATTTCCCGGCGATGATGTTGGTCGACTTTATGCGACCTGAAGCTTTAGCGGCTTTAAGCGTTAGATCAAACTTTAATAAAGTAGTAGACCAAATGATCGATCAAGAAAGGCCAGTTGAACAAAGGCGCTCTGGTGAATATTTAATTATATCTATAAAGCCAACCGCACCATAGAATATCTGATGCATGAATTTTTTCTCAACTGGTTGTTGCTTGTCGGCGTTTTTGCCGTAGCGCTTGCGTCGCCTGGGCCTGATTTTGTGATGGCGGTTCGTAATTCCGTGCTGTATTCGCGCCGCGCCGGCATAATGACAGCGATTGGCTTTGGTTTAGGCGTCGCCATTCATGTGGCATATTGTCTTGGCGGGCTGGCGATCATTATTGCAAAATCGGTCATGCTGTTTACCATCCTCAAATTTATCGGCGCGGGATATTTATTTTATGTCGGCTACAAAGCTTTGAAATCAAAAGGTTTCGAAGGCGAAGTCGATGCCGAGAATAAGCAATTGGTTATGAGCGATTATATGGCGCTGCGCAGCGGTTTTATAACCAATTTGTTTAATCCCAAAGCGACGATGTTTTTTCTGGCCTTGTTTACGCAAGTCATGAATCCGAATGTCGGATTTGCAATTCAGTTCGTCTATGGTGTGACGTGCATTTTGATGACAACTATCTGGTTTTCGATCGTTGCAACCGTGCTGACAACGCCAGCTATTCGCCAGCGTTTCCTGAGAATGTCCAAATGGCTCGACCGCGTATGCGGCGGGATATTCATAGCACTTGGGCTTAAGCTTGCCTTTGCTAGAATATAAAAAATCAGGTCTTTTGAAGTGACAGACCTAAAAAGCGCGGCATATCTTCTGTTCTTGGTTGATGACCTTCAAGCTGTTTCATTGTAACAACGCCACAAGGCACTTCTATCATATCTTGAATATGAAGATTTGCTTTCGAGAAACAGTTGATGATTGTCGCAAGCGTCTTTTGGTGATGCGGAGCTTTCTTTTCAAAATTGTTGTTTTGATTAAGGACCGAAAGAGAATATAGGCTACTTCTGCTGTCGTAGTAACCTTCCAAGCCTTCGAACTTCACGGGGTGCGCGCTGTCTATGCGACGTAGGAGGTCCTCACGCGCTATGTTGATGGGATGGTTTGAAAATAACAGTAAACTTCCGTCTGGTTTTAAAATGGAGCTGATGCTGTTACAGAAATGTTGAAAGCCTTCATTAGGAATCTCTTCAAGAACAAAAACACCGGTAGCAACATCGTAATCCTGCCCTTGACGCGAAATGTAATCCTCTTCAGCAGGATTGATATGAGAGAATGTAACGCGTTGATCGGTTATATGGCCTTTGGCAGATTTGATAATTTCTCTTCCTGGGTCGATTCCATACCAGTGGTGAAAATTAGCCTGACGAAAATGATGGATAAGATTTCCATTGCCGCAACCGATATCAATTAATTTTTTATCACTGAAATCTCCGACTTGTCTCTCGATCCAAGGATAGACGATGCCGGGTCTGATAGGAGCATTGCTCATATCAAGCCCATATGTTTCGTTCCAAGAAGCAACGAAATCGGGATCATCCCATGCATTGATATCGACCGGAATTGTCATGAGCCGGAATATAAAAGTAACTCTGAATTATGTCACGAATATTAGTCTAACGCCTTACTAAAGCGCCGTATTCCTCACGCAAATGGTGCGTGACAGGACCTACTGTATAAGTGGTCTGGTCGATCTTGCCGACCGCTGTAACTTCTGCCGCAGTACCTGTTACGAAGACTTCATCGGCAGAGAGTAAATCTTCCATCGTAATCGTATCTTCTTCAACCGTGTAGCCGAGCGAGCGGGCGAGGTCGATGACAGTCAGGCGCGTGATACCGTTGAGGAAACAATCCGGTTTTGGTGTACGGATAGTTTTTCCCTTAATACGGAATAAATTCGCACCCGTCGCTTCGACCGGAAAGCCGCGATAATCGAGCATCAACGCATCAGTATAACCCGCATCTTCGGCTTCGTGTTTGGACATGGTGTTGATCATGTAAAGTCCTGCGGCCTTGGCATGGCACGGCGCGGTCTCAGGGGATGGTTTCTTCCAGCGAGAGGTGCAGAGAGAAATACCTTTTTCCAAAAGCTCCGGCGAGAAATAACTTGGCCAGTCCCATACCGCGATAGCCATATGGGTTTTTGTCAGGCGAGCGGCGATGCCCATTTGTTCGGAGCCGCGCCAGGCGACAGGGCGGACATAGGCATCTGTCATACCGTTCGCCTTGAGCGTTTCCATCTTGGCGGCATTGATTTCCTCGACTGTATAGGGAACTTCCATACCGAGCATTTTGGCGGAGTCAATCAGGCGCTGCGAGTGCTCGGTGCTTTTGAAAATCTTGCCGTTATAGCAGCGCTCACCTTCGAAAACGCCGCTGCCGTAATGCAGCCCATGGCTCATAACGTGAATTTTTGCTTCTCTCCAAGGGACGAGTTTCCCGTCAAACCAGATAAAGCCGTCGCGATCGTCAAAAGGGATAAGGGTCATGAAATAAGCTCGTTTTGAAGTTGAATAAGTCTATGATATTTAAGTTAAACAGTGAAAACAAGCCGAGATTGATTTAAGTTTATTGCATGGCCGAAACCGCTCTCTTTGCCGATAGTAAAAAACCACATGTTCTCGTCGTCGATGACGATGACCGGATTCGCGAACTTTTATCCCGCTATTTAAAAGAGCATGGTTTTATCGTGGCGACGGCTCGTGATGCCGTCCATGCGGATGAAATCCTCAAGCGAGCATTTTTCGATGTCCTGATCGTTGATGTCATGATGCCCGGTCGGACGGGTCTGGAATTTACCAGCGATCTTCGCAAATCCTCCGATATTCCGATTTTATTATTAACCGCTCTGGGTGAGGCGGGTGACCGCATTTCAGGGTTGGAAAAAGGGGCGGACGATTATCTGGCCAAGCCGTTCGAGCCGAAAGAATTACTGCTGAGATTAAAGGCAATCTTGCGCAGAAGGCCGGAAAAGATCGATACGAAATCAGGTTTTCATCTGGGGAAATGGTTTTATGATTCAACGCTTAAAGAATTACAGCATTCGAACGAGACGATCCGTCTGACATCCGTAGAAGCGAATTTGCTTGAAATTTTGGCAACGCAGGCCGGACGTATTTTAAGCCGCGAAGAACTGGCGCGCCTTTGCGGCTTGGATGGCAATGACCGGACTATCGATGTACAGGTGACACGCCTGCGCCGGAAAATCGAAGACGATAGCCGCGCACCGCGCTATCTGCAAACCATACGCGGACAGGGATATATGCTGCGGGTTGAAAAAGAGTCATGAAATTCCGCTTTAAATATCTCAATCCCTGGTACTGGATGCGCAAAATATTACCGCGAACATTGTTTGCGCGGTCGCTTTTGATTATTGTCGTTCCGGTTCTGTTGTTTCAGGTCGTGGTGACTATCGTTTTCGTCGATAATCACTGGCGCAAAGTTACATCGCGAATGGCGTTTGCTGTGGCTGGAGAGATTGGAATCTTTGCAGATATGATGGGAGATCAATACGACCCCAATCTTCTCGCCAGCTTAAGAATATTAGGCGAGAAAAAGCTGGATTTAATTATCACGGCAGAGCCGGGCAGGAAGATTACGCCGGGTGTCGAAACCTCCGGTACATGGGAACCGCTATCGGCAGAAGCCTTGTCCTATCAACTGGAAAAATATGTCGCACGGCCATTTTATCTTTCTTTCGGTCCAGAAGATAAATGGGCGGATATCAGTATCCAGATGCCGTGGGGCGTATTTCATATTTATGTGCTGGAACGCAGGCTGTTTTCGACATCGGCTTATATCTTTCTGTTATGGATGATCGGTTCTTCGCTGATTTTGTTCACGATTGCCGTTATTTTTATGCGCAACCAGATCAGGCCTATTCACAGACTTGCCATTGCTGCCGAGCGCCTTGGCATGGGCAGGGATATCCCCACATTTAAACCGGAAGGAGCACGAGAGGTAAGGTCGGCAGCGCGTGCATTCATCAGTATGCATGAGCGTATTCGCCGTCAGATCGAGCAGCGCACAACCATGCTGGCTGGTATTTCCCATGATTTAAGAACGCCGCTCACACGTTTAAAACTAGGGCTTTCGATGTTGCCAGAGGGCCAAGATACAGAGGCATTAAAAGGCGATGTCAATGATATGGAGCGTATGATCAATTCCTATCTTGAATTCGTGCGCGGCGAAGGGCGCGAGAATGTGGAAAGAGTTGATTTAAAGGACCTTATCTCCAAACAAGCTCTAACAGCACAGCGTCATGGTAAAATAGTAGAGACGGATCTCGCAGGTGACCTATATATTTCACTTCGCCCTATAGCTTTCGAGCGGGTTCTTCAAAACCTTATATCTAATGCCGAGAAATATGCAGATAAAATATGGATCGAGGCAGCAAGAGAGAATGATGAAATTATTATTTCAATCGAAGATAATGGCACTGGTCTTGCTGAGAGTTTACGTGAAGAAGTCTTTAAGCCTTTTTTTCGTGCCGATACATCGCGTAATAGTACAACTGGCGGCGTAGGTCTAGGTTTGCCAATTGCCCGAGATATCGTGCATTCGCATGGCGGGCAGCTTTGGCTGGAAGAAAGCCGCCATGGCGGCGTGAAAGCTGTTATAAGCTTGCCGGTCTAATGTAATCGCTGTCCGTTTGGAACAAGGCGCTCGGGCTGCATCAAAACGATATTCCCGTCGCTATCTGAAAAACCCAATATCAAAACTTCTGACATGAATTTGCCGATTTGTTTGGGTGCGAAATTGACAACCGCCTGCACTTGTTTGCCGATCAAGTCAGATGGCTTATATAAAGTGGTGATCTGCGCGGAGGATTTTTTGATGCCAATTTCTCTCCCGAAATCGATTGTAAGCTTATAAGCAGGTCGGCGGGCTTCAGGGAATTCTTCGACTTCGGTAATCGTTCCGACTCGAATATCTATTTTTAAGAAATCATCATAACTGATCGTCATTCATTATCTCCCATAAAAAAGGATGGAAACCGTTTCCGATTTCCATCCTTTCTCTAAATCAGTGCGATTAGGCCGCTTTATTTTTTGTGATAGGATTTTCTTCAACAGTCGCTTTGATTTCATTCAACGCGCCTTTAACACGGTTATTGATGATATCGCTTGCTTCGCGGGTTGATTTATTTAAAAGATCCGCAACTTCGCGAGAGCTTGAAATGCTTTTCTCGAAGGCTTTGCTAAACATTTCTGCTGAGCGAGCGATTTTTTCTTCAGGCGTCCCTTCGTTGACGATGTCGCGGGCAATGGCGGATTGGTCTTGTACAAACTGGGAAAGAATTTCACTTTGGCGCTGTGCAATTGTCTGCATGCTTTCGATGGCAATTTGCTGGGCTTCGGTAATAGCCTGCATCGTTTTGCGACTTGATTCCATGATGTTCTTCATATCGACTGGAGCGGAACCAAAGCCGGGAATAGGGTTGGAAAAATCGACCTTCAGCCAATTATCGAAGAAAGGATTTTTAGTCATCATTGTGCTCCAGGGCTTGTTCGTTAAAGAAATCTTAAACAACATAGCATTTCTTGCGAGAGTTGCGCAATAAAAGCAACATTATAACCTTATGAAAATCCAATATTAGCAGATACTTAACGCTCTTCAGGCAAATTGTGTTTATGGATCAATACACTGGCTGACATGACTAAAAACAAACCCAACCGGATTGTAAAATCGAAACTGGATATTTGGGCGTGGTTGAAAGACCATATGGTCCATATCATGGTTTTGACTAATGGTATTATCTTAACTGTCGCTTCGTTCTGGACGGTTCAGCTGTTCATTTCACAAATCCTGAAAGATGATTATCTAAAGTCGGGTACAAGTGCAAAGCAAGTCGTCATCGAGAAAGTGAAAGACTTTCATGATACGATGAATGACTTTGCGTCAGCTTTCCAAAATTATTCCTTGAGTGCCACAGGCGAATTTATTGCGAGTCCCGTTACATCCCGGATTAGCACGAAAAGCTTCGATGCTATGTTATGGATTCCTGCTGGTAATCCGACACTTTCGGTAGATTTAAAAGATGAAAATTTTGGCGGGCAAAGAAAGATCGTAAAGCCCGCAATCGTTACGGCTATTCTTGCACAAGCCAAGATCCAGCCTGATATATTTTTATATGTATCGGATGCCACGCAGTCGGGAATGAATGAAGACGAAGGGATCGTGCAATCGAGAAACTTCGCTATTGTCAGGGCAGTAAAAAATGAACAAAATCGGGCGATTGGCTATCTGGCCGGCTTTTCTTCTATCGATAAATTATTCAGCCGCGAGCAGATATTATCTCCCCATTATGTTTCCAAGACTGTCTTTTGGGATAATTCGAATAAAGCGATCTTGTATTTCCTTGAAGACACTAAAGGTGACCTGATTTCCATCGGTCAGGATTTTCAATATGACTTTGAGGTTAAATTCGCCAATAAGCCCATCAAAATTCAGGTTATCTTCAAAAAGAGTAGTAATAGCCTTCTTGAATTTCTCCCATGGCTTATTGCTGGTTTCGGGATCGTGGTCACTGTTATTTTATGGTTTTATGTTTCGAATAATTTTAGAAAATCAAGAATTCTATCTAAGGTCAACGCCGACTTGGCCGAAAAGAATGATGAGCTGAATGATCAAATTCGCGAAAGAGAAAAGCTATTTCAGACTCTAAGAAAATCAGAGCGCGAAAACTACGCAATTATTAATGCGATCAGCGATGCCATATTCGAAGTATCTCCGACCGGCGATATCATGTTTTTGAATGAGGCGTGGACGAAGATTACCGGCTTCGATATCGAAACCTCGATGGGGCGGAATATTTTTGAGATGATTTATCCGCCCGATCAAGAAGAGCAAAAGCAAAATATAGCTTTGCTGGCAAAGGGGCAACGTACGGCATACAGGGCATTGACTAAAATCCGTACGATTGATGGCACCTTCCGCTCTGTTGAAATGGTCGTCTCTATGCTGCGTCAGGACGAAGCACGCAATCTCCGCGTCATGGGCAGTTTCACGGATGTGGAGGAACGTCAGAGAGCCGAGAAGGCTCTGAATGAAGCCGAACGTAAATATAAAACGATTTGGGAAAATGCGGCTGGCGGGATTTATCAATTAACGCCGGAGGGACAATTTCTTTCGGCTAACCCCGCCTTAGCGCGTATTTTCGGCTATGACACGCCGGATGACATGGTCAATTTGATTCAGAACGCTCATGAAGAACTTTTCGTGGATCCTCTGGAAAGAGCGCAATTTCTTAAAAATAATTCGTCGGGATCATTGGATTCGTCATTCTATGAAACCAGAGCTCGCCGTAAAAGCGGGGAGGAAATCTGGGTTCGTGAAAATTTCCGTGCCGTTCTCGATGGTTTTTCCAATGTGCTTTATTACGAAGGAAGTATTGAAGACATTACGCAGCGCAAAGAGGGTGAGGTTCAGCTTAAAGAAGCAAAGATGCATTCCGATATGGCCAGCCGCGCCAAATCCGAATTTCTGGCCAATATCAGTCACGAACTTCGCACGCCGCTAAATTCAATCATCGGCTTTTCGGAGATTATCAAGAATGAAGTCTTCGGCGCCATCGAGCCCAAATCCTATACCGAATATGCTGGAAATATTTACGATAGCGGCAAGCATCTTTTAGGGATCATCAATCAGATTCTCGATATTTCAAGAATTGATGCGGGCGAGCGCGAACTGAATGAAAGCATGGTCGATGTTAGAAAAATTGTTACCCTTTGTCTTGATCTCAGCAAGAGCAAGATCAATCAAAATAATCTAACTGTCATCGATACAGTGTCCGATAATCTGCCGAAGATGATCGCCGAGGAAGTCGCGGTTAAGCAAATGCTGCTTAATCTTTTGTCGAATGCAGCGAAGTTTACGCCGGTCGGTGGCCGCATTACAGTCAGCTCCGAAATTGAAAGCTCCGGTAATTTAAAAATATCTGTCACCGATACAGGTGTTGGTTTAAGTCAGGAACAGATCGACCGCGCAACCAAACCGTTCGGGCTTGTCGATGGCCGTCTGGATAAAGGAACCGGCGGCGCAGGTCTTGGATTAAGTCTTGTTCACTCACTGTTGAAACTCCATGGCGGCAAGCTTGAAATTCTGTCGCAAAAAGGGATAGGCACGACAGCGTCTTTAATATTCCCTGCGTCGAGAATTCAGTAACTCTTCCGCTTCTTCCTTGTGCATTTTTAAAACGCGGCTTGCGGAATGATAATCGAAACCCGCGCGTGCCAATGATGCGAGAGATTTTTCAAACTCTCTTTCCTTGGTGGCAAAAGCCCCGAGTTTCTTGCGCTTCATCCAGATGACGGCATCTTGTAGATTGTCACCGGCCTCGGCAGGCGGAACGGCGGCTTCTATCAATTCGGCGGCAATGCCTTTTTCCTTCAGGCGCATGATAATGCGGTTTCTCGGCCAGCCGCGGTTTTTCAATGACCGGCTCAGCCCCATGGCATAGCCTTCGTCGTTTAAAAAGCCAAGCGACTGAAATTTGGCGATCACGGTGTCAAGTTGAGCAAAACAGGCTTCGGGCGATTGTTCCGGATGCGCTTTGCAGGATTTGCGGATTTTGCGGGTCATGACCTGACGAAACTGCTCGTTCGAGGCGGGAAAGCGTTCCAGATAGAATTTGCCTGAATTGGTTAGATAGGTTTCAGTGATTTTCTTCGGAATTTTCTGCTTCTTTGCCGCAGGCTTGAAAGAAGGATCGGATATGCTAATTGCCTCTTCGTCCATGTCGTGCTAATTCCAGATTACAAAGCCCTTTGGCTTCACAGAAAGATAGATTATGTCAGACCTTAATGCGCAAATCCAACCCAGAATTATCGGCTCCTTCAACGGGATCGGCCTGAAGACGCTGGTCAGCAAGGAGGTTGGGCGTTTCCTGAATGTCTATTTCCAGACGATTTTCGCGCCGCTGATTACGCTGGCTTTGTTCTTTACCGTCTTTTCGATCTCTATCGGGGGAGATCGTATCGTCTTTGGCGTGCCGTATATGCAGTTTCTGGCGCCGGGGCTTTTGATGATGACAATGATTCAAAACTCATTCGCCAATTCTTCCTCTTCTTTGATTATCGCCAAGGTACAGGGTAATATCGTCGATCTTTTGATGCCGCCTTTATCGGCAACGGAAATCCTGCTCGGCTATATTATCGGCGCGTTGATCCGCGCCTGCCTGATCGGCATTCTGGGTATCTTTATCATGGTGATGTTCCTCGATTTGCCGATGGAGCGGCCTGAGCTCGTTATTCTATACGCGGTTTTAGGTAATATGATGATGGGGGCTCTTGGTATCGTCGGCGGGCTGTGGGCTGAGAAATTCGACCATCTGGCATCTGTGACCAATTTCATCGTCACGCCGCTGACATTCCTCTCAGGCACTTTTTATGCGCTCACCGCTTTGCCGGAATTCTGGCAGAAAATAGCGCTGTTCAATCCGTTCTTTTATGTGATCGATGGATTTCGCACAGGCTTTATCGGCACGCCGGAAGCCAGTATTGCCACGGGCATCACTATTCTAATTTTAAGCAATATCGTCCTGCTGGGCCTCGCCTGGTGGATGCTCAAAACTGGGTATAAAACAAAGTCGTAATTATTATGTCTGAAGAATTCGAACCTACACATGCTCCCCCACAAACTGAAGAACCGGCTATCGTCGCTTTTCCTTTGCCCGATGACAGCCATATCCAGACCTTCCATCTGGAAAATGCAAATTTGCGCGGGCGGATCATTCGGATCGGCAAGGTTCTGAACGATATTATCAAGCCGCATGAATTTCCGCCGGCTGTTGAGTCCTTGCTGGCCGAGGCGGTGACGCTTGCGCTCTTGCTCGGTTCAATGCTGAAATATGAAGGCGTTTTTATTTTGCAGGCGCAAGGGGATGGTGTTGTTAAACGTGTCATCTCTGATATGACGTCGAAAAACGAAGTGCGCGGCACGGCAGGCTTTGATGCAGAGGCTTTTGCGCAATTGCCGGTTAAGGATAGCTACACGATCAAGGAATTGATGGGCAGCGGGTATCTGGCGTTTACGGTCGATCAGGGTGAATATGCGGAGCGCTATCAGGGTATTGTCGAATTGCAAGGCGAGAGCCTTAAAAGCAGCATCCAACATTATTTTGCGCAAAGCGAGCAGATCAATACCGCCATCAATCTGGCGACCGCGCGGGATGAAAACGGCAACTGGCGGGCAGGGGCGATTATGCTTCAGCATATGCCCGAGCATGAGAAAATTCCGCAAGATGCCAAGCCGATTGCCGAGAACTGGCTTCGCGCGTCAATTCTTTTAGAGACATGTAGAGAAGACGAGCTTCTCGATCCGAAACTGTCAGACGATACGCTTCTCTTCCGCCTGTTCCATGAGGAAGGCGTGCGCGTTTTCCCTGAAGAAAAACTGACCAAAGGTTGCCGCTGCACGCCGGAAAAGTTGCAAAATATTTTAAAGACGTTATCCGATGATGAAAGAACGGATGCTGCCGTCGATGGGAAGATCACGATGACGTGTGAATTCTGTAATCGTAATTTCGATTTTAAGCCGGAAGAGATTAGTAAATAATAAGCGGTAGGCAGTAAAAAAGGAGTTAGATTTTTCTAACTCCTTTTTTTTAGTACTTTTTACTTTTTACGGCCTACTACTTCGAGAAAGTAATCTCTGCGCGACGGTTGCCCGGCTCACGAACGCCATCTGGCGTTGGAACCATCGGTGCGCTTTCGCCCATCGATTCAACGCGGAGCAAGCGGGCATTGATACCACGAGCTTCCAAGGCTTCACGAACTGCGTTTGCACGCTTCAGGCCAAGACGCTGGTTGTATTTCTCGCTACCTGATTTATCGGCGTGACCGACGATATTGACGGAAGAAAGATTTTGTTTTGCTGCTTCGGCGGCAATCGCTTCGACAACGCTTTGGCCGGAGGCATCGATTGTCGATTTATCGAAGTCGAAGAAGACGAGATATTTCGCATCTTCAACAGAGAGCGGACCTGAAGGAGCGGCAGCGCCAATCGGCGGCATGACAGTTTCAGGCGGAACGGCAGGAACGCCGCCCAGCTTGTTCAAAGCATCCATGAATTGGTTTTTACAAGGAATGTTTGTTGCACTCCAATCAGCTTCCTGACGCTCGATCCAGCAATCGAAACGCGCTTGCGCAACGGCTGCGATTTGCGGTTGTTGCTCGCGACCGCCGCGATCAAGCGCTGCGATCAGTCCCGCGCGGGCAGGGGCCAGTTCGTCGATATGATTAGGCTTTAAATTCCAGTCGGAAATCGGCTCAGGCAATACAACTTCGCCAGCCGCAGCGGCCAGACCTTTACGCGCAAAATGAAGCGCATCGGCGTAATCCATCTTGTTGTTTTGAAGATCGTTGGAAAAATTACGGTATTCCGACGTCAGGGATTGAGTGAACGGAGAGCCGACGGCCTGCGCTTCATTCAATGCGCCGACTTCGGATTTACTTTTAAATCCACAGGCAGAGAGCGAAAGCGCCACCGCTACCATCATGAGACCACGAACCATTTTCATCGAGAACCGCTCCTAATTATTGTTTTCTTCGAAATATATACAGATCAAAGGGTTATAATGCAGAGATAAATTTTGTAAAGTAAGTTTACAAGGGGGCGGCGCAAACTATGCACATTGTTGCTCATAATTCAGGCGCTTGACCGCTAAAAGGATCTGACGATGACAATAATCGAAACGATCTCCGGCTTGGTCATTATTTTATTCCTGATCATGGCTTTCATTTCCATGGGGTACGAAAAGACGGCGCGTATATCCCCGACACCGACATTGCCATGGGTCAGGAAGGCTATCCTTTCAGTCCTAAAAGGGCAAATGGATGTGAAAGAATCCTATAAATTTGCTGAGTTAGGCTGCGGATGGGGTGGAATTAACCTGGTTTTGGCCAAAAATTTCCCCAAATCGAGCGTTGTTGGCTATGAAATATCTCCGTTTCCATGGTTTTTCTCGAAAATTCGCGGTTTTTTGAGACCGAAACAGATAAAAATAATCAATAAGAGCTTTTTTAATGCAGATTTAAGCGAGTTTGATGCCGTTATTTGCTATTTATCGCCTTGGCATATGGAGCAGCTCAAGCCGCAATTGCTCGGATTAAGGGCAGGAAGCCTTGTTATATCCAATGCTTTCGCGATTCCGGACTGGGAACCGGTCCAAATTCTGCATACGGATGTATTCATGAAGATTCCGGTTTATGTCTACCGGATGTAGAATTTCAGGGAATTTCACTATGACCTGTATCGAATATTTGCGTTGGACGTGAAATTTGTGTATAAATATTAACAATTCATTAAATAAGGGGTGTGTCGGACAAACGGCACTGTGTAAAAAAGCACATTAAATTTAACAACTCTCTGGGGTTTTTGAGATGGCACTTTCAAAATTGGCACTTGCTGCAACAACTCTTGCTGCTGCTTTTTCGGCAACTCAAACTAATGCAATGGAAATGAAGTGTGGTTATACGCCTTCAGAAATATCTAAAGCCATGCAGGCTGAATCTCAAAAACCTTTGTTGACGGCAGATAGACGAGCTGTCGGAATGAAGCCCGCGCAAATGTTTACATCAAACAGTGAGGGTGATGGATATCTTGTCGAAGGAAATCGCCCTTCGGCTGAAGCTTCAACTAGTTTTTGTACAGTAATGAAGATTAGCGGTATTAGGTTGTATGATGCTAGAAAGCCTACAATTGCAGCATCCGCTTTTAGAGGCGGAAAACTTGATCAAGCACTTAAAGCTGGAGAGAAAAACGGCGAAAGAGTTTATCTTCAAGGAAACCTTCATAATGAATATGGTCAAGCAACTAATACGATTATTACTGTTGGTGGAAACTATGAGCAAGCCGAAGGGCTTCTATTATTCTCTGGTAATAGGCCTGAGGTAACTATTAAAGCTGGATTTACTGACCTGAAATATTCGAAAGAAGCATTGGCAATTTTGAATAAGCCAGTTCAAACAGCTGCATTGTCTCCTGATTAAAGAGACTTATTTTATCCAAATGAAATGCCCATACTCTCTGTGGGTTTTGATTTCGGAACATCATTTTGAGCAATCTCATTAAGAATCTTAGCTTCAGGAGGCGTAGCGACTGCGGATGCCTTTTCATTAAATGAAGGTGTTATTACACCTTCTGCTTCCTTAGAGTACGAAGTGGGAGTGACTATTTTAGTCTCAGCAGTATTTTTAGTTTCAGTTTGTTTTTGTAAATCGATTCCGTAGTTTGCCCCATTTTGACCCAATGGGATCATCACTTTACCATCAGCAGTTGTTGGATAAGTCTGAACGTATTTCTCTTCTTCTTGCGTTAATTCCTCAAGCTCTTTTTTTCTTAAAAGCTGCATATACCTTTCGTAATCTGTAACTGCCTTTTTAGCATCTTCATCATTCGCCCCGGTTTTCTTTTTGAACGCATCGACGAATTTTTGTTTTCCTTCTTTCGTGCCGAGAAGTTCCAAGACAGCATCGATTTCTTTACCTGTCATTTTAACGCCGTTACCGACATCAATAGATTTTTCTCTCCATTCCTCCAGCTTTTTCTGCTCGCGCTCGTGGGCTTCCATGCGGTTTTCAAACCACTCTGCCGCTTCTTTCTGATTTTCTTCTACTTCTTCTTTCTTGCTTTTGCGGCCTAAAGAGCCGCCCATACCTTTTGAGAAGTCGCCGTCCGGTGTTTGCTGCAATCGGTTGGCCTGCGCTTCTACGGCATCCCTGATCCACTGCGGAATCTTATCCGAAGTAATATTGCCGTAAAAAGCTTCGATCATAAGCGCCGACGCACCTCCGGCGGCCTCGTAAGCCTTCATGGCTTCTTCTTCATCCGTATTGAGCTCGGGGACGTCAAGTTGATAACCGGCGACGACTTTTAAATCAGGGGAAGAGGGGCGTGTCGTCTCCGCGCTATTTTTGCCCACGATGTCTGGAGACGATTTTTCATCCGTCTCGGCTTGGGCATTCAATGGTATGGCGTTTAGATCAGATAGCGACACGATAGCTTCCTCTAAGAATCATCTCCCTAGAGTAGCCGAAAGGCGTAAATAATTGGTTATGGAAAATATATTGCATTTTATTTAAATGCTGTGGAATTTTAATACAGCATTAGGCTTTTGGCCATAAGTCATTGCAATGCAATATATAATCTACCTATTACTATTGTAAGCGAGATAGTTGATAGATTGCAAGTGTAAAATAATTTTGAAATTCGATTGAAATCGCGTCATGCTCCATACGTTAGGCTTTATCTTGAAAAGCCATGCCGTCTTTCGGCCATCCCCAAGGAGCATCCGGCGGGGACCTTTCGACTAAACCCCCTTTAAAAGTGACGAGCAAACTTAGAGACTCCTTTTAAGTCATTGAAATATTACTCTTTGTCATTGTGAGGAAAGCCGACCCCATTTAAAGAATGCGACGTTCAAAGTAGTCAGGATGACGTTCAAACTAATAAAGGTTCAAAATAAAAAAACTACGAACGAAGTAGGAGCCTATAGCTATCCCCATGATCTAGTTGCATAACTGGTATATTAGTTTCTTATTTTCTTGACTTTATGAGTGCAGTGAACAATATTCGCCCCACCTCGCAGCCATGCTTTTCATAAACGGCGGAAAACATCAGCGGGTTCTTCATTCGCAACGCAATGAAAAAACAAGAAAAACAATAACCTCAAAAGGAGAGAACACAGCATGCAGAAACCCCTTGCAGGCATGAAAGCGGCCATCCTCGTCGCCAACGGATTCAACGAAAACGAAATGACTATGTTCCAGCGCGGCATGATGGAAGCCGGCGCTTATCCAAAAATTATCAGCGTTGAAAACGGCCTTGCAAACGGTTGGCAAGGTAACGGCTGGGGTCACTATTTCGCGGTCGATTGCCAGCTTTCCGACGCTCTGGCGGCGGATTTCGACATATTGATTATCCCGGGCGGTCAGCGCTCTCTCGATAAATTGAAACTCACCGCGCATACACGCCGTTTTATCGGCGGTTTCATGGCGGCGCATAAGCCGATCATGTCGACTGGCGATGCCGTAAACCTTCTGTCGATGACCGGTCTGGTGAGCGGCTATCTGGTTACAGGTCCTGAGGCCTGTAAAGAAATTGCGACAGCAGCAGGCGCGGCATGGTCCGAAAATTCGCCGGTCATTTCCGAAAGCCTGATCACAGCGCAAACAACACCGGAAAACCTCAAAGAACTGGTTGAAACATTGATCAACTTCAAGCTATCCCTGATGGCTGAAGAAGAGCAGATGGAACAGGCTGCTTAATAGATTGTTGTCATTCCCGCGCAGGCGGGAATCCATGGACCCCCGCCTGCGCGGGGGTGACGTTTTCAAAGGATAAATTATGAGAGCCGAGTTAGAATCCGTCGTCAAAGAAATCGAATATGCTATCGGCCTCTTACGGAGGCATCTTTGACTGGGAAAATTCCCTTCTGCGCCTTGAAGAACTAAACGCTCTTTCCGAAGATCCCAATCTCTGGAACAATCCTGAAAAAGCCCAAGGGCTGATGCGCGAGAAAAACAAGCTCGAGCAAAATATCGCTTCCGTCCGCAAAGTTGAAAATGAATTATCCGACGCGCTCGGTTTGATCGAGCTGGGCGAAGCAGAAAACGAACCCGACATCGTCAAGGA
Organism: uncultured Micavibrio sp.; assembly: GCA_964633355.1. GTDB lineage: Bacteria > Pseudomonadota > Alphaproteobacteria > Micavibrionales > Micavibrionaceae > Micavibrio_B. The sequence goes on from CAZWGO010000002.1 coordinate 175,079, forward strand.
AGCCGAAAGCTCTTTGGCCGCCTTGCAAAAAGAAGCGGCGAAGATGCAGTTGCAATCTCTGTTATCCGGCGAAGCCGATGGCAAGGATGCATTTTTGGAAGTCAATTCCGGCGCAGGCGGTACGGAAGCCGCCGACTGGGCAGGCATTATCCTGCGTATGTATAGCCGCTGGGCCGACCAGCATGGATATAAGGTCGAAGTTCTCGACCGTCATGACGGCGAAGAGGCGGGGATCAAATCGGCCACGCTTCAGATTAGCGGTCATCAGGCTTATGGCTGGCTTAAAAGCGAATCCGGCGTTCACCGTTTGGTGCGGATTTCACCCTTCGATTCCAACGCCCGCCGTCATACAAGCTTTGCTTCCGTTACCGTGACGCCCGTCATCGATGAAACGATCAATATCGAAATTCTGGATAAGGATTTAAAAGTCGATACCTATCGCGCAAGCGGAGCAGGCGGCCAGCACGTTAACCGGACCGATTCCGCCGTCCGCATTACGCATATTCCGACCAATATTATCGTCGCTTGTCAGAATGACCGTTCGCAGCATAAAAACCGCGCGGCGGCGATGAACATGCTGCGTGCAAAGCTCTATGATCTCGAAATGAGAAAACGCGAAGCGGTCAGCAACAGCCAATATGATAGCAAAAGCGATATCGGCTGGGGACACCAGATACGTTCCTATGTCCTTCAGCCATATCAGATGATAAAAGACTTACGGACGGGTGTTGAACGTACGGACTCCGATAAAGTTCTGGATGGCGATCTCGACGATTTCCTCCATGCATCGCTGGCGCAGAAAGTCGCCGGAGATATTTCAGATATCGATTAAGGAATAATAAAATGAAAAAGATTTTTGCAACGCTTGCGCTACTGCTTATTCCAGTTTCCGCACAGGCCGGTTTCAGTCTGAAAGACATTACCGGCAAGGTAACTTCCGACCAGCCTGCAGTTTCTCCTTCTGCACCTGCGCCTGTTTCCAAGGCTCCGCGCCGCGTTAAGCCGATGACCAAGCCGTCGCTTCAAATCATGAACGAGCGTTATGTGCCGGATGATGTCAAAGCCAAATATAAAATGGGCGATGACTATTTTGAGATGACGGAGAAGAAACAGCCAGCGCCGATTGTCGTGACAAAGAAGAAAGCTTTGGAAATCATTGACGGTCCGCCGCCTTCTTCTATGGCAAAAAAAGATATCGAGATATCGTCCCTTCCGGAACCTGTACCTCTGGCCAGCAAGCCTGCCTTGGTCGTCGAAGGGAAACCTGTGCCGCCGGCAGCGCCGGTTATGGCAGTGCCAGCAGAGCGCATCGATACTTGGCGCGCGCGTCAGGGCGAGCTTTTGAAAGACGTTCTGGCGAGATGGGCGGATCGTGAACAAACCGAATTCATCTGGACGGCGGCTGAATCGCCGAAAGTCTCCAAGGAATTTTCCTATATCGGTAAATTCGACGGAGCCGTCGCGGGTCTGATGGCGCAGGATTCCGGCACTCTAAAGTCCAAATTCACAGATGATATGCACGATATGAATACGCCAGTAGTATTGGCCGACGATATGCGCATGGAAGCGCCGCGGCCTGAAGTTCAACCGGACGCTACCAAACCGTGGTTCGGGACGAGCGGAGCGTCTTTGCAGGCGGTTTTGCATGCTTGGGCCGAGAGCGAAGGGGCTACGCTAGTATGGCAAAGCAGCGATAATTTCGCCCTGCCGCAAACGTATAGCGATAAGAGCAGTTTCGAGGATGCCGTGGGCCAGATTCTTTCCCAATACGACTCTAAAAGCGTTCGTCCGGTCGGTCAGCTCTATAAAAACCCGATTTCAGGCGAAAAAGTTCTGGTTATAAGGACTGATAACGCCGGATAAAGCTTGCGGAAAAGCTTCTCTCTCTTTTATACATAAATACCCAAGATTCCCGCCCTGGGATTCTCAAGGCAGAAAAATATCAGATTAAGGGGATGCCGTATGGCCCGTTCTAGTTACGCATTAGGATTTTTAACATTTGGACTTCTGGCGACGACGTCAATGGTGACGCCAGCCAGAGCGGAAACAGCTCAGGCCCAGACCGCCTGGACAATCAACCGCGTCGCCAGCGCCGCTTCCGGCAGCTATTGCACCATGGCGCAGAAATATTCCGACAACACGATCGTGACATTCGCGAAGAACTCAACCGGCCAGTATTCGGTTGCTTTCGATTTTGCCCGTCCCCAATTCCCGCAAGTCGGCCAAACGACTGTAACGCTTCGCCCGGGTAACGGAGAAGCTCGTACATTCAACGTCGCGCCGACATCGGACAAGGTCGTCGTCATCGGTCTCGGTGAAGGTTCGTTCATTGATGCCGTTAAAACGTCCGGCAAGATGGATGTCGAAACAGGCGGCAAGTCGTTCAGTTACGCGCCGTCCAAATTTGCCTCTGCGGCGGGTGAGCTTTCCGACTGTATCGGTGGCAAGAAATCACCGGCTATCGCATCGGCTGCTCCTGTAGCGCCTGCTGAACCGATTCCTCAGGCGACACAAAAAGTTGCCACGATTGCTCCTTCCAATGTCGCGGTATCAGGTCTTGAATCCGAGGTTTCCCGTTTGAAACAGGAAAATCAGGTTTTGCGCGCGCAGAAAACTGTTTCCGGTGACACCTCTCAAGAACTCAACCGTGTAAAAGCAGAATTGGCAACAGCGCAAGCCTTAAATCAGTCTCTAGCTCAGCAGCAAACAGCCAATCAGGCAGCGCAGCAACAATTGGCTGAGCTGCAAAAGCAGAATGCTGACATGAAAGCGCAGCTTTCAACGGCTAATCAGAATCTAGCCCAGTTGCAAACTAAAGCGGCGCAAGGCGCGGGTGCTTCCGAGCAACTGTCTGTTTTGCAAAAGCAAAACGCGGATATGAAACTGCAACTTGAAGCCGCGACAAGAAATATTGCCGATCTTCAGGTCAAAAACGTCCAGTCCACGCAAGTAGCAAGCCAGCTCGGTATCATGCAAAAACAAAACGCGGATGCAAAAGCCCAGCTTGATGCCGCGAACACCATGATTGCCCAGTTACAAGCCAAAGCGACGCAGGGAACATCTGCAATGGATCAAGTAGCTTCGCTGCAAAAACAATCGGCAGACATGAAGACCCAGCTCGATGCGGCAAATTTAACGATTGCTCAATTGCAAACGAAAGCCGCGCAAGGCACATCAGCGGCAGAACAAGTTTCTGTTCTGCAAAAGCAATCGGCTGATATGAAAGTTCAGCTTGATGCCGCGAACGCAACTATTGCACAGCTTCAAACTCAGGTCTCGCAAAGCAACGCTCTTACAGGACAATTGGCTACCCTTCAAAAAGAAAACGCCGATCTAAAAATCCAGCTTGGGGCATCGAATGCAATGACAGCTCAATTGCAAACAAAGGCAGCGCAGGGAAGCTCTGCTGCCGAGCAAGTGGCTATGTTGCAAAAACAGAATGCTGAAATGAAAATCCAGCTTGATGCGGCAAACGCCAACTCGGCGCAATTGCAGACCAAACTGACGCAGATGCCTATCACACCTGCTATCGATCAGGTCGCTATCAAAGAGAATGAAAGCCTGAAGCAGCAAATTGCAGCTTTGCAGACAACAATTGCGACAAAGCCAGCTGCTATCGATAATTCTCAACAGCTTGCAGCGCTTCAAGGCGAAAACTCTGCGCTCAAACAGCAATTGGCATCGGCAAAATCTGCGCCTTCCGGTGACAATGAGGCTTTGAAAAATTTGCAAAGCCAACTGGAAGCGGCGAATTCAGAAAACGAAACGCTGAAACAGCAGCTCGATAAAGTTACGACGACGGCGAGTGCCGGCGGTAATAACTGGGATCTCGAACAGGCGACAAAACGCTATCAAGAATCCCAGCGCGAAATTCGTCGTTTGGCTGCCTTGGTTCAGCAAGAAAAGCAGGCACGCAAGCAAGATCGTGAAGCGATGGAAGCAAAGCTTTTTGATCCGGCGATTACCAACGACATGCAGCAAGCCAAGCTTAATGAAATGCAGCGTCGTATAGCGGAGCTTGAAAGCGGTATTCCTTCCTCGCAAGCATCTATGGCGTCAGCCGCGGTGCCGGTTTCGCCGGTTGAAAAATCGGCTCCTGTAAATGTCGCTGCGGTCGCACCGGCTGCAGGGGTAGAGCAGCCGAAAGCCGCAGCTAAACCGGTTATGCCCGTTGCCAGCGCGATTGTTTCGCCTGTGGCATCCGTGAAATTCCAGACTCAGGAAGATTTCACGCGTATGCTCCAAGGGGCAGGTATTAATATTCGAGGTGATGTCGAAAATGTTGAAACAGGAAGCTCGGATTTATATCGCGCTTATCGCTGGAAAACAGACAGCCTCTTCGGTAGCGCCGAGCAACGCGCAATGAAGGCTGGTAAAGGCTTTGATGCGGCGGTCAATGACTATCTGGATCGTGCGAAATCCCGCTGTGAAGGCGACTTCGCAGCTGTGCCATCCGATGTCGTTGTATCGGTTGATAAATCCAAATCTTTCGAATTCGCCTGTATTGGCAATAAAGCCAATACATCGGCTTCTGTCATGTTCACCTATGGTAATGACGTGATGACGATCCTTGCACATGAAGGAAGATCCGAAGCGATGGACCTGGCCATGGAAGCGAGAGATCGCATGGCAAGCCAGATGGGCAATATAAAAACAGCCGCGAAATAAGAATAAAAAAATCCCCGCTAGATGCGGGGATTTTTATAAGCCCAAGAAATTATTTGTCTTCTTCGTCTTCTGGTGGCGGTTCCGTTTGAGTGGCTGGCTTGCCGCCGACAGGAAAGTTCGCTCCGAAATTGCCAAATGTCTTCATGGCGTTTTCGAACATCGCCATATTCTGTTTGGCGATTTCTTCAAAGGCTTGCATGGACGGCATAATAGGACCGAGCGATTTGCTCATCTGTTCTTTAAACTGGTCCTGATTTTTTGTGAAAGCGGAGAATGTTTGCTCCAGATAATTCGGAACGAGCGGTGAGACGTTGTTACCGTAAAAGCCAATCAATTGACGCAGGAAATTTACCGGCAAGAGATTGGTTTCGCCTTTGGATTCCTGTTCCACGATAATCTGCGTCAAAACTTGGCGAGTTAGATCGTCGCCGGTTTTAGCGTCATAGACGACAAATTCGTAACCGTCTTTGATCATTTCGCAGAGATCATAGAGGGTGACATAAGAACTGCGGCCTGTATCATAGAGTCTGCGGTTCGCGTATTTTTTGATAACTACGGGTTTGTCGCTGCCTTTTTTTCCGGCCATGCTGCACCTTTTTGTTGTATTAGAGTCTAAATATGTTGTCAGTATGCACAAATCCGTTAACGCTGCAAAACCTTTAACCTCTAAAGACATAACATCTATGGATAAATCAGGTTCAAGACATAAACCCCTTGTGATGCATCTCACGCTCGCGGCAGCAGCGCTTGCCGATCCGCAGTTTCAAAAAAACGAGAACATTGACGAAGCTTTCTGGCAAAAGCCGGAAGGCAAAAACGTCAAGGCGAGTATGGATAAAGTCGTCGCCGGTATTCGTAATTATCAGCTCCATAATTTCAAACGTCCGGAAAGCAAAAGGCCTGTCGTCTGGCAGGATGGCGAAGCCCGGCTTTTCCATTACAAGCCGAAGAAAAAAGCGAAAGCACGAATTATGGTCATTCCATCCATGATCAACGGGTCGGAAATTCTCGATCTTCTGCCGGGAAAATCATTGATGAACTGGCTGGCGGAGCAGGGATTTGAGGCATTTCTTCTCGATTGGGGTGATCTGACAAAAGATAAAGAACTACAAAGCATCGATCTGGCGCTCGGTAAAAAAATAAAGAAACTTCTGAAATGGCTCAAGCCTCAATCGGATCTGCCTCTGACAGGTCTGGGCTATTGTATGGGCGGTTTACTGCTGGCGGCCAGCAATCAGCTTTTCCCCAAGGCTTTCGACAGCCTTGTGTTTATAGCAACGCCGTGGGATTTCAAAAAAGATACCAAAGGTAATTTTTCAGGAAGCGTAACCAATTGGGCCAAAGACGGATTGCCGCAAACCATGCTTCTGGATTATATGCCAGCGCAATGGCTTCAAATGATCTTTGCCGGTGTAGATGCCGGGCTTATCGCTCGTAAGTTTTCCGCCTTTGCAGATATGGACCAAGCCAGCAAAGAAGCTCAATTATTCGTTGCAGTTGAGGATTGGGTAAACGGCGGGTCGGATTTGCCGACATCTATCGTTCATCATACAGTTAGCGGATGGTATGTTGAAAACCAGCCCATGAAAGGCACATGGGAAGTGGCTGGCAAAATTATCCAGCCGGAGAATATTGCCAAACCTGCTTTCGTTGTTGTGCCGGGAAAAGATAAGATAGTACCGCCGGCATCTACACGGCCTTTAGGTAAAAAAATCAAAAGTGCCAAAATTATAGAACCGGATTGCGGACATATCAGCATGATGGTTGGCCGGAACTCGGAAGAACAGGTCTGGATTCCGCTTCGTGACTGGCTATTTTCGCAGCGCAGCATGAAAACCAAGCCTTGAAATATCTGCCTTCGCGTGCATATTACGAAGCGAAGTCACAGCAGGGGATTTATATATGTCAGAACAAGATTCAGTCGTCATCGTTGCCGCAAAAAGAACCGCGCTTGGCGCCTTTAACGGAAGTCTTTCGTCTTTAAGCGCAGTCGAGTTGGGCACTTATGTTATCAAAGCGGCATTGGAAGATGCTGGCGTAAAACCCGAAGAAGTCGATGAAGTTATTTTAGGCCAGGTTTTGACGGCAGCTTCCGGGCAAAACCCTGCTCGTCAGACAGCGATGAAATCAGGTATTCCGGCTGAAAAAACCGCCATGACAATAAATCAGGTTTGTGGCTCCGGTCTTCGTTCTGTTGCGCTCGGCATGCAGGCTATCCTAAACGGCGATGCGGATATCGTAGTTGCAGGTGGGCAGGAGAATATGAGCCTGGCACCACATGCCATTCATTTGCGCAATGGCGTGAAAATGGGTGATGGCACGATGACCGATACGATGATCAAGGATGGTCTTTGGGATTACTTCAATAATTATCATATGGGCGTCACGGCGGAAAACGTCGCCGAGAAATATGGTATTAGCCGCGATGCGCAGGATGAATTCGCAGCCAGCTCTCAGCAAAAAGCTGAAGCGGCGATCAAGGCTGGGAAATTCAAAGCGGAAATCGTACCTGTCACATTGAAAGTCAAAAAACAGGATGTCGTTTTCGACACAGATGAATTTCCGCGCGCGGGTACGACTGTCGATACGCTCAAAGGATTAAAACCAGCCTTTAAAACGGATGGCACAGTCACGGCAGGTTCCGCTTCCGGTATCAATGATGGAGCGGCCATACTAGTTCTGATGCGTGCATCAGAGGCAAAAAAGCGCGGTTTGGAGCCGTTTGCGAAGATTAAATCATGGGCCACGGCAGGTGTCGATCCGTCGATCATGGGGACAGGACCAATTCCGGCGTCACGCAAAGCGCTAGAAAAAGCTGGTTGGAGTGTTGACGATCTCGATCTGATTGAATCGAACGAAGCTTTCGCCGCGCAGGCTTGCGCCGTTATGAAAGATTTGAAACTCAGTGCCGAAAAAGTGAATGTAAACGGCGGCGCGATTGCGCTCGGCCACCCGATCGGCGCATCGGGCGCGCGTATCCTTGTGACGCTTCTTCATGAAATGGCGCGGTCGAATAAGAACAAAGGTCTTGCGACATTATGCATCGGCGGCGGTATGGGTATCGCGCTATGCGTCGAGCGGGACGAAACATCTAGCTGGAAGAAAGTTTCTTAATGTCGGGAATTGCTATTGTCACGGGCGGTACACGCGGGATTGGTCTTGAAATTACCAAGGCGTTAATTGAAGCCGGATATAAAGTAGCTGCCATCTATCATGGCAATGAAATCGCCGCCAAGAAATGTACGCAAGAAACAGGCGCTTTCGTTTATAAATGCGATGTTTCAAGTTTTGATGAATGCGCATCTGTTATAAACCAAATCGAATCCGATCACGGCCCGGTTCGCATTCTCGTCAATAACGCCGGTATTACCAAAGACAGCATGCTTCATAAAATGGCCGAAGAATCATGGCATGACGTCATTGAAACCAACCTGACATCGTGTTTCAACATGTGCCGCGCCGTGATCGCCGGTATGCGCGAACGTTGCTTTGGCCGCATTATCAATATCAGCTCTATCAATGGCCAAAAAGGCCAATTGGGTCAGACGAATTACTCTGCGGCGAAGGCTGGCATGCTCGGCTTTACAAAAGCCTTGGCTTTGGAAAGTGCGGCAAAGGGTATTACAGTCAATGCGATTTGCCCGGGCTATATCGAAACCGATATGACAGCCGCCATGCATAAAGAAGTACTCGACTCCATTATTCGTTCTATTCCGGCAGCGCGCATGGGCAAACCTGAAGAGATTGCCGATCTGGTTGTTTTTCTTGCTTCTGAAAAAGCGGCGTTTATGAATGGATCGACGCTGACGATCAATGGCGGCCAGTATATGGCGTCATAAATCCATATTCAGGGTTTAAATTTTGTTCATCTGGGCTATATCTTATTCATCGATTCAAAAAATCCATGAGGTAGGCCCCGAAAATGACAAATATTCCAGAATCTGAAGTACAGGGATTTGACGATGCTCCCCGCAAAAACTTCAAAATTCCAAAATGGAGTATTGTTCTTGGTGCCATCATTGCCGTTTTGGTCGTTATCGCACTGATTATTCCGTCATTCCTCGATCAGGACAAATATAAAACTCTCATCATTCAAAAAGTCGAAGAATCGACCGGCTATAAAGTCGCCTGGGCGGATGATCTTGGAATTTCAATTCTGCCGGTTCCTCACGTTACGATCAACGAAGCCACGATTTCTGCTGGTGACCGACGCATCGTTGCGGTTAAAAAAGCTGAAATATCCGTTGAGCTAATGCCACTTCTTCAAAAACAGGTTCAGATTTCGAGCGTTAAATTAATAGAGCCTGATATCAATTTATTGGTCGATGCTTCCGGTCGTCAGACATGGATGACGCCGAAGATGCAGGAGCAAAAAGCCCAGAGCGAAAAGCAGGCCAATCCATCGACGCCGAATGACGAAAAGACTCAATCGATCACTCTAGATTCCGTTTACATCGAAAAAGGTCATATCGTTTATAAAGATGACAGCAAAAAAGCAGCGCATGAAATTTCCGATCTCAATACGGATTTAAGTCTCAAAAACCTGACGGGTCCTTTCGATGTCGATGCCGATCTTGTTTATAACGGTAACCAGATCGCTGTAAAAGGCGAGACCGGAGAAATGGTTGAAGGAAAACCGACCTCAGTTGATCTTGATATTGCTCTACCTAAACTGGATGTGTCCGGGAACTATAAGGGCGAAATCACGACCGGGGATAATCTAAGCGTTAAAGGTGATTTGAAACTCTCAGCAAAAGATCTCGAAAACACTATGGCTGCTTTCAGCAAGGATAAGCCGCAACTGCCTGAAGATTTGAATGGCGCATTACATCTTTCAACAGCCGTTATTTATGATGGCGATACAGCCAGCCTCGATAAGCTGGATTTAGCCTTAGGCGATCTCGCTTATAAGGGCTCGTTAAAAGTTGCAGGATTAAAGACGTCTGCTTCGCCTAAATTGTCCGTCGATTTGGAATCGACTTCCGGAGATATCAAGGCAGCAAATGCACTTATCAAAATTCTAAGTGATCTTTCGGTTAAGGGAACCGGTACGTTTGTAAATAACATCGTGACAATAGAGCAGGGTGTTATCGGATTCGAGGGGCAGACGATAAATCTGACCGGAAATTATGCTTTGCCCCAGCAGGCGGGAGCACGTCCTAAAGTCAATGCAACGATTAAAGCCGGTAAGATCGATATCGATGATATTCAGCGTCAGTTAAATCCTTCAACGGAAAGTGCGGCGCAAAAAGTTATCAATGAGAAAGCAAATCAGGCGCAATCTTCCGTTAAAATTAAAGGAACGACGTTGCCCTTCGACGGTACGATTTCGGCTTCGATTGGCAGTTTAAGTTTTGGAGGCAAGACCTATTCGAATATCAATGCGGGACTGACCAGCAGTGGCAAATCTCTTTCTATCTCTAATCTTTCGCTCGGAACCGTTGCCGATACGACTGTTGCTGTCAAAGGTACGATCGCAGATTTAGAAAAATTATCCGGCTTTGATTTAACAGCGAATGCCAAGACAGGAAATGTGGAAGGCTTAGCAAAAGCGTATAATTATGATCTGAAGCTGGACAGGACTTTGGGAGCGGCTTCAATTGCCGGTACTTTTAAAGGAAGTCTTGAAAATATGGCTTTTAATGCAACTGCCGATGCGCTCAACTTTGCCGTAACCGGCGCGGGCAATGTCAAATCAGCTCTCGAAAATCCGCAAATTGAAGGTTTAAACATTCGTATCCGTCACCCATCTTTGCAAACGGCAGTACGTAACTTCTCGCCCTCATTTGAGGCGCCCGGTAGTTTCAATGGGCCGCTCGATGTTGCAAGCTTGGTGTCGCTGAATAACAAGAAATATGAGTTGTCGAATATTTCGGGAAGTATCGGCTCGACATCTATTGCAGGTAAAGTCTCAGCCGATATGTCTGGCGCAAAACCATCGGTAAATGGGGATTTAAATTTCGGCAATATGGTGTTTGATTCCGCCGCACCGAAAGCAGGAACGACGACAACTTCTTCAAAGCCTTCTTCTGCTCCTGCAGCGAGTTCTTCGGAAACAAGATGGTCGCGTGAAGCTATCGATACATCATGGATGAGCAAGTTTAATGCCGATCTAGCCATCAAAGCAGCGTCTATCACACAAGGTCTATGGAAGCTGAACAATGCAAATCTGTCGTTTAAACTGAATGACGGCTCTTTAAACATCGGCAATATGTCGGCACAGATGTTTGGCGGCGATGCGGCAATCAATGGCAATATGAAAGGTGGTACGGCTCAAGCACCACTCTCGATGACCTGGAGCGCAAAGGCAAATAATATCAATGCCCAGCAACTGCTTAGCGCGGTTCAGAATAAACAATCAGATACGCTATCTGGCATGATCAAGTCTTTTAATCTGGATATCGCATCTTCCGGCATTTCTCCGGCGGCACTGGTCTATGCCTTGAGCGGTAAGGGAAATATCAACGGTGACAACATCGTCATTAAAGGCGTCGATGCTGCAAAGCTTGCCGAAACTGCCAAGGGAAGCTTCAAGCCGCTCGAGCGCGCAGGAAGCCTCTTAAGTTCCTTCAAGGATGGCCAAACAGCTTTCAGTACGTTCAATGCTGATTTTACTATTGCCAGCGGCGTTGTGAATTTCTCGCAGATCAAATTCGACGGGCAGCAGGCTTTATTGACCAGTACAGGAAACGTAAACCTGCCAAGATGGACGATCGACCTGAAGAATAATATGACGGTCAAAAATTCTGAAGTCCCGCCATTTGACTTTACAATTTCCGGTCCTCTCGATAATCCGGCGCAAGCTGGCGGCAGTATTATCGAAGGTTTTCTTCGCGAGAAAGCCACAGAGAAAGTTCAGAAGCTGATTACAGACAAGCTTGGCGACAAGCTGGGTTTCCCTCTGGGCGGAGCAGCTAAGACGGCAACTCCTGAAGCTACTGAATCTACGACAACACCTGCTGCCGAAACAGATACAACTGTCGTACCTGTAGAGAAAACCAAAGAGCAGAAAAAGCAGGAGCAGATTCAGGAAGGCGTAAAAGCGCTTCAGGGATTATTCGGCCAATAATTCTTCGAGTGATATAAAACATAAAGCCGCAGCGCACTTGATAAATTAGTGCCGCGGCTTTTGTCTATGCGGGCAATGAGTTTGGAGAGGCTGATTTTTTCAGCCTTGGCGATGTTTTGCAATTCAAGCCAAAACGGTTCTTCCAGCGAAATACTCGTCAAATGTCCGGCGATAGATACGGAGCGCTTGATGACTTTTGCAGAAAGAACCGTTTCTAATTCATTCATTTAGGCTTGATCATATCTTCGGGGCGGATCCATTGATCGAATTGTTCCGACGTCAAAAGGCCAAGCTCGATCCCAGCTTCTTTTAAGGATGTACCTTCAGCATGCGCTTTCTTGGCAATTTTAGCAGCATTGTCATAGCCGATATGAGGATTCAAAGCGGTCACAAGCATCAGGCTTTCGTTCATTAACTTCGTGATACGTTTTTCATCGGCTTCGATACCGACGATGCAGTTATCTGTCATCGAGCGGCAGGCATCGGCAATCAGGCGGATGGATTGCAGCACGTTGAAGATGATAACCGGCTTGTAAACGTTTAATTCGAAATGTCCCTGACTTCCAGCGACTGTCACCGTCATATGATTGCCCATGACTTGAGTGCAAACCATCGTCATCGCTTCGCATTGTGTCGGGTTAACCTTGCCCGGCATGATGGAAGAACCGGGTTCGTTTTCCGGCAGGATGATCTCGCCGATACCGCAGCGCGGGCCGGAGCCGAGAAGGCGTATATCGTTAGCTATTTTCATCAGAGATGCCGCAAGAACATTCAAGGCGCCGGACAATTCGACCATTGCATCATGTGCGGCGAGCGCTTCGAATTTATTCTCGGCTGTAACAAAAGGCAGGCTGGTAATTTCGGCAACTTCCGCAGCAAATTTCTCGGCAAATCCTACTTTTGTATTGATGCCTGTTCCAACCGCCGTGCCGCCTTGGGCAAGTTGCATCAAACGGGGCAGAGTGTTTTTTACGCGCTCAATGCCGTATTCGATTTGTTTGGCGTAACCCGAAAATTCCTGACCCAGCGTGAGCGGCGTTGCGTCCATCAAATGCGTACGTCCGATTTTAACGATGGAGCCGAAATCCATAGATTTCTGGTGAAGCGCCGAATGCAAATATTCAAGGGAAGGGATTAGCTCATGAAAAACCTGTTCGCCTGCAGCAATATGCATCGCGGTCGGGAATGTATCGTTCGATGACTGGCCCATATTGACATGGTCGTTCGGGTGAACGGGTTTCTTACTTCCCATCTCGCCGCCCATTATTTCAATGGCGCGGTTTGAAATTACTTCATTGACATTCATATTTGTCTGGGTGCCGGAACCTGTCTGCCAGACCACTAAAGGAAATTCATTATCCATTTGGCCGTCGATGACTTCATCGGCTGCTTGAACGATGGCCTGCGCCAGTTTGGAATCCAAAATTCCGAGAGCCTGATTGGCCTGCGCAGCAGAGCGTTTGATAATGCCAAGCGCACGGATAAGCGGCACTGGCATTTTTTCGCCGCCGATCTTGAAATTGCCGAGTGAGCGTTGCGTTTGTGCGCCCCAATATTGACTGGCGGGAACTTCCAATTCACCAAAGGAGTCTGTTTCGATGCGAATACCGGAAGCGTTTTGCGCTTTAACTGCGTTGGTCATTTTTCTCTCTTTTTAGGTTTCAGTAAATTAATATGCCCCATTTTTCGGCCCGGGCGGGATTCTTTTTTGCCGTATAGATGGACGCAGGCATTCGGCTTATCGAGGTATTCAGGGATCAGATTTATATCGTCGCCGATCAGGTTCAGCATAACCGCATCTGAATGGCGTTTGGCAGAACCAACAGGCATGCCGCAAACGCTGCGGACATGGTTTTCAAATTGCGACACGGCACAGGCGTCGATGGTCCAATGGCCGGAATTATGAGGACGGGGGGCCATTTCATTGGCAATTAATTTACCGTCCTTGGTCAGAAAAAGCTCAAGAGCCAGAACGCCTGTCAAATCAAGATTGTCGGCGATTCTTTTAATATACTGCTTCGCTTTTTTCGCAATTGCGTCAGAGATCGGCGCAGGGGCCGTGGTTTTCGATAGAATATGATTTTTGTGGTCGTTCAGGACAGGATCGTAAATGACGGATTCACCAAAGCGATCGCGGGCAATTATGACTGAAACTTCACATTTAAAATCAATGATTTCTTCGATGATATTCTCTTTTGACTTTAAAGCTTGCCATGCAGCTTTTGCGTCATCGCCAAGTTTGAATTTTATCTGACCTTTCCCGTCATAGCCAAGGCGGGTTGTCTTGATAATGCAGGATTTTACGCCCCATTTTTGAAGCGTCACTTCAATATCTTCCGGCTTTAAAGCAGGGGCCCATTTTGCTGTAGGTATAAAGCAATTATTCAGGAATTGTTTTTCGGACAAGCGATGTTGGGAAATCTCCAGTACATTGGCGTCAGGAAAAACAAGACGCACTTTTTTAAGGGCTTTAATTGTATCGACAGGGATATTCTCGAATTCATATGAGATGACATCGACGCCCTTGGCAAAATCCAGCAAGGCTTTCTTGTCGCCGTATTCGCCGATAATCGTTTTGGCGGCGACATGCGAAGCGGGAGAGTCTTTCTCTGGTGTGTATATATGTGTCTGAATACCAAGACGGGCAGCGGCCATGGCCGACATGCGGCCTAATTGGCCACCGCCTATAATACCGAGAGTTTTGGGACGATTCTTCATTGCGGGCTGATTTTGCTTATAGCGAGGGGAATTGCAAGCTTGACGATACAAAAATAGTTATGATAAATGATTAATTGCAGGGATATTGAGTAATAATGATTCAAACAATTTTCAACACTTTTTCAGATGGGCATTGCGGATTAGGTACTGTGGAAAGTCCTGCGAGACAAGCTGCATTAATCAACCGCCAGAAATTACTGGCACAATTTGATTTGTGCTCGAGTCGGCTTTTAACAGCTGCGCAACAGGCGGGAACTGATTTTCAGGTTGTCAGTGAAGAGGACCTAAGCAAAGAACGGCCAAAAGTCGATGCTTTGATCACGACTGAAAGAAACATTGCTGTTGGTGTTTTAACCGCTGATTGCATGCCATTGCTTCTAGCGGACGATGAAAACTCAATTGCAGCTGCTGTACATTTGCGCCGTGACAGTCTTATTCAGGGCATGGATTTCAAAGTTGTCTCTAAAATGAGAGAGTTAGGTGCAAAAAATATAGAGGCTTACATGGGCCTTGCTTACAAAAAGACAATCATTTTCTGGATCGGGAAACAGGTTTAAATCTTGTCGGTCATAACCCCAAAACAGGCAATTTTTTGCAATGTGAATGGCGCAAGGCAAAAGGATTTGTTTTCGACTATGTGGCGCATGCACTTCATAATCTGGAAGTTATGAATGTAAAAGTGGCTGAGGTTTCTTCCGTCGATACCTTTAGTAGTTCCAATCACTTCAGCCGTAGAAGGCGTGATATTGACGGTAATGACGGGCTGGCATTGTCGGCTATTTGTCTGAGATAAGATCCGACCTTTTTAAAAACAATGACTTAAGCTGGGTCTCTCAGTTTGCTCGTCGGTTTTTCAAGGTGTCTTAGGCCTTCTTGTTAACCTTTGTCTAGTTCGTTTGACGGTTGTTCAGTTCGTTCGTCGATTTTGAACGGTTTTTTGGCTGTAAGTGGTTGATGTCTGAAAGACCATGTGCGGTGAGCGATTACCCGAACAAGTCGGGTAATGACGAAAAAGTGCTATCTTCTAGCTATGTACTTTAAACCCTGCACTATTGAATGATCGCCCTCCGTGCGCCTTGGGGATTGCCGAAAGACGGCGTGTCTTTTCACGATGAAGACTAACGCTAAAAGCATGGCGCAATTATGATGGAAATTCAATAAAAACTAAACTACAGGCTCGATTGTCACGGCTTCAGTCTGCTTTTTCCGGAAATCATCCAGACGTTGAGCGAGCTCTTTATCTGAAAGGCTCAAAATAGAAGCGGCGAAGAGCGCAGCATTTATGGCGCCGGGTTTGCCAATGGCAAATGTACCGACCGGAATCCCGCCTGGCATCTGGACGATAGATAAAAGGGAATCCTGACCTTTCAACGAATGGCTTTCGACTGGTACGCCCAAAACCGGGAGGGGTGTAAGGGCTGCGACCATACCGGGGAGGTGGGCTGCGCCGCCTGCGCCCGCAATAATGGCTTTCAAGCCGCGTGATTTCGCGCTTTTGGCGTATTCGAACATGCGGTCTGGTGTGCGATGAGCGGAAATGATTTTGGTTTCATGGGGAATACCGAGATCATGAAGAATTTTATGGGCATGGCTCATTGTTTCCCAGTCTGACTGGGACCCCATGATAATACCGATTTGCGGGGCGAGGTCGGAGGCGCTCATGCCAGAATATCCGGTATCAGCGAGCTCTCCAGCTTTTGAATTTGGTCTTTCAGACGCAGCTTCTCTTTTTTAAGTTTAGTTATGTGAAGGAAATCGACCGGCTGGACCCGGGAAAGAGTTTCGATTTGTTCATCAACTTGCTTATGTTCGCGACGCAGCTCTTCGAGTTGCTCGCGGATATCGTCATCGTCCAGCATGTAAATCCGTATTTAAAAGGAAGATATTTCATATCAGAAAAAATAACCTTTGATAAGCAATTTTATAAGTTGAGATAATGGTTTACGGGGAATTAATTAGTGATATTCTACCGCGGAATATAGTTATCAGGAGTAATTTATGACTAAAAGAATAGGAATTCTGACAAGTGGTGGTGATTGTGCAGGTTTGAATGCCGCCATTCGGGCAGCGGTTCACCGTGCGGATCTTCTCGGTTGGGAAGTTGTCGGTATTTTGGACGGTACAGCCGGTTTGCTGGTTGATCCACCACAGGTTCGCATATTAAAGCCGAATGACTTTGATAATAATGTCATGCGGATGGGAGGTACGATCCTCGGCACAACGAATAAAGGAAATCCATTCGATTACCCGATGCCGGACGGCACACATAAAGATCGTTCTTACGAGATTATCGATAATTTTAAAAAATTAGGTGTCGAAGCCGTGATTGGTATCGGCGGCGACGGAAGCTTTGCTATCTTGCGCAAACTGGCCATGCAGGGCGGAATTCGTATGGTCGGAATTCCAAAGACAATTGATAACGATATCGGTGAGACAGAGACTTCCATCGGCTT
>CAZWGO010000003.1:0-30063 GCA_964633355.1 uncultured Micavibrio sp.
TCTGCGATGAACGCTTTTTACCTTCTATGGTTTTGGGACCTGTGGCTTTAAGCCATATCTTCTGGGCGCGGCATTTGGCACTTTGATCCTGACGCTGCAAGGGCGTCCAGTTGCGTAGTTTAGAGGAAGAGGAAGAGGAAGAGGAAGATACAGCCATTATCTTCTCTGGATTTCATATTCAAATTTCTCCTGCTGAAATTCAAATTTCTTCTTGTTGTGCCGGAATCGACGGACAAATTCGATCGTCGCTCTACATTGCCGCTGCGCCCTGAGGGCCAGAAGAAAAGCGTCATCATTTATGACGCCAGTTTCACCTCCGGCATAAAAATAGTGAAACGCAGTATCCATCAGCATCGATTGTTTGACGAATAACTGGTCGCTCTCAATATTTTCAAAATCCTGATAGATAATATTATTCTCCAAATCGGCCTTAAGCCTTGCATAGTCTTCAGGCGTGATCTCGACGCCCATTTTTTTATATTGGGATATCGCCTTCACGCCGAGACATGATTTCGGCTGCAGCATTGGTTGGCAGGAGGTTTCGTTTTCGGGGTTTTCTTGGTGGGCGGTGTCTGTTTCGTGTGTCATACAGCAAATATAGGACTAAATTCCCCTAAATGTCAAGGAATTAATACCTATTAGTTTTTCCGGTTAAATCCTGAAGAGGTAATCCCTGCTTTCCGCCTTCGCCAAGGCTTCGGAGGACAAGTCGCAGGGATGGCAAAAAATTCTAGAGGCATCACATAGAGGATTTAAACAGGGACAAGTGATTCACTTCGTCCCTAGTTTTGTGCCAAAAGAAAGTTTCCCGCATGTGCGGGAATGAAAGATTTTAAGCGCTATCAATCCGGCTTTAGAACTGCCGCATATAATTTTTCGATCGCCTGCTTCACTCGTTTTTCTTGAGCCAGTGACGGCACAGCAAGCACGGCCTCGTTGAGAACATCTCTTAAAACAGGGATAGCAGACGAGGATTGCAACCTGGCTTCGAAATGATCGCCTGTTATAGACAAGGCTATTCGTGAGATCGATTTTTCCGCTTCGAGAATTTGTTGCGTTTGTGCATGAGCGTTAAATTCTTTTCTGACCGACAAGTAACGCTGTAACTCAGGGACGCTGCGCAATGAGTCATTGTGAAGAATATGGTCAGCCGCCGTAAAAGCTTCATCAGTTTGTATGTCTTTGAGCGCTTTGACAATATCAGGCAATTCAGCACGCTGATCAGTGTTTATGCGATCTGAGGCCATCCAGACGAGCCGCTCAATGGCTTTTGGACTGCCGATTTTTTTCAACGCATCAACAGAAGCATAGAAATTTGTAATGGCGAAAGCGCCGATCCAAACAACGGCATCATTTCCGCTTAGTTTCGGATGGGAAAGAATTTTTATGGCTTGTTCAGCCTTGTGAGGAAGCTTCTTTCCCAAATAACCAACGTGTTTGACACGGGCAGCTCTAATAGATTCTGACTTTTTGGCTTTTTCCAAAGCTTCCTGAGTTTGAGCTTCGATTTCACTTTGTTTCATTACACATCTCTTTACGCATTAATTTGGAAACTAAGTACCTACATTTAAAAGTTATGTCAAGTAAATAGATTGCCCATCCAAAGTCTGAGCGCCAGAAACGGCGGGTTAGGCTCCCATTTCGTGCCGTGATGTGATTTTAAAATTTCGGTTAGTTTGTTTTCGAGTTTTTGGTAACGGGCAAAGTTCGGCCCTAAAATAGATTGCAGCAGTTTTGGATAGACGGTCGAGTTAAGGGCGGCGTCGGGAGTTTCGATTCTTGCTTCCTGCTCGTTGATAAAGTCGCTTAGCAAGTTGTAATTCGACAGACGGGATTGAATGGCGCCCAGAACAGGCTGGCCTTTAGTCAGGCCGCCCTGCTCTAAAACGGCAATCTGGTCGCGCCACCAGGTCAATCGCATATAACCGAGGGCAGGATCGGAAACCGAATCCGGAATAGTTTCAATGACTTGCCTGAACGCGCCCAAAACCCAGAGCACGGGACGTTTATTTTCTGGCATAAACAAGCTGATCAAATAATGATGATAATCGGCTTTTATAAGGCTTTGGCGGCAATATTCGAGGTCATTTTCAAGGCTTGGCGGCTTCATGCTGTATGGATTAGAGTAATTGAGTAAATCGTGCAATGCCTATGGTTTACATATTTCTTGACAAACAGTTAGTATTTTCATAATAATTTTGCTATGAAGATCAATTTTGCCCAATTAGCGCTTCCCCTCGCCTTGAGCCTCGGCCTGACCGCAATTGATTCCGAGGCCGATGCGAAGTCAAAAACCAATGCCGCACAGAAGGCACCTGCTCCAAAAGCAAAGACTGAAAAAGCCAAACCCAAAACATCTGCTACGAAAGTTCATAAAGAAGTAACTGAACCTACACCTGCGCCAGTAAGAACTAGCGATTGCACCGCCGATCAAAAAAAATCATGGAGGCCCGTAAAAGCCTTTATTAATATGCAGACGGGCGAGATTGTTGGCAATTCAGCGACTGCAAATACTTCAGCGTTTTTCTCTTCTGTCACAAAAATAATGCCGGAGTATTTGACCTTAAAAGCGTTGCATGACGGAACGATCAAAAAAGACCAGCCTATAAAAGTTTCCCGCTTTAGATATACAAGTGTCTTCGGCAGTACAAACGGCGCTGATGAAATGCCGGTCAAAATCACGGCGGCAACACCGGATGTTTTATTGCACTATCTTGCCAAACGGTCATCCAACGATGCACCAAATACACTCGCTATTCGTTTATCAGGTAGCCGAGAAGCTTTTTATGATTTGGCAAACTCCACTGCACGAGACATCGGCATGGATATGAGCTTGAACCATTTTGCAAGCGCGACAGGGTATAATGAAAAAGGCGTTGTCGGTAAGCATAAAATGACACCGCTCGGCATGGCACAACTCATTGCGCATGCTTACAAGGAATTCCCGAATGAGTTCCGCTCTTATGGCGACAGGCAGGAAACGGTTTACGCTGTTGGTAAAGATGGTAAAGAGAAAAAATTTACGATCACAAGCAAAATTCCGGCCATTCAAAATAATACCATTGAAGGCTTGAACTTCCTTAAATCCGGAAGAACCTGTACTGGCGGCACGGCAGGTGGTGGCGTCATCACAATAGAAAATATGCATTTTGCTTTCGCTTATGCCGGATATCCAAATTATATGACACGCGATGCAGATATCAATAAAACAAAAATAGAAATCAGAGCTGCCATCAAGAGTGGAGAAATCAAACCTGTCGTCGAACAGTCGCCTATCCAAGTTATCGAAACAGTCAAAACCGAAACCGCACCGCAAGAAACTTCTATCAGCTCCAGCCCTGCTCCGATTGATTCCAGCATGCCATCCTATATGACACTTAGCCTGATCGGCGTGTTTGGAGTTGCCGTAATAGGCCTCCATGCATTGACTAAAGGAAAATTGAAAGAAGGATTTGTAAAATCCAACATTCCTTCTGTGAATTCGAACGCGCCTGTCAATTATCTCCCGATGGGCGGCTCCCCTCTTCTGGCGCGTAATCCATATTGATTAATCGGCGAAAGGTTATAGGTTAGTCTCCTTATAACAAGAGGAGAACTAACTATGGCTTTTACCCTTCCCGAGCTGCCTTATGCATATGACGCGTTGCAGCCTTATATGTCCAAAGAGACGCTCGAATTTCACCACGACAAGCATCACAAAGCTTATGTCGATAAAGCCAATGAATTGATCGCGGGCACTGGACTTGAAGGCAAGTCTCTGGAAGAAGCGATGGTTGCCGCTTACAATCAAAAAAATCAGCCTTTGTTCAATAATATAGGCCAGCATTACAACCACATCCATTTCTGGAACTGGATGAAAAAAGACGGCGGTGGCAAGAAAATTCCGGGCGCTGTCGAAGCAAAAATTCAATCAGACCTAGGCGGCTATGATAAATTCAAAACGGATTTCGTTGCGGCTGGCGTTGGCCAATTCGGCTCCGGCTGGGCATGGCTTGCGCTGGATGCCAATGGCAAACTAGAGATCGTTAAAACACCCAACGGTGAAAATCCATTGGTGCACGGCAAGACACCCGTGCTGGGCGTCGATGTATGGGAGCACTCCTACTATATCGACTACCGCAACGCACGCCCGAAATATCTCGAAGCGTTTGTCGATAACATGATCAATTGGGAATATGTCGCGGAGTTGCTTGATAAAGGTCCACTGAAAATCACGCCTTAAAATGCATCCGAAGGGTCGCCTCAGGCGGCCCTTTTCACTTAATCGTTTGCTTAGCCTTCTATTTCTATATTAGAATCAAAAAAGAAGAGGCTGTAATGGAAATATTAACCAGCAAAAACCATCTGGAATTTTTGGCCTTTCTACCCAAGATCAAACCCAGCATCGTGGAATGGCAATTGGTCACGGTCAAATTGCTGGATATGCCGGCAGAGAAACTTTCCTCCACTCAAGCTGCAGATGTTCTTAAATCCTTATTCAAGGACAAAGAAGGCCTTATCTATCTGGGAGGTGAACGTGAATTACTGATGCTGCTTCACGAAGGAATCATATCTTCGCCCCCTGGCGCCCTTTCAAAGAAAATTGAAAGCGCATTGCCCGCCGGATATTGCGACGTTCATATAGAAAAACCAACCGCAGAAAATTTATCAAGGCTTACGATCTCGATCAAAATAACTCCGCCTAAAATATTGTCGGCAAGTTCCGCCCAAAGACAGGCGCGCACCGAAAATATCGTCCTTATCGCCGATGACGACATGTATATGCGCACTCTTCTAAAAAAAGGGTTCAATGAAAAATTTACTGTTCATGAAGTCATTCACGGTAGTGAAATCGTTTCAGCCTATAAAAAATATAATCCTGATATTCTGTTTCTCGACATACATATGCCAGGAAAAGACGGGATGGAAAATCTGGCCTCCCTGCTTGCACTCGACCCTGACGCCTATATCGTCATGTTAAGTTCGGACAGCTCGATTGAAAATGTAACGAAAACTGTCAAGAACGGCGCAAAGGGGTTTATGGCGAAGCCCTTCTCCAAAGACAAGCTTCTTGAATATGTCGAGAAATGCCCGACAATCTTCTAAGCCAAAAACCCTTCTTTTCTCAAATAAGCTTTAACCCGCTCATATTCTGAAGAAATTTTAGCTAGCAATTCCTGGCGCTCTTCCGAGCTGCCTGAAAAATGCTGAGCTTCATTACAAAGAGCCTGAAGAATAAAGGCACCTATGGCTCCGGCACCGCCTTTCATCATATGCGCCGCCTCAACCCAGTCATGACCACCCTCGAAACGGGATTTTTTCAGAGCGGCCATATTTTTTTCGGACTCCACGACAAAAACCTCGACAAGTTCTTTCTCAACTTGGATGTCTCCATCCGTAAATGTTCGCATCAACGAGAAATTAACCGGCATACTTTCATCAATTATTATTACATCCTGCACAATCTCGGTTTTTTCAAAAGCAACCCATTGGGCCAGAATTTCTTTCATTTCGTCCATATCGATTGGTTTACTGATATAATCATTCATTCCACAGCGAAGGCATTTTTCTCTTTCGCCCACCATCGCATTAGCGGTCATGGCCACGATTGGCATGGCTTGACGTTTATTGTCAGCTTCAAAATCACGTATGGCAAGTGCCGCATCGTAACCGTTCATTTCAGGCATGTGGCAATCCATTAAAAGGACGGTCCAGTCCTCTTCCTTGAACTTTTCCAAGACTGCGGTTCCAGTTTCAACAACAGAAAATTTATCAATACCAAATTTATGAAGAATTTTTTTAATCAATATCTGGTTGGCCGGATGATCCTCGGCAACAAGAATTTTCGCTTCCGATGCCGGGATAGCCCCTATAGACAAGCGCTTGGTTCTTGTCATACTTGACGAGCTTAATTCGTCGGTTCTATCGAAAGGAATTCTGATTGTGAAAACCGAACCATTGCCCAATTCGCTTTTTACGGAGATGTGGCCGCCCATCATGTCTATCAGCTGACGGGTTATCGTTAAGCCCAAGCCGGTCCCGCCATATTTCCGCGTCGTCGAAGTATCCGCCTGCCCGAATTTTTCAAAAATTCTTTCCAGCTTATCTTCAGGAATACCAATCCCGGTATCGCTAATCTCGCATATAATTTCAATTCTATTTTCAGTCGTCGAGTGGCATGACGCTTTGAATGTGACACTTCCATGATGCGTATATTTAATGGCATTGCTGATAACATTTGTTATCACCTGTGTCATGCGCAACGGATCGCCAATAACATAAGGGAAAGCGTCTGCATCATAATCCTTCTCAAGCTTAATATGCTTTTCCTTGGCAAGATGCTGAAGAGCATGAACTACACTGTAGAAAACATAGTTGACGTCGAAGCCGATCTTCTCAAGCTCAAGCTCGCCCGATTCAATTTTTGAAAGATCAAGAATATCATTTACAATTTCGAGAAGATTTACCGAAGAGCGAAAAACGCTATCAGCCAGCTCACGGTGTTCCGGCTTAAGATCAGACTCAAGTAGCAATCTGTTCATACCTAAGATACTATTCAGAGGCGTTCTAAGCTCGTGAGACATATTGGCCAAAAAATCCGATTTGGCTACGTTCGCCTGCTCAGCCTCTTCCTTTGCAACGCGAAGCTCTTCAAGGACCTTTATTTTCTCAGTTACGTCTTCCGTAATGCAAAGAAGCATAGATGGTGCACCATCAGCTTCATAAATCGGTACTTTTATGGTATGGGCGGTAAAAGTTCCTTTGGCGGTGGTAACAGGCTCTGCCTCAACCTCAATCACTCTACCTCCGGCAATCACATCAATATCAGTCTTGCGAAAAAAATCCGCCTCTTCTTTTGGAAAATAGTCGTAATCACTTCGCCCAACGACATCCCCCTGTTTCAAGAGAAACATTTTTTCCGCCATCTTATTTAACATCAACCAGCGATAATCATTTCGCGCATCTTTTGCAAAAATAGCCAAAGGCATATTATCAAGAATTGTCTGCAGCAGAACCTCACGTTCCTGCAATTCGACCTGCGTCTTTTTGACCCTCGAATATAGGGCTTCTTTTTCTTCAATCGCAGCGTTCAAGATTTTCTTTATGGCATCATCCTTGAGAAGCTGCTTCCGCCAAGTATAGATATTTACTGACAAGAAAACGGTAAGAAAGAAACCAGCAAAAAGTATTATGAAAGACCGCAGGTCGGCCTTTAAAACACTCCTATTAAGTCCGTATGCAAAATTATAATTTTGCGACATTATCGACAGGTTTTCAGAGTAAAGGGCCTTAAAATCATTGTCGGTATTTGAAAAAATGATTTCGTTACCTCGGGCTGTATTGGCCGTTACACGAATAAACAACCCTTTAAAAATATCGAGAGCCGCATATTCCTGAGTAGCGACTTTCAAATCTAAACCCATCACTAAAAAAGCTTTATCGGCCAACGGAGCATTGCGACTGACGACTTCCTTGTCTAGAGGATAAATCAGATAAACATCATCAGCTTCATCGTCATCTTCCTCTTCTTCAAACGCTTTCATTTGCGACGTCATGACAGGCGCGCCCAGAACTTCAGCCTGGCGTAGATATTTTCTTAGGTCCGGCATTCCCCCAAGATCCATGCCCAGATGAGAGAGATCACCTTGATTGGTTACCATCTTCTCAAGAATATAAGTCGCATTCGGCTGGCTTGCATGTGTCGACTTTTGCTTCGTAACGAATTGCAGACTTATAATTTCGGCATGATTTTCAATTAAGCCGACGGCAAATTTATCAAATTCTTCCTTGCTCACATCATTTGAAGAAAGATAGAAAGCGTCTGTGGCCCGCAAGAGAATAAGATGCTGCCTGATGCTCTGGCGAAACTGCTCCTGAAAGCTTCTGGCGCGCCCTTTAACCTCATCATACACAGCTCGCTTCTCAGACTGATTTACGAAGTAAAAAAGTCCGATGCTTAACAAAAGGCCAAGCAGAAAAGTTATAACAGCGGGGTAATGTATTTTTACGCGCGTAAGCATGACAACCGCCAATCAGCATGAGATAAAGTAAACTCATCCTATAGGCACGAATTAAAATTACAAACTCTATTTGATTAACGATCCATAGGGATCAGCGCTGCCGCTACTCTTCTTCCCTCGGCGGTGAGGACATTGAAGGTTCTGCACGCCGCCCCGGTGTCCATTATTTCGATTGAAAATCCGGCTTCTTTAAATTCAATACGCTTTTGCGGCATAAGAAGTGCGCCGGTTTTACCGGAGCCAATGATCAAAACATCGATTTCATTTTTGAGATGGAGAAAAGATTGCGGCGACAGGTTTTCAAGGCTTGCAACTTTCCATTCATCAACCGCCATGGGCGTAATGATGACCGGATGCTCATAGTAAACGCCGCTGATTTTAAACTTTCCCGCAGCATAACTCTGGATGATTTTCTGCCCGGCTTTTAAAAGTGGCGTTACATCCGTCATTTAAGCCGCAACAATTTCTTCGCCGCCATCATGACGCTTTTTATCGTCCGGGAACGGCAGATAAAGCAGCGCAGCGCCAGAAACGTAAATCGACGAATAGGTCCCGACGAATACACCGAACAGCATAGCGATAACAAAATCACGAATGACGGCACCGCCGAAAAGAAGAGCCACGAGCGCCAGAACGGTAGTCAGCGATGTCATCAAGGTACGAGACAAAGTCTGGTTCACCGAGAGATTAATCAATTCCTTCATGCTCATTTTTTTGAACTTACGGCGGTTCTCGCGAATACGGTCGAAAACAATTACGGTATCATTGGTGGAATAACCTGCCACCATCAACACGGCGGCAAGCGCCGTTAAATCGAATTGGAGACCGAGAAAAGAAAACAATCCGACAACAGCCAGCGTATCGTGGATCAGACAGATGATCGAGGAAACGCCGTATTGCCATTCGAAGCGCCACCAGACATAGCCGAGGATGGCAAGGATTGTCAGGCCAAACGCCCATGCGCCGCGTGCTTTCAACTCATCGCCGACTTGCGGGCCGACAAATTCCGTGCGGCGATAATCGACTTTTTTGTCAGGGAATTCAGCATTGATCGTTTCCTGCACTTTCGTCAGCGCAGCTTGCTGGGCGACATTGCCGCCCTTTTGTTCGGGAATGCGGATCATCAAATCCGTTTTCTGGCCGAATTCCTGAATGGAAATTTGTCCCAGTTCCAGATTATCCAATTCACCGCGCATTTTAGCCAGATCGGGCATTTCCGGCACGCGCACTTCCATCATGACGCCGCCGGTAAAGTCGATCCCGTAATTCAGGCTCTTGGTCGCAAACAGCGCCAATGAGCCGATGATCATAACAATAGTGACAAAAAACGCGATATAGCGTTGTCCGACGAAGTTGAAGTTTGCGGTTTCCGCAAATTTAAAAATTCTCATTTTCTATCACTCACATAATCGGAATTGTTTTGGCTTTAGTACGCTTTAGCCAGATCAACAGCATCATACGGGTTAGCATGATGGCAGAGAAAAGCGACGTCAGAATACCGATAGTCAGCGTCACGGCAAAACCCTTAATCGGGCCGGTACCAACCGCATATAAGATGGCGCCGGATATAAGCGCCGTCAGGTTCGAGTCGATAATCGACGACATGGCTTTTTGATAGCCGGTATCGATGGCCGACATGACCGAGCGCCCTGCCCTGATCTCTTCTTTCATCCGTTCGAAAATAAGCACGTTGGCATCAACCGCCTGACCGATGGTGAGAACAAGACCAGCGATACCCGGCAAGGTCAGCGTTGCGCCGATCAAGGTCATAACCGTAAACGTCAGACATAGATTGACCACAAGAGCGACAGAAGCAAACAAGCCAAACAAGCCGTAACAAACCAGCATCAAGGCGACGACCAGAGCGAAGGCAACAAAGCTGGCGATTGCACCGGCCTTGACCGAGTCAGAGCCGAGCGTCGGGCCGACAGAGCGTTCTTCGACTACAGTCAATGTTGTCGGCAGGGCACCGGCTCTTAAAAGCAGCGAAAGATCACTTGCCTCCTGAACCGAGAAACTACCGGAAATGATGGCCTGACCGCCGCAAATGGCGGAGTTGATATTCGGCGCGGTGATAACTTCGCCATCCAGCACAACCGCGAACGGCTTGTTGATATTTTGCGTTGTTACGTCACAAAAGCGACGCGCACCAATCGCGTTCAGTTTAAAGCTGACAACCGGAGCGCCTTCCTGAAAAGACGGCTGCGCCTGCACGAGCATATCGCCGCTCATAATCACGCGGCGCTTGATGGCTATTTTTTGCGCGGGGTTATCATGCATCGGTAAAAGACGCGCATCGATACCGCTGCCATCCAGATCTACCAGGTGAAAAGTCAACTTCGCCGTGCGGCCCATCAATTCCTTGATACGCTGAGGATCTTCAACACCCGGTAATTGGACAAGAATGCGGGTATCACCCTGACGCTGGATCATCGGTTCACGCGTTCCCGTTTCATTAACGCGGCGTTCCACGATCTCAATCGATTGTGACAATGTCTGGGTACGAATGGTTTTTAAAGCGCGCTCGTCATAGATTCCCTGCAACACCAAACCATCGCGTGACACCACAAAAGTGTCATCAGTAAGGCGCAATTCCTTTTCCGCCGCTGATAAATCAGATTCAGATTTCAGTTCAACCTTAATGCCGTTTGGAATTAGCGACACATTAGCAAAGGCTATTTTCCGCTTACGCATTTCCGCGCGCAAAGCGGTCGCGCCGTCTTCTGTCTTTTGCCTGATCACACTGTCGATATCGGCTTCCAGCAAGAGATGAGATCCACCGCGCAGATCAAGACCTAGATTAACGGCACGCGTTGGAGCCCAGGCCGGCGCATGCGCATGGAGCCAGTCCTTGGTTTTTTGATCCAGAAAGCTTGGAACCGTATAAAGAATAGAAAGGATGCTGACCGCTACGATCAGCACCATTTTCCAGCGTGCAATATGAATCATTTTTTATCTGTCTTTTTAGTGTCTGCTTCGTATTTACCCATGACGGAAGACCGCAATATGGTCATTTTTATATTATTCCCGAAATCGACGATGACTTCTTTTTCGGAAGGCATGGAATCTATTTTGCCGATCGCCCCGCCTTGCGTCACAACCGTATCGCCAACGCCCAGCTTGCCCAGCATGTCAGAATGTTCTTTATACCGTTTTTGCTGAGGACGGATTAAAAGGAAGTAGAACAGGATAACCAGAACGACCGTGAACATGATGGTTTGCGGGAAGGCTGCGCTACCGGCGGTAGATGTTGCAGCTGGAACGGCGGCGGTTGTCGCTTCGGAAGCCGCAAAAGCAGATTTAATTAACATTCAATCGTCCTTAAGTGATGTTGAGATGAGGACTATATATCCTCTCTTACGCCCTAAAGACAAGGGAACAGGTCTATTTATCCTATGCAAAATCTGTGCTTATATAATGATAATGAGATTTCTTCTGTTTGCCCTTTTTCTTTTACTGGCTCTGCCCGCCCATGCGGACACGCAAGTCTCTATCCGGCTGTATAAAGCCGATCCTGCGGCAAAAGAGGGTTTTACAGAAGTATATAAATGGCGGATGAACGAATCTGACGAATGGCGCCGTTTTGAATATCTGGCCGAAAGCATGAAAAAGGGCGAAAAAGAAAAAGTCAGCCCTTTTATCAATAAGCCGGATGAAATGTTGGTCATGAGCGTCAAGAATGCGAATGGTTTGACAGGTAAAGATTATTACCTTTCCAAGAACGGTTTGCTGGTTTCAACTATTTTAGCGAAAGACAAGTATTATGAAGACGTAAGAAATTTTTATAAATTTCTAAAAGAAGAAGTCACCAATCAATCCAGTTTTGAAAAATTTCCCGGTGAAGTCTATCCAATGAACTCAAAAGGTATCGTCGCCCGCTACTGGATCAACCAAAACTTACCCAACCCTTCCTGGCTCATCGATAAACAAGACAATCTAAATTTATACGACTCTTTTATGCGTAAACTGCCGCCCATAAATGGTGAACAATTTAAATACACAAATCCTTTCGAAGAAAAAGGCAATTTCATTCTTTTAATGAATTATCCGGAAGCGCCGGGGAAATTCGCCACGATCGGCCCGCGCGGCATCCGCATTTCAACTATCGGAAATGAAGGCCGCTACCTGATCGACGAAAAATCCTACTATAAGTATTTTTATAACCTGACCCGAGAGAACATGCGCTTGAAATTCGATGTTCAGATTAAAGACCGTGAATTGCAAGAACGTGGAAATTTTTAGATCTATGATTAGATCATCCCAGCAGGATCAATCGCTTTCTTGCCTTTGCGAATTTCAAAATGGAGCTGTGGCTTATCGACGAAACCTGTCGCCCCCACTGTCCCTATCGTTTGGCCGCGCGTAATCACATCGCCTTTTTTAACCAGCATTTTTCCCAGATGCGCATAAGCCGTCATGTATTGGTCTTTATGACGAAGCAGGATCATATTCCCGTAGCCCTTGATCTCATCTCCGACATAGACGACCTTACCGTTTTCAGCGGCGCGGACTGAATCGCCTCTAACAGCTGCGATATTGATACCATCATTATGCTGACCATCAGCCTTGTCGCCGAAATTGGAAATCACTTTACCATTGACCGGCTTCAGGAATTTTCCGGCGCGAGGCGGCACTGGTAAATCTTTCGCGGCGCTTGCCGTTTGCAGAGGCGCGGCAGCGGGTGTTTCAGGAATTGCGTTATTTACCGGCTGGGGCGGCATTGTCGACGCCCCAGTGACCGGCGTAGTGATCTGCGGGGGCAAATTAGACGACAGGGGGACAGATTCCACGCTCGCCGGAAGCGGCGGCGCAGACATCGCCGTATCGACCGGCATCGAAACATCGTCTGCCGTATCATAACTGCTTGGGATTTTCAGCAACTGGCCTTGCGCCAATCTATAAGGCGGCGAGAGTTTATTAAGGGACGCCAGCTCCGTTTGCGTCGTGTTAAAAAGTCGCGACACGTTATAAAGACTGTCCGTGCTGCGCGCCCTGTAGGTTCGCGGTGCAGGCAGGCTAAGGCGCGAACCAGTCTTTAAAACGTAAGGCGGTGATAAATGATTAGCTTCGATAATGCCGCGCAGATCGAGATTATATTTTTGAGATATTTTATAAACAGTATCGGTCGGCTGCACGACGTGAACGCCCAAACTTCCGACACCCGGCGCAACGCCATAGGAATAGACCGGCGCGAGGTTTTTGGACGGGGCGCAGGAGGCCAGCAATAAAGTCAGGCAAATTGCGGCATGTTTTCTCACGAGGCGACTTCCTGTAAATCTTCGCGCGTGTAAGAATTATTTTTTGGCACATCGGGGAGAAGCGGTACGAAGCGCACAGGCAGCAGATCGATCTTGGAATAAATCTCTTCGCTTTCGCGTTTATAGCGGCGCAGCGTCTGATTCTGGCCCTGCCCGCCTATCGGTATCACCATGATGCCGCCGATTTTGAGTTGATCCAGCAGTGGTTTGGGAGGATCGCCTGCGGCAGCGGCGGTGACGATGATGCGATCAAAAGGTGCGGCTTCGGGCCAGCCTTTCATACCGTCATCGCACCGATTGGTAATATTGCGAAGTTTCAGTTCATCAAAATGACGATGCGCGACTTCTGCCAGAGGTTTATGGCGTTCGACCGTATAAACACGGCGGCAGAGTTTGGAGAGGATCGCCGCCTGATAACCGCAGCCTGTGCCGATTTCCAAGACAGAATGGCGGTCATCCATCTCCAGCGCAGACGTCATATAGGCAACGACATAAGGTTGGGAGATCGTTTGACCAAGACCGATAGGAAGCGCCGTGTCTTCATAAGCTCGGTCGCCGAAAGAATATGGCACGAAATTCTCGCGCGGTATACGTTCAATCGCACCCAGAACTTTCGTATCAATTATTCCCGCCTGACGAAGCGTCATAATCAACCGTATCTTGCGAGCGTCAGGAGCGTTCATGATCTTACAGTTTTGGTGGAAGAATTTTCGCCAAGCCGTTCATATAAGGCTGTAAGGCTTTCGGGACGAAGATGCCGCCATCCGATGGATCGTAGTAGTTTTCCATGACAGCCACCAGCGTGCGTCCGACAGCCAGACCGGAACCGTTGAGCGTGTGAACGAATTCGGTTTCCTTAGCACCGTTGCGTTTGAAGCGTGCTTTCATGCGGCGAGCCTGCATGTCTCCGCAATTGGAACAGCTGGAAATTTCGCGGTATTTATTCTGGGACGGAACCCAGACTTCGATATCGTAAGTTTTACGCGCGGCAAAACCGATATCGCCAGAACATAGGACAATCGTGCGGAATGGGAGTTCAAGTTTTTTAAGGATGGCTTCGGCGCAGCCCAGCATGCGCTCATGTTCGGCTTCGGATTGTTCAGGCAGGACGATGGACACCATTTCAACTTTATAAAATTGGTGCTGGCGGATAATGCCGCGTGTATCGCGCCCGGCGGACCCCGCTTCCTGACGGAAGCACGGTGTAAAGGCCGTATAACGTTTCGGCAGCATGGTTTCGTCGAGAATAGTATCCGCGACGATATTGGTGAGCGTCACTTCCGCCGTTGGAATGAGCCAGTCACCGCGTGTCGTTTTAAACTGGTCGTCAGCGAATTTCGGCAATTGCGTCGTGCCGTACATCGTTTGATCATTCACCAATAAAGGTGGAGAGCATTCTGTGTAGCCATGTTCCAATGTATGCGTGTCTAGCATGAGTTGGGCCAGCGCGCGTTCCATTCTCGCAAGACCGCCTTTTAACAGCACGAAGCGGGAGCCGGACATTTTCGCCGCTGTATCGAAATCCATCATGCCCAAGGTTTCACCGATATCAACATGGTCTTTGATATCGTTGATCAGTTTGGGTTCGCCGTATTTGCGGATTTCAACATTGTCATCTTCTGACGCACCGTCCGGCACATCATCGGCCAGTTGGTTTGGAAGAGCGGATAAAATAAGCTCAAGGCCCTCGGCAGCCTGTTGTTCCGAAACTTCCAGCGCGGCGACTTGTTCCTTGATATGGGCAACTTCGGCCATCAGGGCATCGGCATCACCTTTTTGCGCTTTGATCTGACCGATCTGTTTAGAAAGCTCGTTACGCTTTTGAAGGAGAACCTGCATTTCCGTTTGAAAGGCGCGGCGTTGTTCGTCAAGGCGCAGGATATCTACGGTTTGCGAGGATAAGCCACGACGTGCCCAGTTCTTATCAAAAGCTTCGGGATTTTCGCGAATGGCGCGCAGGTCGTGCATGATAGGTCCTTGATTTGTTATTGCCGTAAGAATCTATATAAATTAGGTGTAAAGGGCAACGCCTTAAGGATGTAAACATGTGGTGGAAACCGGAGAATTTTAGGTCGAAGACGGAAAACCTGCGGGCCCGCATGGTTTTGATACGCTCTGTGCGGAAATTCTTCGAGGGGCACGATTTTTGGGAGGTAGAGACCCCTATCCTGCAAGTCTGCCCGGTGATGGATACACATATCCTTGGTATCAA
This sequence comes from uncultured Micavibrio sp., assembly GCA_964633355.1. Lineage (GTDB taxonomy): Bacteria > Pseudomonadota > Alphaproteobacteria > Micavibrionales > Micavibrionaceae > Micavibrio_B. The sequence continues at coordinate 15,471 of CAZWGO010000003.1, forward strand.
AGCGGATATCCGCGGCGTCGACAAGCAGATCCACCGGACACGTTATCTTCATACCAGTCCAGAATTTGCGATGAAAAAATTGCTGGTCGCAGGATTGCCAAAAATATTCCAGATCTGCCATGTCTTCCGTGATGCGGAAGCTTCGAAGCGGCACAGCGTCGAATTCACTATGATCGAATGGTATCGCGCGGAAGAAAATTACAGACAGATTATGCAGGATTGTATCGATCTTTTACGGTTCTGCGCGAAGGAGCTCGCTATCAAGGCCTATTCCTACCGTGATAAAATTTGCGACCCGTTTGCGGATTGGGAGATTATTTCGGTCGATGACGCCTTCCGGCAATATGCCGGGATCAAACTCGCCGATTATCTCGACGACCGTGACGGGTTTGAAAAGGCAATACAGGCTATCGGTATCAGGACCGCACCAGACGACGCATGGGACGATCTTTTCTTCCGCGTGATGGATGCCTTAATTGAACCTAAACTTGGCAACGGCGTCCCGACCATATTATGCGATTATCCGGTGAGCATGGCCTCCCTTGCCCGGCGCAAGCCTGAAGACCCGAGATTTGCAGAACGGTTCGAGCTGTATGTCTGCGGCGTCGAAGTCGCCAATGCTTTCGGAGAGCTGACCGATGCCGCCGAGCAGGAAGCAAGGTTTGCAGAAGAACTGGCTTTAAAAGAACAACTTTACGGCGATAAATATCCGGTCGATCAAGATTTCCTCGAGGCGCTTAAATTCGGCATGCCGGAAAGTTCAGGCATAGCGCTCGGCATTGACCGTCTGGTGATGCTTGCCGTTGGGACGAATGATATTGATCAGGTTTTATGGACGCCAAAACCTTAAATCGGTGAAAATTCCTGCCCTTCGCCTTTACTAGTAAAGACAATATTGGGACCAAGCATCTTTAATTTATCTCTAAAGGCAATAACATTTTCATAGGTACGGTTACGAATCCATTGCCTTTCAGTCATATCAACTGGTATTTTCTCCTCTGGCAGCGGGAAAGGCTTCAAATCTATATATTCACGAGAAAAACCATCCTCTTCTTGAAAAGAAGTCATTGAAATTTGTAGTCGCGCCCATGACTTATAAAAAGAAGCATCCACTTTTCCGATATTATCCAGTGAAAGATAAGTAAGCATCCTGCCAAAGTCTGCATCATCTAGGCCGCTCACTAATTTTACAAAACTTCCATTGTCTACGCACACATCTAGCCTTGAGAATGTTTCGTCTAAACTGGATTTTTTTTGCCGTGAGAACTTTGCCCCTCCACGCAAATGAATTGTGACTTCCTGACCAAAGCTTTCCGCATCCGCATATTTCAAAGCTGTAATATGATTTTCGTTAATCCAAAGCTCGCTGTAACCTACTTGATCATGTTCAATTCTGGGGAATTTAGTTAGGATTTGTCCCGACCTTGACACATCAGCAACAGCCTTATTGAATTTCTCATGTAATTCTTGAGAAGGATTTTGCCCCGTCCGATCAGAACTGGCTGTTTTATCTTCAGACATGATAAAAACATTCCCGTAAACGGTGCTTAATTCTATACGGCGCCAAGACAGGCCCATAGCAGATATGTCGGAAGCATTCACTTCATTAAAAATTACTGTCGCTGCCTGAGGTATCTCCAAAGCAATTTTACTCATAATTCATCCTGTTTATTTATTTCATTAATTATGAATATGACTATCCCAATGATATAAAATTTGCAAATTTAGAAGGCTCAATACTATCCACAGTCAATTTCATTTATCATAATGATTGACAGGATTAAGCATTCCAATTTAATGCTTTAAACATATGCGTGCAGAGATAGTCGAAAATACCAGAGAATTACAGACAGAGCGTCTAAGCCTCAGACGTCTGGTGATGAGTGATGGCATTTCACTTTTTAATACGTTTGTGTCACCCCATAATCCCGAAATTGCCGAGTTTGCAAGCGCTATGACTCTGGATGATATGAAGGGTTGGTGCGACAGAGCTGAGAAATTCAATGCGACGGGTCAAGGATATCTGGCGGGCGTATTTAACTGCCAGAGCAAAGAACCGAAAATGCTCGGCTATGCCGGCATTACCTATAACAGCAAAAAAGAACCCGATCCTGATATCTGGGAGATTGGATTTTGGTTTCATGACAACTTCCGCAACCAAGGATATGCGACCGAAGCCGCCGCCGCCTTGATTAAATTTGGCGATAAAAGCCTCAGCCTTAAAGGCCTGTTCGCAACAACTGCCTTAGACAATGCCTCATCCGGCGCGGTACTGCTCAAAAACGGTTTTAGTCTTACCAGAACCCTGATGGTGAAAATATCGGGTGCTGACCGCCCCTCAAATTTTTATGAGAAGAAGTTTGGTTATTAATTGTCATGTCGAACATATGAGAGACATCTCCTCTTAGTGACTTAAGGTGAGATCCCTCGGCTACGCTCGGGATGACAATTTGTGATTTAAATTCAGGGTTTTCATTTCGGGAATACGGACTAAGATCATTAAATGTCCTCTCTGGAACCCGAAATCGCGAATGTTTATAAAATCTTGCAGCCCCTTCCGGCGCAGAGCATTCCGGTCGTATTCAATTCCCCGCATAGCGGCACGATCTATCCGGATAATTACGGTTATGCCTCGACGCTGGATTTGCTGCGCCGGACAGAAGATTTATATATCGACGATCTTTATGCAGACGTCACAAAATTAGGCGCGCCGCTTCTTGCCTGCCAGTTCGCGCGCTCCTATATCGACGTCAACCGCGCCGAAGACGACATCGATCCTGATCTTTTAGATACTGACTGGCCGGAAAAATACGAGCCAACGATACGGTCCGCTGCCGGCCACGGACTTGTCCATCGCCTGATCCGCGCAGGATTCCCGATTTACGACCGCCGCCTGAATGTCGCGGAAGTTCGGGACCGCATCGATCACTATTATCGCCCCTATCATGCAGCACTTAAAGACCTGCTTGACACAACCCATTATAATTTCGGACAAGTTTGGCATATCGATTGCCACTCGATGAATTCTCTGTCATCCAAAGTCGGCTCGGCGTTTTCTGTCAAAGAAGCGGATTTCGTGCTTGGCGACCGCGACGGAACAACTTGCGATCCTAAATTTACAAGGACAATCAAAGACTTCCTGAGAGATCTTGGGTACAAAGTTAATATCAACGATCCTTACAAGGGAGTGGAGCTTTTGAAGCGCTATTCCAACCCGCAAATGGGCCGCCACGGCTTGCAAATAGAGATCAACAAATCGCTCTATCTGAATGAAGAAACTCAGGAAAAAAGCAAAAATTACAGCAGGTTAAAGAGTGACCTTTATAAACTTTGTGAGTTTATTGTCGACTGGGCCGGGACGCAGAAGATTGCGATAGCGGCAGATTAGGGTTCGTCACATAAGACACGGAGCATGCCTTCCCCACGAAATGGGATCTAAGCTTGGTACTACATCAGATCTCCGCTTCCGCGGGGAAAACAGAAATTTGCATATTAAGACCCAATGTCTTAGTACTCAATAATGGAAGAAGACAAATCATACATAGTTGGCATTATCCGAATAGAATTTTTAGAAGCTGTTAAAGCTGAATTCCCAAACTTATCTGATCGCAGCGCGACTCTCATCGCCGACATTTTTGCTCAAACTCAGCTCGATGAATTTGAAATTGCTCATGAGATAAACATAAAAGAGAGATTAGATGATCTATCGAGAAATCAGTTAGATCAATTATTCCGAGGCATAGAACCGGATTAACCAAATACGTTAACCCACTGTTCTTTCATTATTTTCTGCACTTCATTTATTGACGTTTGCATTCCCAGTGATTTGAGTGAGCAAACGCCATGGTCGGCAATGCCACAGGGCACGATACCGCCAAAATGGGAAAGGTCGGGGTCGATATTGATCGAGATGCCGTGATAGGTGACCCAGTGCCGGACGCGGACGCCGATGGCGGCGATTTTGGATTCTGTTGAGACATCGTCCCTCACCCAACCCTCTCCCGGGGGAAGAAAGCTTTTAACCCAGATGCCGACGCGACCTTCTCTTCGCTCTCCGGCAACACCTAATTCTGCCAGTGAATTGATGATCCATTGCTCAAGATTATGTATATATTTTTTGATGTCCGGTTCCGCCCTATGCTTTCTTAAATTCAGCATGACATAGGCTACTAATTGGCCGGGACCGTGATAGGTGTATTGACCACCGCGTCCGGTTTCGAAAACCGGGAATTGCGGGGATAATAAATCTTTGGTATTCGCGGATGTTCCAGCCGTGTAGAGCGGCGGGTGTTCCAGAAACCAGACAAGCTCGTCCGCCTCACCCTCACGGATTGCTGCAACGCGATTTTCCATGAATTCTATCGCCTCCGGATAGTCCACAAGATCGTCTGAAAATTTCCATTCCATTTCACTCCATTACAGGCTTGCGTGGCCGAATTCAATCTGTTACGACACAGCCTTCTTCTACTACCACCTGCGGCCATGGCGGAATTGGTAGACGCGCATCGTTGAGGTCGATGTGGGGCAACCCGTGGAAGTTCGAGTCTTCTTGGCCGCACCAAGCTTCGCCCCTAAAGGGGCTACGCTTGGCACGCCAGTGCCAAAAGTGGCCTTTTTAGGGACGAAGCGTAGTCCGGCGTAGCCACTTGGCGAAGACGGACAATTCAATTTAATTTTTCAGGGCTCTTGCCAGCGAACCAATTTTACATCTAAAGGGATTTGATAATGAAGGACACACTCCGCGAAGCAGCGTTAGAATATCACCTTCATCCAAAGCCCGGTAAAATTGCCATTCAGGCCACCAAGCCCATGGCTACCCAACGTGACCTCGCGCTCGCTTACTCCCCCGGCGTTGCCATTCCCTGCCTTGAAATTGAAAAAGATCCTTTAAAGGCCCTCGACTATACGTCACGCGGTAATATCGTCGCGGTTATCTCGAACGGAACTGCCGTTTTGGGTCTGGGCGATATCGGCGCACTGGCGTCCAAGCCGGTCATGGAAGGCAAAGCCGTCCTCTTCAAAAAATTCGCCGATATCGATTCCATCGATATCGAGATCAATGAAAAAGATCCGCAAAAGCTGATCGAGATTATTGCAAGCCTGGAGCCTTCATTCGGCGGCATTAACCTTGAAGATATTAAGTCCCCTGAATGTTTCGAGATTGAGCGCACACTTCGTGAACGCATGAAAATTCCTGTCTTCCATGATGACCAGCACGGAACCGCGATTATTGCCGGAGCTGCGATTTACAACTGGATGCACATCACCGGCAAAGAATGGAAAGATACCAAGCTTGTCGTCAATGGCGCTGGCGCATCGGCCATCGCCTGTATGACGATGATTCACCAGCTAGGCATGCCGTTGGACAATATTATTGCCTGCGACCGTAACGGCGTCATTTATAAAGGCCGCAACGAAGGCATGGACGCGGAGAAAGAAAAATTCGCGAATGGCATTACCAAAGCGCGTACGCTTCCTGAAGCTTTGAAAGGCGCGCATATTTTCCTTGGTCTTTCCGCCGCCGGCGCGCTGAAGCCTGAATATATGGAAGGCATGGTTGAAGAGCCGCTGGTTCTGGCCCTTGCCAACCCGACGCCCGAAATCCTGCCGGAAGAAGCCTTGAAAGTTCGCCCGAAAGCCTTGATCTGTACAGGCCGCTCCGATTACCCGAACCAGGTTAACAACGTTCTTTGCTTCCCGTTTATTTTCCGTGGCGCTTTGGATGTCGGTGCTACCGCCATCAACGAAGAAATGAAAATGGCATGCGTGAAGGCAATTGCCGCCCTCGCCCGCAAGGAAGTATCCGAAGAAGTCGCAGCGATCTACCCCGATGAAGTTCTGGAATTCGGCCCGGGTTATATGATCCCAAAACCGTTCGATCCGCGCTTGATGGTCGAGCTTCCAATGGCTGTTGCAAAAGTTGCGATGGAAACAGGAGTTGCGACCCGCCCGATCAAAGATTGGGATGCATACCGCGCCCGCTTGACCCAGCATTTCTATCGCACCGAAGGCGTGATGCGTCCGGTCTTCGCCAAGGCGAAAGCCAATCCGAAAACCGTTGTTTATTGCGAAGGCGAGGAAGACCGCGTTCTGCAAGCCGTTCAAACCGTTGTCGATGAGAGCCTTGCCAAGCCGATTGTGGTTGGCCGTAAAAGCGTCATTGAAACACGCTTGAAACGTTTGCGTTTGCGCATGGAAATCGGCAAAGACTTTGAGCTCGTCGATCCTGAAAACGATTCCCGTTACAAAGATTACTGGCAGACCTATCATTCCATCATGGAGCGTCAGGGCGTTACCGCTTCTTATGCGAAGAACGCAGTGCGTAACAGCAACACGATTATCGGCGCTTTGATGGTTCATAAAGGCGTCGCCGATTCCATGATCTGTGGAACAGTCGAGCCGTTTAAAAACCATTTAAAATCCATCGTTCGTATTATCGGCCTGAAACCGGGCGTTGAAACGGCGGCAGCGATGCCGTGCTTGCTACACCCTACCCGCGGACCGATCTTTATTTGCGATACGCATGTCAATCCGGACCCGTCTATCGCGCAGATTTCAGAAATGACCTTACTGGCCGCCGAGCAGATGAAACGTTTCGGGATTACGCCGAAAGTCGCCCTGCTCTCGCATTCAAATTTCGGATCGTCGGATAGCGAGAGCGCGATCAAAATGCGCTCGGCCTATTACGACCTGAAAATGCGTGACCCATCTCTGGAAATAGACGGTGAAATGCATGCGGACGCTGCGCTGGATGAAAATATCCGCGGACAGTTCGTACCGAGCTCGCCGCTCAAAGGCAATGCGAATTTGCTGGTTATGCCGAATGTGGAATCCGCCAATATCACCTATAACGCCATCAAGGTATTGGCCGATTGTATTACGATCGGTCCCCTTCTGCTTGGTGTCGGGCAAACGGCACATATTTTGACCAATGCCGCGACAAGCCGTGGTATAGTAAATGTCACGGCCTTATCGACCGTTGGCGCCCAGATATTCCAATCAGAAAATCCCGCTCAGTTTATCAGGCAGGATCTAGAATAAGCAAAGGTCCCTCAAATGATTGAGGAAGACGACAAAACCCCTGTTATTTCCGAAGAGGAAATAATAGAAGATGAGGGAACGGCCCTGCTGGGTTTGCAGGACGATGAAATCGCACGTATCCGCGAAGCTCTCGACGACGAAGACGCCGAGAAACTGACTTTCCTGTTCGAAAATCTCGGCCCTTACGATAAAGCCGATCTTCTCGAAAAAGTGAACATGGATACGCGGACACGCTTGCTGGAATACGGCAACGTGTTGTTCGAACCCGAAGTGTTCACCTATATTCAGGAAGAAGTCCGCCGCCAGATTCTCGAGAACATGGAGCCAGCTCAAATTGCCGGAATTATTTCCGAGCTCGATTCAGATGATGCGCTTGATTTAATCCTGCCTCTCGAAGAAGAATTCAAGCACGAAGTCATCCGTAAACTCTCTGCCAAGACGCGACTGGTCTTACAGGAAGGTTTGAGCTTCCCCGAAGAATCTGCCGGACGTTTGATGCAGCGTGAATTCGTTGCCGTGCCGCAATTCTGGACGGTCGGCAAAACTATCGATTACTTACGCGCCGCCGCAGAAGACTTGCCTGATACATTCTACGATTTGATCGTTATCGATCCGTCCTATCATATTGCCGGTGAGATTCCGCTGCACCGCCTGGTCCGCGCCCGTCGTTCTGAAAAGATCGAAGCGCTGACGCTCGATGATACCCACCCTATTCCGGCCACAATGGATCAGGAAGAAGTGGCGGAAATCTTCCGTAACGAAGATTTGGCGTCTGCGCCGGTTGTCGATGAAGATGGCCGCCTGATCGGTATCATTACCTACGATGACGTTATCGACGTTATCGATGAAGAAGCGCAGGAAGATTTGCTCAAACTCGGTGGTATTGAAGAGGACGATTTGTATCGCTCCATCATGTCCACCTCCAGCTCGCGTTTCCGCTGGCTGTTTATCAATCTTTTTACCGCCTTTATGGCGGCGGCGGTGATTTCGGTTTTTCAGGTCACGATTGAAAAAGTCGTGGCGCTCGCCGTTCTAATGCCGATTGTCGCCGGTATGGGCGGTAATGCCGGAACGCAGGCCTTGACCGTTGCCGTTCGCGCCTTGGCCACCCGCGAACTCTCCAGCACCAACGCATGGCGGGTTATCGGCAAGGAAGTCGCCGTCGGTTTCGTTAATGGGGCGGTCTTCGCCGTTATGGTTGGCCTTGTCGCCGGTATCTGGTTCCATGATCCGAAACTTGGCGCGGTTATCGCCTCCGCCATGATTACCAATCTTGTCGTCGCCGGATTTTTTGGCGCGTCCGTCCCTATCGTCCTCGACCGTTACGATATCGACCCAGCCATCGCTTCGGGCGTTTTTCTGACCGCCATGACCGATTGCATAGGATTCCTGACCTTTCTTGGCCTGGCGACGATGTTCCTGCTTTAATTTACCTTGAAAATAAGGGAGCTTTTGACTAACAAGAGCGTTAGCAAAAGTAGAGCCTCATGCCCCCGAAAAAACGCAATTACAAAGCTGCCAGCCGTTATTCCGAGCCGTCCCTTGTTGGCCGTCTGGTAAAATGGTGTTTTGTGCTAGCTATATGGGGCATCATCGTCGTTGCCGGAGTCGTCGCATGGTATGCGCGGGAACTGCCCGACATCATCCGCAAACCTTTGGAAGAGCGTAAAACTTCGATCACCGTTTTAGCCAATGACGGCTCCGTGATCGGACGCTATGGCGATATCACCGGAAATACCCTGACCGTCAAAGAATTACCAAAGCATTTGATCGACGCTATTCTTTCAACCGAAGACCGCCGTTTTTACATGCATTACGGGATCGATCCGATCGGCCTTTTCCGTGCGGTCGTCATCAACTCCCTTCACGGCAATGTAAAACAAGGTGGCTCGACGATTACCCAGCAGCTTGCCAAGAATTTATTCTTGAGCCAGCAAAAAACCTATAAGCGTAAAATTCAGGAAGCTCTACTCGCCATCTGGCTGGAACATGAACTGACAAAAGACGAAATCCTCACCGCCTATTTAAACCGCGTTTATATGGGCGCCGGAACTTACGGCGTCGACGCAGCGTCGCATGTCTATTTCAACAAGAGCGCACGCAATATAAATCTCAAAGAATCCGCTATACTGGCCGGATTACTTCGCGCACCATCTCGTTACTCTCCCCTCGCCAACCCGAAAGAAGCCGAGGCCCGTGCCAAAGTCGTTCTTGGGGCAATGGTCGATAACGGCAAGATCACGGAAAAAGAAGCCAAGGCCGCGTTTAAGAACACGGCCAGCGATAAGACGGAACTGCGCGCCGACGGATCGTCCAGCCGTTACTTTGCCGATTACGTCGTCGATACGATTGATGATTTAATTGGCAAGCCTGACGAAGATATTATCGTCAAGACAACGCTCGATCCGGAAGTACAGTTAGGCGCGGCGTCGGTAATTTCCAAGAAAGTTGCCGATAATGAAAAGCTCAGAATTTCCCAAGGCGCGTCTGTCGTCCTTCGGCCTGATGGTTCTATTGTCGCCATGGTCGGCGGAGCTGATTACCGCAAGAGCCAGTTCAATCGCGCCGGTTCCGGCATGCGCCAACCGGGGTCAAGCTTCAAACCTCTTGTCTATCTCGCTGCGCTCGAAGCCGGATGGGATCAATATAGCCAGATCGACGATTTTCCGTTCTCGGATGGTAAATACCGCCCGCAAAATTTCGGCAACAAATATTACGGCGTCGTGACATTAACGGATGCGCTGACCATGTCGATGAACTCGGTTGCCGTGCAACTCGCTAAATATGTCGGCATCGACCATGTTATCTCGGTCGCCCGCCGCATGGGCATTACCGCCCAGCTAGAGCCAAACCTTGCTCTGGCTCTCGGCTCGAGTGAAGTTCCGATGGTAGAAATGGCGCAGGCCTATGCGACGATCGCCACAGGCGGTTATGCCGTTAAAGCGTACGGCATCAACGAGATCCGTGAAGAACGCACAAAAAAAGTTTTATACAAGCACGAGAAGGAATCTTTCCCGCGCGTTTTCCGCGAGCGTGATGTGGCACAGCTCACCCGCATGATGGAAAGCGTTGTTCAGCACGGCACTGGCCAAGGTGCACGCGGCCCCTATTTCGCCGCCGGAAAAACAGGCACGACGCAGGATCACCGCGATGCATGGTTCGATGGTTTCTCCAATGACTATGTCGGCGTGGTATGGTTCGGCAATGATGATAACAAATCGATGAAGGCCGTCACCGGTGGCAGTATCTCGGCCACGGCATGGCGCGACATTATCTCCGCCGCCAAGGCGGACCCAACGCCTTCCCCGAATAACCTGCAAGTATCGGGCAGCTATTCCGACGATTTCGGCGACATGATGTCGAATTTGATGAATGAAAAAATGCCGGAAACTCCCGTATCGGGCAATCTGCCGGATGGATATCAAATGCCGACCGGCACATTCACGCCGGACAGACCGGGTGATAAAATCGGCTATGGCCGGTTTAACGATTGATAAAAAAAGGACGGGGCCTCAGAAACTCCCCGTCCTAATATTAGACACACACTTTTTTAAACTTAATTTTCGCTACACCGTTTCTCTCGAAAAAATATTTTCCGCCAATGTCGGATAAAATCTGCGGAATGCAGCAAAGCGATCTTCGCCAATTCGGCCCCAATGATTTTGCAAAGATTTAAGGGAAGAATTCGCCGCCCCTACTTCCCAGTCATCACGCATCAAACAAGAATCTGCATGATCCAGATAATCTGATGGCAAGGCGATACGAGGCGCGCGGAGACCCAAATCGACAAGCGTTTTGGCGACTTGCGAGTCCGGAAAATCCATCATGTCAGCGACAAACTGGATGGAGGTCAGTATCTTTATTTCCATGCGGCTATTGGCGACAGTTCGAAGATGGCGCATGAAGCGCGTATAAATCTCCATCTCATGCCGCGCATCGGCATGATTCATATCGCGGATTTCGGGAACGGGCAGAACTACACGATCAGTCAGCAAATTATCATTGGCTTTCATGGTGTCCTCCTTTCGAGGGGCCGGGCAGGTCAACGACCTGCCCTGTTTTAAAGATAGGGCGGATTCACGCCTTGGTTAATCGCTGCGCTCATAATCAAAACGATCCGACCTACATCTCAACGGTGCGAGATTCGTATTAACAGACTCTTAAAGGGGATGGTTAGTGCCGGATTTGAGCGGATTCAGATGTGGATAACTATCTTACAATAGCCGCAACAGCCAATTGATCGGCGCGTTCGTTTTCAGGATGACCCGCATGGCCTTTGATCCAGTGAAGTTTAACTTCATGGCGAGAGACCTGATTCTCCAGCTCGATCCAGAGGTCCATGTTTTTCACCGGCTTTTTATCGGCGGTTTTCCAGCCCCGCGCCTTCCAGCCCGCAAGCCATTGTTCAAGACCGTCTTTCACATACTTGCTGTCTGTATACAGATCAACCTTACAAGGGCGCGTCAACGCTTCGAGCGATTTAATAACCGCCATCATTTCCATGCGGTTATTTGTCGTCGGGTTTTCGCCGCCGGATAATTCTTTCTCTACGCCATTGAACCGCATCACCGCCCCCCAGCCGCCCGGACCGGGATTGCCCGAACAAGCGCCATCCGTATAAATCTCAACTGAAGATTTTGTTGTCACGATGGAATTCCAGTATGCGTTTATATTCGTTCGGGTCTTTGGGCTTCACCAGATTTTCAGGATCGTGGAAAATCAGATCATGACTGCGCGTCATAAGAATTCGCAAAGCGGCGGCGCGGCAAAGATCTTGAAACGCTTCTTTTTCCTTCGTCTGCAAAGGCCGCAATCCCTCATACCCTTTGAGCAGCTTGTTTATCTTTTCCGGCTGTGCCTCGCCGTTTTCAAAACACCATGCATTCATGGTAATCGCGAGATCATAGGCCAGAAAATCATAGGCGGAAAAATAAAAATCAATCACGCCGCAGATTTTTCCATCATGTTCGAAAATATTGTCAGGGAAAGCATCCAAATGGCATACCGCTTTCGGCAGGTTTAGTTGAAATGTTTGTTCAGCAAGATTGAGTTCGCTTGTAATTATATTTATTAAGTCGTCATCCCGTTGAACAACGGGATCCAGATGTTGCTGCACTCCCTGGATTCCGGCTTTCGCCGGAATGACACCAGTAATTATCTTATCAAACAGCGTCTTCCAAGCCGGCAGCGACATCGAATTATCGCGCGTTTTAGAAAAATCAATCGCGCAGATATGCATGCGCGCCAGAAGCTGCCCCATCTGGAAACATTTCTCCGACGTGATATCAGAAGAGGCTATATTATTTCCATTAAGAAAACTGAACAACGCCGCCGATTTGCCGCTGACATTCTGTATCCCATTTTTATTTCTGTCCTCAATCACGAAAGGACAATAAATACCGTGGCTATGTAGATGCGCCATAAAATCGAAGAAGAATGGTAAGTCAGCTTCATTGGTTCTGGCTTCGAATATCGTCAGGATAAATTTATTTTTGTCCGTTTGAATTTTATAGTTGGAATTTTCGACACCTTGTACGATGCCTTCGAAATCGACGAGCGCTCCGCAATCGTATTGTGAGAGCAATGACTTGATATCTTCTTTTGACAATTTCGTATAAACGGCCATTAAACTGGCTCCACCCTATGCTTAATACTATGGTGCTTCCATATTGCCCAGAATAATGAAAACAAAACTGTCGCATTGGCAAATACCAGCAGGTAGTAGCCATGTAAAATATTATAGACCATCCATGGAGGGAAAGTCAGCGCCATTCTTAGACGCACTTTTTGAGGTGTCGAAGACATTTCAGCCAATCTGCCTATGATAATTGCGAATAGCGGGAGCAAATCAGTGGATTTGGCAGCCGAGAAATATATTGCTATCAAGGACAGGATAACCGCCACGCCTAATCGCCAATAACGCGTTCTTTGAAAATGTTTATCAGGCGTAATAGCCTGTACCAAGCCGCCAAGTCCGGCAATCATCGCGCCCATCGCGCCGGGGAGACCCCCTATCAGAAAATAATAAGTTGCGTAATTCGCATCACTAAGAAACTTTGTCGCAAGAATTTTCCGCCGCGCTTTCATGTGAAACATGAAAAGACTCAAAGCAAAAGCAAGAAAGAAAAACAGACTATAGGGATTTGATACCTGCCGCGAAAGTTGCTCAAGAAATATATTCATACGCTCTGTTTTCGTTCTTCGGCATCGCGCAGCAATCGGGGAATATTAAAAACAACATTCTCTTGAGTAATGGCGACTTCTTCAACCGATACATCGCGATTGGCTTTTAAAGCATCCACAACTTCATTAATCAGCACATCAGGAGCCGATGCGCCCGCAGTCAATCCCATGACTTTTATATTTTCAATTTCCGTCCATGGAATATCCGTGGCGCGTTGAACGAGAAAGGCTTTCGGACAGCCATAGACTTTCGCAACTTCTACAAGCCTATTGGAATTCGAAGAATTAGGCGCACCGATAACGAACAACGCTTCGACTTTGGGGGCGATTTCCTTAACCGCCATCTGCCGATTGGTCGTCGCATAACAAATATCCTCACGGGCGGGACCGAGGATAAGCGGAAATTTTCTCTTCAATGCTTCGACGACTTCTGCCGTATCGTCGACAGAGAGCGTGGTTTGCGTGCAGTACGCCAGATTGTCAGTGTCCGCGACATACAGTCTTTCGACATCGTCAACCGTTTCCACCAGAAGCACGGCACCTTGCGGCAATTGCCCCATCGTGCCGACGACTTCGGGATGGCCTTCATGACCGATCAGGATGATCTGTTTACCAAGTTTATAGTGACGCTCGGCTTCGTTATGGACTTTCGTCACCAGCGGACAAATCGCGTCGATAAAAAACATATTCCGCTTTGTCGCTTCATCGGGCACGGATTTACCGACGCCATGCGCGGAGAATATAACCGGTTGACCGTCATCGGGAATTTCATGCAGTTCTTCGACAAAGACAGCACCCTTCGCACGCAGCGTATCGACGACATATTTATTATGGACAATTTCATGGCGGACATAGACCGGCGCGCCATATTTTTCGAGCGATTTCTCAACAATCTGGATGGCGCGATCCACCCCTGCGCAAAAGCCTCTTGGCGCGGCCAGCAATATCTTCAAAGCTGCATTCGGGGAAATGTTATCCATGGCGATTTTTGTATCAAACGGAGGAAGCTATTGCCATAGATTTCGCATGATATATTCTCTTTCCTTCACCAAGAATCGGGGTCCGCTTATGACATTCAAATCCATCCAGAAAATTATCGCCGTCTCCACTGCCAGCGCCCTTCTTCTTAGCGGCTGCGAAAGCATGAAATCTTTTGAGTGGCCTTCTTTCGGCGCGGGCAAAGCTGCCAATGACTGCCCTGTGACCGGCATCACCACTGATCTCGGCAATTTGACCCAGTTCCGCGATAACGAGATTATCTCCGAAACCATCATCGCCTCCGTCAAGCCTGACTGCACCAAAGATGACAAAGGCGTCACTGTTCGTCTCGCCATCGATTTCAAAGGTCGCCTCGGTCCTGCCGGAATGA
>CAZWGO010000003.1:30073-183578 GCA_964633355.1 uncultured Micavibrio sp.
GCCAAAACTGAAGCCAGCTATTCCATTCCCTATCTGGTTGCCGTGGTAAATCCAAAGGGCGAGATCATTTCCAAGGATATTTTTGCCATTACCATGGTTTACAAGAACGGCCAGACCGAACAGTCCTTCCCGGACCTGCTGGAACAGATTATTCCCTTGCCCGAGGGCACAAAACCGGCTGATTACAAGATTATGCTGGGTTTTCAGCTAAACGATCAGGAACTGGCCTATAACCGCGCCTTGGCGGCTGAAAAGTCGGTAAAATAGCCAAATCTGTCAATTCTTTGAAATATAAGGCTTTTTCATGCTTGAGAAACGATCCGGCATAGAATAATATCGCCTTCTTTTTCGGCAGATAAGATTATGGCAGACAGCATAAATTCACTCGACAAACTTTCCTTCGAGGCGGCCATGGCCGAACTTGAAACCATCGTGAAGAATCTTGAAACTGGCAAAACCAGCCTTGAGGATTCCATCAATGCATATGAGCGCGGCGTTGCCTTGAAAAATCATTGCGAAAATAAATTGCGCGAAGCGCAAAGCCGCATCGACAAAATTGTTGTCAAACCGGATGGTAGCGTTTCTACCGTGCCGCTTGATCCAGAGAATTAAAATTTAGGAGTAGTTATTTTATGGCCCCGTCCCCACGCGAGACCAGCGCTGAGCTGAAAGAAGCACTAGAAGAATGCGTTCAAATGGTCGAAAAAACCATTTCACGCCTATTGCCGGAAACGGACCTGGCCGAAGCGCAGTTATATGACGCCATGCGCTACGGCACCTTGGCAGGAGGTAAACGCCTTCGCTCGTTTATGGTCATGCAGAGCTCCAAGCTGTTCAACGTCGATCCATCTCGCTCGCGCCGCGTCGCCGCCGTTATCGAAATGATCCACTCCTATTCGCTTATCCATGATGACTTACCCGCAATGGATGATTCAGACATGCGCCGCGGCAAATTGGCCGTCCATAAAGCCTATGACGAAGCGACTGCGATTTTAGCTGGCGATGGGCTTTTGACTTATGCATTCGAAATCCTGGCGGAAAACGATACGCATGAAGATCCGCGCATTCGCTCGGAACTGATTTTAGCCTTGGCCAAAGCAGCAGGCCCGCAAGGCATGGTCGGCGGGCAGATGCTCGATCTGATCGGCGAAAACGAAAGCTTCGATCTGGGTACGATTTCACGTATGCAGCGCATGAAAACAGGCAAGCTGATGGCCTTCGCTTGCGAAGCTGGCGCGATCCTCGGCAAAGCGTCAGAACAACACAGAAAAGCTTTATTGAATTATGCCCATGATCTCGGCCTCGCCTTTCAAGTGACCGACGATATTCTCGATGTCGAAGCCGACCCGGTTGCTACTGGCAAACCGGCCAATCAGGATTCACAAGCCGGTAAATCGACTTTCGTTTCGACAATGGGTAAAGAACAAGCCAAACAACGTGCCGAAATGCTAGTTGCGCAGGCGAAGAGCCATTTGCATAGTTTCAATGGCCGTGCAGTTTTGCTGGAGCAATTGGCAGATTACGTTCTGCAAAGACGGGCTTAACAACAGAAGGTCATCCTGAGCGTAAGCGAAGGATCTCTGATGCAGCTTTTAGAAAGATCTTTCGCTTACGCTCAGGATGACAAAGAATAATAATGAAACCGAATTTGACGATGATTTCCGGCTCTAATGAGACCAGCAAAACACCTTTGCTGGATCAAATCACCATTCCTGCAGATTTACGCAAATTTCCTGAGCGCGATTTAAAGCAGATTGCCGAAGAAGTTCGCACAGCGACCGTTGAAGCCGTATCCAAAACCGGCGGACATTTAGGCGCGTCTCTGGGCGTCGTTGAATTGACCGTTGCGCTTCATCATGTATTCAATACGCCCGATGACCGCATCATCTGGGATGTCGGGCATCAGGCCTATCCGCATAAAATCCTGACCGGTCGCAAAGACCGTATTCATACGCTCCGCCAAGGTGGCGGTCTATCCGGCTTCACCAAACGCAGCGAAAGCGAATACGACCCCTTCGGTGCGGCGCATAGTTCAACGTCCATTTCTGCAGGCCTTGGCATGTCAGTTGCCCGCGATCTCGCCGGTAAAGACAATCATGTCATCTCTATTATCGGAGATGGATCTATCTCTGCCGGTATGGCGTATGAAGCAATGAACAATGCGGGCGCGCTTAAATCTCGCCTGATCGTTATTCTGAACGACAATGAAATGTCGATCGCTCCACCAGTCGGCGCGATGAGTAAATACCTAACCCGCCTTGTCTCCTCACAGCCTTATATGAATGTGCGTGATGTGGCGAAGACATTGACCAACTATCTCCCTTCCCCGATCCGTAAAGCGGCAGCGCGTGCCGAAGAAACCGCGCGCGCAGCATTTGGCGGTGGCACCTTATTCGAGGAAATGGGCTTTTATTATATCGGCCCGATTGACGGGCATAATATCGATGCGCTTGTACCCGTTCTGAAGAACGTGCGCGATAGCGACCATGAAGGTCCGGTGATGATTCACATCATCACGAAAAAAGGCAAAGGCTATGCGCCTGCCGAAAACGCCGATGACAAAATGCACGGCGTGACGAAATTTGATGTCGTGACCGGCGCTCAAAACAAAGTGAAAACCAACCTGCCAAGCTATACGAAAGTATTTGCGCAAGGGTTGATCGCCGAAGCCCACGCAGACGATAAAATCGTCGCCATCACAGCGGCCATGCCCGGCGGCACAGGGCTTGATCTGTTCGGCGCACAATTCCCCGAACGTACTTTCGATGTCGGCATCGCCGAACAACATGCAGTAACATTTGCCGCGGGCCTTGCCACGGAAGGTTACAAACCTTTTTGCGCGATTTATTCGACTTTCCTGCAACGCGGCTATGACCAGATCGTCCATGATGTCGCACTTCAAAATCTGCCAGTCCGCTTTGCCATCGACCGCGCAGGTTTAGTTGGAGCCGATGGCCAGACTCACGCAGGGTCTTTCGATATTGCCTATCTCGGCTGTTTGCCGAATATGGTAGTGATGGCTGCATCCGATGAAGCGGAATTGATGCATATGGTGGCAACCGCCGCCGCATATAGTGACGGCCCTATCGCTTTCCGCTATCCACGCGGCGAAGGAATGGGCGTCGAGCTACCTTCAAAAGGCAAAGCGCTTAAAATTGGCAAAGGCCGTATCGTCAAGCAAGGCACGGATATCGCGATTTTATCTTTCGGCACCCGATTGTCCGAATGTTTGAAAGCCGCGGAGATTCTCGAAGCCAAGGGCAAGTCCGTTACCGTCGCCGATGCGCGATTTGCCAAACCACTCGATACGGCAATGATCGATAAACTCGTCAAAAATCATTCTATCGTATTGACAGTTGAAGAAGGTTCGATGGGCGGATTTGGCGCATTCGTTCTGCAATATCTGGCTGAAAGCAACCAGCTCGACAAAGCCAAAATCCGTAACGCCTATCTGCCGGACATGTTCCAGGATCATGACGCCCCGGATAAGCAGTATGAAAAGGCCCAGTTATCCGCGCAGGCGATAGCGAATAAGGCATTGGGATTTTAAATCAATCTGCTTTCCCCGCGAAAGCGGGGATCTAGGGCAAACCCTCTGCCAGACCCCCGTTTTCACGGGGGAAGCAATAAGGTTAGAGCTTCTCCTCTGCTTTAAAAACTCTATACTCTTTCCATGACACTTTTAAAGCCCACAATCATTATCTTCGATATGGACGGCACGACCGTCCGTCACATCAATCCAAAAATGCTGCATATCCTCGAAAAGATTGATGACATTATGTACCGTTTTGGTGATCGGGATAAAAAAATCGATTATCGCGTTGATACGAAATCTCATAAGCGTCCCCATCTTCTCGTCCATCGCGCTCTGCACAAATTCCGTCGTAAATCGGTCGAGCAAATCGTCGAGCCATATCTTGGCGTTCATGAAGTTCTGGAATACATCCAGACATTGAATATTCCGGTAGCGATTGTCAGCAACGGGCTGGGCCGCGGATACGGCTATGACATACTGGAGAAATTCGACCTCGCGCGCTTTTTCAAAGCCAAGATTTTCCGCGAAGATTTTTCCGAAGCAAAGCCGCATCCCGAACCTTTGCTGAATGCCATTTCTGCCATGGCGCTGACCATTACGCCTCAGGACGTCATCTGGTGCATCGGCGACCGCCGTAAGGACATCGACGCTGCACTCGCCCTCGGTAAGGTGCTAGGCTGTCATGTCGAGCCTTTTTCTTTCGGCATCGATGCGGCCATTTCAATTTTAAAAAACCAGATATCGACCGATCATATACTGACCAGCTACAGTGAGCTGCAATTAAAGCTAAAGGATTTGTTCACCCCATGAACCAGCTAACAAAATTCCAGCGTCTGGATAGACAGTTAACTGATCGCGGACTCGTGGCAACATTGCAGCGCGCGCAGGAATTGATTCTGAACGGCGCCGTACGCGTTAACGGCGCGGTCATTACCGCTCCGCATTGTCCCGTCGATAAAGCGCATAACATTGAAATATCCGGCATCGATTGCCCATGGGTCAGTCCCGATGCGCTGAAACTATTCGAAGCACTTGAAGCCGCCAAGATCGATGTCAAAGGCCGGATTGCCGTTGATATCGGCGCCGGTATCGGCGGCTTTGAAGACGTCATACTACAAAAAGGCGGTAAGAAAATTTATGCCATCGAAAAAGAAGCGGCGCTCCTTCATCATTCCTTAAGTCTCAATCCACGGATCAAGAATTTGCAACGTATCGAGGCCAAGGATGTAAATGCCAGCCATCTCGACGATGGTAAATTCGATCTTATAGTCGCCGATATCGGCACCGAAAATCTGGCCGAACATCTAAAGCCGGTTTTATCACTGGCGCAGAGCGGATACGATCTGCTTGTTTTTGGCTCCGATAAAAAAGAGTTAAAGGAGCAGGAAAAAATCCTACGACTTGAATTCGGCCTGCTCGTCAAAAAAGTCCCCGACAAATATCAGAAAGAATGGGAAGAAAAAGGTTCTTTCCTGATCTGGTTGCAGAAGCGCGCTTAATCAAAGCGCAGGCAGTGGCGCATAGACCAATCTATCATTCTCCAGAAACGGCAGATAGGCCGCCATTCCCTTCAGACTTTGTGGAAGCTCAGCCCCGAAAGGCGATCTGCGTTTGACCATATTGAATAATTCTTCCAGCGGATTTTCCGGCGGCGGGTAATCGACAACCGCCAGTTTATGACGATTCTCCAAGGATTTGCTTTTTGAAATATCATCGAGCACCATATCGAGCCCGCCGATCTGATCGACAAGACCGATCTCTTTCGCTTGTCTTCCTGTCCAGACGCGGCCCTTGGCAATTTCCTCTACCTGATCAGGTTTCAATTTGCGCCCCTCTGCGACGATCTTGATGAAATGATCGTAGACATTGTCCAGCGTTGCTTCGAAGCGTTCCTGCTCTGCCGCGTTAAAGCCGCGGTTCATCGCCCACATGCCGGCATTCTTGCCATAGGAAACGCCGTCCCAGTTGACCCCGTGTTTTTCAAAGAGACCGCTGGCGTCGAATTTGCCGCCGACAACGCCGATTGATCCGGTCAAGGTTGCCGCATCCGCATAGATTTTATCGGCATTAGCGGAAATCCAGTACCCACCGGAAGCCGCTGCCGATCCCATCGAAACAATCACCGGTTTTTGCTTTTTCTCTTTCGCCCAGACGATGGCGCGGCGAATGGATTCAGAAGCCGATGGCGATCCACCGGGAGAATTCACGCGCACGACAATATGACTGACATTCTTATCAGATGCCGCATCGCGAATAGCCTGCGCTATCACGGTTGCATCGGCTGATTTTTCATCGAACGCCAAGGGAGACGAACCGCCGCCATCCATGATCATGCCCTGAATATGAACGACTGCAATTTTGGATTTTGAAGAGTTCGATTTTTTCGTCAGCGCGGCGTAATCGGCAACATCAGTAAAACCTGTTTTCTTGCTATCTTCCTTGCCATCGAGTTGCATACGAATTTCAGACAGCAAGACATCACCGTAATCGAGACGGTCGATCAAACCAGCTTTCAAAGCTTCGTCATCGGTGAACAATCCCTGATCTACCAAGCTACGAAAATTCTTTGATACTTTTTTGCGGTCTTTTGCCACGCCAATCGTGACCTGATTGCCGAGATCGCCGATCAATTCGGTCATCATCTGGCGGCTGGAAGGAGACATTTCATTGGCGGTCAGATTTTCCATCGCATTCTTATATTCTTTGCGCTGAAAGAATTGTCCTTTTACGCCATAGCGCTCCAAAATATCCTTGAAATACGGCATTTCTGCATTAAGACCAGCAATCGACACAACACCGACCGGCTGCATCCATATCTCGTCAAAACTGGACGCCAGATAATACATGCCAAGGCCGGAGCCCGCCTCGCCATAGGACGGCGCATAAACTTTCGTGAACTTGCCGGATTTTTTAAATTCAAGAACGGCATTGCGAATTTCCTGCAACTGCGCCAGCTCATAGCCTCCGCTGCGCAAAGAAAGAACAAATCCTTTCACGCGGTTATCGGTTGCGGCTTTATCCAGTGCATCCACAAGCTCTGATGTCGTCAAAGCCGCAGGCGCCAGACCGAATTGAGAGAAATAATCCTGTGCGCCGCGCTTGTCCGGTAATGACTTTTCCATACGCAAGAAAAGCACCATCTCGTTCGGCAATTTCGGCGGCTCTTCATTAACAACTTTTGACGCCGACCAGAAGATAATCACCATCATAATCAGCATAATTGCACCTAGCACTGTGCAAGCCTTTTTGGTCATGATCCAAAGGATGTTTAAGAACCAGAACCTTCCGGCCACCGGCCTAACCGGAGCAGGCGCGGTTTTACGCGGCGTGTGAAACAGTGATTTCTTGCGTAGCCAGTTGGTCATGATTTTTTCCGTGAAGGTTTAAGTATACAAATTTTCTTTAGTAGGGAAACGCCGGGCGTGAACATCGTCAACATAGCGACGCGCCGCGTCTTCAATCGTCTGCCGGATAGAGGCATAAGGTGTTACAAATTTTGGCATATGCGCATAATGCGCGCCGATTAAATCATCGACAACCAGTATCTGCCCGTCGCATTCCGGTGATGCGCCGATGCCTATGGTCGGGATGGAAACTAATTTGGTCATAGAAGCAGCAACATTTGCCACTGTGCCTTCGATCACAACCGAAAAAGCCCCTGCTTTTTCAATCGCGAGGATATCGGCTTCAAGCTTTTTAATCTGGGCGTCATCACGACCTTTGATTTTATAGCCGCCTTCTTTGATCACCGATTGCGGTTGTAAACCGATATGTCCCATCACAGGAATTCCGGCCTTCGTAATAGCCGAAATTTGCGTTTGCATATCCGTACCGCCCTCAAGTTTTACGCCATGGCAACCGCATTCCTGTATAATCTTTTGCGCCGTTTCCAAAGCCTGTTCATCGGATGTTTCGTAACTGCCATAAGGCATGTCGATAATAACAGGTATTTGAGGTTCAGCCCGCATCACGGCTTTACCATGCTCGATCATCATCGAAAGAGAAACACCTGTCGTATCAGCCATGCCGTACAATACTGTGCCGACGGAATCGCCAACAAGTAGCAAATCGACATGCCCCATCAGGCTATGCGCCATCGAAGTTGTATAGGCGGTCAAGCAAGCGAAAGCTTCCTGCCTACTTTTCCACGCCTTTATGTTTTCACAAGTGAGGCGCATATCATTCCTTTAAAGGCATTGCGCTTTATGACGCAACCAGTGATCGGCGAGAACACAGGCCATCATGGCTTCAACGACCGGTGCGCCGCGAATACCGACGCAAGGGTCGTGGCGGCCTTTGGTGATGATATCAGTTTCATTGCCATGTTTGTCGATGGTGGCGACAGGCGTCAGGATCGAGCTGGTCGGCTTGAAGGCAACGCGGCAGACGATATCCTGCCCTGTCGAAATCCCCCCTAAAATGCCGCCCGCGTTATTGGATTGAAACTGCGCCCCATGGCCCGTATTGCGAATAGCGTCGGCGTTTTGTTCGCCGCCCCACTCCACGCTTTCAAAACCTGCACCAATTTCTATAGCTTTCGTGGCGTTGATCGACATCATGGCTTTGGCGATATCGGCGTCGAGCTTATCGTAAACGGGAGCACCAAGCCCTGCCGGAAAACCGGAAGCATGACATTCGATGATCGCGCCCGCGCTCGATCCCGCTTTGCGGACGCTGTCGAGATAGTCTTCCCACTTCGCCGCAGCTTCCGCATCCGGACAAAAGAACGGGTTGTTATCAACTTGTGTCCAGTCCCAATTATCGCGGTTGATCCTATGCGGGCCGATTTGAACGACGCAGGCACGAATGGCGATATTATCGCCAAGCTGCGACGTCAGGATTTTATTGGCAATCGCCCCTGCCGCAACTCGGCTGGCCGTTTCACGAGCCGAAGACCGCCCGCCGCCGCGATAATCACGAATGCCGTATTTTTCCTGATAGGTGAAATCGGCATGACCGGGACGGAATTTGTCTTTGATATCCGCATAGTCTTTGGATTTCGTATCCATGTTTTCGATCATCAAACTGATCGGCGTGCCGGTCGTCTGGCCTTCGAAAACACCGGAGAGAATTTTCACTTCATCCGCTTCGCGGCGCTGTGTCGTAAAACGGTTTTGACCGGGCTTGCGGCGATCCAGAAATAGCTGGATATCATCTTCTTTCAACGGAATGCGCGGCGGTACGCCATCAACCACAACGCCGATTGCCGGACCGTGGCTTTCACCCCATGTTTGGTATTGAAAAAGAGTGCCGAAACGGTTGCCAGACATTATGATTTTCCTACATGCACAGCATCTTTTTGCGCGCTTAAAGTTCCCTGTTCGATAACTGCGACCGTCAGGCGCGAGACAGCGACAAGCTTGCGGCTTTCTTCTTCAAAGATTTCGGTTTGCCAGACTTGCGTTCTCTTGCCGACATGAAAGGCCTTGCAAATGCCTTCGACATAACCGGATGTGACAGCGCGGATATGGTTGCAGTTAATTTCAAGACCGACCGCGCGATAGAGATCCGGATCGATAGTCATCCATGCCGCAACGCTGCCGAGCGTTTCAGACAGAACGCAGGATGCGCCGCCGTGAAGAATGCCGAAAGGCTGTGTCGTGCGATGATCGACCGGCATGCGGCCTTTTAAGAAATCAGGTCCAAGTTCGGAAAATTCAAGACCGATATGCGTACCCATATTGGCATTGCGCATACCTTCGAGATAATCGAGTTTGTAATCTTTAAACCAGATTCCACCCTCGGTTTTCACTTAAGCCGCCTGATCGTTTTTCTTTGGTGCAATGGAATTGAGCAATTCTGCCGTTTCAGCCGCAGCATCAATCGATACCATGCCAACAGTGTGGTAGCCGGAATCGACATGCAGGACTTCGCCCGTAACACCTGAGCCAAGATCGGAAAGCAGGTACAAGCCTGAATTGCCCACATCTTCAATCGTGACATTGCGCTTTAAAGGAGAGTTCAATTCGTTCCATTTCAGGATGTAGCGGAAATCGCCGATGCCAGACGCGGCCAGAGTTTTAATCGGGCCTGCGGAGATGGCATTGACGCGAATACCGTCTTTACCGCAATCGGCAGCGAGGTAACGCACAGATGCTTCCAGCGCAGCCTTTGCAACGCCCATGACGTTATAGTGAGGCATAACGCGTTCCGCACCGTAGTAAGTCAGGGTCAGCAAGCTGCCGCCTTCTTTCATCAACGGCACAGCTTTTTGCGCGACCGCCGTAAAGGAGAACACGGAGATATCCATCGTCTTCAAGAAGTTGGCGCGGGATGTATTCAGATACAAACCGTCAAGCTCGTTTTTGTCGGAGAAGGCAATCGCATGCACGACGAAATCAAGTTCGCCCCATTCTTTTTCAATCTTGGCAAAAGTATCGGCAATGCTGTTTTCGTCGGTGACGTCGCATGGCAGAACCAGTTTGGAGCCGACGCTGTCGGCCAGAGGGCGTACACGTTTTTCAAGGGCTTCGCCCTGATAGGTAAAGGCCAGTTCAGCGCCTTGATTAAAGCAGGCTTGGGCAATACCCCAGGCAATCGAGCGGTCATTGGCCACGCCCATGATTAAGCCGCGTTTACCAGCCATGATTCCTGAAGGATTTTTAGAAGCGTTCATTGTCGTTATCTCAATAGTTAATTTTTATTAATTAGCGATCTGGCATCCTACACAATTAGCCCCAAAGGTCCAGAGCCACAGCCCTATAATTACATATTTATTAAGGGGTTATTGGTATCATCAACGGGGATAGAGCCAAAAATATGACAAAGATCGACGAATTCCGCAATGAAGTCATAAAAGCGTCCAAGCGCATCGCTCGCGACGTCGAATCTCAACATGCCGATTTGAAAATCAATTTCATCATATTCCAGCGCGGACAGCGTCACGACGAATGCGAACGCAGCCTTGCCGCATTGAAAGGCCATCCTTGTGAAAGCGCCACCAGGGAATTGCTCAAGCAGTTCAGCACGACACCGGAAGCCTCAAGCTTCGTCGGGATTGCCTGCGGCACCGAAAAGGGCTTCCTCGGTCTTCGGCACCGAAATCACCTGATCGCGTTTATAGCCTTGAGGATCGACAGCTATCAGGACAATGAAGCTTGCCTGTTCGATCTCTATCATTATACGGCTCAGGCTTTGGATACATATTTCCTCGCCAAAAAGACCGGCCTTAATTTTGAGAAATCGAATGTGATTTTAGAGCCGAAACGTAACCAGTTATCCTTGTCGCGCAATCATTTGAAGTCGGATATTTTCAGCGCCCTCGCCGTACATTCCAAAGGCGAGGAAAATGCAGCGCATCACCTTGCCGATCAGCGCGCCAGAAAATGCCTCACGCCGCAAACTAGTTACCACCCGGAAGATTACCCATTCGTTATCTCGTCCGATTTGATGCGGTATACAATCGAGAACCAGATCAGTGACGATCAGCTTCTCCGTCTTTTCGACATCTCGGGCAAGGTTGCGACCAGCTTTGACAAATACAACCTGAAGTCATGGATCAATTTCGCCACGCCCGCGCAAGCCATGGCGTGGAGCGGATGCACGCCTGAACAAATCCTTGGCATGGCGGTCAATACAGGCATCGATCCGCTTATCAAGGCAACGGCAAATCTCGTCGCCGAGGTTACCGGCATTCAGCCGGAAACCCCGCCGCCGCTTCTTAATGTCGCCAACCCGTTTGTCAACGCAGAGGTCAATAGCTACAATCACGCCAAGCTGAGCGAAGAAAGCTTTGAGCTTGCCGTTATCGAAGCGGTCAACGCGAAAAGCGCTGAGCCGCTTATGCATACAGCGCATAGTCAAAATCACGACCTGATGAAAGGCCGCTTGCTCGGCTGGTGCGCCGATGCACTTCAATCTTCGGCGCGCGCTTTCGACATGGCTCTCAAGAAAGGCATGCAGCCGGAATCCGCATCGCGTATCGAGTTCCAAAGATTGTCACGCGGCGCGGATGACTGGAAGAACATGGATATACTCGGCTCTTACATGATTGCAGAACGTCGCAGCGGGAATGCGGTTACCTTCACCGAAATCGAGAAGTACTGCAGCCGCAAACCGGAGATGAAACACGTCATGGAATCCCTGCGGCTGACGATGGAAGACCCCGCCTATCTGGCACGGCTTGAATACGTCAACGAAGCACCAAGACCGCGCGCGCCCGCTCCGCAGCAGCCGGCACCATCGGCGCCTCAATATGCCCATGCCGCCGTCATGGCACCCAGCGCAGGAATGGGAATGGGATCCGGTATGGCGGGCGGCATGATGAGCGGAGCCGGAACGGTACGACGACAAAGCTCCGCAACGACAACAGAAGATCAAAAATAAAAAAAACCGGCCCAGTTTTATATCCCGGACCGGTTTTTCGTGAATGTTTTAGATTATTGCTGGATCTGCCATGTACCGTCGGAATTCTGGCAGGCGGTTCCTTTACCTGTTTCAGAGCGTCCATCGACATAGATCGTCTGGCTATACTCACGGCAGTAGCGACCGGATGTGCTTGTTCCGTCACGAAGTGGCGTTACAGATCCGTAGTGACCGGATTGCGGGTTGTTCCAGTTGATCGATTGACCGATCGGGGCAGAGTAAGCCTGCTGGTGAGCTTGCTGGGCATAGGCCAAGTCAGCTTTGTCGAGAGATTTACCGATCGAGCTACCAACCAATGTACCAAGCAAAGCGCCGACACCAACGCCGACCAATTGACCTGAGCCTTTACCGAATTGCGAACCAGCCAGACCGCCGAGAACGGCACCTGTACCGCCGCCGATCATTTGCTTATTCCCCATGCCGTCGAATTCCTGTGCACAACCTGCCAGAATAAATGCGGCGGCGGCCATGGTGGCTATAAATTTCTTCATCTGATATCCCTCTTTCCTTTTGAGCGAGTTCTTAAAATATTGCGGTACTCATTGCAGTATCCGGCCGGACATAATATAGAAAAGAATTCCGGCAAGACAACCATACTTACTTATATAACGGACCATGACAGAGCAATCCCCCATTCTATCCAATTGGCCGATACAAAAATTTCAGGACTGGATGACGGAAGCCAGAGTTTCGGAAATTGAAGATCCGGATGCCGCCTGCGTGGCCACCGTGGATGAAACGGGCATGCCCAATGCGCGGATGGTTTTGGTCAGGTTTGCCGATGAACGCGGCTTCACATTTTTTACCAATTACAACAGCCGCAAAGGCCAAGAAATTCTTGCCCATCCCAAAGCGGCAATTTGTTTTCACTGGAAAAGCCTGCAACGCCAGGTGCGCGTTCAAGGCATGGTCGAAAAAGTCGGCGAAGCGGAAGCCGATGCCTATTTCAATTCGCGCGCGCGCGCCAGTCGCATTTCGAGTTGGGCGTCTTTGCAATCCGAGGTTTTGGAGAGTCGCGAAGTTTTTGAAAAACGTATCGATGAATATGAAGAGAAATTTTCTGGTATCGACAATCCGCCGCGTCCGCCACATTGGTCGGGGTTTAGAGTCGTTCCCGAGCGCATTGAATTTTGGCAACAAACCAAATTCCGCCGTCATGAAAGAATTGTTTATATAAAGAGCGGACATGGCTGGCATAGCGAGCTGCTGTATCCTTGAAGAAATCATCATTATTTATCTGTTTTCCCCGCGAAGGCGGGGATCTAGCAATGGGCTGAGGCCTAGACCCCCGTTTTCACGGGGGAAGCAAGAATTTACAGACGGATTCTGGAGCGCGGTTTGACCGAGCCTCTCATTTCGTTCGTATAATTTTTTATATTTTTCGACCGTGATCCCCTGACGCAGCATATCAAGAACCGCGCGGCGCTTGATCCGCTCGATCCGTTCCCATGCTTTGTATTTCTTCAGCATCTGCGCCTGCATACGCAGGAGTTTCTTGAAACCTTTAATTTCCTCAGAACGCATGCCGTGCTTGCGCGCATTCTGGGAAGAACGCTTTTTACCTTCCAGCGTTTTGGGACCTGTGGCTTTAAGCCATATCTTTTGGGCGCGGCATTTGGCGCTTTGATCCTTACGCTGGGAAGGCGTCCAGCTGCGTAGTTTAGAGGAAGAGGAAGATACAGCCATTATCTTCTCTGGATTTCATATTCAAATTTCTCCTGCTGAAATTCAAATTTCTTCTTGTTGTGCCGGAATCGACGGACAAATTCGATCGTCGCTCTACATTGCCGCTGCGCCCTGAGGGCCAGAAGAAAAGCGTCATCATTTATGACGCCAGTTTCACCTCCGGCATAAAAATAGTGAAACGCAGTATCCATCAGCATCGATTGTTTGACGAATAACTGGTCGCTCTCAATATTTTCAAAATCCTGATAGATAATATTATTCTCCAAATCGGCCTTAAGCCTTGCATAGTCTTCAGGCGTGATCTCGACGCCCATTTTTTTATATTGGGATATCGCCTTCACGCCGAGACATGATTTCGGCTGCAGCATTGGTTGGCAGGAGGTTTCGTTTTCGGGGTTTTCTTGGTGGGCGGTGTCTGTTTCGTGTGTCATACAGCAAATATAGGACTAAATTCCCCTAAATGTCAAGGAATTAATGCCTAAAAGAACTCTAAACCTTCTTGCCTATTCCTTCGTTTTAAGCAGATTGTTAAGTTTCGGCGGGGTTTGAAAAAGTTTCTTTAATACCTTGTCGCGCTTTTTTTGTCGTCCGACTTTAAATCTTCTTTTGTTATTAAAGTGTAATTCCTGTTGAAGGTGGCAAACTAAAAGGCAGACTGACAGGTAATCCCGTTGAGGTAGAGACGCTTATTTTTTGCTGTTTATCTAACTTGCCAGCCAAACATTCACCTCTTGGATAAAAATTAACATAGTAGGGGCTTAAATTATAAGCATAAAAAACAAATTCTTCCTCGCCATGCCCCTTCAGAACAGGGATAGGGATATGATAGTCCCTTTCTTTGATTATTCCATCTGTTTTAAATCCGCCACCCTCTAATTGTACAACATTCAAAAAAGCTACTTGCATAAGAAAATTTATATCAAAGAAAGTCTTGTCAGAATAATTTTTGACAACAATTTTAACACCGTCGCTTACACCATTCCAAACCATCCTTTCGTTTGGTTTGCCAGACCTAATTGAAATCCCGATAGCTGATAGAGTTTCTTCGGGGTGATATTGGAAATCCAAAAAATTTATATATCCTGAGTCAGGCGTAACACTTGGCAAAGCATGGTTAACTCCAGAAACCACCAATATTCCATCATGAATATTTCTGACTGAAAGATAGACCTCGTACCCTATTAAAATAAGTGCCAATATTATTATCCATGCGCAAATCACCCAACCTATCCAAAGAATAGGAACTGGAACCGTCAAATGTAGAGCAGAGCTTATTGTCACGATACCAGCCCACGCCATAACAATGACGGCACTTGCATATCTGACAATCGGATGATCTTGTACGATCTTGCGCAAATAAGTGAGTAACACGCATTACTCATAACCGGATTCCCCAGACGAGTCCATGGTTCGCGCAGTAAAGTATAATGATAAGAATTTATGATTATGATCTGATTTAGATTTTAAAGAAAAACTGGAAAAAATTCACGCGTTATACTGTTTCAACATGTTAGCGATATCGCTCTCGGAAAATTCCTGAGAACGGGCGATTTCTTCAATAATGACTTCGCGGACGAGATTGGCAAGATCGTCACCGGTTTCACACCATAAATCCAAAATCGGGCGGCGAAAAAGGAGAAGGATATCATCGTCATTGGCAACTTTTTTCTCAACGCCGGGAGATAACTCCTTACCGGATTTATAAAGCGCCAAAAGTTCGTAAGGCGTTTCAAGCTCCATTTCGTTCTCAAGCGTCTCGTCAGGAAATTCTTCGACCTGAAGGCCGAGCTCTTCGCAAGCTTCGGCAAGCTCGTCGGGAAGTGAACCTAAAACCTGCATGGCGAGGACAGTGATGTCATCCGCCGTTGGAGCGGACGAATAATTCATTATAATTTCCTGTCTGGACATGGCTTTTGCCGTCATCACAAACTTGCCCTGTAGCTTTAAAGGTTTAGATTACGACTCACATCATAGGACAAAGAAAGAAACATTACCAATGGTAGAACGTATTAGTACGCAAGAAATTCAACACCGTCTGGCCGAGCTGAAAGACTGGGCTTACAACAACGATCAGGGCCGCGACACTTTACAAAAATCATTTAAATTCAAAAACTTCGTCGAGGCTTTTGGCTTTATGAGCAAAGTCGCGCTTCTGGCCGAAAAGATGGACCATCACCCTGAATGGTCGAATGTTTATAATAAAGTCGAGATTATCTTAACTACGCATGATGCATCTGGGGTATCGGAAAAGGATTTTCAGCTAGCAAAGCTAATCGACGTTCTCTGATAGCACTTAATCCATTCTTCGCTTGCCTCTTCATATAGGCATCAATCTGGTCATCAATTCTTTTTCCCGTTGCGGGGTCATATTTCGAATTTCCTGAGGACTGAGACGGCCCAGCCACATTGATTTGAAAAGTTCGCGCGTAGATTTTTTCTGCATCAGGGAGGATTCATGAATCTTATTATCCTCTATGTAGTTAATCCCTTTTAGTTCAAAATATGTCGGACCGGAAATAATCTTCCCGTTTATTATATCGAGATAAGGCGTCGCCCGATTATCAAGACGGTCGAACAGTTTTTCTTTGTTATGCCTTAGAAGTTTTTTCAATTCAGCATCCGGATCGCAACCTCCGGCCAAATGAATAATCATCGGAAGATCCGATAAAATAAAATTGTTGTTACCCCATCTATCCATCGCTCTTAATATCGATCTAGCATCCTGTGTCGCCAGCGATGTCAGATCTATTTCTATTGCCGTTTCCTGATCTTTTTTATCTTCCTTACGGTCATGGGTAAAAATGATGTTATAGCCATTATCCAGCGCGTAATTCCAAACCCTGTCGTCCTTTTGCTTATTAAGCCCGACATGATTGACGTGTGCGACTTTTCGAAAATGCTTTCGTAAAGATAAGACAACGAGAGGTGAAACATTTTCATCCACCAGAACTTTGAAATCATGGAGGGCGCGGTTGCCTTGCGTATCAGGAAAATGATGTTTATTCCTTTCGGCTAATATCTCGCGCACTTTTTGAATATTTTCAGGAAGAATATCCGCCTGCATACGACGAATTTTGTCGGCACTATAGCCGTGCGCCATATAACGAAAGATCGAATGAAGGGAATGCGGTTGCCCTTCGCGATATAAAGAATGTTGTACGACAACATCATCGCCAACGAATTGGCTACTCATCAACATGAAAAAACTCCCAGACAAAAGATCTATCGTCTTTTGCAGAGCAGCATATATGAGTCGTTTATTTTCGTATCAATGAAAATTTAGATTTGCACAGATTGAGCTTGAGGCAATTCAGGCAATTTTGCCTCTATATCATCCAGATATGGCAGGGACGGCATCGCGCCTTGTTTCATACAGCATAAAGTCGCCGCAACGGTGGCGCGGCGCATGGCTTCAGGCAATGGCAATCCTTCATGAATAGCGGCGGCGAAAGTGCCGCAATAGGCATCCCCTGCCCCGTTTACATCAACCACCAGAGACTGATCGACATTCAACGTCGGCACGCCCCAGGCCTGATTGTCTTTCGTCACCGCGACCGCCCCGCTTTTGCCGAGGGTGACAAGACAGGTTAATTGCCCTTCATTGGCGAGATTATGCGCGATCTTGATCGCGTTGCTGTCGATGCTTAAGCCAAGCTTTTCCGCGATTTGTTTGACCTCGATACTATTGACGATCAAATAATCGAGATTACCGATGGCGCGTTTGGGAATGTCCAAGGCGGGAGCCATATTCAAAATTGTCGTACAGCCTCTTTGCTTGGCGCGTTCGAGAACGCTCAAGGTTTCTTCAACCGGCAATTCCATCTGCATCAAAAGCACGTTGCCGGGAACGAGTATTTCATCGGGAATTTGATCGGCGGCAGCCTCGACATTTGCGCCGGACAGGATAATGACTTGTTTCTGGCCCGTTGTAGTATCACGCGCGGTGAGCGCCGTGCCGGTCGGCAGATCGTCCGATTTTGCCACGCCGGAAACGATGACACCATCGCGCCTTAACGCTTCGGTAATCGAGCGCCCGTAATTATCGTCGCCGACTTTGCCGACAACGGCGACTTTTGCGCCGGCGCGCGCCGCAGCCAAGGCCTGATTGCCGCCTTTGCCACCGGGGTTCAAATCGTAATCACTGGATAAAATCGTCTCACCGGCCTGCGGCAGTTTTTCCAGCCGCACCGACATGTCCATATTCAAGGAACCGAAGACGATGATCATAGGCGTATAGTAGGCGGTATGAAGTAGGCGGTAAATAGTAAAATTAGGTAGTAACTAGGCTTGTTGTGATTGAGCCAGACTTGACAACATTTTAACCGTGGAAAGATATTTATGATCTATTTCATTAAATTTATGTTGATCGATGTAATTTAATTCATAGGCAAATTCCAGCCAAACACGCATTTCTTGTGACGATCCCAAAGCCATTAATGTAAATCGTCTGAATTCAGCTTTCGAATAATATTGCTTTGCCTGTCCCTCTGCAATATTCGCGCATATTCCCTTACTCGCACGCCTCATTTGATCGCCTAAAGCAAATTGTTCGATTTTAGGAAAAGACAAACTGAGCTTATGGACTTCTAAAGCAAGCTCGAAAGACAGCTTATATACTTTAAGATTTTTATAACCTGCTTCAACTTCCACATTTCCCCCTTTACTGCCTACTGCTTACCGCCTACCTACAAGCCGAACCTTTCGGCTAAAGATTCAATCCGCTCAAGAGCCTTATCCAGAGAGGCCATAGTTTTTGATAGGTCGGCGCTTTCATCTTCAAGCCAGGTTTTTGTCACATAGGCGACGGCGGCGGTTAGGCCTGCGACGCGCATCGCGCCTTTCGGGCCATAGGCGTCTATCCCTGCGACTTCGAGCATTTTCGTCATCGAGCACCCAAGTTGTGGCAGCGCGGTAAAAAATTGTTTGGGGTCGGATTTCATGGAATTCAAAATGGATTTCAGCCCTTCCCTATCTTTATTGGCAAGGTCGAAACGCTCCATGATGATATCGAAGATCAAATCGCGTAGCGGGGTTTCCGGATGAATATCGGAAAAATTCTGCAGGACTTTCAAATCCAGCCTGCGTCCATAAGCGGTGACGATATCGTCCTTGCCGTCAAAGACTTCATAAAAGTCAGCCAGATCTATTTCGGCTTCATTGGCGACATCGCGGATGGTGATAAAAGACCAGCTTTGAACCGCCGCCAGCTTTAACGCGGCATTGATAATCCTGTCTTTTACAGAAACTTGTGGTTTTTGTTTTTTTGGCGCGGGTTTTGGTGGCATGGGGTTTCCGTTAATGCTAATCAAGCTAAGTATTAAATCAATAAATTCAACACTACAAAGGCTTATTTATGTCCACCCAACTCGGCCCCACATATGGTCTGTGCGCCATCGGAAATGCAATCGTCGATATTCTGGCTCCTGCGACACAGGAATTCATTCAGTCCCAAAAGGAATTCGGCATGCAGCCGGGCGGCATGACCCTGATCGACGCCAAACGCGCCGAGGAACTCTACGGCCTGATGGGGCCGGCAACCGAAGCTTCCGGCGGTTCCGCCGGTAACACCATGGCCGCTTACGCCTCTTTCGGTGGCAAGGGTGCCTATATCGGCAAAGTAGCCGACGATCAGCTCGGCAAGGTATTCACCCATGACATTCGCGCCATTGGCGTTCATTTCGATACAGCCCCTTTGCTCAATAGCGCACCGACGGCGCAATGCCTGATCCTTGTCACGGACGACGCCCAGCGCACGATGAATACGTTCCTTGGCGCTTCGGTCCAGTTTGCACCGGAAGATGTGAACGAAGAGATAATCGCCAATTCCGAGATTACCTATCTTGAAGGATATCTTTTCGACGCCGCGCCCGCCAAGGCAGCATTCTTTAAAGCCGCCGAAATCTGCGCAAAGAATAACCGCAAACTTGCGCTGACGTTATCAGATTCGTTTTGCGTCAATCGCTATCGCGAAGATTTCAGAAAGCTGGTTGAAGATCATGTCAATATACTTTTTGCCAATGAAGACGAGATCAAAGCCCTTTATGAAGTCTCCACTCTGGAAGAAGCGATTAACATGGTTCGCGGCAAATGCGAAATCGTTGCGATTACCTGCGGCGCTGCCGGATCGAAAATCGTCACGGAAAAAGAGATTATCAATATCGCTGCAGCAAAACCTGTTCGCATCGTCGACACGACAGGCGCTGGCGATGTCTATGCCGCCGGCTTCCTGTTCGGTTTAACATCCGGAAAATCTTTGGAACAATGCGGCAATCTTGGCTCGCTCGCCGCCGCCGAGGTTATCGACCATTACGGTCCGCGTCCGGCTGTTTCCCTGAAAGACCTGATGCAAACCAAAATAGCGGCATGAGATTAATCCTTGTCGTCGCATTGCTGTTTTATTCCGGTGCGGCTTACGCAAACGGAATTGCCATGCACGGCGAGCCTGCTTTAAAGGAAGGCTTTAGCAGCCTTCCCTATGCGAAGGAAGACGCGCCCAAAGGCGGCGAGTTAAAACAATCCGCCCTTGGGTCTTTCGATACGCTCAATCCTTTCACGATCAAGGGTAAAGCCGCGCAAGGAATGAACTATGTCTATGATCGCTTGATGGCGAGAAGCTGGGACGAGCCGTTTACACTTTACCCCCTGATCGCCCAAAGCATAGACGTGCCGGACGACCGCTCCAGCATTACATTCTATTTAAATCCGGCGGCAAAATTCAGTGATGGATCGACCATCACAACGGATGATGTTTTATTTTCTTATCAGACATTGAAAGAAAAAGGCCGCCCCAATATGCGCGCGGTTTACAAGCTGGTTGATACAGTTGAAAAAACCGATACATCGATAAAATTCA
Source organism: uncultured Micavibrio sp. (assembly GCA_964633355.1). Lineage (GTDB taxonomy): Bacteria > Pseudomonadota > Alphaproteobacteria > Micavibrionales > Micavibrionaceae > Micavibrio_B. Next base: position 50,512 of record CAZWGO010000003.1, read on the forward strand.
TTTTAGGTCCGGTGCATGACCGTGAAACCGTAATGATCATCGCCATGATGCCGGTTTTGAGCAAAGCTTATTGGTCGCAAAGAACATTCGATACCACGACGCTGGATATTCCCGTCACCAGCGGGCCTTACAAAATCGCCAGCGTCGATCCGGGCCGCAAAATCGTTCTGGAGCGCAACAAGGATTATTGGGCGAAAGACTTACCGGTCAATAAAGGCCTGTATAATTTCGACCGCATCACGACCGATTATTTCAGAGACGACTCTGTTGCCCTGGAAGCTTTCAAAAAAGGCGATTTATCTTTACGCATCGAGCAAGACCCCGGGCGCTGGGCGAAATCATATTCTGCAAACGGCAAAATGAACCAGGAAAACCTGAAGCATGGCCGCGTCGAGCGCATGTGGGGAATGATATTCAATCTCCGCCGCGCGCCTTTCGACGATATCCGCGTGCGAAAAGCATTGTCGATGATGATCGATTACGACTGGATCAATAAAAATATTTTCTATGGCGCGTATAAACCGACAGACAGTTTCTTCGTCAATTCCAATCTCGCCGCATCGGGAATGCCTGATGAAGCGGAATTGAAATTACTCGCGCCGTATAAATCACAATTACCGATCGAGGTTTTTGGCCCATCATGGAAACCGGAAAACCTTTCCCGTGACAGTCAGCGCAAAGCGGACGCCTTGCTCAAAGAAGCCGGATGGATCATCAAGGACGGCAAGCGCGTCAATGCCAAGACCGGAAAAACGTTTACGTTTGAAATTCTTCTTGGCAGTGCCGATGACGAGAAAATCGCGCTGGCTTTCAAACGCTCCCTCGCCCGCCTTGGCATCGACGTGAATATGAGGACGCTCGATGCGGCGGCATTCAACGACCGACTGCTCGGCTATGAATACGATATGACTCTTTATTTCTGGCAGAACACTTTATCGCCGGGGACCGAGCAAATGCTGTACTGGGGATGCGAAGCTGCGAAACAGCAAGGCCGCTTCAATTATTCAGGTTTTTGCCATCCGGCCAGCGACGCCATCGCCAAAAACATCCCCCAAGTCAAAACCCGCGAGGAATTGCTGGCGAACACCCGCGCGCTGGATAGAATCCTGACATGGGAACATATTGCCATTCCCTTATTCTACAGCGGCAAAGATATGGTGGCGTCATGGCCGTCCCTCGCCCATCCGGAAAAACCCGCGCTTTACGGCAATACAATGGAAAGCTGGTATAAAAAGCCTGAATAAATCAGATTGAGAACCGGAAGTGATTCTGGTAAGTTACTGCAAATCTTAGAGGAATTCGTGATGAAGAAATTAATGCTTGGCCTTTCCGTTCTTGCCTTATCAGGCTGCTACGGCATGGTTCAGGAAATCGAAATGAACGGTACTTACTGGCAGCGCGTCGATACGACGGATGCGATTTACCAGCGCGGGCCGAAAGCCCAGCAGATGTTGTTCCAGGATCAGGCAAATTGTACGGCCACATTGAACGAGATGCAGCGCCTGGGTGCGATCAGAAATTCCGTTCCGCCGGAAACTTTCGACAAAGCCTATTCCCATACCGACCCGAATTCCCCGCGTGGCCGCATGGCGGATTACGACACGCCGGATCGCAACGGTTATATCCGCGTCGAAAATCTTGAGTTTCATGACTTTGAAACCTGCATGATGTCCAAAGGATGGGAACGCACAAAATATGTGAATCCTGAAACCCGCGAACGTTCCCGCAATGATTATCTGGATGCGATCGGTTACCAGCGTTTTCGTTCAACCACGAATGAAAAAGTTCAAAGCGATTACGATCATTTGAATCAGTAAAGAGCTGCAAGCCTTCTCCCTCCGGGAGAAGGTTGGATGAGGGGCGATACTGGCTTACAGTTGTTAGACTGGACCATTGTCCCTCATTCTACCCTCTACCGGAGGGAGAGGGTTTAGTCCAAAACTCATTTAATTTTTCCAAAACAGTTTCGACCTTTAGCGAGTTCATCAGCGAATGTTTAAGCGTCTTTGCGCTATAGCCTTCGAATGCGGTTAATTCGTCGTAGCTTTCCGGCGTATGCGCATAAGATGTATTCGGACCGTAAGGCCCGTAAATATCGACATAACTGGCCCCAAACAGGCCAAAGGTCGGAATACCGGATGCTGCCGCGCAGTGCATGAGCCCTGAATCATTGCCGATATAAAGCGTGCAACGGGAGAGCGCCGCCGCCGCTTCTCCCGGCGATCCCTTGGCAATTACATCGATGCGGCGATCTTGCGGCACGGAATTTAAAACTTCATAGGCGTCTTTTTCTTCACCCGGCGCGGCGAAGACCGCAACGCGGGCATTGGGCAAAATTCCATTTTCAGCCGTAACTGATTTTACCACTTCAATAAAATTTTCCGACGGCCATGTCTTGCCGATCCAGTTCGCCGTTGGCCCGACCCCGAGGACCGGCCCACCATCAGGAATAAGCGTTTTTGCTTTTTCAATCTGCGCCTCGGTTGGAAATAAAACAGGAAGCGGAACGGAGGATAATTTCATCACCGCCGCATTTTGCACGACCTTATGACCCTTTTGATTGCCATGGATATATTTACGATCGGCAAAGATCAGGCGCGAAACGATGGAATTGCGCAAATCGACGACAATATCCCATTTCGTCGAGGCGACCTGTTTCCAAAGTTGATACCAGTGTTTGTTATATTTTTGTTTCTTCAGGATAATCAGTTTTTCCAGATGCGGCAGGCCTTCGAAGAGGCTGGACGGCAAAGACCCGCAGACAATCGTAAAACGCGGGTTTTCGACCGTTTTGAGCACATGGTCGAGCAGACCCATTGATAAAACGGCGTCGCCGATACGGGTCGAAGTAATAAAAAGTATTTTGGTCATTAATATCTTTTAACCTGACTTGGGCATCTTGTCATCCCTGCGAAGGCAGGGATCTTTTATTCATAAGCTTAAGAAATTCCTGCTTTCGCAGGAATGACAGTAAATATATAGTCTAATCATGATCCCAAAAATCACCCCCTGTTTTGTTGAACTCCCCAATCGCGGCCTGATAAAGGTCGGCGGCGAGGATCGTTTTAAATTCCTGCAGAATATAGTCACGCAGGATATGAACAAAATGGGTCATTCCTGTCTGCTGACCGCGCAAGGAAAATTCCTGCATGATTTCTTTATCTCCAAAGAAGGAGATACCTATCTTCTCGATTGCGAAGGCGGAGATAGAGCAAAGGACTTGCTCAAACGCCTGACCGTTTACCGTTTGAGGTCGAAAGTGACCTTAGACGTGATAGAAGCAAATCCGGTTTATGCCGTTTTAAAAGATAATACTTCTTTAGACATGCGTTCTTTTGACAAACCCGATCTTCCGCAGGAAAGTTTCGATCTCTGGGACAAGCTTCGCATATCGCTTTCTATCGCCGATGGCAGCCGCGACGCCGAGATCGAAAAATCGACTCTGGCCGAATTAAATTTGGAAGATGCTATCGATTACACTAAAGGATGCTATGTCGGGCAGGAGCTGACCGCGCGCATCCATCATCGCGGCCTGTCTAAAAAACATCTCTTTCCGGTCAGGTTTGAAGACTTAACGCCCATCCGCGGCGTACCCCTCGCCTATCAGGGCAAGAATATCGGCGAAATGCGCTCTTCCAACCAGAATGTCGGTCTTGCCCTGTTGAAAGACGAGAGTTTACCCCCTCCCGTGGATGGTTTTTATATGCTAGATATAGGCATAGAATAAAGGGGATTTGTAACATGACGGCATGGCTCTTTTGGCTTTTGATATCGGCATCTCTCATCATTGCTGAAATATTCACTTTATCGTTTTATCTTTTACTCGCCGGTATCGGCGCTTTGGTCGCGTCCGGTCTGGCCGCAACGGGATTTGGCAATGTCGTGCAGATTCTGGCTGCCGCCCTTGTTACCCTCGCCGGCTGGTTCTTGCTAAAAAAATATAAACCTGAAAAACTACACCCCGATCATCGTACCAATCCAAATTTGAACATGGATATCGGGTCCGAAGTAAAAATCGCCTCTATCGATCCGGACGGAAAATTGCATGTTCTGCTACGCGGGGCGCGATGGGATGCCAAGATAGAAGACGGCACAATCGCTGACGACGCGAAGACTTACACCATTTCTAAAATAGATGGTTCCACCCTCTATCTCACATCCAAAATCACAGGAGATATCCTCTAATGGAAGCCGCAATCGTATTCGCTTTTATCGTTCTTGTTATCGTTTTCAAAGGCGTGAAGATCGTCCCGCAGCAACAGGCGAAAGTTGTCGAGCGTCTGGGAAAATTCAATGCCATTTTGCAACCGGGCATCAATATCATCATCCCGTTTGTCGATGTCATTCGCTATACGCATTCCCTCAAAGAAATACCGCTCGATGTTCCGGCGCAAGTTTGCGTCACGCGCGACAACTCCCAGTTAAAAGTCGATGGCGTCATGTATTTTCAGGTGACAGACCCTTACAAGGCATCTTACGGATCGCAGGATTATGTAGTTGCCATCACCCAATTGGCACAGACAACACTTCGCTCCGTCATCGGTAAGCTCGAGCTTGACCGCACGTTCGAAGAGCGCGATATCATCAATACGACGATTGTCGCCGCCATCGACGAAGCCGCCGCCAATTGGGGCGTGAAGGTCTTGCGCTATGAAATTAAAGATTTAACGCCGCCACAGGAAATCCTGCGCGCGATGCAGGCGCAAATCACCGCCGAGCGCGAAAAACGCGCTTTAATCGCGCAATCCGAAGGCAAGCGCCAGGAGCAAATCAATTTAGCCGAAGGGGAGCGCTCCGCCGCGATTGCAGAGTCCGAGGGTGAACGCGCCGCCGCCGTCAACGCCGCCGAAGGGGAAGCGACAGCTTTGCGTCTCGTCGCCGATGCGACAGCCGATGCGATTGCCAAGGTCGCCTCTTCCATTCAAATTCCGGGCGGGTATGAAGCGGTCAACTTGAAAGTCGCCGAGCGTTATGTTGACGCGTTTGAAAAACTCGCCAAGACGAATAACACGATGATCATTCCTGCAAATACGGCAGATGTTGCGGGTATGATTACGACAGCGATGTCGGTAATTAAACAGACGAAGTGAACAGAAAAGTAAACCACGAATGAACACGAATAAACACAAGTGTCATTGCGAGAAGGCCGAAGGCCGACGCGGCAATCCAGACAATAGTAAAGCGGGACTATCGTCTGGATTACTTCGCTGCGCTCGCAATGACGCGGAAACATTTGTGTTTATTCGTGTTCATTCGTGGTAAAAATAAATGACTATCAAATACATCTTCTGGGACAGTGATAATACATTGATCGATACCTTCGCCCTGCACTGGGCGAAGCATGTGACGACATTGAAAAAATATGGCATTGCGCTGGACGAGAAATATAAAACCAAAATCCATCACAATAACGGACAACAAAATTGGGAATGGCTGACCGCCGAGCTGGGCTTGCCTGCGCCGCAAGCACAGTATTTGGCCGAAATCGATGAATGGTATGCGGCGAATGCCCATCAGCTCCAATTTATGGACGGCGTGAAAGAAGCCCTCGATTATTTCCAAGGCCGGGGTTTCAAACAATGCGTAGTGTCCAATGGCAGGCGTAGTTCCGTCCTGCCCGCCCACAAAGCGCTCGGCACCGAGAAATATTTCAAATTTATTTTGTGCAAGGAAGATTACGAAGGAAGAAAACCCGACCCCGCGCCCTATCTTGCAGCTTTGCAAAAAATGTCAGAAATTTTCAACGTTCAGGTTTCCGCTACCGAATGCCTCGCCATCGAGGACGACCCGCTCGGCGTCGAAGCGGCCAAGAAAGCCGGCATGACAACGATTTTCAGACCGACGAAACTAGTGTCGCAGGAAAGTGAGTTCGCGGATTATACTGTCAAAAATACTTCAAGCTTTATTGGATCAATTAAAGGGCTTGAAAGTCTTTAATTCTTCTGGTGTGTGACACCCTTTAATCCAAAAACCACATATTTCTACTATTTCTCCAGTTTTAGAATCGTATTTCGCCCAATTCGTGTCTGAAGCATAGGGTTTTGAATATACGAGGTTGCCATGAACAGTAAATGCATCTGGATTGCTACTTTCCTGAATAGCCTTACACAGATCACTTCCCCTTGGATATCCCCCACAACCTCGAAATGATTTAATCATCTTATTAATTGAAGAACGAGGAATTAAGTAACGATCCAAATTAAAATAAAAAATAGCCGTAACCTGAGCAGCAATGATAAAAATTAAAACTGCAATGATATGTTTTTTGTAATGCATTCTATCACGCCGCTTTCTTTGCCTTTGCTTGCGCTTTATTGCGAATAGCCGCTTGCGCTGCCGCCAGTCTGGCAATCGGCACGCGGAAAGCGGAGCAGGACACATAATTCAATCCGGCACGTTCACAGAAATCGATCGAGTCAGGGTCGCCGCCATGTTCGCCGCAGATGCCGAGTTTAATATCGGGACGGGTTTTGCGGCCTTTGTCACAGGCCATTTCGATGAGCTGTCCGACGCCTTCCTGATCAAGCGACACGAACGGGTCTTTCAGGAATAGGTTTTTTTCGACATAGAAAGGCAGGAAAGAGCCGGCATCGTCGCGGCTCATGCCGAGCGTGGTTTGCGTCAGATCGTTCGTACCGAAGCTGAAGAACGCCGCCTCTTCCGCGATTTCATGTGCCATCAGCGCCGCGCGCGGTAATTCGATCATCGTGCCGACGATATAATCGAGCGTTTTTCCCGCTTTTTCGAATACCTGTTTCGCCGCTTTATCGACGATATTTTTCAGGACTTTCAGTTCGTCCTTCGCCACGATCAGCGGGATCATGATTTCGGGGATGACATCACCAACCTCTACCGCCGCTTCGAAAATCGCCACCGCCTGCATCTCGTAAATTTCCGGATAGGTGATACCGAGGCGGCAACCGCGATGGCCGAGCATCGGGTTGGATTCTTTGAGTTCATTCAAACGGCGCTTGACCATGTCATCCGATAAATTCGCCAGCTTCGCAAACTCTGCAATTTCCTTGTCTTCATGGGGCAGGAATTCATGCAGCGGCGGATCGAGCAGACGGATCGTGACCGGCAGGCCCTTCATAATGGTGAACAATTCGGCGAAATCCTTACGCTGTTCCGGCAATAACTTAGCGAGTGCCTTGGCGCGTGCCTGCGAATTTTCAGCAAAGATCATTTCGCGTACATTCTGAATTCGGGTAGGCTCGAAGAACATATGTTCGGTCCGGCACAGGCCGATCCCTTCCGCGCCGAAATCACGCGCCACGCGGGCGTCATCCGGCGTTTCGGCGTTGGCACGCACCTGCATGCGGCGCGTTTCATCCGCCCATTTCATGATGGTCGTGAAATCGCCCGATAGTTCCGGCTGTAATGTTTCTACGCGGCCTTTAATAATTTCGCCTTTAGCGCCGTCGATGGTGAGAAGCTCACCTTCGCGAATTTCGAAACCGCCGACTTTTAAAATCTTGTTCGCGTAATCAACCTGAATGGAGCCAGCGCCCGCCACGCAAGGACGACCCATACCACGGGCGACCACAGCCGCGTGGCTTGTCATGCCGCCGCGCGTCGTGAGAATACCTTTCGCGGCGTGCATGCCGTGAATATCTTCCGGCGAAGTTTCAATGCGGACGAGGATAACGTCCTGCCCGGCCTTGGCGCGTGCTTCCGCATCATCAGAATTGAAAACCGCGATGCCGCTCGCCGCGCCGGGAGAGGCCGGCAAGCCTTTGGCGATAATTTCTTTCTTCGCTTTCGGATCGAGCGTCGGGTGTAGTAATTGATCCAGCGCTGACGCATCGAGACGAAGCAGCGCTTCGTCTTTCGTAATCAGGTTTTCATTCACCATATCGACGGCAATTTTCAGCGCCGCCGCCGCCGTGCGTTTTCCGGCGCGGGTTTGCAGCATATAAAGCTTGCCTTGCTGAACGGTAAATTCAATGTCCTGAATATCGCGGTAATGTTTCTCGAGCTTCAGGCGCACGTCGTTCAACTGCGCGAATACTTGCGGCATAGTTTCTTCCATGCTCGGCGTGGTCAGGGATTCTTTTTCCTTCGCTTTGATAGAGAGCGGCTGCGGCGTGCGGATACCGGCGACGACGTCTTCGCCTTGCGCGTTGATCAAATATTCTCCGTAGAAATAATTCTCACCCGTCGACGGGTCGCGCGTAAAAGCAACGCCTGTCGAACAATCTTCGCCCATATTGCCGAAGACCATGGATTGCACATTGACCGCCGTGCCCCATTCTTCGGGGATGGAATGAATACGGCGATAGGTGACGGCACGCGGCGTCATCCATGACGTAAAGACAGCTCCAATCGCGCCCCAAAGCTGTTCCTGCGGGTCTTCAGGAAACGGACGCCCAAGGGAGCGATTGACCAGCTCTTTATAATCGGCAACGATTTCTTTCCAGCCGTCTGCCGTAATCTCGGTATCGTTGGTGATTTTATGATCGTGTTTGTAATTTTCTAAAATATCTTCGAAATCGTCATGGGAAACTTCGAGCACGACATCGCCATACATCTGGATAAAGCGACGATAGGAATCCCAGGCGAACCGTTCATCGCCGGATTTTTTGGCAAGACCTTCAACTGTTTGAGAATTTAAACCGAGATTTAACACCGTATCCATCATGCCCGGCATCGAGGCGCGTGCACCGGAGCGGACCGAAACCAGAAGAGGATTCACCGCATCGCCGAATGTCATACCGACGGATTGTTCGATGAATTTAATGGCATCGGAAACTTGCTGTTTCAATTCCGCCGGATATTGTTTGCCGTTTTTGTAGAAGTGGGTGCAAACTTCTGTCGTAATGGTGAACCCGGGAGGAACCGGCAGACCCAGCGAAGCCATTTCGGCCAAATTCGCGCCTTTGCCGCCGAGCAGATTGCGCATCGAGCTATCGCCTTCAGATTTATCGCCACCAAAGGTATAGGTCCATTTAGTCATGTAAAAACTCCCGAGAAAAAACTTTGTGCTTTTCCCGCGTAGGCGGGAATCTGGAGCAATTGGCACGAGATCCCCGCTTTCGCGGGGAAAGCAATTCAAGCTTAGTTTAACCGCTTGATCATCATGAGGCAAAGCTCATCATCGACTTTATACAACTGTCCCGGCATGACTGCTTTGCGTTCATAAACGATCCCGCCGCCATCGGGTTCATAGCCCATTTTCACATAGAGGCGCTGCGCTTTACCATAATTTGAATAAAGCCCCACGCCGATCCCGATCATGTCATGATTTTCACTTAAAGCTTTTTCTTCGCAGTGAATAATAAATTTCGTCGCCAGACCATTTTGGCGATATTCAGGCAAAACGTATAAATCCTGAATCTCGGGAATGCCCAGACTGCGAAACGGCTGGTACTGTGGCTTTCGCTGATATTGGACATAGCCGGCCAGCACGCCATCTTTTAAAATCAGTATAAGCTCACGGTGGCCCTTGGCCTGTTCTTCAAGACAGCGTTCGAAATACCCCTCTTCGTTTGAGAGAGGGCGCAAAGCTTCCACATCCGATAAGAGTGCTGTCTTTATTTCAATCATATGGTATTTATAATCATCGTCGTCGCCAAACCCAACCAGAGATTGCCGTTTATGAAATTATTCTTCGCTTTGCTGGTTTTCACGATTGCCGCCCTTCCCGCTCATGCCGAGAAAGTCCGCCCTGCCGGATGGAGCGAAGGCCATAATAAAACGACCGGGAATGCCCGCAGCTCCGGCAATGAAATCCGCTCCGTCGAAGATGAAAAAGAGCGTAAAGCCGAAATGACCCGCAAAATGCGCGACGCTCTGGCCGCACAAAAAACGGGGTCCGGTAAAGAAGCGCCAAAGTTTAAAAAGAATAAAAACGGCAATTTGACATTCCAGCAGAAAATCGCGGCCAAAAGATACCGCCCGAATGCCGTCCAGCGCCTATGGAACGATATCATTAATTAAAGTATCTTCAGCCTCGGGCGTGACTTTTCAGAAAAATATGACTATAAAAGCCTTTCCAATAAATTTGAGGTTTTTATGAGCACTTCCCCGGAAACATCCCCTGTAAAAGAAATGAAAGATATCGTCGCGCTGTGCAAACGCCGAGGGTTTATTTTTCAGGCCTCTGAAATTTATGGCGGGATCAACGGCTTCTGGGATTACGGCCCGCTCGGCGTCGAGCTGAAAAACAATGTCCGCGACCTGTGGTGGAAATCCATGGTCACCTGCCCGCCAATCGGCCCGGACGGTCTGCCTGTGGATATTGTCGGTTTAGACAGCGCCATCATTCAAAATCCGGAAGTATGGGTCGCGTCAGGCCATGTCGGCGGATTTACCGATCCGATGGTCGATTGTAAGGAAACAAAACTCAGATACCGCGCCGATCACCTGGTCGTTTACAAAGCTAAAGACGGCAGCATACCATGGCTCGCCATTCAGGAAGGCGACGCACATGAAGAAAATCTTAAAAAGCGCGTCAAGAAAATGGGACGCGGCAAATCACCGGAAGATTATGAATCCATTGCACTCGATAAAGTCGATCTTGCCGATTATAAAAATGTTATCGGGCCGGATGCATCTGAAGCCGGAAGCCTGACCGAGCCAAAAGCGTTCAATCTTCTTTTTGAATCCAAGACAGGCGCGACGCAGGACCAGACTGTTTATCTTCGCGGTGAAACGGCGCAGGGTATTTTCATCAATTATAAAAACGTGCTCGATTCATCGCGCGTGCGCGTGCCATTCGGTATCGCCCAAGTCGGCAAAGCATTCCGCAACGAAGTAAACCCGCGCAACTTCATCTTCCGCTCCCGTGAGTTTGAACAGATGGAAATGGAATGGTTCTGCCATCCATCCGAAGCGAAGAAATGGTTCGATTTCTGGGTCGAGCAGCGCAAAATCTGGTGGGAAAAAATCGGCCTGAAAAGCGACGATATCCTGATGCGTCCGCACGATGCCGACGAGCTGGTTTTTTATTCCCAGCAAACATACGATATCGAATACCGCTTCCCGTTTACGGCGCCGGGCTTTGGTGAACTGGAAGGCATTGCCTATCGTACTGATTACGATCTGACCCAGCACCAGACCCATTCCAAAACCAAGCTGGAATATATGGATCCGGTGACGAATGAAAAATATTTGCCGCATGTGATCGAACCTGCCGCCGGTTTGACACGTGGCGTTCTGGCGTTGCTGTGCGAAGCCTATACGGTTGATCCGAACCGTCCGTCGGGAATGTATATGAATTTCCATCCGGCGCTGGCTCCGAAAAAAGCGGCCATCCTGCCTTTGACCGCCAAAGACGAGCATCCGGTGATCGCAACGAAATTATATCTGGAATTGCGCAACGAATTCGCCGTCGATCTGGATATCAAACAGAATATCGGCAAGCGGTATGCGCGTCAGGATGAGATCGGCACGCCGTATTGCTTTACGATCGACAATGATACGGTATCAGACGGAACAGTGACGGTGCGTGAACGCAACACGATGGCGCAGGAACGCATTCATCTGGATAACGTCGCGGAATATCTGCGCAAGAATATCAAGGCGATTTAAGGGGTTTTGGGCTTCGGGGGTTCATACCCTGCGGCTCTTAATTTCCGCTGGATTTCAGGATCGATATCTTCGAAAGACGGCTGGGGATTTGATGGAACATGATCGCCTTTGCGGCCTATTTCATCCTGAACTTTGCTTTCTGCACCTTTGCGTTTCTTAACGCTTTCCATGGCAGCATGAAATTCATCCTGCGCAGAAGGTTCAGTAGCAGGTGTTACCTTTCCGGCATTTTCGATGAAGGCTTTTACAGCTTCTGCTCCCGGAGGGATATCACCTATTTTTCTTACCATACTCAATAAATCCAAATTTAAGGTCTGGGTTCTATATATCCAGGAGATTCATCCTGCTTGACCAAAGGTATACCTTCAGTGCCCAAGCGTGCGAGTAGGTCTTCAATTTCACGATTTACGCTTGAATCAGGCTTAAAATGATTTCTCAAGCCGACCCCTATTTCTTCCGGTTGTAATTTATCTCGTCTACTCATAACAAATGAACATCAATTCCTATATTTGGTTCCCGTTTCGTAAAACGGTTTCTGCATGAATTGTATACGATCCGTCCGTTTCATGCAAAATAATCCCGGGTAATATTCTGGCCGGGGTCTGGCGGTCCTTGATGGCGCGAATAATAACCCGCCGCGCCTCGGCTCCGGCGCGTTGCCAGAGAGGAATTATCTCGATGGCGCCGAAGCTTTTGCCCATTACTTGAATGATCTTATCAATGCCGCCACTCGGGTAGATAATCGTCATCGTGCCATTGGATTTTACCAATCGGTGCGCCGCCTTAACCCAATCCCTGATACTTAAATCCTCATCGATATGGCCGTTGGCTTGCGCTTTTCCCTGATTGGGAGATGAGAGATGCGTTCCCGCCTCGAAAAACGGCGGATTTAACATGACATGGTCGAAAGTCGGCGATTGATATTCGCGGATATCCGCCACTTCAAAATTGGCCGATTTGTTGTTTAATTTACTATTCTGCCGCGCCAACTCGATATAATCGGTATTAATATCTATGCCGGTGAGTTTGGCATCCACGCGCCATAGCAGGCAAAAAGACGCGCCGCCGACGCCGCAGCCCATATCAAGCACGGTTTCGCCCGCTTTTGCCGGAACCGCAGCCGCCAGCATGACGGAATCGAGACTGGTGCGAAACCCGCCTTCGGGCTGTAAAAGCCGGACTTTTTTGTCGAGAACGTAGATTTCTTGCGCCATACCCATCTGCTTTCCCCGTGCAAACGGGGATCTCGTCAATTGCTCCAGATCCCCGCTTTCGCGGGGAAGACAAGAGATTAAGTCAGTCATTGGCATTTTAAAAGCCTTTCGATATAAAGCCATATGCCCTTAAGTGCCACCAAAGACGTAAAAGCCACCAATCCGCTCGAAGACCTGTCTTTGCTGCTTAAATCCGATATGGAACAGGTCAATGCGCTGATCTACAAGCGCATGGACTCTGAAGTCGCGCTGATCCCGCAACTCGCCGGTTATTTGATCGCCTCGGGCGGCAAGCGCATGCGCCCGCTTCTAACCTTGGCCGCGACAAGATTATTCAGCGCCGACACGACAAGATGCTACCCCCTCGCCGCCGCAGTCGAATTCATTCATACCGCTACTCTCCTTCATGACGATGTCGTGGATGAGAGCGAACAGCGAAGAGGCAAGGAATCCGCCAACCGCGTTTTCGGCAATCAGGAAACGGTATTGGTCGGGGATTTTCTTTTCTCGCGCTCGTTTGAATTGATGGTCGAGGACGGCTCGCTCGATGTTTTACGCATTCTCTCCAAAGCCTCCGCCGTCATTGCCGAAGGGGAAGTATTGCAGTTGTCTATCCAAGGAAATCTGGAGACAACTATCGATCAATATAAACGCGTCATCGGCGCGAAGACCGCCGCCCTCTTTGCCGCCGCAACCGAAATCGGCCCGATTGTCACCAATCAATCCGCAGAGATGCAAAAAGCCCTGCGCGATTACGGCTATAATCTCGGCATGGCTTTCCAGATCGCCGACGATGTGCTGGACTATCAAGCCGATGCCAATGAACTCGGCAAAGCCATCGGCGATGATTTCAAGGAAGGCAAGATGACCGCGCCTGTATTGTTTGCTTTAGAGAAGGCCGATGCATCCGAAAGAGAATTCTGGGCCAGAGTTTTCGGCGCGAAAGATGCGAGCGAAGCCGATTTAAAATTCGCGCAAGGCTTAATTCGTAAGCACAAAGCTGATATCAAATCGCTCGATATGGCGAAGGATTATGCGGATATGGCGGCGAATGCTTTATCAGTATTACCTGATACACAGCTAAAATCGTTATTAATTGAAGCGGCTTACTTCGCTCTAGAGCGCAAGAAGTAATATTTTATTGAAAAATTCCCTAAACCCCTTTTAAATCATCCCATAACAAGAAAATGAGTGGGAGCCGGAATGAATACGCCTGAACAGGATTTAGAAGACCTTATTGCCAAACATAATCTGCAAGGTCCGCAGCTTAAAAAGTTTTTTAGAAAAGCTGTTAGAGAGAACTGGCCCGGTTTTCCTTCTTTCTCTACTTATTCAACAGACGCCAAAGATGGGCCGCATATTCATGAAACGCCCACGTCATCGATTGGCAGCGGCGCGGTTCTGACTTGGAAACGAAATGGCGTTCGCAAGGTTTTAATGGGTGAGGCCGGTGGTCATTATCATGAATTACAACTTCGTAATCCTAAGAATACCGCACCGCCTGTAGACAGCTTTACCATCCCTGGCGGATTTATAACTTTAGCCTATACAAAAGGTAGCAGCCTTGTTCCCACATCAGATCAGCCGGAAAATGCCTATGCCGCCGCAGCACGGGAAATCGAAGAGGAATTCCGCCTGCCTGACGGCTCGCCCCTCTTAAAGATCGACCCTGCCAGATTGAAAATCATGGATACGGTTTCTATGGGCGGGAATGGTAATTATATGACAGTTATGGGTTTCATGTACGAACTGAATGAAGATGAAATCGATATTGTCGAGGAACATGTTTATCGTCTAGAAAATGATCTGGAATATAACCAAGCTTGCGCAGACGCTACGATCAATGATGAAACAAATCTTCCTGAAATATGTGATAAGAAAATCTTCGACCTTTCTGACATAACTTCCGGGCAGGTTAATCTTCTTCACAAAGATCAGCATTCTTTATTCGAAAAAATTAATCAATATTTTCATGATCTTGAAACACCCAAGCATCGTGTTGGCCCAACTTTGGCCTATAACGAAAAAGTAATGACATTAGAGAAATTGACTGCACAGGTTGCAGATTGGCGTGAAAATACAAATGCATCAATCGGCGTTACAACAGGCGTGTTCGACATTCTACATCCCGGGCATATTTCCTTTCTGCATGACGCTCATCGCGAATGTGGCCGCTTGGTTGTTATCATTGCTTCTGACAGAACCGTCAAAGAGCAAAAAGGCGACGACAAGCCTATGATCAATGAAAATCTTCGTGCTCAATCTATCGCAGCCTTAAGTTATGTTGACGCGATAATTATATCAGACAGCACTTATCATGAAGAAATCTTAGATGCGCTCAAAGCTGATATAATGTTCAAAGGCCATGATTATGCCGACAAACCTATCTACGGTGCAGAAAGAGTAGGTCAGGTTATGATTATCCCTTGCGCCGAAGATAAGTTTTTCTCAAGCAGCCAGTTAATAAAAACTATTTGGGAAAAGAAACCAGAATATCCGGCGCCATTCCCTTAATAATCTACTTCTTCAACTGCTGTAAGATTGCAAAAGGATTGTCTTCAACCTTGGCATTGGCAGAATAGGTGCGCGGGGAATCGTCACGCTCTTTCTTGAAATCCTTTTTCTTGTCGAATCTCTTTTTATCAAATTTCGGCTTGTCGTTGCTGAAAGCGGGTTTCTTTTCGCCGGGTCTGAATTCTTTGCGCTCTTGCGGGAATGGTTTCTTTTCACGCGGCGTAAATTCACGCGGTTTGCGCTCGGCTTGTTCCTGATGCGCCTTGCCTTTGCGCAGGATAAATTCATCGAGGACAGGTTTTGGTTTGGCTTGCGGTTTTGGCGTCTCAACAGCAGCGACAACTTCGCCTTCGACAGCAGGAATTTCTTCTGCTTTCACTTCTTCCGTCGCTTCTTCAACTTTTGGCTTTTCAGCTTTTACTTCGGCAACTTCTTCGACTTGAGCCGCCTCTATATGTTTATGGCCCATGGCTTCTAAAATTGCATAAAGATCGGCAATGCCGCAGCCCATCCATTCCGCCATTTTATGGTCGGCGCGGAAGCGGCCTTTATCGGCGTTGTCGTAGATCAAGTTAATCACACGATCGAGCATGTCGATACGAACCGCACGCGGGCCGTAAACCGGATAACCGATCGCTTTGTAGAAATCAGGATTGATCGTTGCCGGATCGACCGTGACCGACATAGAGCCGTCGCGCGGCGTTGGCGCTGGCAATGGCTGGTCGTTATAGAGGCTCCAAAGCAATGCACGCAAACGTACACCGGCTGGCTTGTTCAGTTCAGGCAAGAACACCAACAGAGGTCCGAGCTTTACTTTTTTCTGACGCAGTTCGCGGCGGCCATCGGCGTCGAGTGTTTCGATCATCGGGTCGACTTGCGTACGCGGGACAATTCCTGTGCCTTCGAATAGCTGGAACGCAATACCGCGTGCCGCGCCGGACATTTTATTTTCTTCGGTCTCGTCGCCAACGAGATTGAATAACGGTTCCAGCACTGTATAGATATGCGCCTTCACCCATGTCTGCAGATGTTCGGTTACGGCGTTTTTATCCTGTGTTTCAAGGAGGTCCGAATTAAGGAGTTCGATTTCCGGCTGCAAAAGACTTGCGCTTTTTTTCACGCGGGCGATTGGCTGGCCCGGCAAAGGATTGCTGGCGTCTTGTTGAAAGAAAATCTGGCCATCGTCCTGCAATTTAAATTGCTTCGCTACCGCTGTCAGTATCATGTTTAATCGTCGTCCTATTTCAGATTTAAGCGTGGATCTTGCCACCGACATTATGACCTTTTTATCCGGTCCGGTAACGCCCGCGTCTGGTATAAACCGAAAACCGGTCAATTGTCCAACAGGATGTCCTTCAACCACCACTGTTCCGTCACTTTTTACGCCCGCCAGCAGGGTTGCCCCTTCTTCACGCCCTTTCAGAAGGACAGCGGAGCGCCGATCGACGAAACGGCGCAATAATCCTTCGTGAAGCGCGTCGGACAGACGGTCCTCAATGGCGCGGGTTTTACCCTGCCAGTTTTCCGGGTCTTTGAACCACCCTGCCCGATAGGAAATATAGGTCCAGGTGCGGATATGGGCGATGCGCGACATCAGCGTATCGACATCGCCGTCCATGCGGTCAAGGCGTGCGATTTGCGGCATTACCCAGTCATCAGGTAAAACGCCTTCATCGGACATCAGATGATTGAAAACCCCAGCCAGAAGTTCGTGATGGCTTTCATGGATCGTTTTTCTGAAATCGGGAATCTGGCAGACATCCCATAGCAGGCGGATCGTATCCGGCGTGGTGGCACGCGCCATGATATCGTCACGGATGGTAAATTTTTCCAGCGTGATAAAATCATCTCCGGGCCAGCCTTTTTGCAGAGCAGCCTGTCCGGAAAAAACATCGAGAGAGCGCAAAAGCATTTTCGGCGAGGAGAAATCAAGATCGCTGTTCCGCCAGCTTAATTGCTGAAGATTTTCAAAGCGGTGATTTTCGATGCGTTCGACATCGTCCGGATCGAAATCAGGGATATGGCCGGTGACGCCGAACGTGCCGTCGGTTTTATGCCTGCCTGCCCGCCCCGCGATTTGCGCCAGTTCCGCCGGTGATAATTTACGCATTTTCTGCCCGTCGAATTTGCGCGTCGAGGCAAATGCGACATGGCCGATATCCATGTTTAGTCCCATACCGATGGCGTCTGTCGCCACCAGAAAATCAACTTCGCCGGACTGGTACATCTCCACTTGGGCATTACGCGTACGCGGAGATAAGGCGCCGAGAACAATCGCCGTTCCGCCGCGTTGGCGTCTGATTAAATCGGCGACTTCATACAAATCGTTGATGGTAAAAGCGACGATGGCCGACCTTGCCGGAAGCCGCGTCATTTTCTTGAAACCTGTATAGGTGAGATTTGAAAATCTTTCCTGCGAGCGGATTTCAATTCCCGGGATCAATTCTTTCAATAAAGGCTTTACGGTTTCAGATCCCATGAACATGGTTTCGAGCCTGCCGCGCGCACAAAGCAGGCGGTCAGTAAAAACATGGCCGCGATCAGGGTCCGCCGCGAGCTGTATCTCGTCTATCGCAACGAAATCGAAATCCTGATTTCCATGCAACATGGCAGGCATGGCTTCGGTCGTGCAGATAAAATACCGCGCATGTTTCGGGATGATCTTTTCTTCGCCGGTGACCAGCGCCACCGCGCCGACACCCTTTATCTGGACGATCTTATCGTAGTTTTCTCTCGCCAAAAGACGCAAAGGAAACCCGATAATGCCGGAATGATGAGACAGCATCTGCTCCACGGCACGATAAGTCTTGCCGGTATTGGTAGGCCCCAAAATGGCGGTGATCAGGCCGTCATAGGCAATTGCTCTGTTTATAGGGGACATATGGCGGCCTGTTGTTCTTTTAAAGAAATGATATATATACAATGATATATCAAGACAATTAATTGTCATCCTGAGCGTAAGCGAAGGATCTTTTTTGCTGCTTCACCCAGATCCTTCGCTTACGCTCAGGATGACAAGTTTTTAGGAGAACTACATGACTGCCCCCTTTAAGTTTCTGGTCGTATTTTTTTGTGTTCTTTTTATATCCAACGCTTCTTTCGCCGCCAATATTGACCAGCAAGGCGCAACCGCCCTGCAAGAGCGCTTTGCAAAAGAGATCTCTTCACGCAAGGATATCAAAGTTGCGGGCAGCAAGGCCGATTTCAGCGGCAATGTTTCCGTTTTGCCAAAAAGCAATTTTTATGAAGTAACGCTGCCTCCGATGAAACTGACCAACCCGCAAGGTGACGTTTTAAATGTCGGTAAGGTCATCATGAATATGATGCCCACCGATAATGCCAATGAGTGGAAATCATCTGTTGCCGTTCCCAAACTCCTCACCTATTCCGGCAAAAACCCGGGCAAATTATCGCTGGGCAGCCAGAAAGCCTCCGGCGTCTGGGATATGGATATGTTTGGCTTTCGAACATTCAATGCATCTTACGGCGATATTTCCTATCGCGACGAGACGAGCAATGAAGGAACTGCCGTTTCCAACGTCAATATCGACTATGATTTGAGCAAATCGGAATCCGGCTTCTCCGGCCCCGTCAATATCACTGCCAATGACCTGAATTTTGTCGACGCAAAAAATCAAAAATCGCCCTTGGCAAAATCTTTGAAAGTCCAGTCTCAAATCGCAGCCGATAAAAATGCTGCGCGCGGTTTTACGCAAACTTCACAGGCAGAAATCAGTGGGCTAAGCAGCGCGGTTAATTTGATTGGAACGAAACTCAAAGATCCGGCGACGCAAAACAAAGCGCAGTTACAAAAGACACTTGGAATTTTAAGCGTCCTGCAAATGTCGGGCAAACCTGTTAGCGGCAACGACGATACGCGCAGCTATAACGTCAAAACCGACGCTCAAGGCCGCACTTTGTTGAACGGCGTCGATATCAGCCTTCTGATGAATGCGGCATCAATTAAGTAGATAATTCAGCACGCCGTTCAGGCATTTACGGCCTGAATGTGTCGCCCGGATAATATCGTTTTCAAAAATCAGCAAGCCCTCATCGCAGAGTTTGCTGATTTTTCTTTGCTCGATAATTTCAAGCGGATCGCCGCCATATTCGGATTGCAGGCGGGATAAGGGCACGCCTTCCTCCAAACGAAGCCCCATCATCACCGCTTCCTGCAATCGTTGAACCGGCTCGATCAATTCAAACTCATGATGGGAATGACCATTGGCCTCCACGCGCTGCAACCAGATATCCGGCGCGCGGTGAGTCCGCGTTGCATATTTCTTGCCGCCTAATGTCAGTCGCCCGTGTGCGCCCGGCCCTATTCCGGCGTAATCGCCATAGCGCCAGTAAATAAGATTATGCCGCGATTGCTGGCCCGGTCTTGCATAGTTCGATACTTCGTAAGTTTCAAAACCTGACGCTTTCATAATTTCTTCGGTAGCATCATAAAAATCTGCGGCCAGTTCTTCTGCCGGAATTTTGAATTCTCCCCGCGCATGCTGGATAAAGAAGGGCGTGTTTTTCTCGATGGTGAGCTGATACAGCGAGATATGTCCGGCGGCGATTTGCAAGGCTTCGCGCAATTCTTCTTTCCACGCCTCGACCGTTTGCTGGGGCCGCGCATAGATCAAATCAAAACTGAAACGGTCGAAATTATCCGCCGCCATCTGGATGGCTTCTCTGGCTTGTTCCGTATCATGGGTACGGCCCAGAAATTTTAAATCTTCACTTCGTAGCGATTGAATGCCGAGGGATAAACGGTTTACACCTGCGGCTTTGAAAGCTTTGAATTTTTCCGCTTCCGAAGACGTTGGATTGGCTTCTAAGGTCACTTCCCAATCCGGCGATACATCCCAATGCGATTTAACAGCATCCAGTATCATCTGGACCGTTTCAGGTTTCATTAGCGAAGGTGTGCCCCCGCCAAAGAAAACGGTTTCAACCGTGCGCCCCTTGGTCATATCAGCGATATAGTTGATTTCCTTGAGATAGGCTTTGGCGAAAGCCTCATGATCTACGCGCTCATGGACATGGGAATTGAAATCACAATAAGGACATTTCGACAGGCAAAATGGCCAGTGAACATAGATACCGAAGGACATTTAAGCGCCTTTTGCTTCCCCCGCGAAAGCGGGGGTCTGGAACGGAAATATATCCCCGCTTCCGCGGGGAAAACACAATGTATTAAACAAAATATTTCTCTAAAAGTTTTTCAAACGCCCTTGCCCGATGGGAATAGTTTTTCTTCTCTTCCAGTTTCATTTCACCGAAAGTTCGCGTCTCTCCTTCCGGCATAAATATCGGGTCATAGCCAAAACCGCCTGTGCCGCGCGGGGGCCAGACGATTTGCCCGTCGATGCGGCCTTCGGCATTCATCACAGACCCATCCGGATTGGCAATTACGAGAACGCTTGTGAAATAAGCCGATTTATCCGCCGCCTCGCCCATCTTCTCATGAACAAGCTTCATCGCTTTATCAAAATCTCTCGGAATACCTGCCCAGTCTGCAGAATAAACGCCCGGTTCGCCATTAATCGCATTAACAGATAAGCCACTATCATCGGATAAACATGGCAATCCGGTAATTGCCGCCGCCGCTTTGGCTTTCAACGTGGCATTGCCGATAAAACTATTCTCGGTTTCATCCGGCTCCGGCAAATCCATATCGACGGCAGATAAAATTTCAATCCCATATGGTACGAGCAGATTTTTAATCTCTTCAATCTTGCCTTTATTATGCGTGGCGAGGACTAGTTTCTTGCCTTCGAATTTCATAGACCCAGCGCTTTCCGCTGTATGGCGGAGATTTCCTGACAGCCTTTTTTCGCCAGTGCCATCAATTCACCAAGCTGCGCTTCGGTAAAGGGTTCTTTCTCGGCTGTGCCTTGAATTTCCACGATACCGCAGCCGCCAGTCAAAACGAAATTCGCATCCGTCTCGGCATTTGAATCTTCGATGTAATCGAGATCCAGAACCGGCACGCCATTATAAATGCCACAGGAAATCGCCGAAACCGTATCCTTGATCGGCAACTCTTTCAGTAGACCGATATTTTGCAAATGCTGGAACGCCAGATGCGCCGCCACGAAACTTCCGGTAATCGCTGCCGTACGGGTTCCGCCATCGGCCTGTATGACATCGCAATCCAACCTAATCTGGCGCTCGCCCATTTTCTCCATATTGATCGCGGCGCGAAGCGCGCGTCCGATCAATCGCTGGATTTCCTGCGTCCGGCCCGTCTGTTTGCCTTTCGCCGCTTCACGGTCCATGCGTTTATCGGTTGAGCGCGGCAGCATACCGTATTCCGCCGTCATCCAGCCTGAACCTTTATTCTTCATCCAGCCCGGAACACTTTCTTCAATCGACGCCGTACACAGAACATGCGTATCGCCGAATTTGACCATACAGGACCCTTCGGCATGTTTGGAGACATCGGTAATAATCTCGATTTTGCGAAGTTCGTTAGCGGCACGGCCTGAAGGGCGGGTCATAATGGTAAATCCTTGTTTTTGTGATGGTTTCTTTTAATGCTCGAAAACCTAAAAATCAACGTCATTCCCGCGCAGGGATGACAAGAGTAGTTATAAAGCCTATATTCTCCCCATGGACCTCTCCGACCGCACCCGCGATATATTTCGCTTGATCGTCGATGAATATTTGACGACGGGTGAACCTATCGGCTCGCGCACCTTGTCGCGAAGGATCGAAGCTGGATTATCTCCAGCGACGATCCGCAATGTCATGTCCGATCTGGAAGATTTAGGTTTTATTTTTTCTCCTCATACATCTGCCGGACGCTTGCCCACGCAAACCGGTCTTCGCCTTTATGTCGACGGGCTGATGCAGATCGGCGGACTGACCAAAGATGAGCGCCGAAAAATCGAGAGCGAGTGTTCCACGTCGGGCCGCTCGATGGCCGAAGTTTACGATAAGGCCAGCACGATGTTGTCCGGTCTGACCGGGGCGGCAGCGATGGTGATCGCACCGAAAATGAACAAACCGATCCGCCAAATTCAATTCGTGCAGATCGAACGCGCCAAAGCTCTTGTAATTTTGGTGATGCAGGACGGTGTCGTTGAAAACCGTATCATTGATATTCCGCCAGATCTCGACTCGTCTATTCTTCAACAAGCCACTCAATATTTGAACGACCGCATGGCGGGCCGTTTATTACAAGATGTGCGCGAAGAAATTCTATTCGATATTCGCAATCACCAGACCAATCTTGACAGGCTTACCAAAAAACTTGTTGAGGATGGTCTTGTTATGGCGGTGACGCCTTTCGATGGCGGCAATATTATCGTGCGGGGCCAATCGCATCTGCTAAAAGACGTAAATGAAATGGAAAAACTGGAACAGGCGCGGCAACTCCTGACCATTCTGGAAGAAGAAAAGTCGATGCTTTCGATGCTGGATTCCGTCAGCCAAGCCGATGGCGTGCAGATTTTCATCGGCTCGGAAAACCGCTTTTTTGACAAACCGAACTGGTCGACCGTCGTCTCCCCTTACCGCTCGGAAGACGGACGAATTATAGGGGCGGTCGGCGTTATCGGCCCGATGCGGCTGAATTATGCCCGCATTGTTTCCATGGTTGATTTTACGTCTCAGGTCATGGGACGCCTGCTTGGTGAAACAACAAAATAATTTAACCGCGGAGGCACAGAGTTAGAAGGAGTTCGCGGAGTTATTATATAACTTTTCTCGTCTAAACTCCGCGTTACTCCGCGCCTCCGCGGTAAATTTAAAACCCCTTGTTTTTAGACATAAACTTTCCTATTTTACAGCCATGACCGAAAATATAAATCCTGAACACACTGAAGAACCAGCCAACGACGATATCGAGAGCTTAGAGGCCGAGCTGGATTCCGATATCGATGAATCCACCCGCAAGCTTAAAGAGCTTGAAAGCGCGTTTTTGCATACCAAGGATCAACTCTTGCGCACCGTTGCCGAGATGGAGAATTTGCGCAAGCGGTCCCAGCGTGAGCGCGAAGACGCCAGCAAATATGCCGTAGCGTCTTTTGCCAAAGACCTGCTCGACGTTGCCGATAATTTCCGCCGCGCGTTGGAACATATTCCTGCCGAAATGCGCGAAGATGCTAAATCAAAATCCCTGATTGAAGGTATCGAAGCCACCGAACGCGCCATGCTGAAAACCTTTGAGAAAAATGGCATCAAGAAAATTGCCCCTGTTGACGAACCGTTCAACCCGAACCTCCACGAGGTCATGTTCGAAGCCCCGGTTCCCGGTAAACCCGCAGGCATGATTATTCAATTAGTGGATGTGGGATATATCCTCAACGACCGCCTGCTCCGCGCCGCCAAAGTCGGCGTCGCCAAGGGCGACGGCACGGCGCATAACGTGGATACAAGCGCTTAAAATATTTTAAGGCAGTCACTTGTTTTCTAGGATATAAATCCCATCTTATATCTTGTAGATATAGGCGAAAAAGGGGTGTCTTTTCAGAGCTCCTGCCTTATATATACTCCTCGCGGAGACACACCGTTTCCGTTAGGGAATTTGGGCGGTGCCGATGGTCGGGCCGTTTGAAATTTGCCATTAATAACAAGAGGTTAAATACATGTCTAAAGTTATCGGTATCGACTTAGGTACAACCAACTCCTGTGTCGCCATCATGGACGGCAAGGAACCGAGAGTTGTTGAAAACTCCGAAGGCGCACGCACCACCCCTTCAATGATTGCATTCACTAAAGATGGCGAGCGTATAGTCGGTCAGCCCGCCAAGCGTCAGGCTGTCACCAATCCGGAAAACACATTATTCGGGATCAAGCGCTTGCTCGGTCGCCGCTTCAATGATCCGCAAGTCCAGAAAATGAAAGAACACGCCCCGTTCAAAATCGTCGAAGGCGATAATGGCGATGCATGGGTTGAGATCAACGGCGAGAAAATGGCCCCGGCGCAAGTTTCCGCCATGGTTCTCAAGAAAATGAAAGAAACGGCGGAAAGCTTCCTCGGCACGACGGTTGACAAAGCCGTTATCACCGTTCCAGCTTATTTTAATGACGCCCAACGTCAGGCGACGAAAGACGCTGGTAAAATCGCTGGTCTTGAAGTTCTTCGCATCATCAACGAGCCGACGGCCGCAGCTTTGGCCTACGGTCTTGATAAGAAAAAAGCCGGCACGATTGCGGTCTATGACTTAGGCGGCGGTACATTCGACGTTTCCGTTTTGGAAATCGGCGACGGCGTATTCGAAGTTAAATCAACCAATGGCGACACATTCCTTGGTGGTGAAGATTTCGACTCCCGCATTATCGACTTTTTGGCAGACGAGTTCAAACGCGAACAAGGCATTGATCTGCGATCCGACAAGCTTGCCCTGCAACGGTTAAAAGAGGCGGCAGAGAAAGCGAAGATCGAATTGTCTTCTACAGCGCAGACAGAAGTAAACCTGCCGTTTATCACGGCAGATGCCTCCGGTCCGAAACATTTGAACGTCAAACTGTCACGCTCGAAACTTGAGAGCCTTGTTGACGATCTGGTTCGCCGTACGATCGAGCCGATGAAAGCCGCGTTGAAAGATGCCGGTCTGAAACCATCCGAGATCGATGAAGTCGTCCTGGTCGGCGGTATGACGCGTATGCCGAAAATCATCGAAACGGTCAAAGACTTCTTTGGTAAAGAACCCCATAAAGGCGTGAACCCTGATGAAGTCGTCGCCGATGGCGCGGCGGTTCAGGGCGGCGTTTTACAAGGTGATGTCAAAGACGTTCTTCTTCTCGACGTAACGCCATTGTCGCTCGGTATCGAAACGCTTGGCGGTGTTTTCACACGCTTGATCGACCGTAACACGACGATCCCGACCAAAAAGTCGCAGACCTTCTCGACAGCCGAGGACAATCAAGGCGCCGTGACGATCCGCGTATTCCAGGGTGAGCGCGAAATGGCCGCTGACAACAAAATGCTTGGCCAGTTCGATCTCGTCGGTATTCCATCCGCGCCGCGCGGCGTACCACAAATCGAAGTCACCTTCGACATCGATGCGAACGGCATTGTCCATGTAACGGCAAAAGACAAAGCCACAGGCAAGGAACAGAATATTCGTATTCAAGCGTCTGGTGGTCTGTCCGATGCGGATATCGAGAAAATGGTCAAGGATGCTGAAGCCAACGCGGAAGGCGATAAGAAACGCCGTGCGCTCGTCGAAGCCAAAAATCAGGCCGAAGCAATTATTCACCAGACCGAAAAATCCATCGCCGATCTTGGCGCGGATGTGCCGGAAGGTGATAAAGCCGAAGCCGAGAAAGCGATTGCCGAGTTGAAAGAAGCGTTAAACGGTGAAGATGTTTCCGACATCGAAGCCAAGTCAAACGCTTTGCAACAGGCTGCAATGAAAATCGGCGAAGCCGCTTATAAAAAGGCGCAGGAAAATGCAGCCGGTCAAGCCGACAGCAATGCGTCTGATGCTCCGAAGGCAGATGGCGCAGCTTCCAGTGAAGATGTTATCGACGCGGATTTCACCGATCTGAAAGATGACGGCAAGCCGACAGTCAATTAATCTGAAAATTAAATAATTCTGTTTCCCCCGCGCAAGCGGGGGTCTCTCTATCCACAAACGGGATTCCCGCTTTCGCGGGAAAAGCAATTAAGGTAGATAAGACATCAATGGCCGACGAATATTATAAAACCCTTGGCGTGTCGAAGACCGCCTCCGATGACGAAATTAAAAAAGCCTATCGCAAACTGGCGATGGAGCACCACCCTGACCGTAATAAAGACAACAAAGAGTCAGAAGCTAAATTCAAGGAAATTTCCGAAGCCTATGACACGCTGAAAGACCCTGACAAACGCGCAGCCTATGACCGTTTCGGCAAAGGCGGAAATCCGTTTGGCGGTGGTGGTGGATTTGGCGGCGGCGGCGGTGATTATTCCGGCTTCGGCTCCGCCTTCTCCGATATTTTCGAAGACATGTTCGGCGGCGCAGGCCGAGGCGGCGGACGTAACCCGAACGCGGCAACGCGCGGCTCTGACGTTCAGTTTACTTTGGAAATTTCGCTGGACGATGCCTTTAAGGGCAAAGAAGCCAAGATGAAAATTCCGACTGTCGAGTCTTGCGATCTGTGCAAGGGCTCCGGCGCGGAAGGCGGACAATCCGCCGAACAATGCGGCACCTGTTCCGGCTCTGGCCGCGTGCGTGCAACGCAAGGTTTCTTCACCATCGAACGCACCTGCCCGACCTGTAACGGCGCAGGCACCGTGATTAAAAATCCATGCAAGAAATGCGGCGGCGCGGGACGCATGCGCGGCGACAAAACAATTTCCGTCAACATCCCTGCAGGTATCGATGACGGTCGCCGCATTCGTTTGACCGGCGAAGGCGAAGCCGGACTTCGTGGCGGCGGTAAAGGCGATCTCTATGTCTTGATTGCAATCAGACCACATAATTTCTTCCGTCGCGACGGCGCGAATTTATACTGCCGCGTGCCGTTGCCGATGACGACCGCCGCACTTGGCGGCTCTATCGATGTACCGACCATCGAAGGTGCGCGTACCAGCATAAAGATTCCAGCCGGAACCCAGACAGGCCAGCAGCTTCGCCTCAAAGGCAAAGGCATGAGCATCATGCGCTCTTCTTCGCGCGGCGACATGTATATTGAGATTTTCGTTGAGATTCCGCACAACCTCGATAAGAAACAAATCGATCTGATGAAACAGCTCGACGATTCTTTGTCGCTGGAAAAATCAGGCAAGAAACATATGCCGGAGTCGGAAGGCTTTTTTACGAAGATGAAAGATCTTTGGAAAGATTTGAAAGAATAAAAAAAGAGGCCGTCTCCCCCGAGCCGGCCTCTCTCATTTCTGGTTCCCCAAATCCTGTTCCAACTCGCGTTGTTTTTTATTCGTTGACAAAAGACTGCCCGAAAATGGCCGCAACATGCAAGAAAAAGAATTTATCCTTGTTTTTCAGTGAGATAGGCTTATAACAAAATTATGATCAAAGTCGGAATCGCCGGATGCAATGGCCGCATGGGCCAGCTTTTAATGGCGGAAGTTACAGCTTCCGAAAGCCTTACCCTGTCCGGCGGCTGTGATCGCGACAGCGATTTGAGCGCTCAAGAACTTTTTGAAATTTCAGATATCGTCATTGATTTCTCATCCCCCGAAGCGTCTTTGCATCACGCGGAGCTGGCATCACAAAATAAAAAAGCGTTATTGATCGGCACGACAGGATTTTCGCCAGAGCAAATCGATCAACTTAAAAAATTTGGCGAGGCCACTCCTATTCTACTTTCCGCGAACACAAGCCTCGGCGTCAATCTGCTTGTGCAACTCACCAAAAAAGTTGCGGGCATTCTCGGCAACGATTATGCCATTGAAATTTTGGAGAGTCACCACAAACATAAAATCGATGCGCCGTCCGGCACTGCCCTCGCCCTTGGCAAAGCCGCAGCAGAAGGCCGCAATATAGATTTCGAAACTCACAAATCCATCGACCGCAACGGCGCCCGCAAAGCCGATGATATAGGCTTCTCCGTCATGCGCGGCGGCGATGTCGTTGGCGAACATACGGTTTATTTCTTCGGAGACGGCGAACGCCTTGAACTCACCCACCGCGCCACGGACCGAAAATTATTTGCCAAAGGCGCGGTTACCACCGCCAAATGGCTGGCTGGGCAAAAGCCGGGATTTTATACGATGGATGATTTTTTGAAGATTTTCTAAAGTGAATGATGCTTTAAGTATTCGTCAGCTAACTTTGACCTACGTAATGCCTCATAACCAGCATCACGATTTGTCAAACTTGCCATTTCCGCCCCCAAAATCGCTTTTTTCCGCTCACTTCCCCACGCATAATTCTCGATAATTCCCGTCGATTGAATAACCCTGTGGCATGGTATCAATAAAGAAATCGGGTTAGCTCCCACCGCAGTGCCGACGGCCCGATTGGCATCAGGCTTACCTAAAGATTGAGCAATCGCGCCATAACTCACCGTCGAACCGGACGGAATTTTGAGCAAAGCCTGCCAGACCTGAATTTGAAAATTCGTCCCGAAAAGATGCAGTTTTGCTTTTCGGTTTTTATCGGCGCTGCCGCTCCATATCGATATGATATTTTCGGCGATTTCTTCGGCCGCTTCTTTATCCTCAATCAATTCCGCATTTTGCCAATGCCGGTTCAATCTGGCGAGAGATTTTTCCTGATGTCCATTCATTTGAAAACTGAGCCAGCAGATGCCACGTTCGGTTTGTGCAACGAATAATTCACCGAGCGGCGTGGCCTGCGCTCCATAGCGAAGGGTAAGCCCCCGCCCCTTGTTCTTCACTTCGCCCGGGGATGCAGCTTCACAGGTGACAAATAAATCATGCAGACGGCCATTACCCGACAGCCCCGCTTCGTAGGCGGCGTCGAGCGTCGAGCCTCCTTGAAGCAGAAAATCTTTGGCTGTTTTCAAACTCATATACTGGACGAATTTCTTTGGACTTAGGCCCACATGCTCCTGAAATATTTTCTGAAAATAAGTTGGTTCATAGCCGAAGCGCGCCGCGACAATATCAAGCTCGGGCTGCTCATGATAATGAGCGACCAGATAGTCGATAGCCGCAGCGAGTTTTTGCATATGGGTCATATATCAATTTACCACCGGCAGACAGCGAAACAATCCGATTCTTGCTATCCTGTTGCTTTCCCCGCGAAAGCGGGGATCTTAGGTTGGCGCTTAGGGCAGATCCCCGCTTTCGCGGGGAAAGCATATTTGGTAGGTGTAGTACATGAAACAAGCCGATATTCATGAATTCTTTTCCCGCCTGCGCGCTCAAAATCCAGAGCCCAAAGGCGAATTAGAGTATGTGAACCCGTTCACTCTTCTGGTGGCCGTGGTTTTATCCGCGCAAGCCACGGATGCAGGCGTCAACAAAGCGACACGCGGTCTTTTTAAAAAAGCCGATAGCCCTGCCAAAATGGCAAAGCTTGGCGTCGATGGCATCAAGGAATACATCAAAACCGTCGGCCTGTTTAATACCAAGGCCGAAAACGTTTTCAAACTCTCAAACATGCTGCTCGATAAATATCAAGGCGATATCCCGAAAGATCGTGACCTCCTGACCGAGCTTCCCGGCGTTGGGCGTAAAACCGCCAATGTGTTTCTCAATATCATTCATGGAGAACCGACGATCGCCGTCGATACCCATGTTTTCCGCGTATCCAATCGCACCGGCCTGGCCCCGGGTGATAATGTTTTGCAGATCGAACAAAAACTGGAAAAAGTCATTCCGCCCGAATTCATCCAGCACGCCCATCACTGGCTCATCTTGCATGGACGCTATACTTGCAAAGCCCGTAATCCCGACTGTCCAAATTGCGTGGTGAATAATATCTGTCCCATCGGAAAGATATGGCTTAAGACGGGAAAGATCGCTTTGCCGGAGAATGAAAAAAAAGCCGGATAAACCGACCTCTTAAATATTTTTTCAAGCGAAGCCTGTTGGTATAGGAGCGTCGGATTCTACTTGGGAAACAGGCGCAACATAAACTGTATGTCCGATAATTTCTAAGAAAGATCAACTTAACTTGGGCGCTAATAAAAATGCCACCTGTCCGTTTTCAGCTATAGAAGAAGACGAACTATGAACGCACACGCTTTTTCTGTCTTTTGGATTGGCCAGATTAAGTAATTTCTGGCCTTTCGAAATAACCACATCACCGATTTCATTATCCCGCATATCATGCTCGGGATAATGAACAGCCTTCTCAAGATATTCCAGCCGCTCGAGCGCGGATAAACCGGAACATTTTGCATCAAGTGCCTTCCATGTTTTTCCGCTCGGCTCGCCGTTTGCAATCGACAATCGCGCCAAGGCCGCCGACCAATGTAAAGTAAGGATATTATTGTCTACATGCAGATGCGGCGCTTGGCCTTTTGCAGCTACAGGCGCGAATAAAGGCATGCCTCTGATGCGCGAAGATTTCAAACCGCTATACTCTTCGAATAGAGGAATAAAAATATCCCGCAGATGATTGCTGATATCGACATAATCGGAGACAGCTAAAGCGTCCATTTCAATACTGACATTTTCCGCTTCGCGCTTTATATCATGCTCGAAAATATAGCTTTCGCATAAAATTTGGCCCGTCGATTTTTCAGTCATGGGAAAATAAGATCGTCCAAATTGGCTGGCCAGTTCCGGATTTGGAGCGGCTTCGATCAAAGAGGATATAGCCAGCTCGGGATCGCGCAGGGTCACGGCCCGGCAGAAAGGATCGCGTAAAGCCGGAAGAATATCACGATGGGAATTTACGATCGGATAGGCAGGGTTTTCGAAAAGATACTCGCTCATATTATTTATCAACCTAATCCGGCAGGTTTCGGCGCAATCACAGCTTGCGCATTTTGGCCCAGCGGGAAGAATTCATCCAAATTAACGACATGAACGAAATGCGTTTTATCTCCGCCGACCGTAATATCTTTGCGGTAAGGCCTTAAATCTGCCAGAGACGGAAATCCTATTACGTTAAAGAAGCTGCTTGCGCCATCATCTATATCTTTCACGGACGGATCGGCTCCAAGACCATGCCGGTGAAGAGAGGCAAATTTTATCCAATATGGATCTTTCTGCAGTTCGATTAAAAGATGCGCAGGTGTTTCCCCGTCATATCGCAGGACGAATACGTCACGATTATTATCTAGCATTACACAATTGGCGGCCATTATAACTTTTTCCAAATCGCTCTTGCTGCTCGTGGCTTTGACAAAAATTGCAAATGCATCTTTGGAATTAGCTGCTTTCTTGTCGATATACTTAAATCCAAGAACATAATCTTCGACCGTGTCGGCCAGCGTATCGGTAACATGCAAGGGAGAAAGGCGTTCGCGGCCCAGCTCTGCGGCCCTTTTATTAAATTGTGCGCCGATATCAGATAGATCGGGACTGTCGATAACGATCAGTTTCGGGGAAGATAAGGCCATATAAATTTACTCATAAAATTGCAGCTTTTTATAGCAAATTGATGATTTTACGCGCAATAAAAAAGGCCGCGAGAAGCGGCCTTTTCTGTGTTGCTATGCGATAGATCAGCCCGCAGCGCGAGCCAGCATCGGTAACTCTTCTGTCGCGTTCGCAGAAGATTTACCGTTACGCGACTTTTTTTCGGAAGAGGCTCCTTTGCTGCCACCGACTGGATTGATCTTACCGTCGATCACGGCACCGGCCTCGACAGCCAGCTCCTTATAGGTGATCGCGCCGATAACGGAACCGCCTGCGCGGATCGTCAAACGACCGTTGACTGTGATTTCGCCTTCGAATTTACCGGCGATAGTTGCTTCGGAAATTTCAACCGTGCCGTAGAACATACCTTCTTCGGCAATCTCGAGAATGTTCGCGCCTTTCAGGGCGGCTTCAACCGTTCCTTCGACAACCAAATGGTCACAGGATTCAATTTCACCGGACATGGTGATGCCTTTACCGATGACGAGGCGACGACCGGAAGCAGCCGCGCTAGAAGAAGAAGGTGAACCGTAGGACGGGTATGCGCTCGCAGTTGCGCCATATGATGGAATTGCCGGACGTGCTGGCGTTGCCGGCGCGCTTGTGCGCTGGAATGGGTTGCCGCCTGATGTCGGGATATCAACAGAGCTTGCGGCTGCTGTTGCGTCAGAACTGGAGTCTGGAGTTGTCTGTGTTGTCATGGATTCTTTTTCCGGTTGGGTTGGCGTTGCGTTATTGGTTGCGTTGTTGGATGGATTTGGACGGTGAAACATATTTCGAGAACCCTCTTTCTAATTTATTTCAGAACTTGAAAACACATAGCTAACGCCTTGCATCTTCACGACAATTCCTTGTCTACCTTCTATGGTCAATCCTTGGATTTAGAGGAACGTAGCATGGGTTTTGGCTGCCCTGCAATAAGTTTTACGGAGTTTTCTTTATCTTTTTGGATCAAGAGGTTAAGAGGTCTGGTGAAAGAAAGAATATATCTTTTGAGCAACCGACCGCGAGATCCCCTCAACCCTCTCCAGATCGGAAAGTCCAGCCTCCTGTACCGACTTGGGCGATCCGAAGTGATTAAGGAGTGCCCGTTTCCGGTTTGCGCCGATCCCTGGAATTTCATCGAGCACCGAAACGCCGACTTGGCCGATGCGGCGTGTCCGGTGCGCCCCGATGGCGAAACGATGCGCCTCGTCGCGTAATCTTTGCAAGTAATGCAGGACAGGATCGTTGATCGGGAGCTGGAACATCTCTCTGCCCGGCATAAAGAATTTCTCGCGTCCGGCATTCCTGTCCGGCCCCTTGGCGATACTCACGACGCAAACATCATCCTCGATATTCAGCTCTTTTAAAGTCTCCTGAACCGCCGATAACTGCCCCTGCCCGCCATCGATTAAAATTAGATCGGGCCAGCCTTCGCCTTCTTTATCGACGTCATCCGATAAAGCGCGGGAAAAGCGGCGCGCGATAACTTCGCGCATCATGCCAAAATCATCTGACTTGGCCGCAGTCTTGATATTGAATTTTCGATAGGCGGATTTTCGAAAACCTTCTGGCCCCGCTACAATCATCGCGCCCACCATGTTGGTGCCGGAAATATGCGAGTTATCATAGACTTCGATTCTCTCCGGAGAGTCTTCCAGATCGAATAATTCCGCGACCGCTTTCAAAAGCGTTTTATCGCCCTTGCGCTCGATCAAATGGCGCTGCAATGCATCATCCGTATTGCGAACCGCGAAATCGATGACCCGCTTACGTGATCCCCTCGACGGCTTTGAAATATAGGTTTTTCGCTTCTGAAACTCCCGCGCTGACAAGGCTTCTTCCAGCAATTCCTCCTCGGCGACATCGTCATTAACCAGTATTTCGACAGGCGCAGGCTTGCCGTCATAAAACTGCATCAGAAAATTCGACAGCACTTCCGGTAAGGTCAATTCACTTGCATGGGACGGGAAAAATGTACGGTTGCCGTAGTTTTGTCCGCCGCGGAAAAAGAATACCTGCACGCAAGTGCATGATTCACGCCGTGTAATCGTCACGACATCCATATCGGTATCTTCATCGAGATTGATATCCTGCCGCGATTGGATGGCGCTTAAAGCGCGAATGCGATCGCGCATACCCGCTGCGGTTTCAAAATCCATCTTGTCCGAAGCTTCCATCATGGATTGGGATAGCGCTGCCTGTATTTCGCTGCTTTTCCCGCTCAGGAATTTTTTTGCGCTATCGACTTGCTGCGCATATTCGTCATGCGTGACATTCCCGACGCAAGGCGCCGTGCAGCGTTTGATATGATATTGCAAGCAAGGACGCTTGCGGGTTGCGAAATAACTATCCGTACAATTGCGAAGCTGGAAGGCTCGCTGCAAGGCAATCAAGGTCCGGTTGACCGATCCTACGCCGGCGAAGGGACCGTAATAATCTCCCTTTTTCTCTTGCGCGCCGCGATGCTTCATAATCTGCGGAAACTCGTGATTACCAGTAATACAAATATAGGGATAGGATTTATCATCTTTCAAAACCACATTAAATGGCGGCCTGAATTTCTTGATCATGTTGGATTCAAGCAGCAGCGCCTCAACTTCCGTATGTGTCCGGATAAATTCCATCTGCACCGTTTCGGCGATCATGCGCTTCAATCGCGTCGGCAGACGGTTGGGCTGGGTATAGCTTGCAACGCGTTTATTCAGTGAACGGGCTTTGCCGACATACAAAATATCGCCTGCCGCATTTTGCATTCGGTAAACGCCCGGGGAATCGGGAAGCAATTTCACATAGCCGCGTATGATATTGACACCGCGCTCCAGTGAGGCTGGCAGCGATTTTTCACTCATATTTATAGATATAAATCACCTGTAGCCGCTTGCAACAGGAACCGCGAATATTCGCCCCTTAAAAATAATGTTTGACATTTTCCGAATGAGTTATGTATTCAATCAATAGTTGATAGAAATCAACTTAAAGTTTAACCAACATCTCCGGGGGGGGGAGATAGACATGAAAAATAACCGGACCAAATACGGTCTGCGGGCAAAAGACCGCGGTTTAATCTATGAAGGCCTACATTCCAGCTTTAAAGACGCCCTGAAAGACGCGGTTGACACCAATATCGATCTGGACGGTATCAATCTGACCGGCATGGATCTTCAGAATATAAATCTGGACGGTATTCATCTCTCGAATGCAAATTTTGCCAACAGCAATTTAAGCGGCGCGAACATATCGGAAGCAATTCTTGAAGAATGCAATTTCGAAGGCGCAGATCTTTTCGATGCATGTTTTTGCTATTCAAGAATAAGCACCTGCGATTTTACCAACTCCCGCTTCGGTATGACGGATTTCGCACAGGCGGATATCATCAATTGCCGCTTTGCGGGAAAGGCAGCATTCTTCGTCTCTTTTCAGCACGCAAATACGTTCATTGAAAATGTCTATATTCACGAGACAGAATTAGTACCAATGCAAATTCCGCCGCGCATACTCAGCGGACTAAAAAACCCGATTGTCTTTTTCGGCGGTTCGGTTCTGGTCGGAGACGATCTTTATCAGGTTTCAAACCGAGAGCTTAAAAAAATAACAAATGAAATGCTGCAGGAGCTAACGCAACTCTCGCTCAATGGTTGAAGTTAATTTATTAAGCTCAACCATTTATTAACAGTCTTTGGCTAAAATTTTATGTAGATGAAAAGAATAGCAAGACTGTATGTGACCATTCCTTTTCTGGGGGCCTTGTATTTCGAGGTTGGGCTTCCGCTATATAAAAAACGTTTGTATTGTCTCAATAAATGGCATAATGAAATTGTTGTAGAGTTTCCATTAGGAGAGATTATCTTCACTCCCTGGAAATTTCTGGCATCAAAAGATTAGGCTATTTACAGGATATATAAATGGATAAGGCAGCGGACGCGAAACCCGTTCAGATATTTATGGATGTGCTGCGCCAGCTTCAAAAAACTGACAATGAATTTCCTCTTCAATACGCACTTTGCCTTGCCGAAATTTCCGTCAATGAAGGCATGTCACTAACAGCGCTTGCCGAAAAAGTAAGCCTCTCCCTTTCCACCATTTCCCGCATTGTCGGATCCCTTTCGGAATATCGCCAGAACGGTCAGCCCTATGGTTTGGTAGAGATTAGAATTTCTACGGAAGAAAGACGCCGCAAGGAGCTATATTTAACGCCCAAAGGCCGCGCGTTAATTCAAAAAATATCAAAGATTTTAGAGTAGTCTTTCCCATTCCGGATAAATGCGCTCTTCCGTATAGGTCGCAACTGAATTGATAGCACCTTCGCCCATTTCATCCCGCCGCGACGGATCATTCATCAAAACTTCAAGCTGCGCCGCCAAAGATAACGCATCGCCGTTACCGTCAGCCAGAAGACCGTTATTTCCATGCGAGATTAAATCGGCCACGCCTGCGCAATTTTTAAACCCAACCGCCGGCAGACCGCATGACAAGGCTTCGGCCAGCGCGTTCGGAAATCCCTCCCATTTCGACGGCATCGTATAAATATGCGACTTCGCATATCGGGAATAAATGTCTGACTGAGCATCTTGAATGGATATGCGCCGCTCAAGACCTGATGCTTTAATTTGCCTGGTTAATCTATCTTTCAGAGCACCGCTGCCAATGATGGTTAAATCCCAATCCGCATATTTCTCCGACACCATTGCAAAAGCCTCTATTAAAGAAGCATAATTTTTCTGATCGCATAACCTTCCAACGGCCAGAATTTCAAAACGCCCCTTATCGTCCGCGACAGAAGGCTGCGCCCTTCCCTTTGCCGGTTCGACGACATTGGGAACTGTCCACATTTTTTGACGCATCAAAAGCGGATAATCTTTTTTGTATGACTCAAACTGCACCAAAATTTTCGATGCAAAGAACATCAGGAAAAAACTGATATTCCATTTGGAAGCGACGATATGATTATAAATAGTAAGCGCGCTACGTTCCGAGCAGATCGTCTTTATGCCCAGCCCTATTTTTGCCAGCATCAATCTGGGCAGCAATCCATGGTGAAAAACAATCAAGGTCGAAGCTTTTGTTGATTTGAAAACGCCACGGATACAGCATAAGAGCTTTAAGCGTTCAGTAAAACTGATCGGCTGGTGTGGCGCGGTTTGCCCGACCTTATGCCATTTAACTTTTTCATCGATGGGATAAAACGACACCGCATCGGGCAGATCGAAACTCAAAATGGAAACGCTGTGGCCGCGCGCGGCAAGATAATTCGATATACGGATGATATTGCGCTCTAGCCCGCCGGCCATATTATGCAGGGAGATGGTCGCAAAAATCACGCTTTTGCTCAAAGCTTGACCCCATCAACGATAAGCGATGTCTGCGCATCTGGAAAGGACCATGGTTTCTTATTATCTTGCACGGCGTGGTTGACGCGGCTTCGCCAGATAAAACCGTCTTCTTTCAAATATGGTTTTTTTATCAGCTCGCCTGTTTTCGTATAGCCTTCCAGATGCGAAACTTCAAATCCCGCTTCCTGTAACAAGCCGCTTAAAACATCGACATTCAGCAATTGCTTGTGGTCTGCGGCATCGTCGCCGATTCCGGCAATGCCGACATGGCGCAGATATTCAGGATCTGGATTATACCCGTCGGGCACAGCGATCCGTATACGCCCGCCTTTCTCCATGTGATCAGAAATATTTTTTAACGTCCGCTGACATTCTTCATAGCTCAAGTGTTCGAACACATGTTCAGCAACCATATGTGTCAGAAGTTTTTTACCTTTGAACACATTACGCCAGTGATCGGTGCGGGTAATATCGAGCCATTGCTCGTTCGTCGAATACCACCCGTCCTGATATGTCTCTGCCGCGCCGAGGATGATCCGTATCGGCTGACCTTGCAAGACCGGGATTGTAATCATTGCGCGGCGATAGGTATAGCGAATGAATTTCAATGATTTGCGGACCGGTTTTTTCAGGCCGGGCGGCAAGGTTTTTTTGATGGCTGTGAGCAATGACATGCCCCTTATATACCAGTCCTTTAAAAGCTTGAGAAGGCCACAAAAAAGGACGGTAAAAACCGCCCTTTTTAAATCTTAAGCTAAATTATGCCGCTCTTGTGCGGGAAGAATATCTCGGTTTTTCACCGCTGCCCTGCGTCGTGTTAGAGCGATTCCCCTGCGCATTGCCGCTTGGCCTGTTGCCGCCATTATTGGAACGGGCGCCATCGGAGCGTCCGCCTTCTGCGCGGCGTCCTTCAAAACGAGGAGCATTGCTGCGGCCTTCGCTTCTTGGGGCTTCAAAACGGGAACGGTTGCCGCCTTCGCGGTTTCCGTCTCTGTCCTGACGTGGAGCTTGACGCGGTGCGTCGGAGCGAGGCGCCGAACGGTCGGCACGGAAATCACCAAAGTCCTTATTGCGGTTTTTATAGCCGCCTTCACTTCTTGGCTCTTCGAAACGTGAGCGATTTGCACCTTCACGATTGCCGTCTCTGTCTTGGCGTGGAGCCGAGCGTGAATCTTGGCGTGAATCCGGGCGAGGTGCTGCAAATTTATTGCCGCTTCTCTCGCCGCGTTCACCACGGCTTTCGAAATGGTTGTCAAAGCGCTGGCCGTCTGGACGTGCCGGACGATCAGAACGATCTGATTGCGGACGATCCGAGCGGAATTCACCACGCGGTGCGTCTGAGCGTGCTGGACGATCACGGAAATCACCGCGATCTTGACGTGGCGCGTCATAACGATTGCCGCGATCGGATCCATCGGCGCGTGAGCCAAATGGACGTTTTTTCGCATAAGGTGAACCATTGGAAGAACCACGGTTGTTACCGGCGCCATAAGCGGGCTTGGAACGTCCGCCGCCCGAAGAGCCGCGTTGTTGTGGTTGTCCGTCGCCTTCATACTGGCCTTTATCGCCCGGGTTCAGCAAACGCTGGATAGCTTTCCATTTCGCGCCGTCTTCACCGGATACAAAGTTAAGAGCTTTACCTTCTGCGCCGTTACGACCTGTACGGCCGATACGGTGAATATAATCATCCGCTGCTTGTGGAAGATCGAAGTTGATAACATGTTCAATATGCGGAATATCCAGACCGCGCGCTGCGATATCTGTCGCAACGAGAATACGGTATTTGCCTTCGCGGAACGACTTGATCACTTTATCGCGTTTGTTCTGACGAAGATCGCCATGGATCGCATCGGCTTCATGCTCGTCTTTGCTCAGACGGTAAGCGAGTTTGTCCGCGCCGTGCTTGGATTTCACGAAGACGATGACGGAGCCTGAGCGTTTCGCCAGTTCTTCTGTCAGTTTCTCGTATTTATCGGAATTGTTGATCTTGATCATTTCCTGTTCGATTTTGATGACAGGTGTCGAAACGTTACCCGCCGATACGCGAACAGGTTCGTTCATGTACTGGTTGGACATTTTAATGATGTAAGGAGGAAGCGTTGCCGAGAACATCAAAGTCTGGCGTTGTTTTGGCATGTATTTCAAAATCTTGTCGATCTGAACGCCAAAACCCATATCCAGCATTCTGTCCGTTTCATCGAGAACGAGGAAATTAGCTTCGTTCAATTGAACCGTGCCGCGCGCCAGGTGGTCGTTGATACGGCCCGGTGTGCCGACGATCAAACGTGGACGCATTTTAAGTTGGTTGAATTGTTTTGGCATTGGCTCGCCGCCGATCAAAACAGCCGTTTTGATTTGAGGTGACATGCTCAGCATCTGTTTCAAAGCTGCCATAACCTGAACCGCAAGCTCGCGTGTCGGCGTCATGACGAGCGCTGTGCCGCGTGGATTGTTCAATAGATGGGCAACCAAAGGAACGCCGAACGCGCCGGTCTTGCCGGTTCCTGTCTGGGCGGAACCGAGGATATCTTTGCCTTCCAGAGCTTGTGGAATGGACTGCGCCTGAATAGGGGTCGGCGTGTTGAAATTCATTTTATCGAGTGCGCTAAGGAGAGCCTCAGGCAAATTTAGTGTCGTGAAATCCTGCATTGGGATTTTTTCCTTTTTAAAAATACGTTATTCGTCTCTCGAAAACTTGGTTTCGAAAATGACAAAGAGCGTCCGCGACCGTGATCAAAACGGCATTATTGCCGTATCCGGTAAACTCTTTTCAAACGAACGATAGCTTCTTTTTGGGAAAATCGTTTCTGCGTATCACGCCAGAAACTGTCTTAAAGACTGTTGGGAGGGCGATACATTCGGCTGTCTTCGTCCTTAAGGACTGGCAACCCACCTGATGAGAGCTTTAAACTTAACTCGAGGGCTATAAACCATGTTTAGGGATAAGATGCAAGGGAAATCGAGTCTTCTCCCCTCCTGCCCTGCGGGAGGGAGAGTTAGAGAGGGAGGGCTGCTTTCCCCGCGAAAGCGGGGATCTCCTTATTTACTGGGCATAAAGATAAGGTCCCCGCTTTCGCGGGGAAAGCAACTTAGTTATGTTTCCCAATACTTTTAAGCTTTAACGAGAACGTGTCGCGTTTCTGTTTGAGATGTATCAGAAACTCGTCGCGCCGCTAGAGTCGAAGGGTAAAGAGAAGAATATAGGTAAAAAAAGAAATGACTGAAATTTTAGATTTATTGGCTACAATTTTAATTGCGAGCATGTCTTTTTTTGCATGGCATTTACTAGGTAAACAAGTTTTATATTTTTATGAAATTAGGAAGCAAATTCAAGAAGAGCTTATTTACGGTTCTAATCTTTGGAGTCCTAAAGATAAATTCTTCGAAGAAGAAATTCACGGTGTTATTAGAAAAACAAAGCGCTTATCGGCTCAATTAAGAGCACTTGAACATTCTTTGAATACAGTCTCTAGATTTTTTATTTGCAATATTTTAAGTATGAATTTGTCTGTAGCTGCAGGCGGTTTATGGATTTATCACAATGATCCCCTTGATACAGATGCACTGCGAACAGAAAGCCGTCATACAATAGAGAACGCACTGAAGCTTCCAATCACTGATACCCCTGAGAAAATTGCGCAGATACGAATAGTTCGTGGCATTGAAAAGCAGTTGAATGTTAGAATACCTCCAGAAAATTAATTCTAAATTCTGGATTGCCGCGTCGCCCAAGAAGAATGGACCTCCTCGCAATGACGACTTCGGATCTTCCACCTACGCCAAGGCTTCGGCGGACAGGTCGCTTCTTCGCGTTTAAAAATCCTGCAAAGGCAAAGCGTCACCACTCCCTCCCTCCTTAACCCTCCTACGCCAAGGCTACGGAGGACGCGCCCCTAGTAAGGAGCGGGAAAGAATTCTACTCCTCTAAAACTCCGCTTATCTCCGCGCCTCCGCGGTTAAATTGTTTCCTTAAATCCTTGCCTCCTCACAAAATCCCTGCCACAATTTTCTCGTGCCCTGCGCTGGATTGGGGCAGCCGGTTTTTCCGGATTCCCCGAGGTGTAGGACCCAGAGGGCGAAGAAGTTAGCAAACGAAATAAACAAATCGACGAACGAAATAGACAAAAGTTAATTTTTAGGGCTGGATTTGGGATATATATGCTCCAAATCATGACGAGCAAACTGAGAGTTCCTTTCCGTGCCCCTGTACAAAGACCGCCTGAAGCTCGCCCTCTCCCATAAATCCTTCGTCTATGCGTCGAAAGTGCTGATGGCATCGTTGATCTGCTGGTACAGCCTGACGCTGGCGGGTATTCCCAATCCGATCTGGGCAGTGATCACCGTCTTTGTCGTCAGCGATCCCGATCTCAACACCACTTTCGGTCTTGCCAAGGTGCGCGGGCTGAACACTATTGTCGGCTGCGCCATCGGTCTGGCCAGCATCTTTTACTTCGGCTATTCGCCGCTGGTGATGATACTCTCCGCCGCTTTCACGGTCATGCTGGTGATGCGGGTGCCGCGCTATCCGGTGAATTGGCGCCTTGCGCCGGTGACGGTCGTGATTTTGATGGATGCGGGCCGCCTCGCCCAGACTCATGAAGAAGAATTTCACTATGTGATGCTGCGCGTGATGGAAATCGGCGTCGGCTCTATCGTCTCCCTCGCTTTAGCCGGATTATATACGAAACTGGCAAAGCGAAAGCCTGTGCCGCCTGTTACGGCGCAAGGATCGACAGAATAATCGCGCACAGCCCCGCCATCGAGGCAACCCAAACCAGCGAACGGATATAGGGAATGCCGAACGCATAAAGCGGCACATACCCGACACGGGCGATCATATAAATCCACGCGCCCCAATAGGTGTAAATCGTATGGATATTTGCGACATGCGCGATCAGAACAGCCGCAATAAATAACGGCAGGGTTTCAAAGAGGTTTTTCTGCGCGCGTTGCAGTCTGGCCGTATATTTTCCAACCGGCGGGCCTTCGTTATCTCGGGCCGACGCGTTATAGGCAACGCCGGTTTCCTTTGTACGAAATTGTGCAGGGAGTAAAATCTGGACGATCGCCAAACCAGCGTCCAGCCTAAAATGGTAAGTTCGGTTGTCATGGAATGTGTTCCAACTTTTAAAGTTGGTGGCCCCACCCGGACTCGAACCGGGACGCCCGAAAGCGAGCGATTTTAAGTCGCTTGCGTCTACCGATTCCGCCATGGGGCCACTTAAGGTTTTAGGGTATACACGGAAGATGCGCGTCTGTGAATTGGAAAAAGTGACTTATTTTTCACTTTGCAGACTAATTGCGCCCGGCTCGCTGCCGAGGCTGCGGATCAGCGCCACGACTTTAAGTGTCGCTTCATCCAGACGCGCCGGATCGGTCGATCGCAAGACAAGACTCAGGCCCAGCGTACCGGCACGGTAATGCGGATAACTGCCGATCTCGACATCGTCATATTGCTTCTGGATATTCTCAAGGCCTTCGGCCACGGCGCTTTCGCCCAGATTGCAGCTCACCGAATTGGACAATATCTTCGGCCCCTTTTTCACCATGGCCAAAATTTCGTCAAGCATGGAAAGCATAATGCGCGGCACGCCCGCCATGGTATAGACGTTTTCCATGATAAAGCCGGGTGCACCGGAAACGGGGTTTTTGATAAGGCCCGCACCTTGCGGAATCATCGCCATTTTCAGCCGCGCATCGGTCAAATCCGATTCCTTGCCGTAATGGGCAAGCAGCATGGCTCTGGCCTCGGCATTCAGCTCCAGTTTAACGCCGAAAGCTTCGGCAATGCTGTCGGCGGTAATATCGTCATGCGTTGGACCAATGCCGCCCGTGGTCAGCAAATAATCGGCTTTGACCTTTAATTCCTGCACATTATGAATAATTATATCTTTTATATCAGGGACAACCCGCACTTCGATAAGGCGAATACCGTGATTTGTCAGCCTTTCGGCGATATTTTGCGTATTCGTGTCCTGTGTACGACCCGAGAGGATTTCATTGCCGATAATAAGAAGCGCAGCGGTCGGAGCGTTGTCTGTCATGTTGCCAAATTCTTAATGAAACTATATGGATATAATATACTTATAACTATGACTTAGAGTGAAAGGCGTCAAGCCCGCAAGATGAAAGACCTGCCTTCCAAGAACACATTTACCGCCCAAGGGATCGAGCTGCACACGGCGTCGGATTTCGACGGTATGCGCGCCGCCGGACGCCTCGCCGCGCAGTGCCTCGACATGATCACGCCTTTTGTCAAAGTCGGCGTCACAACGGAAGAGCTGGACCAGCGCTGTTACGATTTTATCATTCAAAACAATGCGATCCCCGCCTGTCTTGGCTATAAGGGTTATACAAAAACCATTTGCACCTCGATCAACCATGTCGTCTGTCACGGCATTCCCGGACCGAAGAAGTTGATGGATGGCGATATCGTCAATATCGACGTCACCGTTATCGTCGACGGATGGTATGGCGACACCAGCCGCATGTACGAAGTCGGCAATGTATCGATCAAGGCCAAGCGGTTGAACGAGATTACCTATAAATCCCTGATGGCCTCTATCGAGATCGTCAAGCCGGGCGTATCCTTGGGCGATATCGCCAAGGCCATTCAGGCCGTGGCCGAGCCGGAACGTTTCTCCGTCGTCCGGGATTTCTGCGGCCATGGTTTGGGCCGCTCCTTCCATGCCGCGCCAAGCGTTTTGCATTACTGGGAACCCGACTCCGACCATATCATTTTGGAACCGGGTATGTTCTTTACTATCGAGCCGATGATCAATGCCGGTGACTGGCCGACGAAAGTATTGAATGACGGCTGGACCGCCGTTACCCGCGACCGCTCCCTCTCTGCGCAATTCGAGCATTCCATCGGCGTGACGGAAACAGGATACGAGATCTTTACCAAGTCACTTATAGGTCTGGATAAACCGCCGTATAATGTCTGAAGCCGCCTTTAAAGAAGAAACGCCTCACTATTCCGGTCACCGCGACCGTTTGCGTCAGCGTTTCCTCAAAAGCGGTATCGACGCGCTTCAGGATTACGAAATTTTAGAGCTGATATTATTTTCGGCCATTCCTCGCCGCGACGTCAAACCGCTCGCTAAATCGCTGATCCAGAATTTCGGCAGTTTTCAAAGCGTGATGCATGCGAGCGCCGATCAACTTATCAGCTTTGGTTTAAGCGAGAACACCGCCGCCGCGATCAAGATCATCCAAGCCTCATCGCTTCACTTGATGAAACAGGATTTGCTCAAACGTCCGATCCTCAATTCATGGAACAAGCTGATCGATTACCTGCAAGCGACGATGGCGCGGGAACAGAAAGAGCATTTCCGCCTGTTATTCCTCAATAAGAAAAATGAACTGATCGCTGACGAGATTCAGCAATCCGGTACGGTCGACCATACGCCAGCCTATCCGCGTGAGATTATGAAACGCGCTTTGGAACTTGGCGCAACCGCGCTGATCCTCGCCCATAACCATCCGAGCGGCGATCCGACACCGTCCAAGGCCGATATCGAGATGACGGAAGAGATAATCGAGGCCGGACGCCCCTTCTCTATTGTCATTCACGACCACGTTATCGTATCTAGAAACGGCACAAACTCGATGAGAAATATGGGACTCATTTAAAATTGAAGCAAGGATAGTATTATGAATGTATTGGCCCAAGAAAAAATAAATGCTTCAACTGTAAGCGAACTTATAAAAATGTGGGGAAATATTCCAAGTTGGGAAGATTTTAAACAGGCATCAAAAGAAGGACGTTTAAGGATTAGCAAACCAATAGCTTTAAAATATATATATACTACCTTGGTTCCGAAATCTTATAGAATTTTATTTGGAATCATCACAATGTCGTTGTGGGTTCTTGCAATTCCAATTTGTGTAGCCGGATGGATTTTTCTTGAATTGAGCGCATGGTGGATTTTGGGTGGATTTATAGTCGCGTGGTATTTAAAGGATGTATCTAAAAATGGACATTGCCAAGCTATAGAAGAAACTGCATTCAAATCAGAAGAGTTTTATAAATTACTGGTTAATGAAGGCGCCTTTTTATTTCCTCCTCCCCAAAAATGAATGACATCTATCAATTAATAAATATAAGAGAAAATCATGATACCTCGCTACACACGCCCTGAAATGGCAAAAATCTGGGAACCGGATAACCGCTTCCGCATTATGCTGGAAG
Source organism: uncultured Micavibrio sp. (assembly GCA_964633355.1). Taxonomy (GTDB): domain Bacteria; phylum Pseudomonadota; class Alphaproteobacteria; order Micavibrionales; family Micavibrionaceae; genus Micavibrio_B. The sequence continues at coordinate 95,230 of CAZWGO010000003.1, forward strand.
TCGAAACGCTGGCCGCCGAAGCGATGGAGATCAACGGATCCATTCCGCAAGGCGTTGCGAAAGCCATCCGTGAGCGCGGGAAGTTCGATCCGGTCCGCATCGACGAGATCGAACGCGAAGTGAAGCACGATGTGATCGCTTTCCTGACCAATGTCGCCGAACATGTCGGCGATGAAGCGAAATTTATGCATCAGGGCATGACATCGTCCGATGTGATCGACACAAGCTTCGCCGTTCAGTTGCAGCAGGCTTCCGATTTGATCTTGGCCGATCTGGATAAAGTTCTCGCCGCGCTCAAAAAACGTGCCGAAGAACACAAGAACACGATTTGCATCGGGCGCTCTCACGGTATTCATGGCGAACCGACAACGTTTGGTGTCAAGCTTGCCGGACATTACGCCGCATTCAAAAGGGCGAAAGAGCGCATGCAGCGCGCGAAAGAAGAAGTGTCCACTTGTGCCATTTCCGGCGCGGTCGGCACTTATGCGACAACGCCGCCGGATGTCGAAGAATATATCGCCGCCAAACTGGGGCTAAGCCGTGAAACGGTTTCGACCCAAGTCATTCCGCGCGATCGCCACGCGATGTTCTTTGCGACACTGGCCGTGGTCGCCTCTTCCATAGAAAATCTAGCCGTTGAAATCCGTCATCTACAAAGAACCGAAGTGCGCGAAGCGGAGGAGTTTTTCTCTGCCGGGCAAAAAGGCTCATCCGCCATGCCGCATAAGCGCAATCCGGTTTTGACCGAAAACCTGACTGGCCTTGCGCGCCTTATCCGCTCGAATGTCATCCCGGCTTTGGAAAACGTAGCCTTGTGGCATGAACGCGATATTTCGCACTCTGCTGCCGAGCGCTTGATGGCACCCGATGCTACGATCGCCCTTGATTTTGCGCTGAACCGCCTCGCCGGTGTCGTTGAAAACCTGCTGATTTATCCGGAACGCATGAAGCAGAATTTAGAGAGCATGGGCGGACTAGTCTTCTCCCAGCGTACTCTATTGGCGCTCACCCAGAAAGGCATCAGCCGCGAAGATGCCTATCGCCTCGTGCAAACAGCGGCGATGAAAGTTTGGGAATCTCAAGGCAAGACCACGCTGCGCGAATTCCTTGAAAAGGATGAAAAAGTTTCCGGTGTATTATCCAAAGAAGATATGGACCAAATTTTCGATTACAGCGTTTATATCAAACACGCGCCTACAATAGTAGAAAGAGCCTTAAAATGAGAAAACTTATACTAACACTCGCTCTCTGCCTTCTCTCCTCAACCGCCTTCGCCAAAGACGTCGCGCCGGAAAATTTACTGATCATTGATTTGCCGGGCGGTGAAGTGAAAGTCGAATTGCTGCCCGAAAAAGCGCCTAAAACAGTCGAGCAAATCCGTGCCCTCGCCCGTTCCGGTTTTTACAACAATCTTGAATGGTTTCGCGTGATCGATAATTTCATCGCCCAGACAGGCTATCCGAAAGGCTCCAAGGGTAAATCCAAATTCCCTGATCTTCCGGCAGAATTCACCGATTACAAATTCAAGCGCGGCACGCTCGGCATGGGCCATGGCGAAGATATCAACTCCGCAAATTCCCAGTTCTTTATCTGCCTGACGGATGCGAAATGCGCCGAGCTGACAGGCAAATATACGGCTTTCGGTCAGGTCATTTCCGGCATGGAATATGTCGACCAGCTGCAAAAAGGCGAACCGCCGGTCGAGCCGGATAAAACGGTCAGAATCCGCATCGGCGCCGATTCTTCTGTCCCTGAAAAGGCCAAATCCTTCGGAAATGAATAATAATCTTACTGCTTTCCCCGCACAGGCGGGGAACTCGACGATTCCTGCTTTCGCAGGAAAAACAAAGATGGTATTTTCCTGATATCTCCCGTGACGAAAGGAAATGTCATGCAATTTTTAAAACTGGCTCTGGCGGCGGCAATCCTGCTGTCTCCTTTGGCCTCAACTGCGAAAGCCCAAACTATGGATCCTGAAAATACACTTTATCTTGATACGACTTATGGTCGCGTCACCATTCAAATGCTGCCAGACAAAGCCCCCCTGCATGTAGCCCGCATCAAGGAACTGGCACGCAAAGGTTTCTATGACGGCGTTGTTTTCCACCGCGTGATCGAAGGCTTTATGGCTCAGACAGGCGACCCGACAGGTACCGGTACAGGCGGCTCCGAGCTTCCCGATCTTAAAGCAGAATTCAACGATGAAAACTTCGGTCGCGGCGTAATCGGTATGGCCCGCACTTCCGATCCGAACTCTGCCAACTCTCAATTCTTCATCTGCTTCGATGATTGCAGCTTCTTAAACCGCCAATACACAGTCTGGGGCAAAGTCACAGACGGTATGGGTGCAGTTGACCAGATCAGAAAAGGTGAACCGCCAGCCAACCCTGACAAAATCATCAAGTTGACTGTTGCTGCCGATGATAAAGGTGAAGCAGAAGCTGCGCCGAAAGCGGCTGCTCAATAATTAAAGCGATAATATCTTCGCATGCTCGGCCGCTTTGGAAACGAAGCGGTCGAGTTTTTTATAGTCGTCGAAAGCTTCGGCGGTTTCAAAGCGCAAATATACATTTGCGCTATCGAAAATAAGGATGGCGGCAATCGATTTGATCGTCATCAGGGAATTTAAAGATTTACATCTCTCCTCTGTCATATACTGCGCGAGTATATTTTGGTCATCTGTGATGACGACGATCTCTTTATTCCAGAAATCGTAAGCGGGTGCGTAATCTTCTTTGAGGCCAAGCGCACGGGCAAAGTTTCCGGCATCGGCGGAGGCAACGACCCCTTGAGTGGGCATCGGCCCCGGCAATTCAAACTGGATGATAGTGCGGAAGCGACGTGAGCCCGCCTGATTGATCGTCTGCTCTTCCGAATAAAGATAGAACGGGAAACCTTTCAGATTTCCGGTAATCGCGGAGGATGAAAACATCTTGCCCGGGGTAACGGCCAGGTTGTTTTTCTCGGCAAATTGCGCCCAGGCACGTTTCTGGCGCAGCAGGATGTGAAACGACCATCCGAACAGCCCGAGAATGAAAATGGCAAGGAAAACCCAGAGAAGGAACCAGATATTCAAGAAAAACCCCTTTGAAATCAAACACTAAGGGTCATTATACGCTAATACTTGGTTAAGGACAATTTGCAATTTCAACGCCTGTGATCTATGTTCGCCAGCTTCGAAAGGATAACTGCGTATGAATAAACTATTGGCAAGCTTTGCGCTTGCAACAACTTCCCTAGCCTCCGCTCAGCCGGCACAAGAAACCCAATATATCCGTTTTGAAAGAATGGACCGTGGTGACAGCCTGAATTTAGAAAGCAAAATGGTCAAGGACATTGGTTTGCTTTCGCCCTCCAAATTCTATGCCGTATTCAGGCTAGCCTCCGGTAAACCCCGCGCTATTGAATGTAGCATGCTGCAAGCCGGCATTATTGAAGTTACAGGGCATCTAAATCGTGAAAAATCTGTTCAAAAAAGTGAAAACCTTCAGCAATCTCTTACAGAAATGAAAAATGCCGCCATCAATTGCGAGGGCGTCATGGAAATAAATCCATTTTAATTTGCATTTAATTATTCATTTATCCTAGGCTTGCTTCATAAATAAAAAAACAGGGAGTCTTGAGTATGAATAAAAATCTTAGTATCGCGGCAGCTGCCGCGCTTACCGCTACTGCCATGCCCTCTTATAGTCAGGAGAAAGCAGCACCACCCGAAAGCACCGAAGCCGGCGTGGATGTTGCGCCGGAAATAAAAGAATCTTTTCTAAAAATCATGGCCGATCAATTTGTGCCTTATAAATTTATTAGCACTATTCCCGACCAATCTCTGACAATTACCCTCGAGCAGCCATCGAGAATTCAAGGTGAGTTTGCCATTAGCGGCACGAAATATTCTACTTCGAAAATTTCGCTCAAGGCAGCGTTTTTAAACCGGAAAGATCAATCCTATCAAGTCATGGGCTGCGATGAATTATCTACCGCAAAGCTTAATATGCTGAAAATAGGGATAACTTCAAAAACGGAGTTTGAAAAAGCGGTTGTGGATGCGCAGGTAAATCAGCTCGATCTCGGTGTTAAATCTTTGAATTGTCCGCCGGGACCGATGATTTAATTATTTCTTCCTGCCCTTCGATCTCGTTGGCGCACTGGATTTATGGCTCCAGTCATTGGCAAGGCGCGGCGCGATAAGCGCGCCCGTCAGGCCTAAATCCATCGCTTCGAGTTTCCTGATTTGATCGCGGCAACGCGCCGCTTCCTCGAATTCCAGATCGGCAGCGGCTTTTCGCATTTTCTCTTCCATGCGCTTGATTTGTTTTTGCAGACCATCCGGTGACGACAGAAATTTTTCCTGATCGGAATCAGAAAAGCCTGCTGCCAGATTTACATGATCGCCGCGCTCGAAAACACTTGCAAGAACATTGCTGATCGATTTCTTGATACTCTCCGGCGTGATGCCATGTTCTTTGTTATATTCCATTTGCTTGTTGCGGCGGCGGCTGGTTTCATCAATGGCGTATTGCATGCTTCCCGTGATGCTGTCGGCATACAGGATCGCTCTCCCTTCAATATTACGCGCGGCACGGCCTATCGTCTGTACGAGAGAGGTTTTAGAACGCAGGAAACCTTCCTTATCGGCATCTAAAATCGCCACAAGCATACATTCAGGAATATCGAGACCTTCGCGCAGCAAGTTGATCCCGACCAATACATCAAAATGCCCGAGGCGCAAATCATGCAAGATTTCAATGCGTTCGAGCGTGTCGACATCAGAATGAAGATAACGCACCCGAATGCCGTTTTCGGTCAGGTATTCCGTGAGCGCCTCTGCCATTTTCTTGGTGAGCGTCGTCACCAGAACACGCCCGCCCTTCTCGACGATGAGTTTACATTCATGCATCAAATCATCGACCTGATGCTTTGTCGGGCGGATTTCGACCGGCGGATCGATGAGGCCCGTCGGGCGCACGATTTGTTCTGCATAGACGCCGCCGGCCTGTTCCAGTTCCCATGGCGCAGGCGTGGCCGAGACATAGACAGTTTGCGGACGCAGCGCGTTCCATTCCTCGAATTTCAGCGGTCGGTTATCCCGCGCCGACGGCAAGCGGAAACCGTAATCAACCAGCGTGGTTTTACGCGCGCGATCACCATTATACATCGCGCCGATCTGCGGCACCATGACATGGCTTTCATCGAGAATAAGCAGCGAATCCGGCGGCATATATTCGATTAAAGTCGGGGGCGGCTCGCCCGGCTTGCGGCCTGTCAGATAGCGGGAATAGTTTTCAATCCCCTGACACATGCCGGTCGCCGCCAGCATCTCGATATCAAATTGAGTACGCTGTGAAAGGCGCTGCGCTTCCAAAAGTTTTCCTTCCGCTTCGAATTCCGCCAAGCGCTCTTTCAGATCGCGCTTAATATGCTCGATCATCTGCCCAATAGTCGGCCCCGGCGTCACGTAGTGGGAATTGGCGAAAATACGCACGCCTTGCAGATCGGCATATTTCTGACCCGTTAATGGATCGAATTCCGTGATTGTTTCGATTTCGTCACCGAACATTGAAAACCGCCATGCGCGATCTTCAAAGTGCGCCGGAAAAAGTTCAACCGTATCGCCGCGCACGCGAAACGTCCCGCGGTCAAAGGCGATATCGTTACGCTTGTAATGAAGTTCGATAAATTTGCCGATCAAAGCCTGACGATCAAGACGCTCGCCAGGGCGAATTTCGACCGTGGCCGCAAAATAATCTTCCTTGGAGCCGATACCATAAATACAGGAAACCGATGCGACGATGATAACATCGCGCCTCTCGAACAATGCCCGCGTCGCTGCATGGCGCAGACGGTCGATCTGGTCATTGATGCTGGAATCTTTTTCGATGAATGTATCGGTGCGCGGGACATAGGCTTCAGGCTGGTAATAATCATAATAGGATACGAAATACTCAACCGCATTATCGGGGAAAAAAGCTTTCATTTCGCCGAAGAGCTGCGCGGCGAGTGTCTTGTTCGGGGCAAGAATAAGTGTCGGTTTTTGCACTTCCTGAATGACATGAGCCATAGTGAAGGTCTTGCCTGAACCCGTCACGCCGAGCAAAACCTGATCGCTCAGTCCTGATCGAATACCTGCTACAAGCTGGCGAATAGCCGCCGGCTGGTCGCCCGACGGCGTAAAATCCGAGTCGATCCTGAACGGTTTGTCTTGATCCAGCGGCGTTGAAATAGGCTGGGCGGGGTGTGGCAATTCCTCTTTTGTCGGCATATATATAACTTAACGCTTTTGCTGCAAAAGCAAAGCCGCCAAACCGGATTTTTTATAGTTAGATAACCATGACCCACCCAGAATTAACCGAATTCCTTCTGAAACGCCGTTCGACCAAGGTCGCCTATCTGGCAGACCCGGCCCCGTCAAAAGAGCAGATTGAGACTATCCTGAAAATCGCCAGCCGCGTGCCTGATCATGGGAAATACGCCCCGTGGTATTTTATCGCCTTACAAGGCAATGCCAGACAAAAGGCAGGAGAATTATTGAGACAGGCTTATAAAATCGAAAATCCGGATACGCCGCAAGCCAAGCTCGATCTTGAAGCCGAGCGTTTTCTCCGCGCTCCTTTGGTGATTGCCGTTGTCTCGCGCATCAAACCGGGGAAGCATGCGCAGTGGGAGCAAATTCTCTCCACTGGCGCCGCCTGTATGAATTTATGTCTCGCCGCCAACTCGCTTGGCTTTGGCTCTAACTGGCTGACCGAATGGTATACCTACAGCGAACATTTCAAAGCATCGATGGGACTGGATTCACGCGATAATTTTGCAGGGTTTATCTATATCGGCACACAAGCCGCGCCCAATGACGAACGCGAACGTCCTGACCTCGCCAATATCACAACTTACTGGCAGCCGGATGCGACCTTAAATAAAGGCGATCAGTATGGAATGCCGGATAAAGAGATACCAAAGGCCGGATTTACTTCAGCGGTTTGAGCGTCGGGAACAGAATGACATCGCGGATATTCGATGAATCCGTGAGGAGCATAACCAGACGGTCGATCCCAAGACCCCAGCCGCCTGTCGGCGGTAGACCATATTCCAGCGCCGTGATGTAGTCTTCGTCGAGCATTTGCGCTTCTTCGTCGCCTGCATCGCGCTGTGATACTTGGGCTTCGAAACGCTCGCGCTGGATACGTGGATCGTTCAGCTCGGTAAAGGCGTTGGCTATTTCCCAGCCATTGACATAGCTTTCGAAACGCTCGACCAGACGAGGATTATCACGGTGGTTTTTCGACAGAGGCGAAATCTCGAAGGGGAAATCCGTCACATGTGTCGGCTGAGTCAAAGTATGCTCGACTTTTTCCGAGAATATATATTCGACGACCTGCCCCCAATTGAATTTTGGATCGACTTTGATACCAATTTTCGCAGCTGCTTCATGTGCCGCTTGCGCACTGTCCAGTTCAAGGAAATCAACGCCTGTTGCTTCTTTGACCAGATCGGTCATGCGTTTTCTCGGCCACGCTTTGCCGAAATCCAGTACTTTATCGCCATATTGAATTTCATAGGTTCCGTGCAGACCATGGACGACATAACGCACCATGTCTTCAACCAGCGTCATGATATCTTCATAATCCATATAGGCGTGATAGCCTTCGACCGCCGTAAATTCAGGGTTATGCTTGACCGATACGCCTTCATTACGAAAGTTCTTGCCGATCTCGTAAACCGCATCGGCGAAGCCGCCAACAATCAAACGCTTTAGATATAATTCGGGTGCAACGCGGAGATAAAATTCAGAGTCGACCGCATTGTAATGTGTGGTAAACGGCTTCGCGCTCGCGCCACCAAGGATCGGATTTAAAATCGGTGTTTCGACTTCGATCGCACCCATGCCGTTTAAATATTCCCGGATCGAGGCTACAATTTTAGAGCGCGAACGCAGAACCGCTTTCGCTTCGTCATTGACGATCAGATCGACATAGCGCTGGCGATACCGTTGTTCGATGTCGCTAAGGCCATGATATTTTTCCGGCAAAGGCAAAAAGCTTTTGGTCAGCAGGGTCAGTTCTTTCGTACGCACCGATAACTCACCGCGTGGCGTGCGGCGGATCGTGCCTTCAACGCCGATAATATCGCCGAGATCGAGCGTCTCAAGCGCCTTGAGCTTATCTTCGGATAATGTGTCCTTGTGACAGAAAATCTGGATTTTGCCGGTCGCATCATGCAGATCGATAAACATGCCGTTATTGCGGTAGGCCATGATACGGCCCGCCACGCGCACGACGTCTTCGGTTTCGACGCCATTTTCAAGACCTTCATATTTGGTTTGTACATCACCCGCTTTATGCGTGCGGTGGAATTTATGCGGAAATGCGTTAATACCTGCCTCTTCAATCGCCGCCAGTTTCTTTAGCTTGGCCAGTTTCAACGGATTTTCATCCGCAGGAGAGGTTTGTGGACTGGTTTGGACATTGGCGTTTAACATGTTTCAGACTCTGTTTTTAATGTGGTAAAATAGGATCTGTATTGAGAGACAAAATCTATGAAAAATCAAGGTTTTATTAAGAATTCCGCCCAGCCTTCCACCTCCGGAAACGTCATGGTCATCATTTTGATCATGATCGCCCTGCTCGCCGCCGTGACGATAACCATAACCCGCATGGGTAACAACACGACGGAAGTATCTCAGGAAGAAGCCTCCGTGATTGCGTCACAAGTATTGCGGCAGGCGAAAACGATGGCGAACGCTGTAGATGGGTTGGTTGCCAAAGGCTGCAGCATCACCCAACTCAGTTTCGACAACTCCACTGTTACAGGTTACACTAACGCGCAATCCCCATCGGATAAGTCTTGTTGGCTGTTTGATGCATCCGGAGCCGGATTAAGTTTTCCAACGCCGCCGAAATCCGCCAATGACGGGACAGAATGGATGTTTACACGCCATAATAATGTTGGTGGTGTCGGGACAGAAAGAGAAACAGGTATCGCCTGTATATCCGCTTGCGAAGATTTGCTAATGGTCCTGCCCTTTACTGATGTAAATGTTTGTAAAGCTATAAATATGTCAGCAGGAGTTACAACGTCGTTTTCAACAGCCCCCCCGCAGAATGCGGGAACAGGCGGCATCGATTTAAGCCTTAAATTTTATGCACCAAACACAGCCCAAAGCAGCCATAATTATTCCCACTGGACGTCTTCTCAAGCCGGTTTTTCAATCAAAACATCGGTAACTCCTTTAAATACAAATGCTTTATGGGATAAAAAAACAGGCTGTGTAGAAGCTACCAGTGGTTACAAAGATACATCTGCGGTTGACCAACCCGGCACTGGGAAATATTTTTTTTACCATGTTTTGGTTGAACGTTGATTTTCTGTTATTACAGACAGCACGCTCATCATCCCTAGCGTAGCCGAGGAATCTCACCTTAAAATAGATGAGATTCCTCGGCTCACTTTGTTCGCTCGGAATGACAGTCATTATTTTATGTGATAAATTCCCTTATGATCTCCCCGACTCTTCAGAAAACCGCGACCTTACCTGCCCTGTGCTTTGCTTCGGGCCAGTTCGCGTTATTGACGGCAGAAGGCGAAATTAAAATCCTCGACAATAAACAGGCGCAGTTTGCAGTTCATAAAAAGATTACGCTCGTCTGTCATGCACCTTATATGCGAGCCAAACTCGACACGAATGATTTGATCGCTGCTGATGTGTTGGAATTATTCGCCTTCGTTCATCCGGGAAAATTCTGCGTGCCGACGCCTGCCGGTATCGCCAAGGCGTTGGGTCAAGTCGCGCCGCAGAGCCTCGAAGATTATCCGCTTTCTCTACAAGATTCCGTCGGTTATCTGCTGGACGATTTATCCAAGAAACCAAACAAGGAACGGTTACTGAATATCGCTGAAGCCATGGGACTGAACGGGCGCGGTTGGTACTGGACGCCGCATATCTTTTCCGCATTCGGCGAGAAATACGACCCTGAAAAAACCATCATCAGCCGCACCCAGCTCAATGTCTGGAAAGATTTACCGGAATGGACGGAAGATGCTCCGCTCCCGCCTTCTTCTCATATTTCTGTCACTGGCGATGAAGCACGCGAACGCATGACGACTACGCTGGCGCAGGCTATCGGCTCCGAAAGCCGCGCACCGCAACTCAATTACACGACGCGCCTTGTCGAAGCCTTCACAGCCCGCGATAAATCCGAGGACACAAATGTCATTCTGGCCGAGGCAGGAACCGGCGTCGGTAAAACACTCGGCTATCTTGTTCCCGCCTCGATCTGGTCGGAGAAAAATGAATCGCCGGTCTGGATTTCGACCTATACCAAAAACCTGCAGCGCCAGATCGAGAGCGAGCTTACCCGTTTATACCCCGATCCCGATGTGCGCGATAAACGCGTTGCCGTGCGCAAAGGCCGCGAGAATTATCTCTGTCTTTTGAATTTCGACGATCTTGCCTCTGCCGCCGGTATGACGATCCAAATCAGGAATGCGATTGCCGCAGGACTTATGGCGCGATGGATCATGGAAACACGCGACGGCGACCTGACCGGGTTTGATTTTCCCGGTTGGCTGCCGGGCCTTCTTGGTTATGCACAAACGCTGGGCCTTGCCGACCGCCGCGGTGAATGCATTTTCTCGGCTTGCGATCATTACAAAAGATGCTTTCCCGAGCGTGCTATTCGGAAAGCGAAAACCTCGCCGCTTGTTATCGCCAATCACGCGGTTGTTATGTACCAAACCGCCCTTGCAGGCCTCGATGAAAATCTGCCACAGCGTTATATTTTCGATGAAGGCCATCATTTATTCGATGCAGCAGACTCTGCGTTTGCCGCGCATCTAACTGGACAGGAAACTTATGACTTACGCCGCTGGCTGATTGGGCCAGAAGGCGGAAGAAGATCGCGCGCGCGCGGTTTGAAAAAACGTCTGGAAGATTTGCTTGCAGGCGACGAAGACGGCACGGGTTATATGGAACGCGTTCTTCATCATGCGCGTTTCTTAACCGGCGAAGACTGGCTCAAACGCCTGAAATCCGGCGAGCCACAAGGATCGGCAGAAGGCTTTATTGAAAAAATATTCAATCAGGTTCAGGCCCGGGCCGAAGGAGCCGAAGGGTTATATTCGCTGGAGACACCGACTTTCCCGCTTGTCACCGGCCTACTTGAAACATCCGATAAATTAAAAGAAGAACTGAAAGTTTTGCGCGCGACCATTATGCGCCTTGTCGCGCATTTAAGATTTAAACTCGACGATCAGGCCGATACGCTGGCCCCCGACAGCCGCAAACGGATTGATGCCGTGGCGCAATCACTGGAACGCCGCGCCAATGCGACAATTGCTGCATGGATCGGCATGCTGGAAACGATTGAGTCCGGCCTGAACCCTGTCGAATGGGTTGACTGGATGTCGGTGGAACGTGGCGACGGCAGGATCATGGATGTCGGCATGTATCGCCATTATGTCGATCCAACCAAGCCTTTTGCTGCAGCGCTCAAACCGCACGCCCATAGCATGATCGTCACCTCGGCGACATTGCGCGATGGCTCTATCATGGCGGATGACCAACAAGGATGGGAAACCGCCAGCACGATCACCGGTGCCAATCATTTATCGTCGTCACCTATGACATTTTCTATTCCATCGCCGTTTAATTACGCTGAGAGGACGAAGGTTTTTGTCGTCACCGATATCCGCAAGAACGATATGGATCAACTCTCAGCCGCCTACCGCGAATTATTTTTGGCCAGCGGCGGCGGGGCACTGGGCTTGTTTACATCCATCTCGCGCCTCAAAAACGTGCATCATCGGATCGAAGACAGACTGTCCCGCGAAGGGCTGACGCTCTATGCGCAGCATGTCGACGGGATAGATGCCGGAACCTTGGTCGATATGTTTCGCGACGATACGCATTCCTGCTTGCTGGGGACCGATGCAGTGCGCGATGGCGTGGATGTACCAGGTGAATCGCTGCGTATGATCGTGTTTGATCGTGTGCCGTGGCCGCGCGCGACCCTGCTTCATAAGGCAAGGAAAAAATCATTAGGCGGCAGTGCTTTCGACGACCGTCTGACGCGGCTTAAGCTCAAACAGGCTTATGGCCGCCTGATCCGCCGCGCCTCTGATAAAGGCGTTTTCGTCATGCTTGATTCTGCCCTGCCGCAGCGCCTACAAACCGCTTTTCCCGAGGGAGTGATTATCGAGAAGATAGGCCTCTCGGAAGTCATTGAAAAGACGCGCAAATTTCTCGGTTAATTATTTTCTGGCATATTTTTCACCGATACCGCATAACCTCGCAAAACAGGGTTAGAAATGTCTGCGGGGACAATGATGCAGCAATATATATTTGAGATTCCTTATATAGAGCCGGAACGCGCTTTTTCGGTTTTCGCCGATGATGACGGCGCGATCTTTTTTGATTCCTCTGATAAAAATTCACCGCATTCGAAATATTCCTTTATCGGGTTCTCACCGATTGAAACCATTATTCACCGCGATAGAAAAACAGAAATCAATAACCGCGAATTCTCGCTGAAATTTCGTGGAAATCCTTTTCAGGTCATTGAAAAACGCCTTGCCGTCTGGCGCGAGATTACAAAATTATCGGATAAGTCACCCGTGCCTTTTTCCGGCGGCGCGGCAGGATTTTTCTCTTATGAACTGGCACGTCATTTTGAAAAGCTGCCCAATATCGCACATGACGATATGAATGTGCCTGATATGGCGATTGGCATGTACAACCAGGTCATAGGTTTCGATCTTAAAAAACAGAAAGCATATTTCTGCACGATTGCCAAAGACACAAAAGCCGCCGAGGCGAGTCTAGGCCGTGCCAGCGCCCGTTTGAATAATTTCAAACATCATGTCTCGAACAGCCATAACCCTGAATGGTCACGCCAGAAAACACGCGACGAATATAAGCAAGATATTCAAACCGTTATCAACTATATCCATGCTGGTGATGTGTTCCAGGTTAATCTGACGCAAAAATTTACGGCGACCTTGCCGGATTACTTCAACCCTTATGCCCATTATTTACGCCTGCGCAAAGTGAACCCCGCCCCGTTTTCAAGTTTTATGCGCATGGGTGATATTGTTTTGTCTTCCACTTCACCGGAACGTTTTTTGAAGGTTAGCGGCTCGACAATTGAAACCCGCCCGATCAAAGGAACGATGGCGGATAGCGAGCAACCGTCCGCATTGCTGAGCAGCGTCAAAGACCGCGCCGAGAATACGATGATCGTCGATTTACTTCGCAACGATCTTTCCAAAGTCTGCGAAGCAAACTCGATTACAGTACCCGAGCTTTGCGTAATCGAAAGCTATAGCGGCCTTCATCATTTGGTCTCGTGCGTGACCGGAAAACTCAAAAAAGATAAAACCGCCCTCGATGCCTTATCGGCATGTTTCCCCGGCGGCTCGATCACCGGCGCACCGAAAATCCGCGCCATGGAAATCATCGAAGAACTGGAACCGACGCGGCGCGGCGCTTATTGCGGCGCCATCGGCTATATCGGTTTTGACGGCACGATGGATACCAATATCGCTATCCGCACGCTAATCTATAAAGATAATCAGGTGTCTTTAAGCGTTGGCGGCGGCATCGTCGCCGGATCGGAACTTGAAGCTGAGTATCAGGAAACACTTGTCAAAGCGCGCAAAATCTTTGAAAGTTTCGAAGCGGAAAGCAAAGAGACACCTGCCAAAATCGCGCAACAAGGGTAAATGATCCTCCTTATCGATAATTACGATTCCTTCGTCCATAATCTGGGCCGTTATGTCGAAAATCTCGGCCATGATATTCGCATCGTGCGTAACGACAAAATCTCCGTCGATGAAATCGTCTTTCTCAAACCCGAAGCTATTATTCTTTCCCCCGGCCCTTGCGGCCCTGCCCAGGCCGGTATTTGTGTCGACCTGATCAGACAGCTTGGCCCCACAACACCGATACTAGGCGTTTGCCTCGGCCATCAATGCATCGCGGAAGCTTTTGGCAGTTTTGTCGTACAATCCCACAAACCGATGCACGGCATGGCCAGCACGGTCTATCATCAGAATGCAAAATTATTTTCATCCATCCCTTCCCCTTTCAAAGCTGGGCGCTACCATTCTTTAATGGTAGAAATGGATGATTACGGCCCCTTGGTGGCCACAGCGCAGAGTGATGACAATGTAGTCATGGCAATCGAACATAAAGACTATCCTATTTATGGTGTGCAGTTTCATCCCGAATCCATATTGACCGAACATGGTGGCACCTTGATCGAGAATTTTTTGAGTTTGGCTTTTAAATGGAATGAAAAGAAAAAGGCTGCTTAACTCATGTTCTGTTTCTTCCATGACCAGTTTATCGAAGAAGAAAAAGTATCGGTTTCGATAAATGATCGCGGCTTTACGCTTGGCGACGGCGTCTTTGATACGCAAATCACTACGAGCGGTGTATTGCTAGATTCCGATCTGCATTTCGAACGTCTTTTGAACGATGCCATGATTCTCGGCATTCCATTCGATAAAACAATTCTGGATTTAAATACTATTTCGACAATGCTGCTGGCCCGTAATTCCATTTCAACCGGACGCTGGGTCGTGCGCACGCAAATCACGCGCGGGATTGGCCTTCGTGGTCTTACGCCGCCGAAAGATATTTATCCGACTTTGGTCATGCGTGCGACACCCGCCCCGCAAATCGAAGATACGCCCATGCGCGCCATTATCGCCACGACAACACGACGTAACGAACACTCTCCTTTATCGCGCATTAAATCTACGAATTACGGCGATAATATGCTGGCGCTGTTAGAAGCGCAGGATTATGGCGCGGAAGAAGCAATTTTGCTCAATACTGAAGGCCATGTGGCTTGTGCGACAACAGGTAATATATTTATTGTCGAGAACGGAATTTGGTTTACGCCGCCTGTATCGGATGGCGCTCTGCCGGGTATCATGCGCCTTAAACTGATTGCCGAGCATCGCGCACGCGAGGAACATATAACAGTTGAGCGGCTCGAAGGAGCCGCTCAAATCTGGAAATCTAATTCGGTGATTGGAAGTCGCCTGCTTACGCTGCCAATGTCAGCAGCATAGTATTCACCAGCGCTCTCTTGTTCTGGATCCTGGCAATATCGGCATCGTTATCCGCCATCTTGATATCATCTTCGAGATCGCGCAATTCCGCTTCCAACTTGTCGCGGCTTAAATTGGCCACAGGAATAGCTTCTTCTGCCAGAACCGTGACATGGTCTTGACTGATATCAGCAAAGCCGCCAGCGATAAAGATTTTCTCGGCTACCGAGTTTTCTTCACGCTGAATAGTGACAACACCCGGACGCATAGAGATAACCAGCGACATATGACCGGCGCGGACGCCGACATCGCCTTCCTGTCCCGGGATCGTCACCTGAAAAGCGGATTCTGAAATCAGCTTTTCTTCAGGGGATACAAGTTCGAAGTTGAATTTTGTTGTCATTAAGCTGCCTCAGCCGCCATTTTTTTGCCTTTTTCAATCGCTTGCTCGATCGTACCAACCATGTAGAAAGCGGATTCAGGCAAGTGATCCAGCTTACCGTCGACGATCATCTGGAAGCCTTTGATCGTGTCTTCGATAGCAACGAAGACACCCGGCGTACCGGTAAAGATTTCGGCAACGTGGAATGGCTGTGACAGGAAGCGCTGAATTTTACGAGCGCGAGACACGGCCAGTTTGTCTTCTTCAGACAATTCGTCCATACCCAAAATCGCGATAATATCTTGCAGCGCTTTATATTGTTGCAGCGTTTTTTGAACGTCCGTTGCACATTTATAGTGAGCTTCACCAACAACGCGAGGGTCAAGAATACGCGATGTTGAATCCAGTGGATCGACCGCAGGATAAATACCAAGTTCGGCAATCTGGCGGGATAGAACAGTCGTTGCGTCCAAGTGAGCAAAAGTCGTTGCAGGTGCCGGATCGGTCAAGTCATCCGCTGGAACGTAAACGGCCTGAACGGAGGTAATCGAACCTTTGTTGGTCGATGTAATACGCTCCTGCAGCGCACCCATATCTGTTGCAAGTGTCGGCTGGTAACCAACAGCAGACGGGATACGGCCCAAAAGCGCGGACACTTCAGCGCCGGCTTGTGTAAAGCGGAAAACGTTGTCCATAAAGAACAGAACGTCTTGCCCTTCTTCGTCGCGGAAATATTCAGCCATTGTCAGACCTGTCAAAGCAACGCGGGCACGCGCGCCCGGAGGCTCGTTCATCTGGCCGTAAACAAGCGCAACTTTGGATTCGCCATCGAGCTTGATAACGCCCGCTTCGATCATTTCGTGGTAAAGATCGTTACCTTCACGCGTACGCTCGCCAACGCCCGCGAAAACGGAAACGCCGCCATGGCCTTTTGCAATGTTGTTGATCAATTCCTGAATGGTAACGGTTTTACCAACGCCGGCACCGCCGAAGAGGCCAATCTTACCACCTTTTGCGTATGGGCACATCAGATCGACAACTTTGATACCTGTGACAAGCTGTTCTGTTTCTGTCGCTTGCTCTGTGAATTCAGGCGCTTCGCGGTGGATTGGATAAGATTTCTTTGTCGTAACTGCGCCGCGCTCATCGATCGGCTGACCGATAACATCCAGAATGCGGCCCAGAACTTCAGGACCGACCGGAACGGTGATCGGCGCGCCTGTGTCGCTTACGACTTCGCCGCGAACCAGACCGTCTGTCGAGTCCATCGCGATACAGCGAACAACGCCTTCGCCAAGGTGCTGTGCAACTTCGAGAACAAGCTCTTTACCTTCGTTGGTGGTAACCAGCGCATTCATAATCGCCGGAGCTTCGCCTTCAGGGAACTGAACGTCCAGAACCGCGCCGAGTACCTGTACAATTTTACCTTGTGCCATTTTTTCTTTTCCTTCTTTAAATTTTTACTTAGACCGCTTCCGCGCCCGAGATAATTTCAATGAGTTCTTTTGTAATCGCGGCTTGACGCGCACGGTTATATTCAAGGCTGAGACGTTTGATCATATCGCCTGCGTTTCGTGTCGCCGCATCCATTGCCGTCATCCGCGCTGCGTGTTCACCGGCTGAGCTGTCAAGAAGCGCACGGAAAATCTGGATCGAGATGTTTTTCGGCAATAACTGCTCAAGAATTTCTTCTTCGCTTGGCTCGAAACTATAAGGCGATATCGGCCCTTTCGCCGTTTCAGGCGCTTGCGCATTCTGGTTCGCAACAGCAGGTCTCGGGATCGAGAACGGAATCATTTGCTGCGCCGTTGGCTTTTGCACCATGACATTGACGAACTGGTTGTAAATCAGCGTACAAACGTCGAAATTTTCGGCAGTGAATTCGCGCATTATAATATCGGAAATCACACGCGCTTCGGCAAAACCTAGACGTTTCTTGCCACCAAGACCCGTGATGCTCTCGAGAATATTGCCAGACAAATCGCGTTTCATGGAATCTCGCGCCTTACGGCCCACTGTCACGATTTTTACTTCCTTGCCTTCCGCCATCAAACGACGTGCCTCGACGCGCGCGAAACGGATCAGGTTGGAGTTGAAACCACCAGCCAGACCACGATCTGACGTGATAACGATCAATAAATGTTTTTGATCCTGACCCGTACCGACCAGAAGTTTTGGACCTGTGGAGCCTGTAACATTGGCGGCCACGCGGGAGAGCATTTCCGCCATGGCCTGCGCATAAGGCTGGGAAGCTTGCGCATATTCCTGCGCTCTCTTCAACTTGGACGCCGCCACCATCTTCATCGCCGACGTAATCTTACGCGTCGACTTAACGGAAGCTATGCGGTCACGATATTGGCGTAAGCTCGGCATTAAGCGGCAACTTTCCCGTTATAAGAGGAAGTAAAACGCTCAAGGAAAGTATTGAGCTCTTTCTTGATCTCGTCATCCAATGCTTTTTTCGTGCGGATTGCGTCCAGAATATTTCTGCCCTGAGAGCGGATCGAAGCCAGCAATTGAGTTTCGTAATCGCTGACCTTATTGACGGCAACAGCATCCAGATAACCGTTCGTACCGGCATAGATCACAGCAACCTGCTCTTCAATAGCGAGCGGCGAGTATTGCGGCTGTTTCAAAAGCTGTGTCAGGCGCGCACCGCGAGCCAGCAATTTTTGCGTAGACGCGTCGAGGTCTGAGGCGAACTGGGCGAAAGCTTCCATTTCGCGGTATTGAGCAAGCTCGAGCTTGATCGTACCGGCAACCTGTTTCATCGCCTTGATCTGCGCTGCGGATCCAACACGGGAAACCGACAGACCGACGTTAATCGCCGGACGGATACCTTTGTTGAACAAGCCTGTTTCAAGGAAGATCTGGCCGTCCGTAATCGAAATGACGTTCGTCGGAATATAAGAAGAAACGTCACCGCCTTGTGTTTCGATGATCGGCAAAGCCGTCAAAGAACCTGCGCCTTGTTCATCATTTAGTTTCGCGGCGCGCTCCAGAAGACGGGAGTGAATGTAGAAAACATCTCCCGGGTAAGCTTCACGGCCTGGCGGACGGCGAAGCAGCAAGGACATCTGGCGGTAAGCCACAGCCTGTTTAGATAGATCGTCATAAACGATGAGAGCATGCATACCGTTGTCGCGGAAATATTCACCCATCGCGCAGCCTGTGTAAGGCGCAAGAAACTGCATCGGCGCAGATTCAGATGCGGTTGCCGCAACGATGATCGAATATTCAAGCGCACCGGCTTCTTCAAGTTCTTTCACGAGCTTGACGACTGTCGAGCGTTTTTGACCGATGGCGACATAGACGCAATACAGCTTGTCTTTTTCGCTGCCGGTCTGGTTGGTTGTTTTTTGGTTGATAATCGTATCGAGCGCGACAGCGGATTTACCTGTCTGGCGGTCACCGATGATCAACTCACGCTGGCCGCGACCGACCGGCACGAGAGCATCAACAGCCTTAAGACCGGACTGCATAGGCTCATGAACGGATTTACGCGGAATAATGCCCGGTGCCTTGACTTCAACGCGAGAGAATTGTGTCGCCTTGAGCGGACCCTTGCCGTCGATCGGATTGCCGAGCGCATCGACAACGCGGCCCAAGAGTTCTTTGCCGACAGGAACCTGGACGATTTCTCCAGTACGCTTAACGATATCGCCTTCTTTGATGTCGCGGTCGGAACCGAAAATAACGACACCGACATTGTCGGCTTCAAGGTTCAAGGCCATGCCTTTAATTCCACCCGGGAATTCAACCATCTCACCGGCGCGGCACTGGTCGAGGCCGTAAATACGGGCAACACCATCACCGACGGACAGGACCTGACCAACTTCAGCAACGGAAGCTGTCGCACCAAAATCCGCGATTTGCTTTTTTAGGATTTCAGAAATTTCTGCTGCGCGAATTTCCATGATTAACCGACCTCTTTTAAGTTTTGAACGTTTTGATTGGATGTAAGCGCTTTTTTAAGTGCGCTGAGTTTTGTTTTGACCGAGTCATCAACCTGACGTGAACCGACAGTAACGACCATGCCGCCGAGCAATGATTTATCGACTTTAAGTTCAAGCACGACATCGGAGCCGATGGATTTTTTCAATTCAGCTTTCAATTCCTGCTGCTGCGCATCCGTCAAAGGAATGGCCGTAGCGACTTTCGCCTTCACTTCGCCGCGGCGGGAAGACATTTCTGCAAAAAACGCAGCGATGATGTTTTTCAATGCAGAGAGGCGGCGGTTATGAGCCAGCACTTGCAGGAAATTTTGCGTCAGCACATTAAAAGACGACGCTTTGGCAAGAGCGCCAAAGGCCTGAATTTGTTGCTCGATGGAATAAGCCGGAGATGACACCAGTTTTTGCAGATCGCTCGATGCATCCAGCATAGCGGACAGGTCAAGCATATCTTTTTCTATTGAATCGAGTGAATTCGCGGCTTGCGCGGTGTCAATAAATGCCGCGGCATAGCGGCTGGCAATCTGGTGGGCAGCAGACGAGGATTGGGCCACGTCGTTGTCCTTTCGTTCGAATATATTAACCCCTTAATGGATGCCGCAGGATTTAGCATACGAGATACTAATACGCAAGCCTTATGACTCTAAAAAAACAAGGTTTTTTGACAGGATAACAGTAGCTTAGCGGAAATTCAGCGGATCCAGTCCCATTGAAACCAGCCATAGCGCTGGAAACCATATAGACAAGCCGCCAATTTAAACAGAATCAGGTGGGCGACATATATTTCGAGCGTATATCTCCCTCCGAATTTCAAAGCCGATACGACAAATCCCGTTAGTTTTCCTTCGATTTCCGGCGTCTCTTTAGGCTCAAAATAATAGAGTAACATCGCTGTGGCGCCTATTCCTGTGACCATGATTTGCGCCACCGATTTTTCAAAACCGAAGATAACGATTTGTGACAAAGCATAAAGCGCAACCGTATAGCCCATAAATGCATTGCGTTCTGCCGGGGATAAATTAACCTCACCCCGATGTCGTGCCAGATAACCGGCCATAGCGATTAATAAAGCTATTGTTCCATATTCAGTAAAGAAATAGGTCACAATCGCCAGCGTGCTGATAACGAAGGTGCCATATAAGCACATTTCCCCGTTGTGAAACGTAAGCGATACTACTCTGTCCAGCAAAAGCCGGACGAATATAATTGTCGCCAGAATATTGAGCGGAAAAACACCGCCGCCGAAGATGAAATTGCTCAGGATTAATATCCCCGCGCCAACCCATAGGGATTTCGATAAATCGCGGGATCTTGCATAGCCGACAAGAAAGAGCCAGATCGGCATACTGGCCCGGCCAATAACGCGGAGCCATTCATTCTCCGGATAAAAATAATATCCGACATGGTCGAGTATCATCAAAAGCAAAGCGAATGATTTTAAAAGATCGTAGGTAGTTAAATTAGGTGAAAAAGCTTTGGACGGCATATGAGTGAATTGTCTCACAAGAAGCCCATCATGTCATCTCTTGATGACATGACATTATTAAAGAAAACTCTGAGGATCAATATCGACCGCCAACTTGACATTCGACGGTATCTTTATCGGGTCCAGCCATTCAGACAAGTATTTCTGCAAATTCAGGTTTTTCTCCGCCCTGATCAAAACGCGGTAACGATAGCGTCCGCGGATGCGATACATCTGCGCTTGCGCTGGCCCCAGAATGCCAATGCCGTCCACGCGCGGCGCTTTACGAACGACATCTTCGGCAATCGCCTTGACCTGCCCTTCATTAGTTCCGGCAAAAATAAGAGCGGCAAGCCTTGTAAACGGCGGCATATGAGCCCGCTCCCGCTCCTGCGCCTCCACCTGTAAAAATCCGTCCCGGTCATCCTCGGCCAGGGTTTGCATGACGCGATGCTCGGGATTAAAAGTCTGGATATATACCTCGCCTTTTAATTTCTCGCGGCCCGCACGGCCTGCGACCTGATGCAACAAATGAAAAGATTTTTCCGTTGCCCTTAGATCACCCCCCGATAACCCCAGATCGGCATCTATAATACCGACGCAAGTCAGGCGCGGAAAATGATGCCCCTTGGCAATAATTTGCGTGCCGATAATAATATCGACTTTATGATCGTGAATGGATTGCAGCGCATCGGTGATTTTCTCATGCGTATCGGTCACATCGCTGGCCAATATAAGTGTCCGCGCTTCCGGGAAATATTCCTTCACCTCCTCGGCGATGCGTTCGACGCCCGGGCCGCATGCCGCCAGAGAGTTTGTATCGTGACAACTTGGGCAATCATCGGGAACACGCATATCATAACCGCAATGGTGACATTGCAATTTGCCGATTTTTTTATGCTCGACAAGCCATGACGTACAGCGCGGACATTCAAAGCGATAGCCGCAAGTCCGGCACAAGGTTAGCGGCGCATAGCCGCGCCTGTTTAAAAACAATAAAGCCTGCTCGCCTTTCTCTATATTACGGGCGATCGCCTCTTTTAGACTTGGCGAAATAAAATGCAGGCGCTCGGGTTTATCGACGCGCAAATCGATGACTTTTATTTCAGGCTTGGACGCATTGCCATAGCGCGATGGAATTTCAAGATGCGTATATTTCCCCGCCCAGACATTTTGCATCGTCTCAAGCGAAGGCGTCGCTGATACCAATATAATCGGGATACCTGCCAGATTGGCGCGTACCACCGCCATGTCACGCGCGTTATAAATACCGTTTTCTTCCTGTTTAAACGCCCCGTCATGTTCTTCATCGACGATCATAAGGCCCAGATCGGGGTACGGCAAAAACAGCGCGGACCTTGCGCCGACGATAACGCGCGTTTCACCGGATGCAATGCCCCGCCATGTATTTCGCCTTTGCGCCGGGGTTAACGATGAGTGCCAGAGCGCCGGCGCACAGCCGAAACGGCTTTTGAACCGATCGATAAAAGCATTGGACAACGCAATCTCCGGCAAGAGAATAACAACTTGTTTTTCTTCTTTCAAAGCCTCTGCCACCGCTTCGAAATAAGTCTCGGTTTTTCCCGATCCGGTTACGCCGTCCAGCATAAACCCTTCATAACCGCCGCTTTTGATACGGTTTATCAGTTTTTCCGCTATCTCGCCTTGCGTCTCGGTCAAAGCTTTTTGACCATGTTCGAAATCGGGATTACGGCACGGCGATGGCGGACGAATTTCAACCGTTTTTAGAACGCCCTTTTTTTCAAGCGTTTTAACGATAGTTGGCGTGACATTCGCGCCTTCGGTAATCTCGGAAAGTTTTCGCGGTTTATTATCAGAGAGAAAATCGATGACGCGTTGTTGTTTCGTATTCCAAGGCAATCTCTTCTCTTCCCCCCTTGCAAGGGGGGAAGCCGGATGGGGGGTCAGCAAAGCTTCAGCAATCACCGAAACAACTTGATCTGCACCCTTCAAAACCTCATCATTCCAGAAACGTAAAACTTTATAGCCTAGACTTTCAAAAAATTTAGTCCGTTCAATATCATATTGAACATTCTCGCCATGCTGCCCGCCGTCGACTTCGACAATGAGTTTATTTTCGAGACAGATAAAATCTACAATATAAGGTGGGATAGAATGCTGACGCCTGAACTTACATTCAAATTTTTTATCCGATAACTGCTCCCATAATGTCTTTTCTGCGAACGTCATGTTTTTACGCATATCTATCGCGCGATCAGAAACAATTTTTCCGAATTCGGAACGCTTGGCAATCCCCCCACCTGACCTCCCCCCATGCATGGAGGGAGGAGAATTAAGGGTGTACATTGTAATACCCTTCCCCTCTTCCAACGCTTCCTTAATCGGCACAGCCATTTTTAAAACATGGCCGCGTTCGATCATGTTATAGCGCGCTGCCCAGTCGATAAATTCCCGGGTTAATTTAGTCATCGGCGGTAAATTATATTTGCGCAAAATGGCTTTTAGCTTCTTGGAGGGCGTTTCGGCCTCGCCTAAATCCCACACCACGCCAATGACTTCACGCGGGCCGAGCGGCACCAGAACATAGTCGCCCGCCTCGATATCCATATTTTCAGGAATGAGATAATCGTAATTCTTATCAATAGGTTGGCTCACCAGAACCCGGGCGATACTCATTGTTGCTTTCTTGTCTTTAAGGTTGCATGATGCCCCAAAATCAAAACCTTTGTCTATTGCCGCGGAGCATAAAACTATGAAATTCTTTGTTGATACAGCAGATATTGATGACATCAAGGACCTTGAGTCCACAGGTCTTTTAGATGGCGTCACCACCAACCCTAGCCTGATCGCCAAAGCCGGCAAGCCATTCCTGCCTTTGGTGGAAGAAATTTGCAAAATTGTCAAAGGCCCTGTTTCTGCCGAGGTTGCCTCGACCGATTACGAAACCATGATGAAAGAAGGCGAAAAAATCGCCAAGCTTGCGCCCAATATTTGCGTCAAGGTTCCATTGACACCTGCCGGCCTTAAAGTCTGCAAACATTTGTCTGACAACGGTACAATGGTCAATGTCACGCTTTGCTTCTCTTCTGCGCAAGCTATCCTCGCTGCCAAAGCAGGCGCGACCTATATTTCGCCTTTCGTTGGACGCCTTGATGATATCGGCCAAAGCGGCATGGAATTGATTTCCGAGATTGTCGATATCTACGACAATTACGAATCTTTTACGACACAAGTACTGGTTGCCTCGATCCGCAACCCTGTCCATATCACCGAAAGCGCCCGCATGGGAGCCCATGTTGCCACCTGCCCACCATCGGTTATCCGCCAGCTTTATAACCATCCGCTGACCGATAAAGGCCTTGCCGCTTTTGTCGACGACTGGAAAAAAACCGGTCAATCAATTCTTTAATAATTTTATTTGAACCACTGAATTCACAGAATGCACGAAAATTTCTGTGAATTCAGTGTATTCTGTGGTTCAAACTCTTATCTTATGATACGTTTTTTAAATGTCCGAACCGCTTCCCCAAAACCTTACCATGACCGTTGAAGATGTTCTCACCTGGCTCAAAGCCAATCCCGATTTCCTGAAGAAACATCCGGAAGCCATCGACTATCTGATCGCCCCAAAAGAAGAAAACGGACGCAAAGTCGCCGATTTCCAATCCTATATGATCGAGCGCCTGAAAGCCGATAAAACCGAAGCTGTCGAAGTCGCCAAAGGCGTCGTCGAAACCGCTCGCAACAACATGAACAACCAGTCGCGCATTCACAAAGCCGTTCTGCGCCTGCTCGAAGCAATCACCTTCGATGAATTTATCCAGACACTGACCACCGACATCACCAATCTTCTTGATGTCGATATCACCACGCTCGTCGTCGAAGCAGATGGCCGCGAAATCCCGCATATTCATACCAACGGTATTCGCATCGTTCCCGAAGGCACCATTGATAACTGGATGCGCGGCAAGAATGCGCTGCTTCAGGATGACATCAGCGGCATCGAAGTTATTTACGGCTCTGGCGCGACATTGGTTAGGTCTCAAGCCTTGGTGCGCATTGATATTTCCATGCATACGCCGCCCGCTATTTTGGCTTTCGGTAGCCGCGATCCGCATCTCTTCAGTGCTGGCCAAGGGACGGAACAGGTTTCATTTCTCGCGCGCGTCGTTGAAAGACAGCTTCGTACATGGCTGATGCTTCCCTGATATCTTATGCACCCGATCTGGCAGATGCCGTTTTAAAATGGCATACATGGCTTAAGGTCGAAAAGAATGTCTCGCCGCATACATTCCGCGCTTATAACGCTGATGTCACCCAATTCCTGACTTTTATTGCCACGCATAACGGTGCCGAGGCGTCGCTCGCCCATATCGCCGATACAAAGCTTGCAGATTTTCGCTCCTGGCTCTCCAGAAAAGCGATGGA
Source organism: uncultured Micavibrio sp. (assembly GCA_964633355.1). Lineage (GTDB taxonomy): Bacteria > Pseudomonadota > Alphaproteobacteria > Micavibrionales > Micavibrionaceae > Micavibrio_B. Next base: position 120,491 of record CAZWGO010000003.1, read on the forward strand.
TGGCTTGGGCAATGCTTCGCGTGCGCGTTCGCTATCAGGCGTCAAAAACTTTCTGACATGGTGCGATAAACAAGGCATCCTGCATAACGCATCGGTTAAACTTGTCCGTACGCCGAAACTACCGCGAAAACTTCCGCGTCCGATGGAAGAAGTTCAGATTATGCGCTTGTTGGAACAATCCCCCCACCTAACCTCCCCCCTTAAAAGTGGGGAGGAACCACTATCTTCTCTTCCCCCTTTTCAAGGGGGGAAGCAGGATGGGGGGTGGGTCCAGCTTCGCGATGTAGCATTATTTACTTTGCTCTACGCCTGCGGCCTCCGTATTCAGGAAGCTCTCGGCCTCAATATCTCTGACTTGCCGCGCGATGGCTATTTGATCGTCATGGGTAAAGGCCGCAAAGAGCGTCAGGTTCCTGTTTTAAAAATTGTCGAAACAACCCTCGCTCATTACCGCGCGAGCTGCCCCTTCGCCGAAACCTCCGACCGCCCCTTATTCGTCGGTGAAAAAGGCAAACGCCTCCACCAAGGCGTAGCGCAAAAATCCATGCGTGATATCCGCGGGCAGCTAAACCTCCCCGCTACCGCTACGCCACATGCCTTGCGTCACAGTTTCGCAACACACCTATTACAAAACGGCGCAAACTTAAGAGAAATTCAGGAGCTGCTGGGACACGCGTCTTTAAGCACGACGCAAAGATATACGGACGTAAACGCAGAAGAACTCATCAACATTCACAAAAAATTTCATCCGCATTCGAAGCGAGATTAACGGGCGATAAGTACCTGCAGATATTGATACCTATCCCCTCCACTACCTGTACCACAAAACGCTTTTTTACCCTGCGTCGCTGTTGTATTAAAGTCGTTCGTAGAATCTGAATATACTCCTTGAAAACGTCCACTTGCCCAAGTATCGGTTGGAGGATTACCACTTGGATTAGCAATGCCTAGCTTATTATTAATTTCAATACATACTTCTTTTTTTAGAAACCCAATACCTAAAACAAGATCAGCGCCTTCAGCTCCATCTTCCGTACCAACGCCGTTCATTTTTCCATAGCCTCCAAACCAGCTTTTAGGCGCCATATTATGAGCTGCTACATCAGAGTCTTGTAATGTCGCATCCTGAGACATAATCCTCGGCGTCACGCCCCCACCGGCAGGATTGAAAATATGACAGCTTTTATCAGTCGGCGCGTTAGGATTTGTATAATCATACGCGCCACTTACGGTTTTATATGACGTCCCATTATTGTCTTCGAACGTAATTTGCGTTTCTTTACATCCATTCATCACCATCATGGTTTTTACGGCAGTCGCTATACTATTGCCGTAAGAAATAATATCGGTTGCAAGCAGAGTAGCTTTTTCTGTCTGCCCGGCATTACTGCCCGTGCGCATGCTCTGGCTCACCGCATACCCAAGCGCCGCAAAAAGCGCGATGCCGATGAAGATGATAAAGAAGACGTTTCCAGACTGGCGGTTCATCGGAATATTATAACACATACCCCTCCCCCCTTGTAAGGGGGGAGGCTGGGTAGGGGGTGAAGTTGACTAAGATGATGAAAAACCGACTCGGTTTCAAGTGGGACCAACCCCTCACCTTGATCCTCTCCCCTTACAAGTGGAGAGGAAAAAAGCTGTTATATATGTATCGGCCTGCCTGCCACCGCCAGCGCCGCTTCCTTGATCGCTTCTTCCAGCGTCGGGTGCGCGTGACAGGTTCTGGCGATGTCTTCCGAAGACGCAGAAAATTCCATCGCAACACCAATTTCGGCAATCAACGTTCCCGCTTCAGGTCCAATGATGTGAACGCCCAAAACCTTATCCGTTCTGGCATCGGCTAAAATCTTCACAAAACCGTCTGTGGCATTCATCGCGCGGGCGCGGCCATTGGCGCTGAACGGGAATTTACCTTTTTTGTACTCGACGCCTTCGGCTTTTAATTGCTCTTCGGTTTTGCCAATGCTCGCCACTTCCGGCCATGTATAAACAACGCCCGGGATCAGATTGTAATCGATATGACCAGTCTGGCCTGCAATCATTTCAGCCAGAACCATGCCTTCGTCTTCAGCTTTATGCGCGAGCATTGGTCCGGCGATCACATCGCCGATCGCATAAATGCCCGGTACGTTCGTTTTAAAACCATGATCCGTCTTCACGCGGCCACGGTCATCGGTTTCAATACCCGCCACATCGAGGCCAAGGCCACCCGTGAAAGCTTTGCGGCCAATCGCCACCAGAACGACATCCGCTTCGATTTTCTCAGCCGCTCCGCCCGCCGCCGGTTCGACAGTCAGCGTTACGCCGTTCTTGCCGTTTTCAACGCCGGTGACTTTGGTCGACAACTTGAATTCAAAGCCCTGTTTGGTCAGAATTTTTTGCATCTCTTTGGAAATTTCCGCGTCATTTGTCGGCAGGATGCGATCCAGATATTCAACAACTGTAACTTTGGCACCCAGACGGCTCCATACTGCACCAAGCTCGAGACCGATCACGCCGCCGCCGATGACGACCATATTCTTCGGCACTTCTTTCAGCTCAAGCGCACCCGTCGAGGACACGATGCGTTTCTCGTCGATCTCTATATTTGGAAGCGATACGACATCCGAACCCGTTGCGATGATAATATGTTTTGCGCTGTAAGATTGTCCGGCAACATCGATTGTGTTTGCAGACGTAAATTTGCCTGCTCCTTTCAGCCAGTCGATCTTGTTTTTCTTGAACAGGAATTCGATGCCCTTGGTGTTCGAAGATACGACATCGGTTTTGTGTTTCATCATGCCCGGCAGATCAAGCTCATACTGGCTGACCTTCACGCCGAACGCGGCAAGCGAGTGCCCCACCTCATGATATTTCTCGGACGCTGTCAGCAAAGCCTTGGAGGGAATACAGCCAATATTCAAACATGTGCCGCCCAGCGTGTCGCTTTTTTCGACACAGGCCGTTTTCAGGCCGAGCTGCGCGCAGCGAATGGCGCAGACATAGCCGCCCGGGCCAGAACCAATTACAATCACATCATAAGAATTATCGGACATATTTTTTCCACAGGGTTTATTAAAGAATTTCGGGACCGGAATAACACAGGAAGATTAGCTATACTTGAACAAAATGAAAGTGAAACCCGAAAAAAGTTCCATTATTTTCATAAAATTTACTTGACTCTATTAGATTCTCTGAATATTAAGATGCTCCAAGTTTAAGTTCACTTTTGCCCAAGTTAGGCCACTGCTATGCCTCCAAGCGCTTCCCCTTTTAATCTTGTCTCTACTGTCCAGAATCCGTGCGCCGCAGAAGCCGAAAAACCGGATCAAGAAAATGAATTGAAATTAGTGACTCCCGACGGCTCCTCTGAGCCGTTTGTCGTATTTGCAAAGAAAATGGATAATGGTGAGATCGAAGGCTTTGAAAAACTTCAGCAATCAGCACCGCAACGATTAATTACGCGTCAGATCGATACGCCCGATCAATTTCTTCGCCGCAACGGTATCAGCCTTCGTATCCGCGCAACTTATTATGAAACGTTGGGAATGCTGACTACCCCCGACATAAATATTAAAACAAAGCGCGGCAAGGCGGAAGTTGGCATGTCGAGAGGTGAATTCGAAGCTAATATCAGCCATGCTTCTCTTATAGATCTTTCCGTTATTGAGCAAAAATATGCAAAAAAACTGGCGCAAGGAAAACTTCCCGATCTAGAAAATGCCTTGATAGTTATTAAAGGCGCTATGCCGCGACTGATTGAGACATTTTTGATTGATACGCTGAGGGAGCGCCGCGTTATCGGGATGGATTCTAAAGTCTTTGGCATGACTGAAGATCAAAAATTTGTCGGTGAAATGCTCATGGATAAGGTCCGCTACCATGTGCGCTCGCCTTTCGATGAAAGCAGCTGGCAGATGACGGTTCAAAAAGGACGCCGTGAACTGGAATTGGAGCCGCTGCATAAACCTTGCGAATTCAATACTTATCCAGGCTGTAAAGAGCACGTCTGCCATGGCCTTGATTCTATTGATGAAAGCCTAAGCCTTCTTTTTTTCCGCGAAGCAGTACAACGTGAAGCGGATTTACTAGGTGCCATCATCGAAGATGCAGATATGAGCAAATCGGAGCGTGGCTTTTTTGGATTGGACCAGCAAAGCGCTTTTGCGGAATTTTTAAATACCAGAACAAAAAGTAATCTTTCGACGCTTTTTTCCTCATCGGCATTGGATGAGACTTTCCGTACAAATTGCGGTAAAATTGTGCCGATTATTAAGCCGGTACCGAATATAAATGTTCCATGGGAACTAAAAGCGGCTTAAAACTGGCCTCATGAAAATAACCAAATTCGACATCACCGGTATCGGCAATGCCTGCATGGACATCGTCGCCGATTGCGACATGGATTTCATGGCGCGCCACAACGTGCATAAATCCCACTGTATTTATGTCGATCTGCCATCCTTACAAAAAATGAAATCCGAGCTTGTAAATCCAAAATTGATCGCAGGCGGTTCGGCAGCGAACACAGTTTATGTCTTTCAATGCCTTGGCGGCAACACGGCCTTTCTCGGCAAGATTGCCGAAGATATCGAAGGGAGGACCTTTGAAACTTCCATGACATCGATCGGTATCGAAACGGCGCTTTCCGTTTCTAAAGAAGCGGAGACAGGCTCGACACAGGTTGTATGCCTGACGACGCCAGACGGCGACCGCAGTTTTGTCACTTATCAGGGCGTAGCCGAAGACATTGCGCCAGAAGATATGAACTACGATATAATTACAGCATCATCCATCGCCTATTTCGACGGCTATACAATGTATTCACCTTACGCGATGGAAACCTTTTTAAAGGCTGCCCAAATTGCAAAAGAAAATGGTCATCTTTCAGTTTTCAACCCCGGAGATCTGTCGATTGTTGAGCGTTACAAAAGCGATGTCGATAACCTGGTCAAGGAAGTAGATATCGTTATCTGTAACTTGACCGAAGCCCGCGCCATATTCGATATAGAAACTCTGCAAGATGTTGCAGATAAACTCCCTTCCATGAAAAAGACAGGCGTTGTGACAGATGGCGCAAGAGGCGCTGTTGTCTTTCATGAAGGCAAAGTTCATTTTCTGCCCGCCCCGCCTCGCCCTGATGGTTATATCGACACCAATGGCGCAGGCGATCATTTCGCCGCCGGGTTTCTCTATGGACTGACGCATGATTTCACATTGCCGCAAATGGCAAAACTGGCAGAGCTATGCGCGCTCGATTGCCTGTCTCATCCGGGCGCACGTCCGCTCGGCACCCTAAAACATCTGATTGATATGGTGGATTAGGCTGTGTACTGTACGGCATGACCATCACGCCCTTTGAAGCCATGCAGAAAGCCGTCGATATCGTCGGCCACTCGCCCCACGCGACAAATAAAATTTCCGCGACGATCTTCAAGGAAAATACCGCATACAGCTCCACCAATATCTGGCCGTCCCTGATCGAGGAGAAAATCGGCACGGAAACGCGTATCGGCTCAAGCTCGGGCACGCTTCACGCAGAAGTATCCTGCCTGCTGAATTTTCCCCATGCAACGGAAGGCGCGAGTTTGTGTATCACAGACCCTTTCTGCCCCAACTGCGCCAAAAATCTCGCCGAGTCCGGCATCAAGAATATTTATATAGACCATAAAGGCTTCGATAAGGATTTCGCCCTTCGCCGCGGGGAAGATTTCGGCGCCATGTCGCTGCGCATTGCTTCGAAAGCCGGTATCAATATTTACCAGTTATGGCGTAAGGAAAACCGTATCGAGCCAATTTATGAAGTGCCGGATAATTATGTGCCCGCACAAGACAACCCGATCAAAATCGAGAAAACCAGCGTCGTTCCCAATATTTATGCGCTGAACCAGATCGTCGCCTCGACGCAAATCATCCATAAACGCTGGGCCTGTGCGCTGGCAAAAAACGGCAATGGCGAGAATTTCTTTTTGGTCGCCTCGGCTCATCCGGCTATCGGTTATACGAAAGATCATGACGCCGATATCATCGGTCAAAAAGAAGGTAAATATTCATTCTATCTGGAGCCATTGAACCGAATTTTAATGGGGGCGCATCGCTATGGATTGCGTTTGCTCGACGGGCTTATCTGGTCTTCGGAAGTACCGACCAGCCGTGAACTGGTCAACGTGGTCGGGGCCGGTATTCAAACCCTTTGTCTCGGTAATGAAGAAGCCGCCCGCGATGAAGACGCCATTGCCGCCTCGCGGCTCTTGGCCGATAACGGCGTGATGCAGTTTATTTCTTTGTAATTAAAATTCCCAGGTGAATTTCATTCTTTTGAATTTGGCTTTCATTTCCATCCCGGGACCGACTTGTAATCTTAAGGAAGATTTCTCAGCGTCAGGAGCTGTCGTATATCGACCGAATTCAAACTTAAGATTTTTGCTGCCTTTTTTATCCAGGCTTTGGGTCAATGATAATAAAGGCTGCTTATCATCTTCTAATGAAAAGACTTTTCCTGTTTCGACCAAGCTTGGCGGCCCCTGAATTTGGGCCATCACCGGCTGAGCCGAACAGGCAGACACGGCTAAAAAGCTGCCTAAAGCTTTAGAAGATAATTTCATTGATATTCCCTGTTTATTATTTTGATTGGAAGATACAGATTCGCTTTCGCAAATGCGAGAAAAATTATCCTCGACTGTTTGGAAGGTCAGACATGCAAGCTAACCGTCTCCCGGGATATTCGGTTTTATGCTAGGGTGCTCGCTTTACTGTGCCAGAACCCTACTTGTCATCCTGAGCAAAGCGAAAGATCTGCGTGAATCTTGAACAGGATTCTTCGCTTTGTTCAGAATGACAAGGCTGTTTGTTACCAATCCATCGCAATGATAGTCCAACAAATAAAAAACCCGCCATCTGGCGGGTTTTTAAAATCTCTATACGTCCAAAATCAAACGCTGCGGATCTTCCAGCGCATCCTTGATGCGGACAAGGAAAGTCACCGCTTCGCGGCCATCGATAATACGGTGATCGTAGGAGAGCGCGATATACATCATCGGGCGGGCTTCGATTTTTCCGTCTTTCATGACCATCGGGCGCTGCTGGATTTTATGCATGCCGAGAATAGCAACCTGTGGCGGGTTGATAATCGGGGTGGACATCAGCGAACCGAAAGTTCCACCATTGGTAATGGTGAACGTGCCGCCTGTCATTTCTTCCATGGTCAGCTTGCCGTCTTTACCTTTAACGCCAAGTGCGCCGATATCCTTCTCGATCTGGGACATGGATTTTTGATCGCAATCGCGCACGACCGGAACGACCAGACCTTGCGGCGTCGAAACAGCCACAGAGATATCATAGTAATTTTTATAGATGATATCGTCGCCGTTAATCTCGGCATTCACCGCCGGAATTTCTTTTAGCGCGTTAACAGCCGCCTTAACGAAGAAAGACATGAAACCCAGCTTAACACCGTGTTTCTTTTCAAAGATGTCTTTGTATTCATTGCGCATTGCCATGACTGCGCCCATATCGATTTCGTTGAATGTCGTAAGGATGGCAGCCGTATTCTGTGCTTCTTTCAAACGGCGGGAAATGACTTGGCGCAGCTTGGTCATTTTGACGCGCTCTTCACGCGGACCGGTCGCACGAGGAGCCGCTGGAGCTGGCGCAGCTTTCGCCGGAGCGGCCTGATGATTGATGACGTCTTCTTTCGTCACGCGGCCATCTTTGCCGGTGCCGGAAACATCTGCCGGATTGATATTGTTATCCGCCATGATCTTGCGGGCCGCGGGTGCCGTACCTTCGTTGATCGAAGCAGCTGGCGCGGCGGTGGCGGCTGGCGCTGCCGGTTTTGGATCGTTGGCCGGGGCTGCTTGCGGGGCGGCAGGAGCCGCTCCTGCGCCACCCGCTGTAATTTCACCGAGAAGCGCGCCGACATTAACGGTTGCGCCGGGCTGAATTGAAATCTTGCTTAAAACGCCCGCTTCGGCGGCATTGACTTCCAATGTTACTTTATCGGTTTCGAGTTCGACCAAAGGCTCGTCAACTTTAACGGCATCCCCCTCTTTTTTCAGCCATTTGGCAACAGTGGCTTCTGATACAGACTCACCTAGGGCGGGGACGACGATCTGGGACATAGGAATTCCTTTAAAGACTTATATAATTTGCGCCTAATTTGGCCTGTACAAGTCAAAAGGTCAATGGGAAATCAGGATATATTCGGTCAGTTATCAAGGCAATTTGAAAGGAAACACGGTCTGCGGGCCGGGTCTGGCCTGTAACGCTTCAACGAAATCCGACATCTCCACTTTTGCAATCTGGCGCTGCACATCATGAATTTCTATATCCACATAATGGAACACCTTGTCTCCGCGGTCGATAACATCTGACAGCACCGCCGGACCGTAAACCAGACGATCGCCAGCCGTATTAAAAACCTTGGCTAAGTTTAAATCTTTGCCCGCAGCCGGTTTTGCCCGCGGGACCATAAAATGCACTATGCCATCTTGTCCTGTATCGCCCAATTCACGATGCAAAAATATCGCCTGCGAAGCGACTGTGCCATGGGAATTACCTCTTCCATGCTCGTGCCTCATATGAAATTGCATGGCGACGGGCAAATAATTGCCGTGCGGCATCGCAATTAGCCTGTCATATAAATTTTGGTATCGGTTTTCTTCACCTGCCATCGGGCGTCGGATCAGAAATTGAGCCTCGGTATAATACTGGCCGCTGTTTTTAAAAATCGATGACAGGTTTCGCTGAACGCCCGCTTTTTGATATAGCCTTATAATATCCTGTACGCCCTTGGCCTGAAACTTTTCCATTCCTTCGAACGCTTTTTGAGCTTTTGCAAATTTTGGATGTTTTTCCTGATCGCGCGAATATTTCTCGCGTAAATTATCCATCATGGTTGCAGGCGATGACGGGCTGGAAAGACCTTTCATTTCTACTGAGACTTTAAAGCCTTTATCTTTATCGAAATCATGATGGCGATAGCGACAATCTTCTTGATGATAGAGATTGTTATAAGCTTTCCAATGCTCCACTCTTTCCTGATTTTCATCGATATGTATCATCGGCGCATGACAGCCTATATCCGGGCACATTAAATGCTTTGAATCATGAATGGCCGGATTATAAATTTCCATTTCAAGCGGCGATCTATCCGGATAAATAAGATCGTCTTGGGTAACGACATAGTCTTCCCAATCATTGAATTCTTGCAAGTCGGGATAATCAAACTCGGATTTCTCAGCAAGGCGAACAAAGACATAGCGCGATAATTTATCGCTCCAGTATTTCACCGAAGGATAATGCGGTTTTTTCGCTTTATCGAACTCAATAAGAGGCCATGTTTTGCTCATGGCCGACTATTTAACATATATTATATGGAAAGCGCAAATTTAACTCGGCTGAGCTTGCCTTGCATGATGGCGATGGTTTTCGGCCAGCAAGTTTTTAAGACTGTCCTTTATTAACTGAGCGGGATCATTAATAGCCAGTTCCGGAAAGTAGAATCTGGCGTCACCTTGCTTCTTGCTCGACAAACTTGCCAGACCTTGCGCTATATAAGTGTCTGAACGGTCGAAGAATGAAAGAATTTCCTCATAGCCGTCTTTCCCTGTAATCCGCCAATCTACGGTAAAGCGCGGCATGATGATATGCGATACGCCTTGATCATCTTCATACATTTTGACGGCTTTGCCCGGTATAAATCTTTTCTCGGGAATTCCGAAAGGTATACCGATTTTCGTTTTATCGACCCGTAATTCCATTGCGCAAAGCTGGATTAATTTTTTGTGCGCAATCATCTCATGAATAGTTTCAATCATATTTCTGCGACAGGCAGCATCGGTATCCGACCACATAAAATTTCTCCATGCTGCTCCATGCTCACGATTGACGGCATAACCGTTCGTGATACGGGAAATTTCCTGCGTGCGCATGGCAGCAGCCAGATCGAACATACCCTTCAGAGAATAACCCACCAAATCTTCGGGCAGGTTGTTATCAGTTAGCTGCGCTAAATAATCAGCAGAAGTCGTATTGAAATTAAAACAGAATGCTGCGGTTGATGCTTTACGCTCAAGTGCCGGTTTTCCTAATTTGCAATCATCGTAATGCGAAGAATTTGGATAAGTTTTAAAATGAGCCGATTGCCCTATTTGACGAGATCCCTTCGCTACATCTGAACCCTGATTAAAATAGACGGGCGTATTACAGCATTCGCAAATAAGATGCCCTTTATGAATTTTATCATCATAAACAACAGCATCGTCATTGATGTCACCGGGTAGTTTTACCAGTTCCTTGGTACGGTCATCCCGCGCATACAGCATCTGGCGGGATCTTTTAAAATCGGTCGAAAGCTTGTTCATGCGGCGCAAACTAACTCAAGCGCGATTAAAAACGCCAGAAAAATCTATCCGCTCTTGCTGAACCGTCGAAAATACATCTCCGCTTCGATATCCGTGACAATGCTTTGCAGCGTCAGGCGATCCGCCTTACTCCACTGGCGGGGCCGCGTATGAAAAGCGCAAACCGCGCCGATCACCTGTCCATCGTAGCATAAGGGCTCCCCCAGATAGGCAATGATGCCAAACTCGAACCGCGCCGGATGCTGGCTGAACTTGGTGTCGTTTGTAATATCGTTAATCACGACCGGCGCACCATCCAGAATGATGTTCTGGCAGATCGACAAATCGAGAGACGTTTCTCTTAACTGCGCCAGTATGTCCGGCAAGCCGTTCTGGCTTTTGAAAAACTGGCGATGAGGCTCGATGATCGAGATAAACGCCGCCGGCACACGCAAATCGAAACATATTTTTTCCATCAGGAAATCATATGCCGGATCGAAATCGGCATCCGCCATGCCGGAATCCTCGATGGCTTTCAACCGGTTCGCATTATTCAAAAATTCAAAAATTTTGCCTTCCATACGGCAAAGTATGAAAGGCAAAAGTTAATCGTATATAAGCGAATACAGGCGTGTGCCTAAAGCTTTAAAGCCTCATCAACCAGTCGAGCCTGTTCCAGCGCATGGCGTTTCGCATAGCCCGTTGCCGGAGATGCGGAAGACGGACGACCTGCAAATTTAAAGCGTTTGCCGCCTTTGAATTTCGCAGCCGCCAACGTCTCTTCGAGTAACGGCTCGACAAAGGACCATCCGCCCTGATTTTTCGGCTCTTCCTGACACCAGACGAATTCCGCGTTCGGATATTGCGCCAGCTCTTGCGCCAACTCTGCTTCCGGGAACGGATAGAATTGCTCGAGACGGTAGATCACGACATTCTTGATGCCGCGCTTTTCGCGCTCCTCGAACAAATCGTAATACACTTTGCCCGAACACATGACAACGCGCTTGACGTCTTTCGGCTTGGCGAGACTGTCGCGTGCATCGTCCCATAAGAAGCGATGGAAACTCGTCTGGCCCGTAAAGTCTTCGGCCTTGGAAACGGCGAGCTTGTGACGCAGCAGGGATTTTGGCGACATATTGATCAGCGGTTTTCTAAAGTCGCGTTTCAACTGGCGGCGCAGCGCGTGGAAATAATTCGCCGGCGTCGTGATATTCGTGACCTGCATATTATCTTCCGCGCAAAGCTGGAGGAAACGCTCGAGACGGGCGGAGGAGTGCTCCGGTCCCTGCCCTTCGAAGCCGTGCGGCAGCAGCATCACAAGACCCGACATACGCAGCCACTTGGTTTCGGCGGAGGCGATATACTGGTCGATGATCACTTGCGCCCCGTTGACGAAGTCACCGAATTGCGCTTCCCAGATCGTTAAGCTATTCGGCGCGGCCCATGAATAACCAAGTTCGAAACCGAGAACACCGGCTTCGGACAAAGGAGAGTCATGGACTTCGAAATTCGCCTGATCGGGCGCAATATGTTGCAACGGGTAATAACGGCTTGCGTTTTCCTGATCGTGCAAAGTGGCATGACGGTGAGAGAACGTCCCGCGGCCAGCATCTTCACCCGATACGCGCACGGGATAACCTTCCTGAACGAGGGAGGCAAAAGCCAAAGCCTCGCCGACGCTCCAGTCAAAACCGGTGCCGGTTTTGAACATTTCCTTTTTCGCTTCGAATTGGCGTGCGATTTTGGAATTGAGATTGAAGCTTGCCGGAATATCGACAAGCCGCTCGCCCAGCATTTTCATTTGCGCCTCGGTGATCGATGTCTCGCCTTTGCGCTTCTCGCCGAATTTGGATTTGACATGCGTTGTCAGGCCCGACCACGCGCCTTCCAGCCAGTCGGCTTTGTTGACTTTATAACTCGATGTCGCGGCAAACGCCTCTTCCAGCTTTTTGTGGAACGCATCGACCATGGCCTTGGAATCGTCCGCCGACATGATGCCTTCGGCGACGAGTTTTTGCGCGTATTGATTGCGCGTCGAAACCTGCTCCTTGATCGCCTTGTACATCACAGGCTGCGTGAACATTGGCTCGTCGCCTTCGTTGTGACCGTTCTTGCGGTAACACATAAGGTCGATAATAACGTCATGACCAAATTTCTGGCGATACTCGATGGCCATGCGCGACACATGTGCCACCGCTTCCGGATCGTCCGCATTGACATGGAAGGTCGGGATCGCCAACATCTTGGCCATATCCGAAGAATACGGACCGGATTTATAATATTCCGGCAACGTCGTGAAACCGATCTGGTTGTTGATGATGATATGAACCGTACCGCCGGCGGTATAGCCCGGCAATTCCGCCATCATCAGAATTTCTGCGACCAGACCTTGTCCCGCAAACGCGCTGTCGCCATGGATGGTCAATGGCAATACCGCTTTGCGATTGCCGCCCTTTTCCAGATCCTGCTTCGCGCGGACTTTGCCGACAACGACAGGGTTGACGACTTCCAAATGCGACGGGTTTGGCGTCAATGACATGTGAACCGTTTTGCCGTTAATGACGCGGTCGGTCGAATATCCCATGTGGTATTTAACATCGCCCGATCCCGGTGTGTCGTCCGGCGTCGATGGCATGCCGTTGAACTCGGCGAATAATTTCGTGAACGGCTTGCCGACGATATTGGTCAATGTGTTGAGGCGTCCGCGGTGCGCCATACCGACGATGACTTCCTCGACGCCCAACTCGGCTCCCTTGGCGATTATTTCCTCGACACAGGCGACGTAAGACTCGCCGCCGTCAAGGCCGAAACGTTTCGTGCCGACATATTTAAGGGCAAGGAAATCTTCCAGTCCTTGCGCGTTGACGAGGTTCTGATAAATCGCTTTTTTCTGCTCTGCGGAGAAATGCGTTTTATTGCCGGTTGATTCAATTTGTTGCTGTAGCCAGTTGCGCTCTTCTTGCGAAATCACATGTTCATATTCGACACCGATCTTGCCGCAATAAATTTGCTGCAATACAGAGACCAGATCGCGGATCGTCGTTGTCTCGAAGCCCAAGATACCGCCGACATAAATCTTGTGGTCCATATCGCCAGCCGAAAACCCGTAAGTCACAGGGTCCAGCTCGGCGCGCATTTGCGGACGCTTCAGACCGAGCGGATCGAGATCGGCCATCAAGTGACCGTTGGCACGGTAGGCTTTGACCAGCATCATAGCTTGGATAGAATCTTTCATCGCGCGCGTGTCGTAGGACGCTTGCGGAGCCTTGGACTGGTTGGCCGGAGCCTTGCCGCCCTTGATCGCCTCGTCGGCGGTCGTCACGCCAAACGGCGCAGCGGGTTTCTTATAATGCGGGCTTGCCCAGCTCGCGCCGGTAATCTCTTTCAGCAAAGCCGTTTCGTCGTCTTTCAGATCGTTGAAGAACGTCCGCCAGCTGGCATCGATCGCATTCGGGTTGTGCAAAAACTCCTTATACAGATTGGCGATATATTCCGCGTTGGAGCTGGACAGGATGGTGGCGAGCGAGGCTTGAGACATGAGGGTTCCTAGAGTTATGAGACGTCTTTATATTAACGCTGTGAAGTTTTATAAATCAATGACGCGTCATGTAAAAGCGCAATGACAGGGAAAAAACTTTTTGTGATAAATATAGGAATATAGTCTTTTTATCTTTTCAATTCGTTATTATTCCTTTATAAAATAAACAGCCATTCGTCTTGCTGCAGAAACCTCCAAGTCCAATTAAGTCAAAAAAAAGCAGGTTTATAATTAATGGGTTTTCTGAATTCTCAAATCAACAGGCCACGGGGATTCATCCAGAATAGATCTCAGGGTAATGTATTATTTTTAATATTAATTGCAGTCGCTTTGTTTGCAGCGCTTTCTTACGCTGTGGTCTCCTCTTCGCGCACAGGGAACTCTAATATTTCTCAGGATCAAGCCCGAATTTTAGCGAGCCAGCTAGTATCGGAATTGAACCGCTTTAAATCAGGCTTTGACCGGCTGTATGCGAGTGGTGATTATGCTCAGGTACTATTTAGCAGTGTCGCAGAAAACACGAATGGCATCGTTTATGTAGGCGCAGATACAACCGGAAGAGGCCGCACCATCGGGCTATTTAACAGCGATGCGATTTCATTGCCTAAACCTTCCTATGTTCATTTGGCAAGACATGCTTCTTTTGCGGCAGATACTCGGGCTTACGAATGGTTTTCAAGAGACATCAAAATTAACGGTATTGAACTTGGCACAGATAAACCCGATGAGGTTTTGAGAATTTTATTCATATCAGATTTGGTCTGTCAGGAAATAAACCGGCAATTAAGTGGCATTAATACAATTCCTTCTTATTCAGATTTCCCTGCCGTTTACGGAACAACTTTTAGACGTATCTCTACCACGGGGACTGAAACAAGCGGCAGCAATCCATCTTCAGTTGGTCAGGATTTACCCGATACCGTGGGTTGCTTCAAGGCGCCAACAAATGACAATCATTTCTGGATGGTTGTTAAAGCTTATTAGCCGTTGTAGCCCTTGACATAAAAGGAATAAATACCTACACTAAAGTATTGCCTTGCTGTGAGCCCGATCACGGCATGCCGTCTTTCGGTTATCCTCAAGGTGAACGGCGGGGACCTAGCCGCTAGTTGCAGGTTCCGAGTTACAAGAAGACAGAAAGCTAACCTATCTAAAAAAATGCGACGTTCAAAGTAGTCAGAATTACGTTCAAACTGAACAAAAGTTAACGCGAAGACCCCTCAAAAAAGCGACGAGCAAACTTAGAGACCCTGCTTAAGTCATTGAAATATTATCCCTTGCCATTGCGAGGAAGCTTGCCCTGCGGAGGCAGCGACGAAGCAATCCGGGCAATAGACAAGCTGCGCCACGACATGGATCGCCACGCTCATTCATTCGCTCCATGACGAAGTAGAAAAAAGCTTCAAATCGCAAAACGAATTGAGCCAAAATTAATTTTTGTTTTGTAACATCTTAATAAAACAAAAAGTTATCAACCCATGGGGATGACATCTTGGCCCAATCCCCTTATAATTAAGAATGCCTGATAAAAATTTCCATGCCAAAAATTCTCAAGGTAATGTCTTATTTTTAATTCTAATTGCCGCTGCACTTTTTGCTGCGCTTAGTTATGCGATTACATCGGCAAACCGGACAAGCGGAGGATCTGTTTCGAAAGAAAAAGCCCGCGCCAATGCCGCCGCCATTCTTCAATTCACAACAAGTGTAAAAAATGCAGTTATGCGCGTAAAGCTACGTGATGGCTGCAGCGACACTACACTAGATTTCAGTAATAATATTTACAAACGAAACAATGGCACTCTTCTAATGACTGCGAATAGCAACGCCCCATCAAGCAAAATATGTCATATCTTTGACAGTAATGGTGGGAGCATGGTTCCTGTCATACCGGGACCGGATTCTCTCGATCCCACAGCATCCCAGACTACAAGCTTACCTAAATTAGGACATGCGCAAATTCAGACTTATCAGTTTATGGGCGTTGGCACAGACGGCCCCGGTGGAACGGAATCTGCTAATGACATTCTGTTCCGGATTAATTATCTAAACCGTGAAACTTGCATGGCGATCAATGATCTTGTCGGCGTGATTAATTTGGGTGGCGAACCGCCTGTTACATCCAATACTGGCACCGTGGCGGGCACTTACGCCAATGGATCTTTAATTGCAGATATGATCAAATCCGGTCCTGAAACAGACGGCCATCCTGCATTCTGCTATGGGAATTCTGGCGGTCCCTATATCTTTGTTCACACGATCGTTGAGCGGTGATGGTTATAAAACACTTCAAAAATCGATAACGAAGTAAGAACTATATTAAAGTTGTTATAAGTAATGGAATATTAGCATTCTATTTTTTAATGGCTTCCCGTTCTTGACATCGCCACCTTGCACGTCAAATATGAACGCCATGCCTGACAAACCTGACATACCAGCCACGACCAATCTTGTTCTTGCCCTTGCCATCTGCGCCGGATTTTCTCTCTCTTTAAGCGGCATGCCCTATCTGCTCGGAAGCCATCTTTGGGCGATGCTTCTGATCACCTTGCTGCTCGTGCCGCTCAACACGCCGCTGTGGAGCCTGATCCATGAGGCGATCCACCGAAATTTCCATCCGAACCGCGCCGTCAACGAATTCACGGGCCGCGCCATGTCGATCCTCTTCGGCGCGAGTTTCGGCGTGCTTCGTTTCGGCCATTTGATGCATCACCAGTATAACCGTGAATGGGAGAACGAGTATTATTCATCGAATAACCGTGCCTCCAAATTTAAAGCGCTCACGGCGCATTACTTTCACATGCTTGGCGGACTTTATGTGACGGAAGTAGCGGCGTCGTATCTTATCGCGCTATGCCCCACCCCGGTAACGCGTAAAATCGCGAGGCATCTCTTAAGCGATGACCGTCATTTCGAAGCCGTGATGAACTCGCTTCTCAAAGCCGATAACGTGAGAAGAATCCGCACCGACTGTCTCTGGATTACCTTTATCTATACATGCGTGTTTATGATTTTTGGGGCGGCGTGGATCGTGCCTGTTGTCACGCTCCTTGGCCGCGCCGTGATTATTTCGATCATGGATAATTCCTATCATTATGGCACACCGCAAGATGGAAGCGTTCCGGCGAAAGAGCTGGAAACCTCAAAATTTTATTCGCGTTTTATCCTGAATTTCAATTATCACCTGACGCATCACAACTACGTTCATTTGCCATGGAGCAAGCTCGAGGCAAAGCATGAAGAAGAGAGAATCCCTTATGCGCAAAAACTCGGCCCTGCTTTATTCGAACAATTCAAAGGCCCTATCAAGATTACGCCCTCCGTCATTGCGAGCGAAGCGAAGCAATCCAGAATGTTGAAATAACTGCAATTACTGGATTGCCGCGTCGGCCTATCGGCCTCCTCGCAATGACGCTAGAGGAGACTTTCGAACAAGTCATTCCAATTTGGATTTTCGGACTCTATCAAACTAAGCTTTTTCTTTCTCGAACCTGCCTTGATTTGTTTCTCGCGCATGATTGCGTATTCCATCGTTTCATGCGGCTCATAAAAAACCAATATTTTACATTTATATTTGGCTGTAAATTTAGAACCAACATTTTCTTTATGTTGCGATCCACATTGAAGAAGATTTGAAGTAACACCTGTATACAATGTGCCGTTGCGTTCACTTGCCATTATATAAACACAAGGCCGTTTCATCAATTAAACGATAATCCTCTGCGGCAGATCGAGAATAGCGGCAAGCTCATTGAGCGCACTCTTCTCGGTCGGGCTGATATTGAGATAGTCCGGCAAATCGATCCGGTTTGGATCTGGCGCGAAAAAGCTCTTGAGCGACACATGAATGCTGGCGAGAATGGCCAATATCCAGCTTCTCTCGCGATACCGGATGGCGACGCAATAAGCCAGATCATAAACGCTCTGGCGATAGCTGAGCGGCGCATCCGATAAAACGGCTTCCAATTGCCCGCGAAAGCCTGACATGTCTTTCGTCCAGTTGTCCCAAGCCTTGTAATGGAGTAGCGCCACTTCGAAAACCGGCACCAGCGCGGCGTAATCCTTCTCGCCTTCAAATCGGCGCAACGTTTCCACGATGGCTTTGCGCTCTTCTTCGCGGGCCTTATATCCACCGTCGGGATCCATCTTCGATATCCAGAACGCCGCCGCTACAAGCAGCCTTGCACGATTGATATCGTCTTCCTTCATCGGTGTTTCATTATCTTCAATCATGGAATATCCTTCACTCTTAAGGCTTCGGAAATCATCGTCAGCGCGCTATCTTCCGCAGGCGAGATGTTTATGTTCTTGAATTCTTCCGGATCGGCTTCCTTGTTGACCGCACCAATGACTTTTCTCAACAGGCCCTCGAGCAGAAACTCTTCCTGATGAATATCCAGTTCTTCGCGATAGGCTCTGGCCACCGCAGTTGCGACATACATCACCGCGCGTTTGAAATGGATGAGCTGGTCTTCGCCTTCAGCCCCGCGGAACAAAGCTACCGCTTCCTGGATAGAGGCCGTCAGGCTCTCGGCGCTTTCGTCATCTGCCGAAACCTGCGCTTCTGATGCCAGTCTGGCACAAGCCGCGACCGTATCTGATTTCGAGAGCTTGGCAATGCGCGTTAGTGCTTTGAGCATATAGTCACGCTCTTTAACTTCCGACTCTTCACCTTGGTCAGTATCGTCGCAATGGCTGACATACAACCCAACGCGAACGAGTATATTCGATAAGGATTGGATATCGTGTGCGGAGAGCGCCATCTACGACACTCGTTGCGGAATGCCCAGCATTTCGGCAAGCTGGTTTATCGCGGCTTTCTCGGCGGGCGAGATGTTGATATGCTCTGCGCTGACATCCGGCGCGATCTTTTCCGAGCGGAAGGACAGAGCCCTCACCATCCTGCCAAGCAGTGAGACCTCTTTTGCTTGTTCATGATAAGCCTGCGCCACCGTGATCGCGATTTCCATCAGGTTCTGTTTGAAGCTCTCCAGCTTGCGCTGATCGATCACGTTTACCAGATACTCGGCAATGTATTTACATTCATCCGGCACCTTCTCGGTTTCCGCCGACCATTCCGCCCAATAGGCTTTATGCTGGAGCGTTGCCAGCATAATGGTCTGTGCGAATTCTGATTTAAGCGTGTCTTCGACGTAGAACGTGACGACGTTTTCAAGCGCCGCCAGTTCTTGTGCATCTGAATGTTTGCCGCCTGTACGGTCGCTTTGCGAAACATATAGGCCGACGCGGTAAGGAAGCGCGATCAGCGTACGGTAGGTATCCTCCGGAAACTGATCGAGATCAACCAGTGTCATCTTAAGCGGCCATGGCTTTCATCATAGCTTCGCCAAGGTGGGACGGGCTTTCCGCCATCACATAACCGGCTGCTTTCATCGCCGCGATCTTCGCTTCGGCTGTATCTTCGCCGCCGGAGATGATCGCACCGGCATGGCCCATGCGCTTGCCTTTTGGCGCTGTCGCACCGGCAATGAAACCGGCAATCGGCTTCTTCTTGGCAAGACCTGCATAGTATTGCGCGGCTTTGATTTCTGCCTGACCGCCAATCTCGCCGATCATGATAATGCCTTGTGTTTCATCATCCGCCATGAACATTTCCAGCGCGTCGATGAAGTTCGTGCCGTTGACCGGATCGCCGCCGATACCGATACATGTCGTTTGGCCGAGACCATTCTGGGTTGTCTGAAACACAGCTTCGTATGTCAGCGTACCGGAGCGCGATACAACGCCGATCTTACCGCGCTTGTGGATATGGCCCGGCATAATGCCGATCTTGCATTCACCCGGCGTGATAACGCCCGGGCAGTTCGGTCCGATCAAACGTGTCTTGGAGCCGCAAAGAGCTTTCTTTACTTTAACCATGTCGAGAACAGGAATGCCTTCGGTAATGCAAACCGCGAGCGGGATTTCAGCTTCGATGGCTTCGAGAATGGCGTCTGCCGCGAATGGAGGTGGAACGTAGATCACAGAAGCGTCTGCCCCTGTGGCGGCTCGTGCTTCGGATACAGTGTTGAAGACCGGCAAGTCCAGATGCTTTGTGCCGCCTTTGCCCGGCGTAACCCCGCCGACCATTTTCGTGCCGTATGCGATGGCTTGTTCAGAGTGAAACGTGCCTTGAGCTCCGGTGAAACCCTGACAGATGACTTTGGTATCTTTATTGACGAGAACGGACATTTTGAACCTTGAATTAATAATGAAAGCTTCGGTGAAGCCATTGATTTCGTTCTATTAAGCATGAATTCGCCCTCTTCGCAACGCATCCTGCCAAATCTCTTTATATTAGCTTTATATTTTCCTTGATTATGGCAACAAATATATAGTATAAATTTACATAATCTTAATAACCGGGTGTGAATTTGTTTATACGAACAGGCGCAGAATTTCAACAACAGGCAACAAGAACAACGCCTCGATACGAACGGCGAATGGCTGAATTTTTAGCCATAGAAAAAGCTGCCCGAGAAGAACGGGAAAGAAAATTTCATATAACAACGACACTTAATAAAACAGAAGAAATTCAAAGCGTTTCTCTTAATGTGCTGGATGGAATTTTTAAACCAGGCGCTCCTATTCTTGCCGCTACCAAAGAGTCATTCTTCACTAAGAGAAATGAAGCTACGGGTCAAACGACCCTCGTTCTCGATAGACCTGCAAGCACGATTAAATATATCAACATAGCGGATATCCCGGGCGGAAATGCCACGTTGAGTAATTCCTTGCTTGCAATCGACTTCCCAAATCCTGAGCAATGTTTTGAACCAAGCCCTCTGCACCAATGGACGTTACGCCTGAACAATCTTTTAAAAGGCGCCGCTGCCTCAACTGCCGACGAAAAAGCTGCAAAGATCGCTATTCAAATAAAAGAAAAAACGCCGCTGGTTGTTAAAAAAGCAAACGATATCGCCATTTATAAGGTCACCCCTATCGTGGTCAATGGAACACATAAAGCTGTCGATACAGCAAAAATTTTATATAACGCTGCTTCTCCAACTCAGAAGAAATGGGCGTCTGGCTTAATCGGTATGTTTGCTCTTGCATCCTGTGCACAGCCTTTAATTGAACAAGGGTCGGCGTTTTTTGCCTCACCAGAAAGCACCGGTCAAAAATCTATATCAATGGAAATTCCTAAGGCAACTCCGGCAAGCTGCACATTCTCAATGCCGGTTATTTTCAATGGCGCCAATCAGGCTTTTTCCATCCGCTACGAAAAACAATGCGACTGGCTGAAATCGATGATGCCAAAAGAAGATGAAACTCTTGAATTCGGCGAATATGCAACGATTACCGGCACAAAAAGCGGTGATATCATTCATAGTCTCAACGGCTCTAAAATGCGCATCCCAAAAGAAAACTGGCGCGCCGCTATGGAAGGTTTAATGGCCACTGGCGCGATGGACAAGCCCCGCATTTTTGCTGTTGATTACATCAACATGCTGCGTCAGGAATCTGGTATTGGAACCAATACTACAGGTAGCGGAACAACTTCCTGTGGCGCAGCGCAAGTCACATTACCGACATTCGGTACCTGGATCAGAAAATACGGCCACGATCATAATTACGGCTGGCTCGCTGCCAAATATACAAAATTAGGTCAGGAAACTTACATCGAAGACGGTCAAAAAAGAAGCCGATTTTCTGATAAAAAACTAGTCAGACAAGATGAATATAAGAGTGATTTTAGAAAATTCTGCGGCGGATTGTCTTTCTCTTTCACATTCGGCGCGCGTAACTTTCTGGACGCGAATACAGAATGGCAAGACAAAGTTAATTCAGGTAAAGCGAGACTTCCTTTTGGCCTGACAAAGGTTAATAATCGTATTGCCTATTTCTCTCATTTTACCGGCACGGGCGGCGCTATCATTCTTGCCAATCGAATGGCCGATCATCCGGATTGGCCGATGGATAAACTTTTATCGGGCAAAGAGTTTAGAGGCACTTTTGCAAGCAACAAAAATGTCTTTATTCAGAGAACACCCGAAAAAGATTTACTTGGAAATTACAAACGCGACGACAAGGGGAAGCTTGTCATGGGTGCAAAACATGTCATTACAGGCCGTGAATTTTATGAATGGATCGGCAGACATATTGGCCTAAGCGAAACCCCTCATCCAGCGCAGAAAGATCCTCGCGGTTTTGTTGCATCGGACGGTATACATGTTGCGCCTAAAGCTGTACCCGCCGCTACATTTGATATTCGCGACAGCGATCCAGAATGGATTAAACACAAACAAGCCATGGCGGCGAAGCCTCTGGAACAAGCATATATATCGAATTACGACTATATGAAGACGGTAACCGCTCAAGCTACCGTCAGTATTCCCTAAGCATCATTTGATCGGCGAGAAACCTGTCGGCCTGATGAGCTTTGTTTCCTGAGATAAAACCAAACC
This sequence comes from uncultured Micavibrio sp., assembly GCA_964633355.1. Taxonomy (GTDB): domain Bacteria; phylum Pseudomonadota; class Alphaproteobacteria; order Micavibrionales; family Micavibrionaceae; genus Micavibrio_B. The sequence goes on from CAZWGO010000003.1 coordinate 142,759, forward strand.
CTTAGACTTCTCCATATATATTTTCCAATCGGGATCGGCATTGCGCGCGGCGCGGCGGGTTTCGAGATCGGCGTAGTCTTTATAGGCCCAGAGATGAACGACCTGGTCCTGCTGTCCCACTTCCGTCACCGTGAAAAGGATCGGCTCACCCAAATGGCGGCGCTGAACCGGCATGGCGAATTCTTCGAATACTCTCAAATATTCACCCATCATACGCGGGACGATATTATAGGTACGGTGGTCGATGATCATAGTTTCTCCTTCCAGAAAAACGTCACCCCCGCGCAGGCGGGGGTCCATGATGGATTCCCGCCTGCGCGGGAATGACGAGTGTTTGTTAAGCCGCTTTAGAGGCTTGGTTTGTCGCGTCAACGATCTTACGGGCAGCATCGGCGAGGTTATCACCAGATACGATCGGCAGGCCTGATTTCGCGAGGATTTCCTTGCCCAGCTCGACATTCGTGCCTTCAAGACGCACGACCAGCGGAACAGACAACTGAACCTCTTTCGCCGCGGCGATAATGCCTTCGGCAATAATGTCACAGCGCATGATACCGCCGAAGATATTGACCAGAATACCTTTGACGTTTTTATCAGAGAGAATGATTTTGAACGCTTGCGTGACTTTTTCTTTCGTCGCGCCGCCGCCCACATCAAGGAAGTTCGCCGGTTGTCCGCCATAGAGCTTGATGATGTCCATCGTTGCCATCGCAAGACCCGCGCCATTAACCATACAGCCGATATTGCCTTCCAGTGTAACGTAGGAAAGGTCGAAGTTTTTCGCGATCGTTTCTTTTTCGTCTTCTTCGGATTCATCGCGCATCGCGGCAACATCCGGATGACGGAACAGAGCATTGTCATCGAAGCTGATTTTCGCATCAAGCGCCATGATCTCTTCTTTATCGGTGACGATCATCGGGTTGATTTCAACAGAATCGCAATCCAGCTCGACGAATGCCTTATAAAGCGAGGAGAAGAATTTACCCGCCGCTTTATTGGCCGCACCTTCTAAGCCCAGCGCGAAAGCGAGTTTACGCGCATGGAAGCCTTGAAAGCCCGCCGCCGGATCGACAACTGTTTTCTGAATTTTCTCAGGGTGCTTTTCAGCCACTTCTTCGATATCCATACCGCCTTCGGTGGAAACCATGAAAGTGACTTTGGAGGTTTCCCGGTCCATAACGACCGAGCAGTAATATTCTTTTTTAATGTCGACGCCGTCGGTGACGTAGAGGCGCTGAACCTGTTTGCCATCATCCCCTGTTTGTTTCGTTACGAGAACCTGACCTAGCATGGCTTCGGCAGCGGCTTTGACATCATCAACCGTTTTACAAAGACGAACACCGCCCTTGCCTTCCGGATTGTTCTTGAATTTACCCGCACCGCGACCACCGGCATGGATTTGCGCTTTTACGACATATAGAGGGCCTGGCATTTTCTTGGCAGCGTCTACAGCTTCTTCAACCGTCATCGCCGGAATACCGTCTGGCACGGCCACGCCGTATTTTTTCAAGAGTTCTTTTGCCTGGTATTCATGGATATTCATTGCGAGGGATTCCCTAAGCTATTGAGTGAGTAAAATTTTCCGGAAATGTTTAACACGGCCTAGCTATAAAAAAAACCCTGTAATTGCAGATATATCAGGGTTTCAATGCCGATATTAACCTTGGCTTAACTCAATAATCTGTAAAATGCAGGTAAATCGATAAGAAGGGTGTATGGATGGCAGATATCAAAGCCACATCGAATACTTCAAATCAGCCCCATGATAAAATGGAGACTGAGAATCTTTACGACCCCAACGATAAATTCAGCATCAATCAGTTTTTGAGCAATAGTGATCTGACACCGGATTCTACGGCTTTCCTTACGGAAGATCTTAAAAAGCTTCAGGAACCCGGATTGCTTCTTGAAGACCATGACGATGACAATGATAAATCGAAAGAACTTCTCCGCTATGTAATTCGCAATCAAGAACGCTTGCGTGAGCAAGGGGAAGAAGCAAGAGAAGAACAAACCATCAATCGTCAAGAGGCACAGATTGCCCGCGAACGCCAGCGCGAAGAAGCCATTCGCCGACAGCAAGAGGAAACCGCCAGAGCATCCGCGCAGCTTGAACGGCAACAAAATGAAGCGAAAAATACTAAATCTCCCGTGCGTGGAGATTTAAAAAAAGCCTTCACCGAAAAAGCCGATACTGTCGTTTACAAAGTTATCAAGGACACTGCCGATTATGCACATGATAAAGTCGGCGATGCTGCCGAAGCTATAGGCGGTAAAGATTTACGCGGACTAGGTGGCAGTTCATTGCGGGCCGCCGATGGCCTCCTGAGCGGTGACTTCGACAAAGCCGCGAAAGAAGGCGCACGAGCCATCAACAAAGGAGGAAATATCGTCGAAAGCGTGGCTGGTAAAGACGTTCGTTCCTTTGGGGGCCATGTACTGCGCGGCGAATTCGGCGCTGCCGCCGGACAGGTTGGAAATGGTTTAACCAACGCCGCTTCCGCTGCCAAAGATATCGCAGCAGACACAGTGACCAGTGCAACTAAAACCGTATCTGGCTGGCTCCCAACGGGTTGGGGAATGGGCAAGTAGTTTTGACTCTTTGCTCCTTTTCAGGTAGGATTGGGATAACTAATTAATAAATAAGAATATTACTGAAAAAGTAAGGGTGTTGATGGCTATTTTAGGAACAAAAGATCAAAGCGTTTTCAATGGCTTAACTGATGTTTTGCCCGGCGGTGTACTCGATCTCGAGCGCCGTGCGTTTGATGCGATTTATTCCACGAATACAGGTACGCCCCTTTCCGGTTTTTCCAAATCCGGCAAAGCTTTACCAATGCCGAAAGATGAGCCGGAGGTTGCCGCAGCTAAGAAATCAACTTTGGTTGGCACCTTTACCGAAAAATCTGACGGGAAAGACAATCAGGAAGAATCGTCACGTTTGTTCTTATTGATGAGTATGTGGGCATCCCAAAATGCAGACGCAGACGGTACGGTTAATGGCAGCGCGTTGGTAAACATAATTGACGTTCTTAAAAACCAATTCGGCGTTGATACAAGCCCGGCTGAAAAATTAATCGAGCGGGTTACAGGTAAACCTTACGCAGAATTTAAAGCTTCGGCGCAAGACTCTAATTTTGATGTTTCCGGATTTTACCAACAAGACGAAAGAGGCAATAGAACGCCAATCATCCGCAACGGCGGCTTCGATTCAGATAAGGTTCTTCGCATTGCTGCTTCTGATAACGCAGGCGTCGGCAAATGTGCGAAAGGCGTTGCCAATATAGCAGAGGGTTTAGGCTGGGATGTCCAGCGTGGTCATGCAACTAATTGGGATAAAACCTTACCTCAAAATGGGTGGGTTAAATTAAATGGCGTAAATTCTCAAAATGCTCCTGAAGGTGCTGTTCTTGTCTATAATAGTGACATTGAGCTTGGCAAACGTGCTCGAAATTCTGGTGGCGGTATTTATGGCCATGTAGAATTCGTCGCAGAAGGTAATAACGGTCAAAGACTTTTTGTATCGGATAAAGCCCGTAATAATGCTGGCGGCTCCGTTCCGAACAATTTTGCTGGTGCATATATTTATGTCGGCGATAACGCACCAGCTAGTAATATTGCCTTAGTTCGTCATTACAACCAAGGCATTAGCCTGGCATCTCAAGGCCCATCACCCAATCTCGGCTAACGCACTGATTTCAAAGGCCCTTTTGGGGCCTTTTTTATTAACTAAACCCATCAGAAAATTTGACTTTTATTGATTCTAACAGTACACTCTAATGAACGAATAAGAACAAAGTTCAAAGGTGTGTGTGAATGGCCAAAAATCCGGCAAATGATCCTTTAGAATATGGTATCCAGACAGGAATTACCCCTACTCTTCAGCATGCTCAAACGGCGCGCTCGAAAGCCCAATCGACTGCTGAAAATGATAGAACAGAGCCGGTAAAAAAACCGGACAATAAAAATTCAAATTCTGACAAACAACAGCCCCAAGATACAGGCATTGGCATTGGTGCACTCGCCATGCTCGATATGCTTAATAAAACCCAAGCAGACAATGCGGCGGAAAATGATTTCGTTGAAGCTGGTTATTATCATATTCCTGAGGATTTCGAAGTTCAGGATGGCGTATCGACAGTTATCAATGGCCAGACAGTAACCGCTAGCAACTTCTATTCTCATTCAAGTTATAGTGGTGGTTTCGGCGGCGGTAATTTCAATGCAGATGGTTTTATTCCGAAACTAGGCAAGCTTTCAAATATTCACGCCGATGGTTCTTTCCAGCAGGCTTTTGGTATCGTCGTAGCTTCCGAAGGCGGCTTTGCCAATCATAAAGCCGACCGTGGCGGCGCAACAATCTTTGGTATCGCCTCCAAAGCCAATCCTTCAGAATATCAAGAAGTTATGTCCATGCTTCGCTCCGGCGACAAGCAAGGTGCGATGAATCGTACCATGCAGGTTTATCACGATAAATACTGGAAAGTTGCCGGTATTGACCGTTTGCAGGATCCAGAAGCGCGTTTAGTTGCTTTCGATGCTGCCATTAATCACGGTGCAGGCTATGCGAAGAAAATGATTTCACGTCTCGGTGACGATGCCGAGGGCATGCTGCGTTACCGCGCCAATACCTATATCCAGATCGTCAATAACGATCCGTCTCAGCAAGTCTTTATGAAAGGCTGGCAGAACCGTTTGGCGAAGCTCGATTCTATCGTCGACAATGATGCCGCGCCAAGCGTTCAAATGGCATCATCCGTATACAAGCCAGAAAAAGGCAGCGCGTTGGCAAAAACTTTTAATGCCGCTGACAAAATCGAGCTTCCAGCACATGTTCCAACGCCTGCGCCGAAACAACATCAGGAACAAGGCGTACTGGCTTCTGCGACAAGTTTTGTTTCCAACAAATGGAAAGAATGGGCACCGTCTTTAGGACTGGGCTAAAATTATCATCATAATTTAAACCCGCCAATTGGCGGGTTTTTTAATTCTGTTTCAAATGTATTGAAGCTGGAAGCTTTTTCTGAGAATAGCCATAAATATGCGGCTCGATCATTAGTTGTGTTTTGAAGCGCTCTATATCCTGCTGCATTGACAGAGGATTACTTTTATAGCTTTCAAATGCTTTTAGAAGTCTGGAGTTTCTTTCGAAATCGGCCTTTGAGGATAAATGTTTCCTTCGTTCATCTAAAATATGGGTTTCCAACCTATATATAAATTCTTCTTTCCTAGTATAGACATCCATGAATTCCAGTGAATTTTCTTCGGCCAGAAAAGCTATATCTTCATTATTTATATCTAGAACTTCGCTTATGGCGCGGAAAGACAAAGATGTTTCTTTGGTAGATTTATCATCTTCACAAATTTTTTCACATGATTTTATAATTGCAGTTAGGCAAGCATCGGCATTTGCTGCACCAAAAAATTCAGATGCTAACTGTATAAGTTCAATATGAGTTTTGGCTGCTTGTTCAGCCGCTTTTTTAAAAGGCACCTTTCCCTTACGAACTTTAGCTGCCAGAACGGGACCGAATATATCCATCCCTTCTTCCAGATTTGACCTGTGAAATCCCAAAGGATATTTAAAGTTTATCTCTTCCTTCTGACTATTGGTTAGATCAGCATGTTGAGCTGTCACCATGAAACGTACCGATTCACGCATAAAGGCCATAGTTGCAGGCTTTTTTGCTGCATAGTCAGAATATCTTTTATATTCGCATTTGAATGCATCCAGGCAATCTTGCCTATCAAGCAAAGGCGTGCTGGCGTCCTTCATCATAAGTGTCATCGCGTGAATAACATTCGGATGATAAGAATAGTCTGGATATATAATTCCCGGCTCAAGATATGCCGGATGAACTCCCAAAGAAACGCAGAATTTAAGGATGCTTTCTGATGGCGGCGATTTTTTTGATTTCCCTACAAATGAATGGCATTGATTTTCCGGCAACTCCAAAAGCTCTGGCATACAGCTTAAAGGAATATCCAATACCTTCATCCAAGCTTCAAAGGAGGTATAGCCTTCGTTTGCAATCAGGTCATAAGCTTCAAACATCGTCTTATTAAAATAATATTCAGCATCATCAAGCCTATAGTAACCTACATGGCGCGCCATAAACTGATCCAAAGGTGGAGTACTGCCTTTAGAAAAAGATGTTATTGGGAAAAAAGAGATGTTTTGATCAGATTTTAGATTACGCATCAGTCCCAGCTCATTTATTAGTTTTTTATAATTAATCACTCTTCTCTCAATTTAGGCAATAAAAAAAGCGGCGCTTTTGCACCGCTTTTTCCCTCACCCTGCCCTCTCCCAGAGGGAGAGGGGTTCAAAGGGCGGTTAAGCTGCTTGTTTCTCAATCACTTCGATCAGGCCTTTGACAGCATTAACCGAGTGGTCGAACATTTTTTGTTCATCCGCATTCAGCTTGATCTCGATGATCTTCTCAACGCCTTTTTCACCAATGATAACCGGCACGCCGATATAGAGGCCTTTAATACCGTATTCGCCGTTCAGTTTCGCCGCGCATGGCAGAACGCGCTTCTGGTCTTTCAGATAGCTTTCCGCCATCGCAATAGCCGATGCTGCAGGTGCGTAGAAAGCGGAACCTGTTTTGAGAAGGTTGACGATCTCTGCGCCGCCGTCGCGCGTACGCTGTACGATCTGGTCGAGTTTTTCTTGCGTGCTCCAGCCCATGGCAATCAGATCAGGCAGCGGAATCCCGCCGACTGTCGAGTAGCGAACCAATGGCACCATCGTGTCGCCGTGGCCGCCGAGAACGAAGGCGCTGACATCGGAAACGGAAACGCCGAATTCTTCGGACAGGAAGTAACGGAAACGTGCGCTATCCAGAACGCCCGCCATGCCAACGACTTTTTCAGCCGGAAGGCCGGAAACGCGCTGCATGACTTCAACCATTGCGTCGAGCGGGTTGGTGATGACGATTACGAATGCATTCGGCGCGTTTGCCTTGATATTTTCGCCGACTGTTTTGATGATGCCCGAATTGATCGCGATCAGATCGTCGCGGCTCATGCCCGGCTTGCGCGGGATACCAGCGGTGACGATGACGACATCGGCGCCTTTCATAGCAGAATAATCGTTGCTGCCTGTGAGGCCGCCAGATACGCCGATGACAGGTGTGGTTTCAGCAAGATCGAGAGCTTTGCCTTGCGGCACGCCTTCCGCGATATCGATCAAGACGACATCGCCGAGTTCTTTTTGAGCCGCGAGAAGTGCGAGCGTTCCACCGATCTGGCCAGCGCCAACGAGTGCGATTTTTTTACGGGACATAGGAGTTTCCTTAATTGGAGGGTTTTAAAATTCTGATGCTAAATTAGACCCAATTACTTAAGGGGTAAAGCGTCAAAAAAGGGTTAAAGAATGGCTATTTCAGCCCCAAAAAGTCGAGCTGCCATTTGATCTCGTCAGGTTCCAGCGGATAATCGGTCCCGCCGCGGGGATAGATGATTTCCTTGGAAGGGATTTTAGCAATCTCCTGCTGGATGCGCAGACAGGTGCGCATGTTCACCCCTGCCCTGTGACAAACAGCGACAATCGGTTTGGGTTTCAGCATCCCGACAATATTCTCCATACTGGAGCGCGACGAACGTACCAAAGCCGCCAGCATAACGATGGCCAGCGTACGATCCAGCGCATCCATCGCCGCGATCAACGCATCTTCGTTGAGCGTTTTATCGACGATCATTTTGCGCACCTTATCTTCCGGACTTAGGCGCTCAGTATCTTCTTTCTCGAGTTGATTAATGTCCTCGCGGAATTTCGATTTGATCTCGTCGGAAACTTGCTTACCCAGATCGGTCCGCTTGGCAATCAGGTCTTTGACCGATTCATCGACGAATTCCGCCATTTTGCGGGCGATCTCCTGTGGCAGGAAAGCGCGGACTGCCAAGGGTTTCTGCCATGCCGTAAAGGCTCTGGATTTTTCGACTATTTTAAACAAAGTCGGTTTTGAAATATCGGCATCTTTATTATCTAAAAGCAGTACGCCTGCCGTTTCGTGATAGGCCTCGATGACCGCTTCGGATATATCGGCGCTGACAAATTTTCGCTGGGCGATCGCTTCAACTTTCCACGCCGCCGGATGGTTCGATAAAATCTCCAACAACACTTCGTCGGACACCGCCATGCAGTGATGCAAAATAGGCTCGGCTACTTCGCGTTCGATATCGCGGGCCAATTTATTGATGATATGCGTTGGCGCGTGAAGTTCTTTCTTTATTATATTGGCCAGAACGATACGGACCTTTGCCACTTCATCCGCCGCCAAAGCTTCGAGCGCATCGACCGTGTAGGAATAAAGCTGGCTTTGCGTATCCTGTGAAATATCGGGGAGCAATTTAACGAGACGCTCGGCCAGCGCGATACGGACATCGGCGTTTTGGTCACGGGCGATGATTTTATTCGCCTGATACGGCGTGGCATCATTCGAGGCGACCGCTTGGCGCACGGCAACCTCCCCGTCGTTTTGCGCAAGGTAATACAAAATTTCAGCTTGCGTGGCGGGAGATTTAGCCAGTTTCAGCTTGGCCGCTTTATCGAGGCTTTGGGCAATTTTTTTCTGATGTTCGTATTTTTTCTTCTCCTTTTCCTGTTTTTTGGCGGGATCAGCAGACAGGAGGGAAAGATTGAATATGGACATGGTTTTAAAAGTTTAACCCGAGTTGGTTAATAAATTATGGCTTGATGCCGAAAAATTCGAGTTGCCAGTTGATCTCGCTTTTTTCCAGCGGATAATCGGTTCCGCCGCGCGGGTAAATGAGCTCAGTATGCGGCACATGAGCCAATTCCTGCTGTAATTTCAAAGCCGTGCGCATAGATAGGCCTGCCTTCCATGACAAGGCAATCACCGGCTTTGGCGTGTTTAACGACATAATTTTTTCAACGACCGCCACCGGCACCTTGGCCAAAGCCGCCACACAAGCGTGTGCAAGGTCTTTATCCTGCACTGCGAGCGCATCCACAACAGATGTTTCATTTAATGTTTTTTCTTTGATCATCTGGCGCACACGCTCTTCTGGACTTATCTTTTTGATGTCCGACTCGTCCATAAAATCAAGACGACGGCGCACGACAGCTGCAATCTCTCCCATTGTTCTGGTATCATAATCGGTTCGTTGCATTAAAAGATCGCGCACTTTCGCATCGACGAATTGGATAAGTTCAAGAGCCAGATTGGCTGGCAGATTGCGCCGGATTGCAATCGGTTTTTGCCATTCAGTTTGTGTCTTCGATTTTTCAACGATACTTGCCATCGTCGCGACAGATATTTTTGCGCTTTTATTATCCATCAAGATCAAACCCGCGGGAATGTCTTCGCGCTCGATGACGCCTTGGGATATTTCTTCGCTGATATTATGGCGCCCGGCGATGGCCTGCACCGCCCACGCCGCAGGATGCGTCTTTAAAATATCAAGCAAGTCTTCATCCGACAGCGCAGCACAAAATCTCAAAACCGGTTCGGATACTTCGCGCTCGATATCGCGGGCAAGTTGCCCCACCACTTTCGGCGGCGCATGGGCGTGGTCTTTTAAAGTCGACGACAACGCGATGCGTATTTTCAACACTTCATCGATGGCCAGCGTGCCAAGCGCCTGAATGGCAAAGCTATAAAGCTGGCTTTGCTTGTCTTGTGACAAATTCGGCAGAAGTTTCATCAAACGATTGGCCAGCGCCAGTCGAACATCTTCATTGGTATCTTTTGCCAGAACCGAACTGGCATGAACGGGCGTAGATTTGTTTTTGGCAACCGCCTGACGCACGGCAGGCTCGGGGTCATTTTGCGCAAGATAATAAAGCAGCTCGGGCTGGGTATTTTTATCTTTGGCGACTTTCAGTCGGTCTTCGGTTTTTTTGGACAAGGCCAATTGACGGTTTTTCGCCGCAGATTTTTTCTTACTGAAAAGGCCGGATAAGAAGGACATAAGATATTATAACAGAAAATGTTTTATTTGCCACAGCGGGCACAGCGATCACAGCGTTGAAAGCCTTCTCCCTTCGGGAGAGGGTTATTTAAAAATACGCTGTGGTCGCTGTGCCCGCTGTGGTTAATTATTTCGGGTGATTTAAATAACTTTGTGTCTGCATTTCCTGCAATCGGCTGACCGTGCGTTCAAATTCATAGGCATGATCATGGCCGGAATATAATTTATCCGGCGCCGCATCGGCAGTAATCACCAAATTACGATGATTGTCGTAGAAGACATCGACCAAGGTCATAAATCTTTTGGCTTCATTGCGGCGATCATAGCCAAGCTTTGGAATATCCTCGACAAATATCGTGTGGTACCGTTTGGCGATAGCCAGGTAATCTTCAGCGCCCAAGGGACGTTCACAAAGTTGCGCGAAACTAAACCGCGCAACCCCCTTGGCGACGACCGGCACTTCAATTGTGCGCGCCTTGACGCTGATTAAATCCGGATAGGGCTCTTCGTTTTCGGTGAGGCTCGCAAATAAATTATTGGCACGTTCCGCACTTTCCTTGCCCAGCGGCGCGAAATAAACGCTCATCTCTTTAAGTTTACGGGCGCGGTAATCGACATCGCCGTTCAGATTGACGATATCCATACGCTTTTTAAGCAAATCGATAAACGGCAAAAAGCGGTCTCGTTGCAAGCCGCCTTTATATAGATCGTCCGGCGCCCAGTTGGAGGTCGCAACCACCGATACACCATGGTCAAAAATCTCGGAGAATAAACGGCCAAGGATCATCGCATCAACGATATCGGTCACATGAAATTCATCGAAACACAGGACTTTGCAGCGATTGGAGATGATCGAAGCCAGCGCCGGAAGCAATTCGTCTTTGCTCTCCTTCATGCCTGCCGAGTCAAAGCGGCGGGAATGGATATAGTCATGTACCTCGATCATAAACTGGTGAAAATGAACGCGGCGTTTTTTAATCTCTGGCGGGATGGATTCATATAGCACATCCATGAGCATCGATTTGCCGCGCCCGACAGGTCCGTAAATATAAACGCCTTTCGGTGCAGGCCGGTCGCCCTTGAAAATCGCCATGCGATTAATCCAGCCGCCTTTTTTATCATGAAGATGGTAACGGATAGCTTCGTATTGCAGACGATCAAAATGCGCCACCGCTTCTTCCTGCAAAGAATCAGCGTCTATCTGGCCGGTGACGAGTTTAGATTTGTAAATATCAAGAGGTGTGGGCATTAGGTTTTTTCGACGAACGTCTGATCAAAAGGATGGATATCTCGTAGAGGATCATCAGCGGGATCGCCAATGCTATTTGCGAGATTATATCAGGCGGCGTGATAATTGCAGCAACAATAAATATTAAGACAATCGCGTATCTTCGCTTTGCAGCAAGCCATTCGGCGCTAATAATCCCAGCCTTGGCCATAAGCGCCAATATAACCGGCATTTGAAACGCCAAGCCGAAGGCGAAAATCAGCACCATGATTAAATCCAGATAATCGCTCACCTTGGCTTCTAACATGATCGGCAAAACCGTTTCCGAGCCGGAGCTTTGAAAACTTAAGAAGAATTTCCATGCACCAGGAATAACGATGTAATAGACAAGCGCGCCGCCGAGGAAGAACATGATCGGGGCGGCGATTAGAAACGGCAGCATGGCCGCCTTCTCGCGTTTATAAAGGCCGGGTGAAATAAACATCCAGATTTGCGTCGCCAGAAACGGGAAGGTCAAAAAGCATCCGGCAAAGATCGAGACTTTCACATAGGTAAAAAAGGCCTCGGTAAGATTGGTATAAATCAAACGCTGAGAATCTTCCGGCCCCATGGCGTCCGCAAGCGGCTTCACCAGAAAACCATAAATGTCATCGCGGAAATGATAACAAATGCCGGTACCGATTAGCATGATAACAACCGACCACAAGACGCGCTTGCGCAGTTCGGTCAAATGTTCGATCAAAGGCTGGGATGTGGAATCGAGATCGGTCATCATGAGGGCTTCCCCTCGCCTTCGACGAGCTTTGTATCTTCAGGTTCGGGCGGTTTGACGGCACTCACAGGCTTGGTGATATATTCTTCATCTGCTAGATCTTCGTCAAATAATTCAGGCGTGACAATTCTAGTTTGATCACGGATTTCGCGTAAATCCGCCTGCTCCATGAAATCGTCGAACTGGCGAGTGACAGCATAGCGCATATATTGAAGACGGCGGAAAAGCTTGCCAAGCCCGTGCAAGACTTCCGGCAATTGTTTCGGGCCGACAGCCAAAACCGCGACGACGATCACCATCATTAATTCGGACCAGCTGAAATCGAGCATTATTATCCCTAAATAATGTCATTCCCGCGAAAGCGGGAATCTCTCTTCTTCTATTAAGGGAGATCCCCGCTTTCGCGGGGATGACAAATGGAGTTAAACTTCAGTTTTATCTTTCGACGATTGGTTCTCGACGACCGTGCCATCATCGACTTTTTTCGGCGGTGAAAGCTCTTCGTCTTTCATACCTTTTTTGAAAGCCTTGATGCCTTGGGCCAAATCACTCATGACGCTCGGCAGCCGTCCGGCGCCGAACACCACGATAATGACAAGAATAACAACGAGCCAGTGAACCAGAGACATCAGTCCTCGTCCTCTTCGTCATCATCATCGTCATCGTCATCATCATCGTCTTCGTCGTCGTAATCTTCATCATCTTCATCGGAATCATCTTCGTCCGATTCATCTTCCGAAGTTTCAATTTCATCTTCATCCGTTTCGACGGCGTCATCGATATCATCGTCAGATTGTACTGGTACCATGTCTTTTTCCTCTTCTATTGATTCGTCGTCTGTTTCCTGATCGAACTCTCCCAAAGGACGTTCTTTCTCTTCCTCAGATATATTGTCATTTTCGGATTTGAAAAGGTCTGCGCCCGGAATTGTGTCGATCGCAGGTCTTGTATCAAGAAGTCCCGAGGCTTTCAATTCATTAAGGCCCGGTAGATCATTCAAATTGGAAACGCCGAAATCATCTAAAAACTGGTTAGTGGTCGTCCATGTCACAGGGCGGCCCGGCGTTTCGCGACGGCGACCCGGCTTGATCCAGCCGGATTCCATCAATACGTCCAGCGTGCCTTTATTCGTGGCAACGCCGCGGATATTTTCAACTTCGGCACGGGTCACCGGTTGGTGATAGGCGATAATCGCCATCGTTTCCAGCGCGGCGCGGGAAAGTTTTTTCTCTTCTTTCTTGGTCAGCGCCAGATGCGGGCCGATATCGGAGGCTGTGCGAAACGCCCAGACATCTTCAAGCTGAACGAGATTGACGCCGCGACCTTCAAATTCTTTTTGGATTTCAAGCAGCATGCCACCAACATCGGCAGATTGCGGCAGACGTGCCTGAATGGAGCGCAAGGATACAGGCTCCGGTGAGGCAAACAGCAAAGCTTCGATCACGCGCTTTTGTTGCGCCGGATCTTCGAGCGGCATAATTTGCGCTTCTTCAATTTTTTCTTCTTCGGGAAGATCGAATTCTTCTTCGACTTCCGTTTCTTCCTCTATCATTTGGGGAGCTTCACTCATGCGGATTGTACCTCAGCTTGTGGTGGTGTTTCTTCGGGAACATAGGGCTCACGCTCTACGACACGCAAATAAATGGGTTTGAAATTTTCTTCCTGACGAAGCTCCAGCTTGCCTTGCTTGGCCAGCTCAAGAGACGCCGTAAACAAAGAGGCCATCGACGATTTGTGCAGCAGCACTTCCTTGATATTTTCAGGCATGAAACTGTTCAGCGTTGTCCAGACCGATGTCGTGCCTTGCTTCGGCAGACGGCCCAACATAACGGTCATACGCGACAAAGCCTCTTCCATCGTCATCACCGGATAGGAAACCGGTTTATACTGGGTCGATGTTTTACGCTGGGTAATGTCGCCATAGGCTTTCAAAAGCTGGTAAAGATCGACGGTATATTTATCCGGTTCCGGTGCTTTGAATGTTTCCTTATATCCGCGACCGTAGACGGTCAGATATTCGCGCATCTGACGCGCCATTTTCTGGGCACCGGCCTGAATGGCTTCCAGACGTTGTAACTGGAAGGCCAACGCCTCTGCCATCATTTCCGCCGACGGCTCGTCCTCTTCTTCTTTTTCGCGCGGGAGAAGAAGGCGTGATTTCAGGTAGGCAAGCCAAGCCGCCATGACAAGATATTCGGCGGCGATATCGAGAGAAAGCTCCTGCGCGCGATCAATAAATGCCAGATACTGGCGGGCGAGCTGGAGAATGGAAATTTGTGTTAAATCAACTTTTTGGTCGCGGGCAAGCTGAAGCAGGACATCGATCGGCCCTTCATAGGAATTCAGATGCAGAACGAGTGAATCGTCTGGCTGCCCTGCTTCCGGCGCATTTTTGCGCTCGTCTTCTACAAAAACTTCTTCGGTCATTACTTACCTAAATTAAGGCCTTAATTTCAGGCAGCCCAATCCGCATTGATCGAGGCTTGCCAGCGTTCCCAACCGATGGCTGACAGAGGCGGCAAATTAGCGGCCAACTGTTCCATAACATCGATTTTTGCCCAACAATACAAAGCAAGATCGCAGCCTGCTTGCAAGGATTCTTGTGCCCTTTCGGCGATAGAACCGTACTTATCCAGAGCTTTCATGTCTAAATCGTCGCTCAATATCAATCCTTTAAAACCGATTTGCTCACGAACGACTTCAGAAATGACTTTTTTGGATAGGCTGGCAGGACGCTCCGTATCGATATCCGTGTAGATAATATGCGCCATCATCGCCCAGACCGAAGCCGCATAAGGCTCGGAAGCGATCCTTTTAAACGGCACGAAGTCGCTTTTAATCAGCTCTTCGAGAGAGGTTTCAACCTTGGGAAGATCGTGGTGACTATCGACTTTTGCACGACCATGACCTGGCATGTGCTTGATAACCGGCGTTACGCCGATATCGAGAAAAGCTTCACACACGGCATCCGCCGCTTCGGCCACAATTTGCGGGTCGGCAGAAAAGCTGCGCGTGCCGATGGCATCATGAGTTTCCTGCGTCAATACATCGAGCACCGGCGCGCAGTTTACATCGATACCGCTTTCAAGCAGCATCTTCGCCATCTCCATCATGTCCTTGGAAAGCTTCAGCCGTCCGCCATTTAGATCACGCTCCATATCTTCGCCGTAATGACGCGCCGATGGAAAAGTATCCCATTGCGGCGATTTGAGACGCGCGACTTTGCCGCCTTCCTGATCTATCAATATCGGGCAATCCCAGCCAACGCATTTGCGAAGATCGGCGCATAAGGCCTTTAGCTGTCCGGGCGTTTTGCAATTACGCCCGAAAAGAATAAAGCCAAAAGGCTGGCTCGCCGAGAACAAGGTTCTTTCAGCATGCGTTAAAGTTTCGCCCTCGATGGAAAAAATACAGGCAAGCGGCAAAGGTTGTTCAGCCATGATTACAATCCCAGTTTATCTTTATAATTCTCATCGAAGGGTATCACCTTCGCCGAAAAATTGATGACCAGAAACGCGATTTCCAGCAATTGCTTCATCGAATAGATATTCTTTTCCTCAATCGCCTGAATAAGCGAGCCGACCGCAATCGCCAGTACAAGGACTTTCTCATCGCGGTTTTGCACGTCGCGTTCCTTAAAGAAAAGATCGGTTGCTTTACGCGTTTCGGCACAAAAACCGAGCGGAAGATCGGACGGGTATTGATCTTCCTCCAGCGGCAGTTCAGGCATCAACCTGCCTTGCGTCATCGCCTCCAAGGATTTTTCAAGTATGGCATTCCAGTCAGGAAAATCCGCCTCTTGAGCCCCCGCCTGCATCGCAAGCAAAGAAACACAATCATAAACTGTCGGTTTTTCCGGATCTTCGGCAATAACCTTGTTAACTTCATCCGACAGGACAAACAGCTCGTCATACAGCTTTGCCTGCATGTCCTTTAAATTATGGACCGAGCGGAAAACCATTTCTCCGGCAAGGCACGACATGGCAGAAAGAGCCGGGATATAATGGAAATCAGTGCCGTCGCCGTCACGATAATAATTGACGATATTGTCGCATAATTCATATGCGGTTTCCGCGAGATATTCGTCGACTTCGACTTCTTTGGGTTCCAGCATCAGGCTTTCCTATTTCGCGATAATACAGGAACCGCCACGTCCTTTAATGGCGGCGCAGGTCTTTGTGGCATTGGCAGAAGAAAGCGGGCCTGCCTGAATACGGTAGAAAATCCCCTTCTCGCCCAGATCGGCTCTTTGGGTGCGCATGGACAGAGCCCCAAGTTCCGGATTTTTAGCCTTGAATTTCGCCCATTGGCTGGAAGCCTCGGCTTCGGATTTCACGGCGGCAAGCTGGATATAGGTCGAACCGCCCGACGCAACAGGAACCGCTTTGGGTGTTTCCGTTTTAGGAACCGGCAGCTCTTTCGGTTTGGAGTCGGCTTTGAGCGTATCGATAATCGACGCTGCTTCTTTCGGCTCTTTTTTGATCGTTTCAACTTTGGCTGTTTCTACCTTCGCCACAGCCTGGGCAACAGGCTCTACGGAAGTTTTGGGAGGGACAGACAATTCTTCTTCCGCCGGCTCAGAGTCCAGCTCCAAGTCATTGATATCAGTAATAGGTTCAGACTTGGCAATAACCTTGGATGCGACTTCTTCACGCGCGACGGAGGCTGCCGTATCGCTTTCATCCTCGAGCAGGTTTTCGACCTTGTTTTCCTCCTGCTCACCTTTAAGCGTTTCGAATATCGTACTGTCTTTATTCGGAACTTTCATGCCACCAGGATCTTCGGGCTTGATTTTATACGGCGTAGAATCAGCGCGGATAATCGGCACAGGCGCCATATCGGCTTCACTGTTTTTACCCGACGGAATAGCAGCAGAGACAACGGCAATTATAATGCTGATCAGAACCAAGATACCGATCACGATAAAGATACGGCGAAGCCCGGGTGGTAATTGTGTATTTCCTTTGCGATTCAACAGGCTATCAAAGAAACCCTCATCGTCGAATTCATCCCGTCTCGCCATACCAATATCCTTTCAATGTGCTTTTACTTAGGCAGCTAACTATTTGAGATCCCAGTATAAATCATATAAGCGCTCATGCTCGCGTATCGCATAGCGATCCGTCATACCGGCAACATAATCACAGACGATTCTGGCGCGGGCTTTATCATTCGTCAGACCACCCGCTTCTTCGACGCGGCGCTGCCAATGATCCGGCATCAGCGTATACTTATTAATAAAAGACGTAAAAAGATCGGGAATGATTCGCTCAACCTTCGCCCAAATGCGTTGCAGGGAATAATGGCGGTACATACGCGCATAGAGAAAAGCGCGCAGCGCCTCGATATCGTCATACATTTTCGGCGAGAAGGCCACGGTTTGACGGGAGGCCTGACGGACATTGTCCGGGCTCGATGCTTTGATTTCCTTTAAGCGCTTCTGGCTTTCTTCCAAGACATCAGTCACCATCGCCCCGATCATATCGCGGATCATTTCAGCCACTAATATTGTTGGCGTAATGCCCGGATAGGACTTCCTGATGTTTTCAATAATATTGCCAATAAATGGCATCTCGGCCAGTTCTTCCAGCGTAAAAAATCCGGCGCGAAGCCCGTCTTCCACATCGTGATTGTTATAGGCGATATCATCGGCGATTCCGGCAACTTGCGCCTCGACCGACGCATATTGATCCAGTTTCAAATCGGTTTTCTTTGAAAGCTCGTACAGCGTCACCGGCAGAACGGATAAATCCGGCTGCTGTTTTTTACGCAGGCATGGCCCGTTATGTTTGGCCACACCTTCCAACGTTTCCCATGTCAGGTTCAAACCCTGAAAACGCGGATATTTATTTTCAAGCTGCACCAGAATACGCAAGGACTGGTCGTTATGTTCGAAACCGCCCAGCGCATCCATGCATTTCTTTAGCGCCTCTTCACCCATATGGGCAAACGGCGTATGTCCGAGGTCGTGGGACAGGGCGATCCCTTCCGCAAGATCTTCATTCACCAGAAGTGCGCGTGCTAATGTGCGGGCAATTTGCGCGACTTCCAGCGTATGGGTCAGGCGCGTGCGGTAATGATCGCCTTCATGATAGACGAAAACTTGAGTCTTATATTTCAACCGGCGAAAGGCGCTTGAGTGAATGATGCGGTCGCGGTCGCGCTGGAACGGGGTACGGTGACGACTTTCCTCTTCTTCGAAAAGGCGACCTTTTGACTGATCCGGGCGGCAAGCATAAGAAGCGAGCGGCATCGCGCAGTAATTATAGGCCAGTGTATCATTATCGTCATTTGCGAGGGCTTGGGGCATATCGCGACAATAGACGGAATAGGAAAAACGGGCAAGGGATTCCTCCCATGCCCGGCTTCGCTTTAAATCCCCTTAAGCCGCAGCTTTATAGGTAATTCCTTCGTGCTCCAGCGCCATTTGATAAGATGGGCGCTGACTGATCTCCGCAATAACACGCTTGACGTTTTTGCCGAGTTTCAGGGGTTTGGAAATATCCGTCCAGTTTGCAATGACCGTCATTAAAATATCGGCAGCCGTGATCTTGTCGCCGGCCAGATAGGCATGGGTTTCCAGATGCTGGTCCACTAAATCCCAGAGCTCTTGTATCTTGTCGCACGCCTCGTCGCAGATAATTTTCTTGGCTTTGTCGTCAATGGCTGATTTTTTGGCAAAAAAGAACTTGCTGTAAGCTGGATGCATGCTGGCATTCATAAACATCAAGGCCTGTAAAGCCAGACCGCGGGAAACGCCCTCTGTCGGGATCAGGTCTGATTTAAATTTCTCGCACAGATGGATAATGATAGCCGCGCCTTCATAAATAGGCGTGCCATCTTCGATCAAAACCGGCACCTGCCCGCGCGGGGAAATTGCCAAAAACGCAGGATCACGCGCCGCACGCAAATTAACCTCGTTCAGGTCGAAAGGCTGGTTCAATTCGTGTAAAACCACATGAACCGCCATCGAACAGGCTCCCGGGGAATAATAAAGCTGGTATTTTGACGACATAATGCCTCCTAAAACTAAAATAAATAGAATATAAAAACTGGAATTTTAACTAGAGCGACCGATATAATAGTCCATGCCTGAGCTTATCATTACCCCAGCCGCCATCGCCCGCGTCAATAAAATGCGTGAAATGAAAGGTAATCCCCTTCTCAACCTAAGACTAACGGTTGAAGGCGGCGGTTGTTCCGGTTTCCAATATATTTTTTCATGGGACGATAAAATCAGCGAAGATGACAAAATTTTCGATCAGGCCATCGTCAGCGACGAAATTTCCCTGCCGCTGCTGGAAGGTTCGACGCTCGACTATGTCATCAATATGATGGGTGAAGATTTCAAAGTCACCAACCCGAATGCCAAATCCGGCTGCGGCTGCGGGACGAGTTTCGCGGTTTAGGCAGGTTCGACTACATTAAATCTTCTGGCAGGCTTGATTAGATAATTTTTATCTGGACGAGCAACTGCTTTTCCAGCAACAGCATGTTCGTAATCTTCTATAGGATTTCCGCCAAAACCTTCACCGGGAGGCAGCATGCCGCCATGATGCTGATTACGATCACTCCATACGGCAACGGAATTTTCAGCTTTAAAAAACTGGAAGTATAATACTGATGGCATTTTTTACTCATTAATTTGGGTTATTTGTGCAGTCTCATACTCCTGCTATAAATAAAAACAAGAGCGAAAAGAGTTAAAAATGAAAATAGCCACCTGGAACGTCAATTCTATCAAGCAGCGCCTTGAGCATCTAAAAAAATGGGTAGTGGAAAACGATATCGATGTCGTTTTTTTACAAGAGCTTAAGAGCATGGACTTCCCCACCGCCGAACTGCGCTCCATCGGCTATCATTCCGACTTCGTGCCGCAAAAAGGCTTTAACGGGGTCGCGACGATTTCCAAGATGGAATGCCGCACGCATCATAAAAAGCTGATCGGTAATGACGCAGACGA
Source organism: uncultured Micavibrio sp. (assembly GCA_964633355.1). Taxonomy (GTDB): domain Bacteria; phylum Pseudomonadota; class Alphaproteobacteria; order Micavibrionales; family Micavibrionaceae; genus Micavibrio_B. The sequence continues at coordinate 162,664 of CAZWGO010000003.1, forward strand.
GCAATCGCGCTATCTCGAAGTCGAGCTGGACGGCATTCGCCTTATCAATATCTACCTGCCCAACGGTAACCCGAAAGGCACGGAGAAATTCCCTTACAAACTCGAATGGATGGACCGACTCTACGCGCGCCTCAAAACCTTGCGCGACGATCGCATCCCATTTCTGGTCGGCGGGGATTTCAATGTCATTCCCGAAGATATAGATGTTTGTAATCCTGCCGCATGGGTCGATGACGCCTTATTTTCCCCTGAAGCCAGACGGAAATTCCGCATGATGGAAACGCTGGGCCTGACCGACGCCTTTCGAATCGATAACCCAAATCCCCATGAATATACGTTTTGGGATTATACAGGCGGGTCGTGGCAACAGGATAAAGGCATCCGTATTGACCATTTTCTCCTCTCTCCGGCCATCACCGACCGCTTTATTTCCTGCAAAATCGATAAAGTCCCGCGCGACTGGGAAAAGCCGTCCGATCATACGCCCGTCGTGCTGGAAATTGCCTGAAAGCCGTGTTAGCCTTTGGCACATTCAAGAATCCTTAGTATCCTTTTGGGGGGAGCCCTGCCTATGCCACGTTTTCTAATCGCCCTTTTGTCCAGCGCCGTCTTACTTACTGCATGCCATGACGTGCCAATGATCCGCGAAGAAACGGCGATGCGTACCGCCCTGCCCGTTCATTTAATCCCGCGCACGATTCCGGCGGACCCGTTCACCCTTCAGGCTTTCGAGCGCGGCCATAAGAAATTCACCAATGCTGTTGTCTATATCGAAGGCGACGGCGAGTCCTCGACATATCCGGGACCGCTCAATCTTTCCCTGCCGCCATCGAACCCGATCGGCCTGCGTCTCGCCGCGCAAGACGGATCGTCCAATGTTATTTATCTGGGCCGTCCGTGCGGCGCCTATCATAAAAGCAAATATCTTGGCAAAGACGATTGCCCTGCCGTGTTCAAAACGGATGCGCGTTATTCCGAAGCTGTCATTCACAGCTATATGAAAGCGCTCGACAACATCAAAGCCTATCATGACGTAACGGGTTTCGATCTCATCGGCTATGACGGCGGCGCGGCGATTGCCACAATTCTGGCCGCAAAACGCGACGATGTATCATCACTGCGCACGATTGCCGGAAATCTCGATACCAAAACGACCGCCGCACTGCATAAATCGCTGCCGCCGAGCAAGTCGTATAACCCTGTCGATTTCGCCGCTGAGCTTCGTGACATGCCGCAGCGCCATTTCGTCGGCAAGCTTGATAACGTGACCCCGCCAGCCGTATATGCTTCTTACTCGCAAGCTCTCGGTGCAACGCCGTGCAATAATGTTTCCTTTATCGACAATGCCGATCATGAGAACGGCTGGGTCGAGCAGTGGAATACGCTGCGCACGCTCCCTGCCGCCTGTACACAAGCCGTAGAGTCGGAGCCGATGCCGGTGACCTTCGACCCGACAAGCCTCAACGGTGACAAGGGTACGGATCGCGGGCAGAAGTAATTTTTGCGGAAGAAATCTCGATTTTAGTCTAAAAACTGGTGCTGCCGGAGAGGATTGAACTCTCGACCTCTCCCTTACCAAGGCACAAGATTAGGTTATTGCGGTTACTGAGGTTAATCCCTCGATTTCGCAAAGCCTAGAGGCAGCAAGACAAACGTTATTCTTGTTACTAAGCGTTCGCCTGATTTTAACTCGTTCAGAGTGGGGTTAGAGTGGGGAATCGTCATGACAAGTTAATCATTCTGCCACAGACTCTAGGCTCATTTTAACGCCAAGGAGACTGACTAACTATGACTACTTTCCGATCAAAAGGACGACCTAACCGATATTCCCAATATGAACAAATTCTGGCCAATAATCCACCTCAGAGCATGATAAAAAGACCAGTCTACGCGAATGGCATAGGCGTATTCAGAGGCAAATCTGGTGACACGGCCTTCATCAAGATATTCCTCAGAACCAACAATGCCTTTTTAGGCCGAAATTACGCCGCTGGGAGCCATGTAGAGATAAAACTGGGTAATCTAACCTCATGGGATTGGGCAAGCCTGGAGGCCAGAAAACAAGAACTACAGGGTAAGGCAGACCGAGGAGAACCCTTAGAGGAAACACCGCCCAAAGGATTCAAAGAATACGGAGAAGAGTGGCTAGTAATGGCTAAAGTCAGACAGAAAAGTTATTCAACTTCAAAATACACCGTTGAGGCTAACCTATACCCCTACTTCGCTCGTAAGTTCTTGAAAGACATTTCCGTTAGAGATGTAAACGAATGGCAGACGCAACGGCTTAAAGTGGTTAAACCAGCCACCGTCCAGCGTGAAAAGAATATGCTCAAGGCTATCCTTAACAATGCTCTAAAAGAAAGTCTCATCGAACGGAATCCATGTAACGCATCAAATAACATCAAAGGCATTCAACCTAGGCAAAGGTTCTGGAGTCCGGAAGAAATGCAAAAGCTCTTCAAGATAGCCAAGGAAATAGACCCTCAATTCGCAGACTATATGCTATGGGCTTTGCATTCCGGCATGCGCAGAGGGGAAATCCTAAACTTGAAGTGGCAAGATGTCCTGGTGCTTGCCAATGACCTAACTAAAATAAATATAGCCACTAGCAAGAGCGGTAAATCCCGTCAAAACCCCTGCAATGAGCAGATGCTACAAATACTGGAAAGGCAGCGTTCAATTCGTTCAAACGAAAATGACAATATCTTTCACTTCACTAATCAGATGATTAAGCGCAGAGTAGAGAAGCTTAGAAATGAAAGCAAAGTGCCTGACATAAGACTACATGATTTGAGGAAATCCAACGTGACACTATCACTTCATGCTGGAGTTGATGCCAAAACCATTGCTGGAATAACAGGGCATAGCAATCTAGAAATGATCCAAAAATATTATGCAATCATCGTAGATGAAGCTGCAACCTTAGCCAGCAAGAAAGTCGGTGACATTATCAGTCACATATTGTCCTAGGCTATAAGATTACCACTTACTAACATTACATCCGCATCAAGATCGGTAACTCCATTAATTGTTGCGATAGATTGCGAACTATAAGTCGTGCCCGAACCATCGCGGTCTACTGATACAAGCGTATTGCTACCGGATGTAGTAAAAGAAATGAAGTCATCAATAGCGCTGCTTAATGGATCATAGCCGTATAAAATCTCTGATATGTCTAACTTATCCTGTGTCTTATTAAAGTCAGTAATGGTGTCTATTGAGCCAATCGCACTTATATCAAAGACAAAAGTGTCAATATTATTACCCCCCGTTAAGCTATCATTGCCAGCACCTCCATACAAAATATCGTTACCATTCCCGCCACTGATTGTATCGTTCCCAGCCCCACCTCTCATGACATTACTTGCACCAGTTCCAGTCAAATTATCATCGTAACCAGAGCCTACAATGTTTTCGAATGTTTGCAGCGTAATGCTTCCGGCTCCTCCGGTATTCTGTTGAGTTGTAGTGTTGAGATTTACAGTTACTGCCGCAGAAACTTCTGAAAAGTCTATGGTGTCATTACCGCTTTCCCCGTATAATTTATCTAAGCCAGATCCTGCATAAATTATATCGTTGCCATTACCGCCTTTAATTTCATTCGCGCTGGAATTACCCTTGAGAATGTCATCATATGCAGTACCTGTAAGATTTTCAAAACCGGATATAGTATCGTATCCAGCACCTATGGTATTCTGGGAAGTAGCAATAGAAAGATCTACTGCAACTCCAGAAGAATGGCCAAGATAGCTCAATGTATCAGTTCCTATTCCCCCATCTAGAACATCATCACCAAGATCACCGTATACAGTATCATTACCCCCGCCTGCAGATAGTATATTGTTCTGAGCATTGCCACGTAGAGTATCACCACCCGAACCTGAAATTATGCCGACAAAGCCTGATATAGTGTCTGTACCTACGACACCTAGGTCTTGAGCTGACGTCAAAGACAGGTTAAGTGCAATATTTGCACCACCATATTGACTATAATTCAGGACACTGGATTGGCCGTCGCCCACAAGGGTATCATTGTATTTCGAACCGACAACTCTTTCAAAAGAAACCAGTGTATTTATACTAGAACCTATTGTTGCCTGGCCTTGTAACAAATTTACTGTCACACCAGAAGTTGAATCAAGATAGCTGATCGTATCAATTCCATCGCCGCCATCCAAATAATCGACACCTAAACTACCATGAACGACATCATCACCATCACCTGCATAAATATTATTATCGGCATTATATCCCTTGAATGTATCATTGTAATTAGTACCTATGATATTTTCTATACTTCTATCAGCTATCGCAGTGTAGGAGACACCAAGTGCTAGATTTTGGAAACTGACAGTATCGTTTCCATCATCCCCGTACATGCTGACTGATGCCGAAGAAGCATAAATAAGGTCATCACCCGATCCCATTTCAATACGATTTGTTCCAGTTGCATATACAACATCATCGTACGCGGATCCCAAGAAGTATTCCATGCTAACTAATGTATCAATCCCTGCCCCCAATGTGTCTTGAGCAGTTGTAAGAGACAGATTCACTACAACACCTGCGCTTGCATGAGCATAGCTTACTGTATCATTACCAGCCCCCCCATCGATATAATCATCCCCATCCCCGCCTTCAAAAATATTAGCGTTATTATTACCTACAGGACCACCAATGATAATATCATTGCCAGACGTACCAATAATGCCACGAATACCAGTAATCTTGTCGTATCCCGCGCCTCCAGTATTTTGAGCAGAAGTAATATTGAGATCGACTGTTATTGCAGAACTTATATTTTCAAAGCTTAGAGTGTGCGTTTGCGAACTATATCCATTAATTATATCATCACCTAAATCAGCATAATATAAATCATCACCACCATTTCCAGTGATGGTATCATTACCAGACGTGCCATATAAAATATCATCATATGGCGACCCTTCTAGAACTTCAAATCCGGAGAATATATCGACACCTGCCCCACCTGTATCTTGAGCCGTCGTTAAAGACAAATTAACAACAACTCCAGCCGTTGCATCCATATAACTTAGCGTATCTTTTCCACTACCGCCGTAAAGACTGTCATTGCCTAATCCGCCATAGATATAATCATCCCCATCACCACCATGGATGACATCATTACCGTCCTCGCCCCAGAGATAATTTATACCCGCAGTACCAGTCAATACATCATTAAACTCAGATCCATATACTCTTTCAAAATTAAGGAGTGTGTCAACGCCATAACCACCTGTGTCCTGAGCTGTAGTCAGGCTAAGATCTACAGTAACCGCAGATAGCGCTAAGCGATAATCAATCACATCCCCTGTTCCTCCCTGCGCATTAATATAGTCGTTACCTAACCCACCATCTATTATATTATTCGTTGCACTACCATAGATGACATCATCACAAGCGGAAGCAATTAACCTGACAAAACCAGAAACTGTATCGATCCCTGCACCGCCCGTATTTTGGGCTGTCGCAAGAGATAAATTTATAGTTATTCCTGATGTCGCGTGCTCATAACTTAATGTACTTAAACTTCCGATTAGCGTATCATTACCAAGCCCTCCTTCAACTTTATTAAGTGTATTATTGAATTTTACTGTAATCACATCATCAAAATCTGAGCCTACAGCGCTTTCTATTTCGGAAAGAGTATCAACACCTGCACCACCTGTATTTTGTGCCGTTGTTAGGTTTAGATTGATGGTGACTCCAGAAGCGGCTTCAGAATAATTGATAGTATCATGACCCGTTCCACCTACGATGACATCGTCTCCATCGCCGCCGGAAATCAGATCGTCTCCATCGCCGCCGTTTATATTGTCGTTGCCTGCATCCCCATACAACGTATCATTTCCTGCATCACCATTAATAATATCGTTTCCATTACCGCCATAGACAATATCATCATCCACGCCAGCATTAGACGTATCATTCCCATCATATAGATAAATAATATCTCCATCGCTGCCATTAGAGACACCATTCAGCACGTCATCTGCATTAGTACCATATAGCTCTTGAGGGCTGTAAAGCGTGTATGTGGAATTATCAGAGAAACGGATTTTCTCAATCTCAGACCCATTATCACTCAACTGATTTAAAATCGTGATACTGCCAGCCCCCGCAATATTTATTTTTAAGTCGTTGCCCTGCTCAACAAAGGTCAGATCAGATAGATCGATGCCGCTGCCAAAGTGAATTTCATCATGAAGTGAAGAGCTTATTTCTTCATCTAAAATATCATGCCCCGATGAGTAGATGTAGATATCATCGCCAGAACCGCCCTTTAGTATATCGTCACCCGCGTCCCCATCCAGAATATCATCACCATCAAGACCAGAGAGAAGATTACTTAGACCATCACCATGTAAATTATCATTATGATGTGAACCAGTTAAGTTCTCAATATTGGAGAGCTGGTCTAGCCCTGCACCGATTGTATTTTGAGAAGATGTCAGAAGAAGATTAACACTAACGCCTGAGGATGCAGTTACATAACTTGCCGTATCTAGACCATTGCCGCCATATAGATAATCATTACCGTTTCCACCGATAAGGATGTCATCATGATTGCCGCCATCTAAATAATCATCTCCATCTTCACCATGCAGTTGATCCATGCCGCCATCACCCATAATTGAGTCATCTCCAGCACCCGCATAAACTATATCCGCCCCTTCTTTCATATAAGCAGTATCATTACCTGCATAGAGATAAGCGGTTTCGTGAATACTGCCACCGAACTCGATTCCCAAAAGATAATCGTTATTTTCAGTGCCGTGCGTAGTGTATTGTTGTGATGATAGATCGTAGGTCGAGTTGTCAAAAAATCTTAATGTCTCTATATATCCGCTGAACTGATTATTCAGCATGATACTGCCAAATCCCTCTATATCAATTTTTGCAGATTGACCTATCCTTGAGAAACTCAGGTCTTCCAGCGTAATTCCTTCAGTAAGACGAACTTCATCGATATCAGTTGACATACCCAGATCATCTATAATGTCATTACCACCTGAATATGTGTAGATGTCATTGCCACGACCACCGCTCATATAGTCATCATTCACACCATCATACAGTATGTCGTTACCTACATCGTAACCCCAGTCTCCATAGAGAGTATTGTTTCCAGAGCCCCCATAAATGATATCATCACCAAGATCCCCGGAAATATAGTCATCGCCCGCATCCCCGTAGAGGGTATCATTGCCATCACCACCGCTAATATTATCATTACCATTTCCGCCATAGACCACATCGTTTCCAGCTCCAGAATAAATGCCGTCATTTCCATCATAGCCATATATGGTATCTGTATTCAGGCCGCCATTTTGAACGCCATAGAGGCCATCATTGTTATTCGTGCCATGAGTAACATACGACTGGTTCCAAAGATTTACTGAAGGATCGGAATTAAAATTAATTATTTCGACAGCCCTATAGCCACTGAAATGTTCTTTGATAGTTATGCTGCCATACCCCGCAACAGTAATAACAAGATCGCTGTCATATTTACCAAAACTAACGTCAGTAGCTGAGATACCTTCTGCCATATTGATCTGGTCATATGTACCATCAACTTCCCAGATAATGTCATTTCCGCCATGATAGACATAGATGTCATTTCCACCGCCACTCGCCCAAAGAGTGTCATCTCCATCACCACCAATGAGTGTGTCATCCCCATCACCGCCTGTCAGGCTGTCATTGCCGGCATCACCGTATAGCGTATCGTCTCCAGATCCACCATTTATAGTATCACTTCCATCGCCGCCATAAACAATATCATTACCGTTACCAGCATTGGAAGTGTCGTTTCCTCCATACAAATAAATTACATCATCCGCTGCCTGACCATTTATAGTCTCACCATCTTCGGATCCATGCACTGCCGAATAACTTACAGTTGTCAAATCAAGGGTAGTGTTGTCTGCAAAACGCAAAGTCTCGATTGGAGAGTTCAAATGAGCATAAATTAAAATACTGCCATGACCCGCAATATCTATTTTCATGTGATAACCGGGCCAACCGGGCGTACTCACACGAGTAAAGGTCAGGTCATTCTCTGTGATGCCTTCTGTCAGTTGAATAACATCTGCCGCACTCTCAGAGTTATCATTAAAAATATCATCACCACCTGAATAGATATAAGTATCATCTCCGGCTCCGCCGAATAACTCATCATCTCCTTCACCTCCATCAAGAATATCGGTTCCGGCATCTCCGTAAAGCTTGTCATTTCCTTCATCGCCGAAAATTTGATCATTTCCGCTACCGCCATAAATTTCGTCATTTCCTAGATTGCCATGGACGATATCGTCGCCACCATTAGCATTAATATAGTCATTAACCGAGCCCACAGCGATACCATTAATGGTATCATTAAACTCTGATCCATCTGTTACTATTGAGCCCGTATAATTTAGCAGATACTCTTTTAAATTTAGAAAGCCACCCGAAATGTTAAGTCGAATATATTCAATACCTGCACCGGACATATCATTCAGTGCGGAGAATTGGTCGGCTATATATACAACAAATCCTTGAGCATAGCCGCCGGATGCACCATAGATTTTTAGACCTGTATCTCCAAACCTGCTAAATGTCAGTTGATCCAGTACATATACCGAACTCCCTAATTCATAAATCGTACCGTTAGATATTGATGGCCCGTAATAACCTGGATTTAGGATATCGGTTCCTGCACTATCGTCTATGTGTATTATGCCAGTCTCAACGTAATAATTATCGTTACCTGCACCACCTTCTAATAAATTCTGCCCACCGGAGTCGTACGAAGAGTCGACCAAATGATCGTCACCCGAGCTCCCAACAAGGTAATCATTCCCCGCTCCGCCATAAAGAGCATCTCCACTGGCATCAGCATAGAGCGTATCGTGACCGTCCCCGCCATATAATTGATCAAGAACGGCATCGCTTACCGATGTATCAGACGTATTTGCATAGAGTGTATCATTACCTCCACCACCAACGATCTGATCAGATCCTGCATTGCCGTAGATCGTGTCATCATAAATAGTTCCGGCGACAGGCGAATTAAGCTGATTGCCATCATCATTACCGGACGTCCCATTCAAGGTCTCTCCGGTCGGGTTCTGGTGTCGGTATTTGATATCATTGAGGTCATATTCATTGCCTGTGCTATTCTTGATCGCATCGTCAAGAGCAACGATATCAGAACTTGATGCAAGACGAAGATGGTTATCGTTATTTCCGTTTGCACCATCCGTATACACGCCTGTGGAGCGGATATAGTCAATCACACCGATCCAGAAAGTTTGTTTGTCTTGGAGAGTAGACAAGGCACTCGCAGCATCTTCTAAGATTTCAAGCGTATCAAGGTTCAGACGGAAATTTCCATTATCCACGACCTTAATTGCATCGCTTGCATAATCATAATAAGCATCTTCAAACAATGCCCCCGCCGCCATCTGGGCAAATATTCCAGCCTTCATGTTTTGGAAGACCCCATTACCAACAGTGCGCTCTACACGCCCTGTCCACAGATCTTCCATTTCTTGCGCCTGCACAGCCCCCGGGTTTGGTGAGTTGGTATCTTCAGCTATAAAACCATGGCCGAAGAACGCCTCCATAAAGCCGAGAATACGCGCCTCTTCCATATACACGCCGCGTAAATTGCTGGCGACATTCACAACACCCGCCCATTGGAACATGGCGCGTTCGAAGAGAGCAACGTTATCCGCATAATTCGTAAAGAACGTGCTGATATCCTGCACCGCCAGATGCTCGAATTTCTCGCGCAGCGTATCGACATTATCAGCCACACCCAGATCGTCAGACGTATCGACATTCAGCGCATCACGAAGGCTCATCATATCGCTATAGCCGCGCTTGTCGGGCAAAAGAAATGTTGTCAAATCATAAGTATGTTCACCTATATATTCTGAATTTCGTTGATCAACAGTGAAGTTAGCGTTGCCGATGATCAGGCTTCCCGTCGATGTCGTAACGCTCGAGGTATCCGTTATAATCCCGAGCCAGTTCGCGCCTGTGATATCGGCATCATTAATAAAAGAAACACCGACATTGATGCCGGTGATGTTGAGAGAAGAAAGCGTATGCAGCTCGGAGCTGAGCGTTTGCCCGTCGAGGTTTTCGTCTCTCCATATCTTGAGCGTTGACCAGATCGCGTCACTGCTATCGATCACGCCATCTTCGTTCAGATCATAAGCGCGAAGGTCAGAGAAACCATCTATCGTAGCATTACCGAACATTTCCTGCACGCCGTCGATCCGGCCATTCGCGTTTACATCGCGCACGAGAAAACCGTCATTGCTATCAGCGTTCCATGAAGTCGCCTCGGCGAAGCTGTCACCATCCATGTCGAAATAGATATCATTGTTCACAGATGTGGTTAGGTGGAAGCCATCGCCATCCAGATCGATCATCAACGGATCCATGCGTGTCTGGATTTGCGTTTGGAAAGTGTTAGCTGCATTAAGCATCCATGTAAGATCTAGCCTTTCTCCCCATGCTGCAATAGCACTCCAACCATTAAAAACCAATTCACCGCCAGCAAGTAAGTATTCAAAAGTTTGCAAAGGTTTGATAAGCGGGGATACATCTTCACTTCCTGCATGATCAGCAATAACATTCTGCAAAGTGATTGCAATATGCTCAAACCAATCAAATTGAGCGGCTCGGTCAGACAAAGCATCTGACAAATCTTGCTGACTACTCACTTCTATTCCAAATGCAAGGTAAGATGCATCGTGAAGAAGCTCAAAGTCACCATTTGGATCGCCGTCTATTTCTCTTTCAAAAAGGGATTGCGCCTTTTCTGGATCGTATTTTGCCAATATTGAGAGAGGAGTATATAGCGTGAAAGATTCCGGCGGGAGACCAATTGAATTTAAGGCAGCAGAATGTATGCCAATAGTTTGCTGATAGTTTAATTCACCTGTTCCAGAGTTGTTGACGATAGCATTTTCTCGAGCTTGAAAATCGGCTTTTATGAGCTCCAACTGCATTTGGAGCCGCGCATCACTTCCCTCGGAAAAATCTATATTCTCTGCATCGGCGTATCCTTGCGTAAAGCCATTAGCAGTAACGCCTTTAAGTGTGTTATTTTCAACAACTCCTAGCGCCAAGGATGCATAATTTTCGACGTTAACTAGCCCCGCATTTTGGGCTTCCGTTTTTAATGTCTCATAGTATAGTTCCGCTTGGTTTTGCCCCTGTATATGCAACGCTTTAAAAGTTGCAAAGTCCATATTTACAAAATTTCCAAGATTTGTAAGATTTAATGCAGTCATTTCAATACCCCCTGAGATTTATTTTATTGCTGTAACTCAATCTGTTTTTGCAAAAACTCGCTTGCAGTCTCTGCCGACTGAAAGCTTTCAAACATCGACTTTACATTATCGCTGATCTTTTTCCACTCTGGCAAAAGATCTCGGTTATATGATATTTGAATAGAAAAATTCTGTTCAATTCTTAACCAATGATTACATTGAGGGTAATGTTTCTGACCAAGCTTTTCTGAACAAGTTATATATGACTGGACTTCATTGTCCCTCATTTCAAACCATACATCATAGTTATCTTTAATGCCGCCTTCCGGCTGTGTCATATGTATCAAGCCATATTCTTTCCCAACAAGCTCTGTAGCTTTTAAATACTTTACGCTTTCAGGAGCGGTAACACTGAAAGGAAGCTTTGGTTTAATTACCGAAATCAAAATCATTATATTCTTCCACCAAATTCTTTCTTTTAGAAGTTTAGCAGCATCCCTGCCCGGCGGAATTGCAGCTCCTGGATACCAGGCCTGCAGAAGCGCAGATTCATTTCCAACAGACGTATGGCCAAACTTTAAATAATCTTTTGGGATGTAAATATCATGACCACCAAGGTTGGCATGAACAATCTGGGAAGACTTTTCTTTTGAAGGCAGGCAAGAAACTAACAAGCCGCATAAAACTATAGCCAAGACAACTTTAGCTGATTTTTCTATTCTGCATTTATTGAGTAATACTTTCACTACCGCCCCCAGATGAATAAGAACTAATCATAGTTGAAATATGAAGTCAAAAATAATTCCCGCAACAGGCGATAATCAAATGACTTATCCACATCACAGCAGTTAACACATTTAAAGAAATCAGGTTAAGGGGTTAAAAAATGCACTGGCCATTTTTCAGAATTTATCATCTTCGCTTATAGTATTTCGACACATACATTGAAGGCATGAGAGTTACATCAAAGGATATAAACTTAATTTTTATTCAAGACTGCCTATCATGTAAGTGGGAGTAATTTTACAGAGGCCATTGCCTAACTTATCCGGTATTAAGTTGAGAAATGGTGCTGCCGGAGAGGATTGAACTCTCGACCTCTCCCTTCATCCCACCACGGTTTTCACCGCCGCCTAAGCGTTTGTGGGCTGGACTATCCCTTCATCATAGGTCAAAACCTTTAGATGCCACCCGTCTAGTCTCTACACCTTCCTATTTCTAGGCTTGGCTCGGGATTGCCATGCAATAAAGCAAGGTTTCCCCGAATTTGGGCAGTTCGTACAGGCAAGTTTCCCCACCTGTGGGCAATATTATGTATACCAAGGGAGTGCTCTACCACTGAGCTACGGCAGCTACACCTTTAAAACGAAAGGGAACCTACAATAATCTAGTTTCCATGTCACCCCCCTTATTTTAAGCAATGTCAGAACGGCTAAATAGATTATTTAATGTATTTATTTACCTTAAGCGCGCGAATGGCGTTAGACCTTTCCTCGGGTGACATTTCCTTCTGTACTGTCTCTGCGTAGGCAATTATTTGCCGGAGCGCATCCATGGTTTCCGGACAGTTAGGGAAGCCTACTTCATATAGTCCCACCCCAGCAGGAATATGAAATAGGATGTAATGTTCATCAGCTACTATCTCTACTTCGTGGTAAGCACTTTTCTTACATTGGAACCATAAACGAGAAATCACCAGCCTTGCGTTTGGATATCTTTCAACATCCCAGCATAGACGCCAAAATCCGCTACCACGCTTTATAAAACGTATCATTGGCTGATGCAGTTGACCGAATTACCTAGCCCTGTACAATTGGTAAAACGTGGTCGGTTCTGTGTGTTTATAGCTTCTCTCGCGAGTTCTTGACGTTGCAGCTCTTGAAAGTACTGCTGCCTTTGTCCTGCAAGGACTTGGTCCTGTTTCGCCGCTTGCCCTAAATAGTTTCTAGCTCGACTATCCCATTCAGAAGTATATGCAGCCCAATTCTCCATTGCCCTCGCCTGCCATTCAGAACGAGATATTTTACCTTGAGCAAAAGCTTCAGCATTGCGCAGAGCAGCTACTCTCATCTTTGTTATTAACTCAGGAAACGCGGCTACAGGCATCACTTCTTCATTAATGAGTTTCGTGCTGCACTTGGAGAAAGCAACTACTTTACTCGAGGGAACTATGTCAGGACTACTGTCACCTTGAGGACATTCTTTTATTCCACGCTCGTTAACTCGAAGCCAAGCTTGCTTCTCTACGTCCGATTTTGCTTTTGCTTCGTTATAGGCTTGCCCTGCATAACCAGCGCATCCCGAAAGTAATAATAAAGGCAGTATAAAATATCTCATATGTCCCCACTTAAAATATCCGATTTTGGGATAATCCCAAGACAGGTTTAGTTGTTTTACCGTCCTTTTTCAAGCCGAAAGTCAGACGGTGACTACTTCCTACGAGCCAGAATATAAGAAACTGCTAAAGGCACTCAAAGAGGCAAGGAAGGCCGCTGGAATGAGTCAACAGGACGTGGCAAATGAATTGGGAGAACACCAATCATTCGTCTCCAAGTACGAGAATGGCGAAAGACGATTGGATGCCATCGAACTGGCTAAGATCGCTATTGTTCTCGGCACGAACTACGACAAGCTACTAAAGAAAGCCCTCTCGTAAAGGTTTTGTCTTGGTAATGGTATAAGAACTTAATTGCTGGTGTATACTACTACTGATAGATACCTACTCTTACTACTCTACTAAGACAAATTGGGTTGCTATCCTGCCACAGCAGGCAAAGCTACTGTACGACTAATTGGAACCGTCCCAGCCGTAACCCCATAGAACTCATATGCCTCTTCCATTGCCTCTTGCAGTGCGGCTTCATATCTAGTCTGGATAAGGAAAGAGTCATGTATGCCCAGCGTGGGTAAGCTCTGCCTCGTCATTGAAAGCAAAATTCTCTCTGCTATTTGGGAATCCATAAATTGCAAACCCAAGCCTCGGCCCTGATGGATGTGGCCTTGAAGGTTAGGGTGTGCCCTCACTAACGCCCCAACAGCCATTCTATAATAGTGGAGACATCTGCTGTAAGGTTCCCAGCGCTCTCTAATGTTACCCGTGAGGCTACTATAATATTGGAAAAGGGACCGCCATGCTTCGGTTTCGCTGTGACAGTTAACGGCTAGCATAAATACTTTCTTCGCTACATCACGAGGAATTGTCTCATTCCATCTGTAAGGGTCACTTCTTATACTTTCAGGCATTTCCGTAGCAGTAAGATGATACAGAAGGAAGACATGATTTGCTTTATAATCGAGCTCTACCAACTGTTCTCCGTTAATTGTAATACGTCTTCTGTCTGCCTTTGGGCAAGTTTCCCACCAAGGGCCGTAAAATCTACCTCCCTTAAAAAAGCTTGAGTTGTTAAAGATGCGAAATGACTTCACTGCATCAAGAAAATAAGGCCTGTCAACTTCCGGATTGAAAATCTCAACTTGCTGCTGCCCGATAAATTCATTGTATTCACTGAGGTCAGCTTTCATACGTCTGGTTTCTTGTGTTTCTTCGTACCAAACTGCCTGCTTTTGGACGTTCTTTAATATCACTCCATCATGAGGAAGGAGCTGCGTCGAGCGTATGGAAAGTAATTCATGCTCATCCATAAGTAGGCGCATTGCTTGTGTCGCTAGAACCCGAGACAAACGAGCACGAGTGACGACATCATTGAATCCCATATGGCACTCAACTAGACCAAGTTCAGCCAACCTATCAATGACGCTTTTTAGAGAACGAACTTTTAATCTTAACGGGTTGGCAATCCCGTCTCTATAAGCGTTGTTATTTCTGGAATACGAAGTAGCATAGTCTGTCGCGTAGTTCTCCACCCTTACTAGATGCTGCAATATAAACTTCAAATGCTTTCTAACGTTTGATGCCCTACCCTGAAAGCTTTCCGCTAAGAGTTGCTCCACAACCGCCACAAGTCGAGCATCATTACAGTCCCAATCCAGCGCAAGCCGAACTGACCGTTCAAAAGGGTCAACTGGCATCTGATTCTCCGGCCTCTAGTGCATCTAGCCATTCCTCTATGTCAGATAGCCTGTACCTTGGAGCCTTGCCTATCATTAAGGCATTTACGTTAAGCGAATGAGGCTGATTGACAGACCTCTTCCATCTTTGAACCCTTACCCAACTTTGTGACATCCCGAGGAGCCTGGCTACTTCTTTATCTCTTAGCAAAATCGCATTCATTTAAACCCACCTTTCTTGTGCTGGTAGGTTTATAGTTGCAGGAAACCGAGGAAAGATTTAGGGGAAGGCTCTAAGAAATACGTATGATAACTACTCCCCTAAACTCCATTGCTGAGTTAGCTCTGCTTTTGACTGCGGGGACAAGTTGCCTCTGTTTATAAGATCATGAAACTTCTCAAGTTCGTTGTAGTGGCGATAAACAGAGTACATTCGAGAAAGAACTTCTTCACTGTCGTAACATCTGTCCAGACAAGTTTCGACTTCTTCGTAATGGTCAACCAGTGCTAAGCGGAAGCATGCGATGAGCACCTTCGCAAGAGGGCTATTGCCTTTGTTTGGATATATCCTGACACTAAGCAGACACTCTGCCATGGCACAAACGTAAGCAGCTAACATTAGCTTCGCTTCCATCTCTAGAGTACTTTTGAAAACCGATTGCCTTGTTTTCTTTGAACTCAAAATGGGAATGACCGTTTTCAGACTTGTTATGACTTCGTTCATAGCATGCCACTGTTCATCATTGTAAGGTTCATGTTCGTTTAGTTTGGAGAAAGCAATGAGTTCGTTCAACTGCTTCTGAAGTTTCAGAGAGGAATTTAGTATGGCCTGTTCTTTATCCTGTGTCCTTTCGGCTAGGTCTTTTGAAAGTTTCTTGAGCTTTCCAAATTCCACTAAATCTGCAACGGGCGATAACATTGTAATCGAAACTGGTAAGGACACTGCAGGCGTAAAGATAGCCCAACCTGAATTTAGTCCTGCGTCAAGGTCATCTACAAACTTTTGAATTGCCTCTTCGGTTGGCCTTCTTACGCGTATAGATGTGTCGATAATGGTCTTGAGCTCTGACTTATTCATTCTACTACATTAAATACATGGACTATCTGGCACAATTGCAGAGGTTAAGAGCCTCAACGACCCAATTTCAATACACCCCGGCTCGATATAATCGCTATAGGATGTAATGTTTTATGGGTAGCAATGTATAAAGGATGTACTTTTCATAGCAAAAATACATCATAAGTTTGGTGATCGCTTATAGCTAACTTATCATGGCCCCCTGTTTTCTCCCTACCCCCTCCTCAAAGCTTCTCTACCCTGTGAGATTCTAACTAAAACGGGCAGTTTGTGGGGTTTGAGTGGGGTTTAGTTTTAGCCTAGAAAGCTCATTAACCCTAAGTAATTGATATATAAAATGGATTTAAGATTGAGATAACTGTTGACTTATCCCTTACCAAGGGAGTGCTCTACCACTGAGCTACGGCAGCTTTTTGGCCTTTCGGGCGGAAATGGCTAAGGCGTTGAGTTAATTATTATAATTTTTGTGGAATGTCACGCCTATTTTGTGTATTTTCCGCCTCAACTTTCCCATATTTAGATATCAGATAAGGATTCGCGGATATGACGCAGAATAAGCCTCTGCCACCCGGTGTCAGCCGCGTCGATGAAATCGACAAGCGCGCCGAAGCCTTGCGTGAAAATCTGAAGAAACGAAAAGCCCAAACTGGAACCAAGCTCCAGCCAAAGAAAGACAAAGAGTAATGAAATTTAGAAACCGCATAGAACCTTTTTTCGAAACCAGCGGACAGAAAACCGCCCCCAAGATGGAAA
The DNA here is from genome assembly GCA_964633355.1 of uncultured Micavibrio sp. Classification (GTDB taxonomy): domain Bacteria; phylum Pseudomonadota; class Alphaproteobacteria; order Micavibrionales; family Micavibrionaceae; genus Micavibrio_B. The sequence goes on from CAZWGO010000003.1 coordinate 179,800, forward strand.
TGTCGATGGAAAATTTTATGCAGGGACCTCCGGCCTCCAATAATGATTTATTCGACGTTCCTTTTACACCGGAAGTATCGGTTAAGGATGCGCCCGGCATTATGCCGGATCACTGGATCCGCACCCAAGCCAATGAAGGTATGATTTTTCCGTTTGCCGAAAAACAGAACCGTGAAAAAGACGGGCAGAAAATTATTTCCTATGGCCTGTCCTCTTACGGTTATGACGCGCGCTGCTCCGATGAATTCATGATCTTTACCAATATCGATTCTGCCGTTGTCGACCCGAAAGATTTTTCGACGAAAAGTTTCGTCGAACGTAAAACCGATGTCTGCATCATCCCGCCGAATTCCTTCGCGCTGACCCGCACGGTTGAATATTTTAAAATTCCGAAAGACGTTCTGGTGATTTGCCTTGGCAAATCAACCTATGCGCGCTGCGGTTTGATCGTGAATGTAACGCCATTGGAGCCGGGCTGGGAAGGCCATGTAACATTGGAGATTTCAAACACGACGCCATTGCCAGCCAAAGTCTATGCCAATGAAGGTCTCTGCCAGTTCCTGTTCTTCAAAGGCTCCTCCGCATGCGAAGTCAACTATGCCGACCGCGCCGGGAAATATATGGGCCAGACCGGCGTAACATTGCCTCGCACTTAAACTCCAGAAAGTAATTATTTTGCAAAATCTCGCCCTTAAAGAAACTGACGACTTAATCGCTATTGATCCGGAAAGCGTTATCAAACCTTCTTTGCTGAACAAGATCAAAGTCACTGGCGGGACGCGTCTGAATGGCGAGATCCCGATTTCCGGCGCGAAGAACGCCGCGCTGAAGCATCTTTGCGCCGCGATGCTCACAGGTGATCCCGTAAACTTTACCAATTGCCCTGTACATTTGAAAGATATTCAGACGCTCGCCGCGCTGATGGCCGAGATGGGAATCAAGATCCAGCTTCGCCGTAATGGCACGGCTTTTATTCAGGCAGACGATATTACTTCTTCCATTGCGCCGTATGATCTGGTTCGCCAAATGCGTGCCAGCGTTCTCGTGATGGGTCCCCTTCTCGCCCGCACAGGTGAAGCACAAGTTTCGCTGCCGGGTGGCTGTACGATCGGTACACGGCCTATCGATATGCATTTGGACGGCTTCCGCGAAATGGGTGCCGAGATCGCCCTGGAAGACGGCTATGTCAAGGCAACCGCTCCGAAAGGCGGCTTGACGGGTGCGAAAATTCTCTTCCCGAAAGTTTCCGTTGGCGCGACAGAAAACCTCATGATGGCGGCAACGCTGGCTAAAGGCGAAACCGTTCTGGTCAATGCCGCGCGTGAGCCGGAAATTATCGATCAAGGCAACGCGCTTATCGCGATGGGCGCAAAAATCTCGGGCCTCGGCACGTCCGAAATTCATATCGAGGGCGTACCGTCTCTCCATGGCTGCACGCATGACATTATCGCAGACCGGATCGAGACCGGCACGTTTATGATTGCTGTGGCGCTGACCGGCGGCACGCTGCGCCTCAAGAAAACACAAACCGAGTTTCTGACGTCTCTGATCGCCCCGCTTCGCAAGGCTGGCGTGACGATTGAAGAAGAAGGAAACGACGTGATCGTTCATCGCAACGGTACGCCGCTTATCGGCACCGATATCATGACAGAACCTTTCCCGGGCTTTGCCACGGATTTACAGGCACAATTTATGACGATGCTGACCATGTGCGAAGGCTCCGGCATGGTCACGGAGACTATCTTTGAAAATCGCTTTATGCATGTGCCGGAACTGCGACGCATGGGCGCAGATATTACCGTCCAAGGCAATTCCGCCATCGTGCGCGGCGTCAAAAAACTGAAAGGCGCGGAAGTCATGGCGACTGATTTACGCGCTTCCGTATCTCTTATTTTGGCAGGGCTCGTTGCCGAAGGCGAAACTTTCGTCAACCGCGTCTACCACCTCGACAGAGGCTATGAAAATCTAACAGGCAAGTTAGAGGCCTGCGGAGCAAAAATCGAACGCGTATAGACTAAATAAAAAAATAATAAAACCCCACAGGGAGGGTTGATGAGTAAAGAAGGAAATCTATCAACGATAGCTGGCTTCTTGGAAAAAAGAGATCAGCTTATAAGATCGCGTGAAAATTACATTTTCAGCGAGCTTGGTATTGCCGAACATAAAGAATTTGAACGCGGCATCTTAAGATTTGTTTTCCAAAATGCTGCCGACCTACCATCCAATGAAACCCTGCCTGCCGATAAAATGTCCACAGGGGAAATTTCCAAAATCGGCACACGATACGCCTTTTATCAGGAATTTCACGAAGATTTCTTTAAAGGGGAAGAAAACGAGCGAGCTTTGCTTCTAGCCCTTCTTTCTCATTATAAGATTCACGATGCCAATGCCCCCTTGCCTGATGAGGACGGCACTTTACAATACACAGAGCGTCATTTCGATGAAAACGATATATTGGATGCCGTCAGGATTTTTGATGATGCCTGTGAATTAGAGCGCTGTGGCAATGATGACAGCACGGTCAACTTGTCGTCAGAGAGTATCTTTCTGGCCCATATTTATTCGATTGAGTACTTAACTGATATGGCGGATGATCTCGAACATTCCCCTTTCGAAGATTACCTGCCCGAAGAAGTAAGAGAAACACTTAGAGAATTTAAAAAAATAAAAACATATTTAAGGCCTGACACAGAAATCGGGGAAAGATTGCAAATTCAAATTTACGGACTGGAAGATGAACTGCACAGCGCTTGCCCAGAAATAACAACATGCTTAAAGCGTAACATTCCTTTTCCGGCGAATGATTTCCAATGAAGCATTCATTTGGAACCGCAAGCCTTTCCGATCTCCATCTTCCTATGTTCTTAAAAGAAGCTCTCTGGAAGACCAAGGCCGTGACTTGCAAACCTGCCATGGAGATTCTGACTAGCGCTTCTGATTTTTATTTTGATAGCAAAAATGAAGAAGAAGCACTTCACTTTGTCAAAGAACTTGTAAGCACAGTTCATATAACTCGCACTTATGCCAATGAATTTTTTGGTTATAGAGAAGGTAGAGTTCCGGATGATGTTTATTATGCCACCATAGGTCGAAGCCTCATCGAGCTTTCTCCGGAATCATTTCCTTTTGTACCCGGGAAATATCAAAATCTATTTGACCAAATAGAGAAAATTCACAGCGATCCCGATCTTTATCTATCCTCACACACGGATGGCGCTGCCCGATATGCTTATGCCATTGAAAAATTTATGCGTTTGGACCAACTCCTGTTTGAGATGCAATCAAACATTCATACTGCCGGGAATGAATTAAATAGTAGATATAATTCCACTGTCTTGCCAATTAAAAAGGTCATGAAGGGCGATAGTCAATTAAGCCGTGATATACAATTGCTGGGAAGAAAGATAGATTTTATTGTCAATAATCTGAACGAAGAGCGGTTTTGGTACATTCAATTCGCATCACGCAATTTTGGTTGTATCGCCGATAAGGATTTTATTTTCGATTATGGCGGCATGCCCGATGTCAGAACTTTCAAAGATAATTTTTATAAAGCATATAGTCGTGTGGAAGACCGTATTGGTTCACAAGGAATTGAAGCCTTTTATGAGTTTGCCGAAACTGTAATTTCTCCAATGAATCTGGTTATGTCGATTTCTGACGTTATGACAGAAAATCAAATCCTCTACTGTTTTTCTCGCTTATCAATGAATGAAGCTACTGATATTGAAAACTGCCTTCAAGCCGCCGCGCTGTACACTGTATCTGATGAATTCATG